>CAYGZQ010000001.1:0-8718 GCA_964354375.1 uncultured Planctomycetota bacterium
TATTGCTCTCGCCGGTCGCCACCAGGGCTCCGGTCTCGATGTTGAGAACGCTGACCCGGTAGTTGGCGTAGGTCGTGTCCGCAACCTGGAACCAGCTCATCGCGTTGATCATGCCCTCGTCGCCGGAGAACACCAGCTCCACGCCCGGCAACGGACTCGTGATCGAGATCGTGCCCTGGGCAGGTCCGGTGAGGTTGTAATGGACCAGGTCGGGATAAGCGCCGCCGGTCAGGGTGGACTCGAGGTTGAGATCCAGCGTTGAGTTCGGGTTCGCGATCGCGAGGCTGATCTTGCCGATGAAGTCGGCGAGAGTGTCGGTCTTGTTGATCAGGACGGTCGTGCTGCGGCCAAGCGGGACAGCAGCGAGACCGATCTCAACGTAATCGCGGCCGCTGAAAACACCATTGGCGGCGAACGCAGCGATCGACTGCATCTGCGTGGTGTTCTGAGCAGGCAGCACGTTGTTCGTGCTGGTATGGATGATGCCCGTCTCGCCCGTTATCAGGATGGCATCGAATGCGAGTCTCAGACCCCGGAACGTATCGAGGTCCAGATTCCCGCTGGTGCCGGCCTGAGCGATCGAGATCGTGTTCGAGATGCTGCCGGTGTCGACGTTGGTCACCCTGTAAGTCCTCTCCGAAAGGGCCGACACACGGAAGGTGTAGAAGCCCGAAGGAGTGGACGTCTGGGTGATGGTACCGTACTGCTGCAGCTCGTTCTGGCCGCTTCTGTTGATGATTATCTCGTCTGATCCGGTCGTGACATCCGGACCGAACCGAACGTCAAGCTCGCCCGTGGTCGCATCGCCGAGCGCAAACGGCGCACCGCCTGTGACGGTCTCAACGACGCGGTTGGAATTCGCCGTAATTGCGGCGGACACCGTGTCGACGAAAGTCGCGCCGAAGCTCACACCGGTGGCGACAAGGCTGAACGCAGCCACATCAAGGTCGAGCTTGCTTCCGGACATATCGACATCCGAGAAGACCAGACTCGAGATGACGACCGACACGCCCGCAGCGGCGCTAATGATCAATTTGCCGTTCGTTGCGCCCATTGTGACATAACCATCAGTGCCGGGTGCGCTGAAGAGCGCAGTCTGAAGGAACGCAGCTACGCTGGCATAGGTGGTGGCGGTAGTGATCAACAGCGATGCATTGACGGTGACGCCGTTGACATCGAAGCCCTCGATCCTGATGCGGTCAGTCCCGAGAGTTATCTCCTGGGCGTTGATGGCGTCGCCGATCGCGTCGGTACCAACCGCAACCGATGTGCCGACCACGCTGACAATCGCCGATCCGGCGCTAACCAGCAAGCGACCGTTTGCAGTCTGGCTCTGCACTTCCATCTGTGCGAGGCCGACGTTGCTGTGGCCCTCCAGGAAATCAGCATTGTTGAGGTAGGTGACCTCACCGTTGATGATCCCGACCCGGTCGGCCCCCGCAAGGGTGTGCATGTGGTCGCTCTTGTATGCCGCCAGTGTAGGCGCATCGAGCAGCGTGGTGTTGATGGTGAAGTTGCCGCCCTTGCCGACGTCACCCGTGATGATCAGGTTCGTCCGGGTCGGATCGTCAACGCTGGTCAGCGCTGCGGCCGAACCGTTCAAGAGCGTCTTCGAGTTGAACTGGGTTGAGACCGCGATTCTGTCGATCTCGTCAACGAGCTGATCGACCTCTCGCTGAATCTCGGATCGGTCATTCTGAGTCAGAATGCCGTTTGCGGACTGGATGGCCAGCTCGCGAATGCGCTGCAGGATGCCGTTCGTCTCAGACAAGGCACCTTCTGCCGTCTGGACAAGGCTGATGGCTTCCTGCGCGTTCTGACTGGCCCTCTTCAGACCGCGAATCTGGGCGCGCAAGCGCTCAGATATGGTCAATCCGGCAGCGTCATCGGCTGCTCGGTTGATCCTCAAGCCGGTGGACAGGCGCTCAACGTTTGAGGCCAATGCTCGGCTTGTCTGCCCCAAACTGCGTAATGCGTTCAGGGAGATAATGTTCTGGTTGATTTGCAGAACACTCATGTAGTCTCCTCCTTGAGACAATGAGTAAGTAATGTGGGCGAGGCCCGAAAATGCCTCGCATCGCGGGCTCGGTCTGACGGGATCCGTCCCTCGGACCGGCCCGGAAACGATCGTTCACTGTGCTAAAACGCACAATGAGCCTTATGGAAGCGGCTTTTTGCGCTTCCATCAGGTGGTTCGGTTTTCACCTCCTCAGAGGGGGCACCCCACCCACTCTGCCACCGTCTTCCTTTTTCAATGTCCCCTCGGCGTCCGGAGCGCCGGGAAACAACAAGCGTACGGGGATCACGCGGTCCCGTATATGCTTTTGTCGGCAGGCTTTTCGAGGACTTTAGCCCATCGGCGGATTTTTCCGAAAATTTTTTTTCTCACCGTTCAGCGCATATAATGTGCACCGAAGTCCTGACCTGAGGCCCTTCAGGTGAAAGCCAGTCCCATGAGGGAGACAGCACCCTTACGAAAAGCCCGCCGGGAACCGAAACCCTGCGACATCTGCGGCGAAAACGAGAGCCTGACGCTTCTTGGGAGACGGATATTCGCCCAACCCACTCGCGGCAGCCTTTTCGAGTTTTCCCATGACGACATGCTGTGTGGGTCATGCGGGTTCGTTTTCTCCCGGAATATCCCCGACGACGAGTTTCTGAATGACTACTACAGGCTTGCCTTCAAGCGCGAGTCCGAACTGGTCTGTATCGAACCCGATTTCGATCCCGAGGCAAGGCTCAGGGTCATTCGGCGGTATGTCGGTGCGGGCGATGCAGTCTGGGAGATCGGAGCAAGCACGGGCGAATTCGTCGAAAGGCTGAATCGTGAGGGCTATGTCGCAAGCGGTATAGATCCGATCGAGAAATCAAGCGACCTCGTCGCCCAGGAGGGTATTTTCGGCTCCGGAGGCGTTGAAGCCGCGACTGAGAAGAGATGTGACGCTGCGGTCGCCTACTATGTTCTCGAGCACATCACGCGGCCACGTTCGTGGCTCGGCGAAGTGAGGCGGTTTCTCAAGCCCGAAGGCACACTGGTAGTCGAGGTGCCGGATTTCTCCCGCTGCCCCGAGGAGTCGCTTTTTCCGGAACACATGCTCCATTTCACCCCGTATCACCTTCGGACACTGCTGGAGAGTGTGGGTTTCGAGGTTCTATCGGCGAGCGAGGACAAGCCGAGCCGACACTTCGGGTTTGTGACAGTGGCCCGCATGCGAAGGGACAACGAGACTATCGGGCAGGCATCCAGCGACGGCTTATCCGCACGCATCGACGAAGCAAGAAAGAGATACGGGGAAGGGATCGAGTCAAGGCGGCGAAAGGAAGCCCGCTACAAAAGTCTCGTCGGCTACCTTCAGAAACTGGCAACGACGACCGGGCCGGGCAAGATCAAGATCTATTTCTGGCCGGCCAACGATATCTCGGGGGCAATCGCGCAGATGCTTCCCGATCAGTCGAATGTGACCCTTCTCGACAGTTCTTCCTCGAAAATCGGGCGTCTCTATCCCGGCTTTGAAAATCCGATCCGGTATCCCAGCCTTGCCAGGCACGATCCGTCCCACAGGATTTTCATCCTATGCTCGCCGTCATGGAACGGCCAGATCGAGCGGCAGATCAGAGACATGGACCTCGAGGACATCACGATTCTTGATGCCGTCAATTGGAATCCCCCCGAGTGAGACGCTTGTCCGGTTTGTTCTTTTCACCTGGCGGCGCATTGATCCTGATCCGGTTTCGCAGTTAAACTAGACACATGCAGGCGCGGCAACCGATCCCGATCTCCCCTCCCCCCGTACGAGTCGTGGTGGTCGAGTACTCGGGCGAGGATGTTCTGAGGCGATGCCTTGCGTCTCTAGGGAAGACGATTCCCACGACCGTTCCGATCACGATCATTGACAATGCGTCTTTGGTGCCTGCCGAGACCCTGATCCCGGACGAAATGCGCGACCGTCCCGGACCGATCGAAGTCGTTCGCCTCGGGAAGAACGTGGGGTACGCGGGCGCGATCGAGAGGGCATGGTCGATCGGTGATGAGGAATTCCTGGCAATCGCCAACAACGATCTTGAATTCAGTCCGGGATGGCTGGACGCGCTGATCGAGACGGCACGAAAGACCGGCGCCTCGGCCGTAAGCTCGACAATCCGGCACGAAAACGAGTCGAAGCTTGAGAAATCCACCAACGCGAGCCTGAATCCGCTCTTGCACCTGGTACCCGGGGTTTTCATGGATCGCACAAAAGCCGTCTATCCGTCCGGCGCATGTTTCCTCCTCAGAAGAGACCCCGGCATGGCGACGCCGCCGGTCGAGGCCAACTATTTTCTGTATTACGAGGACGTCTATCTCGGGTTCCTCTTGCGTGCGCTCGGCAAGACCGTGGTCCAGTGCCCGGACTCGGAGGTGCGGCACGTCGGGAGCCACGCGGTCGGAAAATCGAACCCGAATCTTGTGGCGTTCCTGCAGGAGCGCAACCGACTGGTGACGCAACTTCTTTTCTTCGATCTCGGAACGCTTCTTGGCATTTCTCCGGCGGTCTTTCTCGACTCGCTCTTCAAGATTCCCGCATGCTGGATTCGTCGAAAGCCGGTTTGGGCGACTGTCCGCGCTCATTTCTGGGTGCTTCTGAATGCCGGATGGATAATGCGAAAGCGGAGAGCGTTGAGGAGACTCCATGACTTCCAGCCTCAGAGGATTCTCCCCTACCTGACTGGAAGGATTTTGCCTCCGTCGACGCCGGGGGCCGGTTTCTGGAACTCGATATCGACAGGATGGTTCAGGCTGGTCGGAATTCCGGTGGACAGGGAGGCATCGAGATGACAACGCAGACCGATTCTTCCACTCCTCCCGTGAATCGGATCCGCCGCCGGTATGTGCTCCTAAGATTTATTGCCGCTGTTCTCTTTGTCCTCTCGCTTGGGTTGAGCTTCAGAGGTCCGCGACCGACATGGGCCGACGAGACCTTCACCCTGCGAATCTTACCGGTTTACACACGCGATTTCTGGCACGAGATCGAGCTTGATGTTCACCCGCCCTTGTACTTCGCGCTGAGCTCTATCGCCGCCGAGCTGTCACCTCAGTCGCCGAACCCGCACGACTATCCTGACTATCCTTCTCCTCCAACAGCGAGGCTCTTGTCCTATGTCATTTTTCTGGCCCTGGTGTGGATGACCTTGCGACTGGCCGAAAGACGGGTGGACAAGCCCGGGGACTTGCTCCTCCCGACTTTCCTCATTCTGGCAAGCGCCCATCTTGCGCTCTTCGGACCGATGATGCGCTACTATGCGCTTTCGGCTCTCGGGGTTATGAGCGCGACACTGCTGCTTCTTGAACCTATCAGACAACCGTCGCATTTCCCAGCCGGGTCCCCTGCGCGTCGGGCGGTGTGGTTCGCGGTTGCGCTATGGGTCGCTCTTTGGTCAAGCTACATTACGGCGATCGTGATTCCGGCTCACATCATTTTCCTGCTCAGGCGACCGAGATCGGAGGCGCAGCCGTTCTGGTGGGCGCTTGCGGCGGTTGCCGTCGCGTCGCTACCCCTGCTCTGGCTGCTCAAGATCCAGACGGCATTTGTAACTCACCACGACTCGGCGGGGCTTGCAGGGCTGGTGAAGGGCTCGATTGCACGATTCGCGTTCACGATCTACTCATTCCTGATCGGGGAGTTTGTAAGGCCGTGGGACTGGTTGCTTTCGATCCCGGCGCTTATCGCCTTGGGTTTCCTCGTCTTCCTCGCCTGGAAGGCGCGAAAGACGGCCCTCGGGGGCCTCCTGTGGCTTATGTTGGCGATTTCTCTCCCGCTCGGGGCGATAGCTCTCGCGTGGATAGGGGTGGGTGTCGAGTTCTCTCCCGCGAGACTGTTTTTCCTTGCACCGATATTTCTGATTCTCCTCGCGCTCGGACCCGCTTCCGCAGGAATCGCCCCCAGGACCGCCAGACTGGGAGCGACTGCCATATTCGTGCTCGTTGTCGTTAATCTTGCGTCGACGTCCAACTTCCATGCGGGAAACTTGTACATCCAGTCGACCTACGTCATCCCCTGGAAGGAGATCGGCGCGAGGATCGAGCAGATCAGCGATCGGTCACGCAGCACCTGGGTCTACACGGACGATCCAACTTTGAACTACTGGATTGAGCCCGATTACCCCACAAAGCTCATCCCAAAAGACATTTGGGCCGACGAGATGATGCTCCCTTACCGTGAAGGTCAGGGTCCCGACACCATAGTCCTGGTCTACTCGCCGCGAGCATTTACCGATGAGGGGATCAGGAACACTGCCTCTTGTGCCCTGCAGCGCCCTGCGGTCCTTGAGAGTTCGATTGAATACTTGCGGGAAGATGAAACCGCTGTGAGACTTAAATCGATGTTATTAGGGCGGCCCGTATACGAGGTCAAGAAGGTTTTGGCCGTGTATCATGCCGCCGGGTGAGAATAGTGCAGTTACGCGATCATCTGTTCGCCCTTATGGTCCATGGCGGAATACTTCTCGCCATCTGCATCATTGTCCTGACCACATCGTGCGGGACGGAACCTCCCGCGCAGACGCCCGATGCAGTGTCCGGATACTTCCACAAACTGCAGAGTAGTCTCGATTCGACCGGGGCCGAGACCGTAGTGGTCATCGCAGTGGACGATAACGCAGGCGCTGGACAGGACCTTCAGCGCAAGGTTTTCCAGGAAATCCAGGCCCAGCTCCAGAACATCAAGAGCGCCAGTGTCCTTGAGTATCCCAGGTCTGTACTGGACGAGAAATTCCGCACGCTGGGCATAAACCCTCAGGACCGCATCTCACCTGAAGCGGCGATAAGCCTTGCCAAAGACCTCCAGGCGGACGCGCTTCTGTACGCATCGATAGAGAGCAGCGCACCCGATGTACACATCAAGCTGTATTCGGGCGAGACCGGCGCTGTGATCTTCGCGGAGACGCTCCAAGCGTGGCCTTTGCCCGTGACCAAGCAGGAAGACACGACCGGGATCCTGGACTTAGGTGAGGGCACTTCCTCTCCGGACCAGGCAGAATCGTCCGGAAACGTCAGCGGCAGTAATCTCGGGCACTAGACAGCCGGATTCGGTTTCTCAGCCCGTCCCACTCGTCTCATCGGACTTCCGCTTCGATACCTCCTCCATGAGATCCATTTGAATCTCCGTTGCCATAAGCGCCCCGCTTTGACTATTATTTCCAGACGGCACGCCGGTTCGTTTGAGGCCGCCGATAGGGAGTCTCCGAGTGAAAGAAGAAAAAGATACTCATGATCTCGTGAAAAAGGCTTACGCGTCCGTCGCAAAGGGGAAGTCCTGCTGCCCGCCTGAGAAGTCCTGCTGTTGCGGACAGCCGGTCGAGCAGGCTCTTCCGATTCCTGAGGCCGAGCTGGGCCTTTCGTGCGGGGACCCTGTCGCGTTCTCGCAACTCAAGGCGGGGGACACGGTTCTCGACCTCGGCAGCGGGGCCGGCAAAGATGTTTTCACCGCTGCCGTGATCGTCGGCACGACCGGCAGGGTCATCGGCGTCGACATGACGCTGGAGATGCTCGATCTCGCGCGCAGAAACGCCGTTACATTCCTGCAGCGAACGGGCCTCGACAATGTCGAATTCCGGTCCGGGCAGATCGAGGAGCTTCCCGTCGACGACTCATCGATCGATGTCGTCATCTCTAATTGCGTGATTAACCTTTCGCCCGACAAGAAGCAGGTCTTTCGGGAAGTGTTTCGCGTGCTCAAGCCCGGCGGCAGAATGGTGGTAAGTGACATCGTGCTCAACCGAGAGCTTCCCGAGTCGCTCAAGTCGAATGAGACTCTGTATGCGGGATGCATCGCAGGCGCTCTTCTTCGGGAACAATACATGGACGCGATCCGCTCGGCAGGGTTCGCGAGTGTCGATATCATCAAGGACATCACATGGACTTCATCGCAGGCGGGCGATGATCCGATCACAAGCGGCCTGGGGGACGTACTCGCGTCAGTGTCGGCGTCAAGCATAACTGTGGTTGCAGTGAGGTAGTGCCGGGTGTCCCCGATGGCTGACGCCATCGGGGACGCGCTCGCTTACGCTCGCGCTTCGGAAACGTCGTAGGTCTCCATTGGATCGCCCTGCTCCCTGAGGACATACACTGCCCTCTCAACTTCATCCCAGGTCCACTTGTAGCGAGTGCTGCCGTGTCGCGCCCAGCGTTTGCGGTCGTGCGAATCGAAACCATCCCTGTTCAGACGTCGGGACGCATAGGCTTTGAAGTCGCTCATGACCTTCTCCGGACGAGCATCGGCTTGCACGACCGCATGAACGTGATTCGTTCGAACGTGAGCAGCATGCAGCATCCAGCCTCGGTTGGCACAGACCTCGATTATGGCTTCCATGACCGCTTTCCTGCGCGGGCCGTCAAGTTCATATGGAGGCTGTTTCATTTCCTCAAGCTCAAATCCCAAGAGTTCGCGACTTGCAGGAACCATCGGTGAGCCGGGATAGTTGTGACGGTGACCGTCGACCGACCCGGCGGGATCGCCGTGCAGCCATCTCCCGTAACAGTTGAACGTGATGTGGTAGGCAAGAGGGCATTGCTGGTCATCCGCCGATCTCATCTTGGGACCTCCGTGGCCCGATGGCTTACGCCATCGGTTACGCGCTCGCTGATGCTCGCGCTTCCGAACCTATAACGAATCAGCGGAACAAGAACTGACTTCCGAAGCACGAGCGTGAGCGAGTGCGTACCCGGCGGCGTCAGCCACCGGC
>CAYGZQ010000001.1:8818-108744 GCA_964354375.1 uncultured Planctomycetota bacterium
ATTCCGAAGCACGAGCGTGAGCGAGTGCGTACCCGGCGGCGTCAGCCACCGGCATTCCGAAGCACGAGCGTGAGCGAGTGCGTACCCGGCGGCGTCAGCCACCGGCATCCCGCTTGCAATCCCGCACCTCCTGTTGTTCAATATCGGTCCCTCCTGATCGCATTCATTCGGGAGGTTTCCTTCACCATCCGCCGCCATTGCGGCTTACGGAGGTCACTTTTGAAATGTTGATGCCTTACAGGATCGAGCCGTACGAGGACTTCACCATCCCGTCCAACCGCGAGAAGATGGAGGCCGCGCTAAGGAAGGTCGCAAGCGAGCTCGGGCGCGAGTATCCGATCGTCATCGCGGGCGAGGAGATCACCACGAAGGACAAGATCAAGTCGATCAACCCGTCCGACAGGGAGCAGGTGGTCGGATGGGTGTCGAAGGGCACGAAGGAGCTTGCCGAGCAGGCGCTTCAGGCGGCGCTCAAGGCATTCGAGGACTGGAAGCGAGTTCCGTGGGAGGCGCGTGCGCGCTACCTGGTCGCGATCGCCAAGAAGATGCGCGATCGAAAGATGGAGCTTGCGTCGTGGATGGTCTACGAGGAGGGCAAGAGCTGGATCGAGGCGATCGCTGATGTGGCGGAGGGGATCGATTTTCATGAGTTCTATGCGCGCGAGGCGATACGCATGGCGGGCGTCGGCGGAACGCACGAGGTGACCCCGTTCCCTGACGAGCAGAACGAGCTTTACTACATCCCGCTCGGCGCCGGGGTCGCAATTCCACCCTGGAATTTCCCGCTCGCGATCATGTCGGGCATCACGATCGCGCCGGTCGCCGCCGGCAACACGGTCGTGCTGAAGCCCGCGAGCGCGGCGCCGGTGATCGCGGCGAAGTACATGGAGATCTGCCGCGACGCCGATGTGCCGCCGGGGGTAATCAACTACCTTCCGGGTCCGGGCGGCGACGTGGGCGATTACCTTGTGAAGCATCCCCAGACC
This sequence comes from uncultured Planctomycetota bacterium, assembly GCA_964354375.1. Classification (GTDB taxonomy): domain Bacteria; phylum JAJVIF01; class JAJVIF01; order JAPKYR01; family JAPKYR01; genus CAYGZQ01. The sequence goes on from CAYGZQ010000001.1 coordinate 9,805, forward strand.
CGGTTCATCGTGTTCACGGGATCGATGGAAGTTGGTTTACATATCAACGAGGAAGCCGCGAAGCTGCAGAAGGGCCAGGTCTGGCTCAAGAGGGTCATTCTCGAAATGGGCGGCAAGGATTTCGTGGCGGTCGACGACACGGCCGACATCGAGATCGCCGCGCAGAGCATCGTGGCGTCCGCGTTCGGATTCCAGGGACAGAAGTGCTCGGCGGGAGGTCGCGCGATCGTTCACAAGAAGGTCTACGACAAGGTGCTGAAGCGCGTAATCGAGCTGACGAAGAATCTGAAGGTCGGAAACCCGGTCGAATACGGCATTCACAACGGCGGAGTGATCGACCAGGCCGCGTACGAGAAAATCCTAAGCTACATCGAGATCGGGAAAAAGGAAGGCCGGATCGCCTGCGGAGGGAAGGCACCGGACGGCGCGAAGGGATTCCAGATCGAGAACACGGTGATCGCTGATGTCGAGCCGAACGCACGGGTCGCGCAGGAGGAGATATTCGGGCCCGTCGTCTCGTTCGTCAAGGCGAAGGATTTCGACGACATCGTGAAGATCGCGAACGGGACGGTGTACGGTCTCACCGGCGCGCTGATCTCGAAGAGCCGGAAGAACATCGAGCGCGCGCGATGGGAGCTGCATGTCGGAAACCTGTATTTCAACCGCAAGTGCACGGGCGCGCTGGTGGACGTGCAGCCGTTCGGCGGTTTCAACCTGAGCGGGACCGACTCAAAGGCGGGCGGACGGGACTACCTGCTGCTGTTCAGCCAGGCGAAGAGCGTCGCGGAGAGATTCTGATCCGAAGAACAATCGAGCAAGTCATTCGGCCCGGCGATGCATCCGTCGGGCTCTTGCTGTATTATTGGGGAGATGAGAAACGACAGCATACATATACCGAAGGCCAGGATTGCGGACTTCTGTCGTCGGCATCACATCCGAAAACTGTCGTTCTTCGGCTCGATCCTTCGCGACGACTTCGGCCCGGACAGCGATATCGATGTCCTGGTTGAGTTCGAGCCGGGGCGTGTCCCGGGCCTTGCTTTCTTCAGCATGCAGGAGGAGCTGGGAGCGATTCTCGGCCGCAAGGTCGATCTGCACACACCGGGTTTCCTCAGTAAACATTTCAGGGAGAAGGTTCTTGCGGAGGCGGAGGTCGAGTATGTCTCTGCGTGACGACCGAATGCGGATGCTGCACATGCTCGAGCACGGGGAAGAGGCCATCGGGATAGCTCAAGGACGAACCCGACGGGACCTCGATACGGACCGTCAATTGAACCTGGCGTTGGTCAGATTGCTGGAAATTGTGGGCGAGGCCGCGGGAAGGGTAGCAGGCTCAACCCGCGAGGCTTATCCTCAGATTCCCTGGCAGCAGATAATAGGTCTACGCAACAGGCTGATTCATGGCTATGATGAAGTCGATCTGGATGTGTTGTGGGAGATTATCTCGCGTGACCTCCCTGAGCTTATTGCAGAACTAAAGAATCTTGTTGAGCGCGGCAGAGGTCAAGGTGGAGTCTGACTCGAGTGTTTGTCACAATCGGAGGGTATTTCCATGGTCCCCGTTACTCCTGAGAACCCGACGCGCCGGGCTCAAAGATCGCAAGAACGTTAGAATGGGGATGCCCAGGCCGGCCGCCAACTGCAGTCCAGGGGCTTTCCCAGTTGTTCTGAATGTCGAATAGAAGAAGCTCACGGGTATTGTGAGTCCCGACAAACCTGGTGCACACCGCCCATCTGCGGCCTATTGCTGCCCCGTAGCCTGTGTCAACCGTGTGCAGAACCTGACCGGTCGTCGCATCCATGAACTCGACGCGAGGCGAAGAAGGCGGTGAACTAATGCCGAGTGCGATGATTTTCCCATCCTTGCCGATGGCGGCACCGAGGAACGAGCCTTCCGCCAAACGTGTCCATGTGCCCGCAGATCCGTCATAGCGCCAGTAGCTGTCGATCGAAGGAGGTGGTGCAGAGGCAGCGGTTGCCGCACTCTTCGTCCGGACCCAGAAGAACATATCCGATCGGTCTGTCCAGATAGGCGTTTCTCTCTCGACCGCTCCAGCCGTCCAGGGAGGCTCTGCCTTGAACCTGAGAACCGTGGCATTGCCATCGAGTAAGTCCAGAATCAACATATCGGAACGACTCCCGAAGTTCTCGCACGCATAGCGAGGCGATTGGTACATCGGGTTCCAGTACGAGCGCCCGCATCCCTCCGGAATATTGGGGGGAGGCATTCTCACTCGGCGCGGACGGTAATCCAGAAAATCGATCCTGTAGAAAACGCTGCTCTCCCGGTCTAGGCTGCTGGATGTGAAGATCACCAATGAGCCGTCATTCTCAAATAACACGTAACGGATCTCGGCCGGCAATACGAGGGTCGCCAGTAGTCCCCTCTTCCCGTCAAGAGTGTAGACGGCGAAGGGAAACAGGGAATCGCCGCTATCAGTGACGACAATCGGCCAGTCGTTCTTTGCCGCGGTGTCCATGACTGCCCTGATGTCCAGTCTCATTCGAAAGGCCATGCTGCCGGCTATGAGGAACGAGACAATGAACACTGCGACGGGAACGAGATACCATCTGCGCCTCATTTCAGCCTCCTTCCCCATTCAAAGCATGCCCGCCAGAACAGGAAGAGACTGATGAGCACCGCCAGCGTCACCGCGATCATGCCCCCAATGGGAGCCGACAAGGACGCGAGGTCCTCCAGTGCCGGGCTGTGGTGAATAGCAAAATCAGAAAAGCTCAAAAAATCGACCAGAAAATAGAACCCCATAGGAACGAAGGCCAGCGCTGTCATCACTATGAAACACGAGAAGTACGCGAGGAAGAATGCGCCGCCCGATCTTATCATTCTGCTCCCCCACATAAGCGCCCAGGTCGTGGGGAAGGCAACCCACAGAATCGAGGTAAGGATGCCGAGACCGATCAGCAGCAGCTTCAGCGGTTCACCATGGTCCCCGAAAAAGGATCCGAAGAACTCGTACCACCGCTGCACGGGGTCAAGGATCGGGCTGCCGAGGTTGTAGAGGTGAATTCCGAACAGCGCCGGGACGCCGAGTGTGCGCAGCCATCTCCATCCGACCGCCGCGGCTCTCGCTCCGACGATCGCCACCGGTCGGACCGGCACTGTACGGAGCGCATCGTCCGCGAGCCCGACAGAGACATGGGTCCGGTACACCCACGGACCGACAAAGAAGGGGGTGAGAACGGCCGCAAGGCCAAGACACCAGCCCGCGAAGACGCGGTCGGATTGAGCGGAATAGAAGCCGAAGATCTCAAACCCGGCACGTGCCGCGATCACGCTCCAGATGAAGACCTCCCATCGTACGAAGGCGGGGGATTTCGTGAGCCTGCCCCACGCCTGGCTGAAGATCAGCTTGAAAGGTGAATCGGACGAATCGGAGGTGCGTTTGCCGGGAACCAGGTGCATGTACCTCTCCGACTCAATTCTACAGCGGAATGCTGGAAAACGTCCACATGCTCGAGGACTCGCATGTGGAAGCCACGGCACGGAAATGACTTATCGGTGGCGCCTACAAACGAGTTCTCGAGTTTGTAGGCGTTTCACATTATTCCTCTTTCGAGGCGTTTGATGTTCCAAATGATGAAATTAGGAATAATATGAGACTCCCACAAGCTCCGAAGACTCCGCTTGTGGGAGCCACCGATCCAATCGATACCCCCCCTATAATCCCCCCCAAAGGGGGGGACTACAGGGGGGGATGAATGTCACCACAGCCCGTCGGAGGTGCGGTAGCGGGCGAGATACGCGTCCTCCTCGCCGAAGCCCGGCATCGAGCCGTCCAGAGACGACCAGGTGGAGAAGTCGACCTCATTTGCGTAAATGCCGACCGCATATACAAAGGGGCCCGACACAGCCACGCCGCGCACAAAATCGAAAGATAGATTGGTGCCCCAACTTCGGACCCAGGACCATGACCCGGGGCGCGTGGGGGTGGAATCGATCCTTGCCAGGAGCGCATCGGAATTACGGGTCTCGCGATTGGTGTTGAGGGCAATCCGGCCGCCGCCGAGGGTCCGCTGATCCACGCTTGAGAAACAGCCACCGATGTAAACGTTCCCGAAGTCGTCGATTGCCATGTCCATGACCAGGTCCTTGTATTTGCAATCGGCCTCGGACGTGCTGATGACGACAGGCCAGCCGGGTTGCAGGACACCGTCGCGCGACATCTTAGTCACGAAATGGTCCCACCTGTCGGGCAGGATCGAGCTGTGCGCAGTATCCTCCAAGGGTGCGAGACGGACATCATTGCCGCGAAAACAACCGCTGATGACGAGATTCCCCGAGTCATCGACGAGGATTCCGCATCCGACAGCTAATTCCCAGTCGATCAACACACAGCCGGGTCCTTCGAACGAGGGCTCAGGCACATACGGTGGTCCGAAGGAGACGGTGACGCCGGTCGGAGCGCCGGAGGAAGCCGAATACGATCCACACCACACTGAAAGCCTGGTGGGTGACATAATCCGGGTTGCAGCGACCCAGACCTCAGTACCGGCAAGCGCGATTCCGTTACCGTCCCACGGCCCTGTAAACCAGATAAGCTGCAGCGGGACCGAGGGACGGACGATGTCGGGGGGTGCGGCGACAGACCAGAGCGGCGAACCGTCGGGGGAGTATTTCCGCATCGCCCAGCGCGCGAATCTCGGGGTGATTTCGGAGCCGAACGTGTACAGCCAGTAGACACCCGTCGAATCGGCGGCGAGCCCGCACGTACTCGTCATCTCGATCGTCTTCGGGGAGCTCCAGCCGTCCGCGGGGGAGCCATCGGACGTATTGAATTTCTGAAGGTAGACTATGTCGCCGATCCTGTACGATGCATACAGCCCCGTGTCGGAGACGGCGAGAAATTCCGCGCGGTCGTCGCCGGGGCCTCCGAAGGTCTCAACCCACTGGATGGCTCCCGAGGGATCGTGCTTCGTGATGAATACGTCGAATCTGCCGCGAGCGGTCGCGGAGCGTCCAGCGCCCTGGGGATCGAAATCGACGGTCGACCAGTAATAGCCTGCACTGTAGATGTTTCCCTCGGCATCAACGGCGACATCGAGCGCGCCGTCGGTGCCCACTCCCCCCCATGTTCTTACCCAGCCCGAAGCGTCCGCAGCATTGGGGAGGGGGGTCTCCTGCCCATAGCCGCCGGCGGAGCTCGCGATGAGCAGCAGAGCGAGCACGCCGAATGCAGGGCGGCGGAAGCACTCCATTCCGTTTATTCTCCTGGAACTCATCGCGGCAAAGATCCACGTGAGTCAGAGCATCCGGTTCATTTCAACCGCGAAAGGATCGCCCTCTGAACTTCGCGTGCAAGTACAAGAGCCCTTTCCGCTTCCTCCCTCGTGGGCTCGCCAGGCTCTCCTGGATATCGGAACTTCCATGAATACTCTGTCAGACGCGCTGCTTCCTGGAAAAGGGGCTCAAGAGAGGGATCAATACCGACGCACTGATGTCCAATCTCAACAAGATCGTGCGTCTTCCGAAATAGCAGGTCATGACGCGTCAGGAAACCTTTCATGGCCTTTTCGGAAGCTTGTTGAGCAAGAAACAAAGCTACACCGAGAACCGGAGGTTCGGCTTTCATAGCCGCCTCAGCGGCTCGCAGGTCATCTTCCGCCTTCGTCAGCCATGCGCCGACCTCAGCTTCTTTCTCCGGGTCAAACGCCATACACGAGCCTTCCTTCACGCGATACTGTAGCAGGCAGCGAAGCCACCACATGCCTCCGTCGTTCAAAGAAGCCCTCGGTCCACACGATCACGTCTGCAGCCGTTCCGGTTTCCCACAGGCATTCGTAAGCCCGACCGCTCCGTTTCCGCTCCGGCAGCGCGTCGTCCGGAACGATAACCACTAAGTCGTAATCGCTGTTCTGATCGGTATCGCCTCGAGCCCTGGAGCCGAAAAGATAGATCCTGACGGGATTGAACTCCTCGACCAATCGTCGAACGATCTCCGCCAGAACCGGGTCCTTGTGAGTAAGCTGGCTTTCCACGCCGGTTGTCTCCTGCGACCGCTAGAGATTATACACGATAAGGTCGCCGGAAATCCCGAATCGCGGGCCATTAGGACGTCCACGAACCGAATGGATCTCACCAGCAGCCGTGCCAGAGGAACTTGCTCAGGAATGCGTCGGTGCCGCCTCCGGATGAGTGCAGATCGACGGTATCGCAGGGGTCGAATTCCACGCTGGAGCCGGTGAAATAGCCGGCGATGTAGTATCTCTGCCAGTAGGGAGCGCCGACAGCGCGACCAGCATCATCGCCCGGACCGCCCCATGTGCGCGCGAGCGCAAATGAACCGTCCTCACCGAAGAAGCTGTAAAAAACATCTGTCCCACCATGCGAAGTGCCCACTACCGCGGGCGGGCCCGGATCGAAGGTGCAGTCGCCGCTGAAGTGTCCGGTGACGACCGGAGACGGGGAATCATGGGCATCCACGTCGAAGCCGATATCGGTTCCCGTCCCGCCCCAACCCCTCTCCCACACGAAATTACCGTCGAGATCGTAGCGGACCAGGTAGACATCCCCGCTGCCGTGAGAGCCGTCAAAGTACTCGCCGGGTCCCGGGTCGAAGTCTATCGCCCCTTGATAGTAGCCTGTGACATATATCAGGCCGTAGGCCATCGCCCCCGACATCATCACGCCGTTGCCCGAATCGTTCTCAGGCCCGCCCCAATGCCTGGCCCACTGGAAATTGCAGTTAGTATCGAACTTCGAAAGGAAAACATCCGATCCACCCCATGAGACTTGAACATCAGTCCCGATGCCGGGATTGAAGTCCACACCACTGTCGTCGTCATTGTTCATGAAGAAGCCCGTGACAACGAATTCCTGGTCTTCAGCAGTAGCCACGCCATTGGCTTCGTCCCAGTTGTCCCCGCCCCATGTCAGGCGCCCATCGAAACCGCCGTTGGCCAGCCACTTGACCACGAAGGCGTCGGTCTCGCCGTGCGAGACGGAATCCGAGGCAGTCGGCCAGAATTTCACTGTGCCCCGGAAGCTTCCCGCAACGAGTATCTGGTTGACGTCGCTAAATGTATCCGTCGCAACAGCCTTGGCTTCGTCGTCCTGAGCTCCTCCCCACGTGCGGACCCAGTAAAGATGGCCGTCGATCCAGTCGAATTTCGCGACATACGCGTCCTGAAAGCCGTTCGATGTCTCTTCCTCGTGGGATGTGCCGGGATCGAAGTCCACAGTGTCGGAGAAACTCCCTGCAACGTAGATCCCGTTGTCGAAATCCACCGCCAGCGCCAGTCCCTTGTCGATACTCGGCCCGCCGAATGTGATGGTCCACTGATGATCGCCGAGATCGTCGAACTTCGAGACGAAGACGTCGGACGCTCCGTTCGATGTGTGGTCATCATGGTAGAACCCGGGATCGAAATCGACGGTTCCGGTGAAACTGCCTGTCACGTAGGCGTTGCCGTACTGGTCGCACTCCACGCCGTACGCGCCGTCGTCACCGTTGTCGCCCCAGGTCTGCGCCCAACCCGGGTCCTGCACAAACTCCTTCACGGTAAGCGTGTGTATCTTGTAGGCGGTGAGATCGATCCACCAGTCGGAAGTCGCGTTCATATCGTCTTCCACAACGATCAGGCACCTGTAATCGCCCGGGTCGGGATGGTTCTCGGTTGAGACCACCGCTTCCCAGGATGCGTAATCCGAGTATTCCTTTTTGAAGGTGGCGGTGATCGGCCCGTCGAAGAGCTCATCGCAATAAAGCTGCGGAGAACTGTATGTGCCGGCGCCCTGATGGTCGTACACGTCAATCCTGAGTCTCATCCATCCGAGCTCGTCGGTTAATCCCTGACCGATCGGATACTCGCTGACCAGGATCATCCAGGGCTCGTAGCAGTTTGCCTCCGGCGGAAAATCCGTCATGGGATCGGTCACCGGCTTGACGGTCGGGGGTGCCCAGTTGGCATCGACAGCGTAGCCGAAGACGAACGTGTCCGGCATGTCGATCTTGTACGATCTGGTCACCTGCTCGCCGGCATAGAATGCGCACCTCGTGTTTGCGGGATCATCCGATCTGTGGCGAAGAAAGCCGTTCCCGTCGGCGTCCGGGACCTCTGTGGTGGCAAAGTATCCTTTCGAGTAGCCCTGGAGGCCGCCAGGACCTTGTCCGGCGGTAGCACCGCAGTACAGGCGAGTGTGACCCTCGGCGTTGACCAGCTCCCCTCTGCCGGATTCCCTCGCTGGTATCCTGATCACTCCTGGGAATTCGTAGCCGTAGTCGAAAATCGGGATGCCCCGGACATCGAATCCGGTCAGATTCGGACTCGAAAACGGATGAGTGATCCGGACCTCAAAGAGGAGAGTCTCGTCTCCCGGGTTTGTGACACCGAGCACGTCCAGGCAATCATCGCACGGACCGTTCTCGAGCCATTTTCTGGCGTTCCAGTGAGCCTCGGCCATGCGCCACGGAGTGACCGTCGGCTCGAGGGTCTCGCGGTCGACCGATATCCGCCAGAAGCCCCACAGGACGCGGTTGTTTGAGAACGTGGCCGCGTTGTCGGCCTTGTCCGGCGCTGCAGACGGGCTTACGGGCGATCCGCCTTGCGAGCAGGATACCAGCCCGAGGACAACGATAAAGACGCAGAATGTAAGGATTACTCTGGGATTCAACTCATGCCTCCACGTTGATCGTGCTCCCCCCCCGGATCATCCGGCGGGAGGTCGTGTCGATGCTGAAAGAAGCGATTCCGCGCACGTGTCCCTGAGAACACGTCGCGACGGACACGCACATTAGAAGGCGCAATTATACTGCATTTTCGCCCGCCCGGCACAGATGGAGGACGGCGGGGAGGATCTCGGCGCACGGTCCGGAGGTTTACGTGGTAGAATACGACTATGATGATGTTGGCGGTTTCGGGGACGGACCACGAAACTCGTTTGGCCCGATGACCGTGTGAGCCGCCACTCCGGTAACGGTGTCGAAAGTGTACGGCGGGGAGGAGTTTCATGTTCTGTCCCCGAAACCACATAGTAGATATGAACAAACCCCGATCATGCACTGCATTTGTCTTGCTAGCGCTGGCGTTCGTGCTTTCTGGATGCACCTCAGCCCGCAACACCGTGAAGACCCAGGGCGGCCCACCAGTCATCGCCCGTAGCCCCCTCCACCCGTATGCGATGACTGAGGAAAGGGATCCATGTGAGCCTGCGGCGGAAATGGATGCACTAGTTGAGGGCTGCACGATGGAGGATGTCGTCGGCTCACATAATCCGCGAATGATCGGCATTTGGGGCGGTCGTCTGACTCAGGAGGAATGGTTTCTGCGAGACCAAACCGGCGGATTTGCCGTCTGTGAACTGCGCCTGGGTTTGACTTACTATAGAATCCTCCCCGGCTCGCTCCCCGCCACATGGGATGAGTTTGAGCGTAGTAACCTATTCCCTCTGAGGCCCCTCGATCCCATCACGGGTCGCCCGTATCGGTATTTGGCATGTGGTGAGCCCAAGCGGGGCATCCTTGATCTCAGCGTGTCGACTTCTACTAATGATTGGATCCTAATGGGTCAATATCAAACATCGAACGGTAGTATCGAGGAATTCACCGATCGCGATGCGGACCATGTCCGCTATGAATGGTGGGAAGAGGACATGAGAGCGCAGTACCCATCGGTCATTGGCCTAAGAGGGGATTTGATGGCATCGGTCCTCAACTTTATACTGAACGATTACCAATTCCGTCGGAGCAATATGCCCAACTCAGCCGATGAACTTCTTGATGGTTTATGGCAGGTCGCGCAGCCGTGGGCAGCCAACGATCCAACTGTTGATTGTCCGCAGTCATCGTCATTCGTCTTCGGCCTAGACTCTTGGTCCGAGTTCGCAATCGCCAAATGGAGAGACGACCAGGGAAACACCTACATCAAGTCGTTCGACTATAGTCCGTGGCCAAAGGGCGGATGGGATCACGTGCCAACTTACTCGGAACTCTGTGAAAGGCAGGTGCAGAACGGATATAGCATCGACTGCGACGAACCGCCACACAGCTTCCCGGATGACTACGAGCCGCCGCTAGTTCTCTGGAAGTGCTCACTTGCGCCGGGCTGAGGTTTCGGAGACAGACCACGAAGCACGGTTGGCGGGCAAGACGCCTGAAGGACGCTCCGCTGAAGGCGTTTCGCGGTGAGCAGCACCAGCCATCTTCATCAGTACCACTGTCCCGTCGGGACGAAGATCTTCTGGACGATGTACGAGTTTCCGAACGGTGGGCCACATTTCGTGTACATGGTATTGGTGATTCCGTTGATGGCAGTGCAGGTAGCCCCATACCCGACATTCGAGACACCCTCAAAGAGATACCAGATGTCATTGCCCAGCGAAGCATCCACACGCGTTATGCCGATTTTGCTGGCGTAAATGTTGTAGGACATCTCGATGTTTGCCACGCACAGAATCTGTGCATCCTGCTCACCGTCAAGAATCTCCTCACTCGAGTTGAAGTTGTCGATCACGATATCGGCCTTGTCGGTGCACTTCTGACTCCACACATTCACGAGCGGATTCGAATTGCCGTCGATGGTCGAATTGAAGCTGCCATCGCATTCGACCCTGTACAGGTAGCCGTAGATCGTCGCATTCGTCAGGATATAGAAGCACTCATTGTAAAAGTCGATTGCGAAATCGTAAACGAGCCCCTGCATGCTCGACCCGTTGGTGTCCATGTCGAAGTTCCGAGAGGTATTCTCCGAATAGGTAACACCCGACTCTTCGAAGCAGTGCATGGTGTTATTCATGTCCATGGCCCATATGGTGCCGTATTCGTCAGAGTCAACCGCCTGTATCTTCGCCCCGACACTGAACCCTGAGCCGATCTCGCTCATCGTGCCGACATCAAACACGTGGAAGACCGTGTCGGCACCCTCGACCGCCTTCGTGCGGGTCGGCCAGTAAATGTCGCGCCAATCCGTGACGGAGCCAAGCACCGAGCTATCGAACTTGACATAGATGATCCTGTTGCCGGTGGTCACGTCAAGGCTCATCGCATCGACATTCGTCACGAACTGCGTGTAGTTAATGCCGCTCTGGTAGAGCACCGGGGTGACGCAGGCTATCTGGTGAAGCGTGCGGCAGTTCACAACGAGGCGATCCGTATCGTCGTGGAGGAAGTCCATATCGATGGAGGAATGTCCGAATGTGTCATTCGCAGCCGCAGGCATAAGGTAGGCCCATTGCCAGTCCTGCGTTGTCGGCGTGGTCGTGTAGTCGTATGCTGCGTTCGGCGCGTACGGGCAACAATCTTCTTTGTGAGTTGCCTCGACAAGAAGCGGGGTCGCCGTCACGGGGGAGTTGATACCATCGGAGACCTGACAGTTGACTTTCCATGTGCCGTCACCGTAGTCCTGCCAGTTGATGTCCATGTCCTGGTCCTCGCCGAGGATATCGAAATTGTCGGCCTGTCCGTCAGGAACCACGCTCCACAGGTATTCCAGCGGGTCACCGTCGGGATCGGTTGCCGTCACGGAGTATGTCTCGGTATCGCATTCGGTCACGGGAGTGGGCCCGTCGACCCCGGACGAGATATCCGGGGGCTGGTTGCCCGGCTGAGACGGGATCGTGAACTCGTGCAGGAAAGCCGCCTGAAGCGGGCCGCCGGCGTCGTTCGGGACTCCGAATCCATTGCTGTAATCGTATCCCGGATACTCAACGATTATCCAGAGGCTGTTCTCGTTTCCGGAGATCGAATCGGGGTACAACTCTACATGATAGGTGTAGTAGTTCTTGCCTGAGTCGACCGGGACCATCTCGGATGCGGAAAAGTCATACGGCGCGGACATCATGTCAGACGACAGCCTGATCAGGTATTCGTCCATGGCGCCGGACGCCGCAGCGGACCAGTCGAGAATGGAGATGTCCGCCGTGAGCAAGCCCCCGCCGCCGTCAACCGGGTTCCAATACAGCGTCGATCCGGTCATGTCGATATCGAAAGCCACTGCCTCTCGCGCGTTCGCCGATGGGGGGAAATCATCAAGCGACGCCGGCGGCTCGGGTTCGTTGACGTTCGGTTCCCAGTTCGCCACCACCGCGTAGTTGAACTTCACCCCGATGGGGGACGGGAACCGGATGACGTAGTTTCTCCGGTTGGTGGTGGGTCTGAACGCGCCGCGATCATTGTAAGAGGGGTCGGTCAGCGCATCCCAGAGACCGTCCTTCGGACCCAGTACGTCGGCGAAATACTTGTACGGCATCAGGGTGGCCGACGCGGTATATCCCGGAGTCGAGAGTTTCCCCGGGAAATAGGACAGAAGGGGCATTCCGCCGTTGAACTCGGTCGGGTTAAACCATCTCGTGTAGCCGTCTGCGTTCAGGAGACGCTGATCCTCCCCGCCGGGGTAGCGGAGATCGGGATTCCAGTCGGCCTCCATGCTCCCCTCCCCGATCATGACGCCCATAACGTCAAACCCCGTGTACTTGTCAAGCCCCGGGAACGGATGGGTCAACGACACATCGATGTCGAACACGTCGCCGTCGATGCTGTTGATCTTGATCCCCAGCCCCGGAGGAGGCCCGTCCATGAACCTCGTGACATTGGCGGTGAACATTGCGCTCCTGACCGGGTTCACGTCGAACCTGGAGGCTGCGGAGTCGTAGGAGACCTGATACAGCCCCCAGAGGAAGGTAGCGCATTGGCCGGGCTGCGGCGAAGGCGATGACGAGTGGCCTGGAGACGTGGGGATGCCGGTGCCCGAGCTTTGGCATCCGAGCAGAAACGCCAACCCGAGCAATAGAAGGCAGTTCTCCGTGCGGTTCATACCGATGTCCTCCTATACAATCCTATGTTGGCGACAGTATACCACGGCGCAACGCGCGGCGCCTCTCCGACCCCCGGATCGCCTGAGGTCGAATGAAATCGTATATATCTGAATCGGATTTGATGCCGGGCATCGGTGGGTCACGCCGGGACAGGGCCATCCAATCACTCGATCCCGCAAGGCAGCGCAGGTGGACAACTTGTCCCTGCATCGCAGTTTGTCCTGTTGACATCCCCCTCAGGGGACGGTTGGGGTGCGAAGACATGTTTCGGCCGGAAAATCCCACGACTTTCAGCCCGATAACCCCTTTATCTGTACTTGGCCGATGGGGTGCGGAATCCGGCGAGGCCGCATCTCAGGCGGGTTTCAAGACCCTTTGAGCGCCATACATCGCCTTAAACACCCCCCCCTGGGATTGGTCCCCAATGTGCTGGGAAAACCCCCGAACGGCTTACTCTATACCAAAGAGAAGGGGGTATGGCTTATCGGATCGTTCTCTTAAAGTTGACTGGAGGTGAGTCCAAATGGCTAGAGCTCTCAAGCTCCGGCTGGATGAACTGGTCTTCACCTTCGATCTCGACATGGAAGAGTTCGGCCCGGAAGTAGTCGATGTCACTGGGCCGCATCTCTTCGATGAGAACCATCGATCTCGCGAGCTTTCTTCAAATGGCATCGATTTCCTGGAAGCCCAGGTGAAGAAAGCGATCAAGAAAGCGGAAGAAGAAGACGATTAGTTGAGATTTTTGTGGAATCCAAGTGAACTCGCAGCCCCGATGCCCTCGGCAAAGGGGCTTTCTTTTTATCGCCGGACGGCGGTGATTGTCGTAACCGGCCTTGACAGGTCGCCCTCGACATGGCATGTTCATATTGAAGTCTGTTCTCCTCGAACCGCGCTTTTCCTCCACGGGGAATCAGGAGGTTCCCGCAAATGCCCAAAATCGCTCAGCCTGTCGCTGTTCTCATGTCTGTCCTTCTCGCGATCGCATCGTGCGCCAGGGACGGCACGACTCCGGGCGAGTCGCCCTTCTCGCCTTCAATGACCTCGGCAACTTCTCAGTCAGTTGCGCAAGACGGTAATCACGAGGGAACGGGGCACTATCTGTGGGGATATTTTCTGGTGCTGGTCGACCCCACAGTGCCGCGCATCGAGATAATCCCCGTCCGCGATGCGGTCAGCCACTTGAATGTGCTGCAGTTCCTCGAGCAGTGGCCTTGCACGGATTGTCTCAAGATCGCAGGCATCCAGCCCGGACCGGACGGCACCATCCTGGTCGACATCTCAGTCGAGCATCCGTTTGCGAATCTCAACCTGACCGGCTTCGACGTCCGCGGAATCGCGATGTTCAACGGGAGCCATCAGTTCCCCGCGTCGGGATTGACATTGTCCGATCACGGTCTCGGGGACGGCGAGCTCGTGAATGCCGAGGGGTACACGACTCTCTACAATCCGACGACCGCTGGACACGGTTTCGAGGGCTACATGAAGGGCAAGCTCGCGACCGTGACCCCTCCAACTGCAACACTGAACGGGTACAAGCGATTTGTGACGGACGATCCCTCAAACATCCGGAACGCTTTCTATGCCGGAGACGAAATCATCGTTACCTACCAGATCGACATGCCTGACGCCCCGAATCCGTGGGTTCTCGGTTATGCGATCGATGCGAGCTGGACGCCTCCGATCAACAAACCTGTCGTCGATCCGATGACAGACTTCGGTCCTGAGGCAAACTGCCCGGAGGCATGGAAGATAGACATTCAGGATGCAGGACCCGGGCTCACGTCGCAAGGCGGAACAACGAAACTTCAGATCGATGTCTACGACCGGCAGGGGAAAGACGAGGCGCATTCGCTTCTGGTCGAATGCCCCGAGCTATTCGAAGGTGAAGTTGAGGGGACCTGGGCATTGGACGGCGACGGGTACACGCGATATGAGGCGGTGATCGAGAATGTCAAACTGGCTCCGCCCGGGGATTACCAGTGTCTTATCAGCAAGGAGGCTCAGGAGAACGATCCTTCCGGTAAACCATGGCTGGACATCTCGGCACATCAAAGGTTTCCAGTGGAAGTGGGGGGAGAACCAGCGAATCCTGTTGATGTCACACCGCCCTGGTTGAATTTCAGCCCACTCGGTGTTTGCGTGGACGGCAACTACGCTTACGTGGCCGGAAGTGTAAACGGCCTGCACATATTCGATATCTCTGATCCTGCAAACCCGGTCTGGGTCGACAGGGTCAATACGCCCGGTAAGGCCCGGGGAGTCGCCGTATCGGGAGGTTACGCGTACGTCGCGGATTCCGACTATGTCTATTCAGCTCTTGAGATAATCGATATCGAACCACCGGAATCGGCTCACGTCGTGAAGTCGGTCGATGCACCTGGTTATGCCTCCGGAGTCGCGGTATCGGGAGGTTACGCGTACGTCGCGAATGGTTCTTCAGGACTTCAGGTAATCGATATCGACCCGCCTGAATCAGCTTACATCGTCAAATCAATCGCTCAGGCTGAATTTGCAGGCGGAGTCGTGGTATCGGGAGGTTACGCGTACGTCGCGTCCGGCTATGGAGGACTTCGAATAGTCGATATCGATCCGCCGGAATCAGCTTACTTCATCGAATGGGTCGATACGTTTGGCGCAGCCAAGGGAGTCACGGTATCCGGAGACTACGCGTACGTCGCGAATGGTGATGGAGGACTCAGGATAATCGATATCGAATCGCCCGAATCGGCTCACATTGTCAACTCAGTCGATACGCCCGGTGAGGCCCGGGGAGTCGCGGTATCCGGAGGTTACGCGTATGTCGCTGATGGAGAGTCAGGGCTTCAGGTAATCGATATAGATCCGCCCCAATCGGCTTACAGTGTGAAATCGGTGGATGCACCTGGTTTTGCCGACGGAGTCACGGTATCGGGAGATTACGCATACATCGCGAATCATCAGTCAGGACTTCAGATAATCAACATCGACCCTCCCGAATCGGCCTGCATTGTCAACTCGGTCGATACGCCTGGTGAGGCCGCGGAAGTCGCGATATCGGGTGGTTGCGCGTACGTCCCGGACGCTTATTCAGGCCTTCATATAATCGATATCGACCCGCCGGAATCAGCTTACAGTTTCAAATCAGTCGATACGCCTGGTGATGCCGACGGAGTCGCCGTATCGGGAGGCTACGCGTACGTCACGGATTATTTTCTGGGGCTTCAGATTATCGATATAGACCCGCCGGAATCGTCCTGCATAGTTAAATCACTCGTGTTTGGTAATGCCATGGGAGTCGCGGTATCGGGAGGTTATGCGTACGTCGCGGAGCACGGCTACAAGTATTCAGCACTTGTGATAATCGATATCGACCCGCCGGAATCGGCTGACATTGTCCAATCGGTGGATACGCCTGGTGACGCCTTCGGAGTCGCGGTATCGGGAGGTTACGCGTACGTCGCAGATTGGTCCTCAGGTCTTCAGATAATCGATGTCGAACCGCCTGAATCGGCGTATATTGTCAAAACAGTCGACGCGTTTGCTACTGCCATAGGAGTCGCGGTATCGGGAGGTTACGCATACGTCGCGGGTGCAGCAGGACTCACGATAGTCGATGTCGACCCGCCGGAATCGGCTTATGTTGTCAAAACAGTCGATGGGTCTGCTCCTGCCAAAGGAGTCGCGGTATCGGGAGGTTACGCGTATGTCGCGGATCATGATTCAGGATTTCAGATAGTCGATATCGACCCGCCGGAATCGGCATTTGTTGTCAGCTCGGTCGATACGCCTGGTGAGGCCGATAGAATCGCGGTATCGGGGGGTTACGCCTACGTCGCGGATAGCGACGGCGGGCTCAGGATCATCAAACTGTGGTAGCAGATGAGTCAAACGACCCAGGGCTTGGCCATTTAGGGAGGAAGGTCAATGGAAGCTATCCAATCCCCAATGAGATTCACGGCAGTTGGTATTGCCATACTGCTGGTAGCGATAGGCTGTGCAGGAAGAGGCCCCGTTAATCCTGTTCTGCCTTCCGGTAACGACAGTTTTTCGAATGCTCTGACTCAATCAGCAGGTCCGGAGCAGCCCGGCCATTATCTTTGGGGCTACTACCTGGTCCGTATCGATGGGAAGAACCTATCGGCGGAGATTATCCCCATCCGCGATGCGGTCAGCCACATGAATGTGCTGCAGTGGCTCGAGCAGTGGCCGTGCACGGATTGTCTCAAGATCGCCGGCATCCAGCCCGGACCGGACGGCACCATTCTGGTCGACATCTCGATCAAGCATCCGTTCGCGAATCTCAACCTCACCGGCTTCGATGTCCGCGGGATCATGATGTTCAGCGGTAGCCACATGTTTCCCGCATCTGGGCTGATTGTGTCGGACAGCGGTCTCGGGGATGGCGAACTCGTGAATGCCGAGGGGTACACGACTCTCTACAATCCGACAACCGCAGGACACGGGATGGAGGGGTACATCAAGGGAAAGCTCAGCACCGTGGCGGTCCCGAATGCGACGCTGAACGGGTATAAACGTTTCATCACCGACACCCCTGAAAACTGGCGCAATGCGTTCTTCGCGGGTGACACGATCGTGGTGACCTACCAGATAAAGATGCCCGTCGGCCCGTTTGTTTTCGGATACGCAGTCGATGCGAACTGGACGCCGCCGATCAACAAACCTGTCGTCGATCCGATGACCGATTTCGGTCTTGATGCCAACTGCCCGGAGGCATGGAAGATATCGGTATCCGATAGCCCGATCTCCGCAGGTCTCACCGATTGCGGCGGCTCGGCGAAACTCACCATCGACGCGTACGACTGGCAAGACAAGGACGATGCGCATCCGGTGCTGGTCGAATGCCCGGAGCTTTTCGACGGCACTGTCGAAGCCACAGAGATAGATGAAGGTACCGGATTCACGAGCTACGAGGCGATTGTCGAGAATTTGAAGCTTGCGCCTGCCGGGGAGTACCTCTGTCTCGTCGGAAAAGAGGCGGCTGAGAACGATCCCTCCAAGCCCTGGCTCAACCTGACTGCATACCGGGTTCACTCAATCGAGGTAGTCGCAGTGGACAAGTTTCTCCCGGTAGCTATGGCAAAGGCCGATCACTACACTGAGCAGCCCGGCCTGCCTATCGACTTCATGGATGAAGGCTCATACGATCAGGATTGCGGCGACCTGGTCAAGTACGAATGGGATTGGGACAACGACGGCACATACGACGAGGAAGGCTCTGCGGTATCGCACTCATGGAGCGTGGTAGGGACATACTATGTTCAGTTCCGCGTGACGGATGACGACGGCCAGACCGACGAGCTCGATACGCCGCTCAAGATCAACATCAAGGATGATTTCGGGTGGGCGCGAACGTGGGGCAACTACCTCTACTACGACTGGGCCTCAGGAGTCGCCGCAGACCAGCAGGGAAATGTCTACTGCACAGGGTCCGAGCCCACTGCAATAGCTTGCCTGACCAGGTTCGACAAGTGGGGCCATGTGATTTGGACTCGAAAATGGGGGTCGGAGGACACTTTCAGCCACGGTGCGAGTGTCGAGACCGATGGGGCGGGAAATGTATATGTTGCAGGCCCTTTCGGCGGGACGATAGATTTCGATCCGGGTCCGGGTGTCGACGAGCACAGCGCCTATAATGCATGGGTGAGCATTTTCCTCAGCAAGTTCGACTCGGAAGGGAATTTCCAATGGGCACGAACATGGGGAGGTGTTCAATACCCCGGTCTCGATATCCCCGTAGGGCTGGGTTCCGATATTGATGGCAACACGTTCGTAACCGGCCCGTTCGGCGTGGGCGAGGTCTCTCAATTCGATTTCGACCCGGGATCGGGCATAGATGAACATTCTTCGAACGGGTACAATGATGTTTTCGTGAGCAAGTTCAACGCTGATGGCATCTACCAATGGGCGCGCACATGGGGAAACCCCGGTGGTTTGAATGGCGGCGAATATGGAGCGCACGCCGCTCCCGATGGGCTTGGGAACGTGTATGTAACGGGGATTGTTGGTGAATGCGACCTCGATCCCGGTCCGGGTGCTGACACTCATACCTGGGGCGCGTTTCTAAGTAAATTCGATAGCGCAGGGAATTACCTGTGGGGTCACGCATGGCCGGATGACAATAGCGCAGGGTGCTACGCAGCGGGAGTCGCTCTGGCCGATCCGTCGGCGGTTTTCGTGTCCGGTTGGGTTGAATTCTATATGCCCTCTGATGTGGACTTTGATCCCGGTCCGGGAACCGACCTGAAATCTCTTCCGGGCGAGACCAGTGCTTATGTGAGCAAGTTCGATTCGGAAAGCAATTACCAATGGGCCGCGCTCTGGGGAGGCGCGGACGGGGGCTGCCTTGCAGATGGAGTAGCTATTGACCCGGATGGTAATCTCTGCATCTGCGGCGAGGGAAATGGCATTATCGATTTTGACCCGGGCGACGGCACGGACAGTCACCTCATCCACAGCGGCTGGGGCGCCTATCTCAGCAAGCTGGATCCGGATGGGAACTACCAGTATGCTCGGATCTTCGAAGGGTCTGACGACGAGGATTATGCGTATGGATATGGGGTGGCTGTAGACTTGTCAGGCAGCATATACACCACCGGAATCTTCGGCGGAATTATCGATTTTGACCCGGGACCGGATATCGAGAACCACTCAGCGGATTACTGCGGGGCGTTTGTGGTGAAAGTACTGGCCGACGGTTATTGGTAGGACAATCGCTAACTATCGGAAGGAACGGACTGTGCCTCACCACTTGTAGGACAGATTCAACAGGAGATCGTCCACATCATAATCGAGATCGGTTCTGTCGATGAAATCGCCCGTCACCGACCCGTATTCGAGCGTCCATTTCCAGTATTCGTCCGGCTCAAAGCCCAGTCCGGCCGAGAAGGAAGTCTGGTCGTACCCCCAGTCGCCGCCGACATCGTATGCCCAGTAGTCGCCAAACAGGCTCCAGTTCTGGTTTGCAGACCATGACCATCCGCCGCCATACTCGCGTCCGTTCTGGTCAATTTCATTTTCCGACAGTGAATTCTCCGTCTTAAGGAAGCCGCCACCGATGTACAACATGAAATCCGGGTCGATCATGCCTGTCCAGTTGATCGAGAGACGCTCCACCGAGCTTTGGGTGTTACGGTCAATGTTGCTGCGGTCCAGGATTTCGTACTTCAGAAGCCAGTCGCCGTTTTCGATGCCGATATCTGACCGCGGGTTGTAGCGCAGAGCGTAGGTGTATCGATTTTCCGACTTCCACCACAGGGTGGGAGACGCGATGCGCACGAAGTCGGTCAGGGGGAGCCCGTCGCGGTCAAGCCGGTTCAGGTCGACCGTGAAGTCGAGATCATCGTCGATTCTCCATCGTCCGCCCAGGTTCCACTTGTTGGTCTCAACAGTGTCCTGGAGAATTCGGCCGTTATGGATCTCATGTCGATCAGGATCTACGTAGAAACCGAAATTGGTATACTGGTCGGCATGAAAAACGTCCGATCTTCCGAAATCCCATGAGCCATGAAGCCAGAGGTTGGACGCCGCGCGCCATTTGCCGTCGAGATCGAAATCGAATTCGTCTCCGGCGGGATGCATCCTGGACGGCCCTGTGTTCCTGTTCGCCCAATTGACATGGCTCGTGACGTTGAGACGATCGACTCCGAGCGCGTTCACGAATCTGCCGTAGCCGCCAATTCGAAATGTCCTCAGGCTGCTGCCGTCGTCCACATCCGCGACGCCGTAAGCCATGTTGCCCTCGACATAATTCAGATCGCCGAAATTGCGTCCGGCACGCACCACGCCTGTCGTGTGATCCACGTCGTTGATCGAACCGCGCCTGTCGTTGAAACTCTTCTGGCTGAATTGGGTCGAGCCGTTCCAGTCGCCGAGCTCAAAATCATAGGAGAGTCTCGCCTCGTTGGTTTCCCAATTCGATGCGAACAATTCGGTCGCCGGATTACGGATCACGTTTTCGCGATAGGAGTAGTTGAGAGCGTAGGAGTCCGAGCAGCCGTAACCCTCGATGTCCAGCGTGAAATCGCGACGTGTGGCGGGATTTGCTGACGGAATCTCGAAGTACCTGTACCTGTTGTCGGAGGCAGTCGCGCTCATCTCGCCGGGCTTCCACAGCCCAGCCGCGACGCGATAGCTCGGATCCCACGAGTCGTTCAGGTTGAACCGAAGGAACGAGCCGTCCGATTCCCACCCTCGATATCTGAACTCTCCCAGGTAGAACGAATTCCCCTCGAAAGGATCGTGATATCGTCCGAAAAAGGGCGAATCCTCACCGCCGGAGTCGAGCTTGAAAACCAGTGCAAGGTCGCCCTCGGCACGTACCGCGTTGTCCAGGTAAGTGACCGCGGGGACCTCGCTCTCGTCCTCGGCAAGGGCGGGAACGCCTGAGATAAGCACCAGGAATGCGAGCGATGCGGCGGTAATCCAACTGTGCAGTATTCTCGGACTCATGGATTCACCTCGCGGTCAGTCGACAATGATCGGGTTGTGGTCCGGCTCCGTGTAGTCGAGGAACAAGGGATGCGTGTTGGATCCATGAATATCGACGTGGCATCCGGTGGTCCAACAACTTCCGGGGAAGTGGTTCTCGGGTCCGCGGTCGGTGTGGCATTCAAGACAAAGCCTCTGGGGATTTCTCAACAGGTTGTCGGCGTTGCCACCGTGGGCGAAGTGGCAGGTGAGACATCCATCGCCTCCGGACGCCTGCGAGACATCGTGGCTGTACGCAAAAGGCCCCTCCTTGTCGGAATGGCAGGTAAAGCACAGCTCGTCCCCGTCGGCGACAAGCTGCGCATCGTACACGCCCGAGTGCGGATTGTGGCACGAGTCGCAGCTCAATTGCCCTTCCTCGACAGGATGATGCGCCCGCATGTTAAACTCGGCCCTCTTCTCGGAGTGGCACGTACAGCAAAGCTCGAGCTCATCTTCTTCGACCAGGAAACCGGGATTGGATGAATGCCCGCTGTGACAGCCGACACAGGAAACATCGAATGAGTAATGCTCGCTTATTTGCCAGCGTTCGACGTTGTAGGTGCGCAGGTCCGCGTGGCATTTCGAGCAGATGTCGGTGACGCCGTCCGTGGACATCTTGAGGGGGTCGAGAATGCCCGCGACGTCGCCCATGTGTTTTCCGCCGGGACCATGGCATGCCTCGCAGCCCCGTCCGTAGTCGGGGTGATCCGGATTGTTGTCGATAAGCGCGACGTGGGTAAACAGCGTGCCGGGATTGAGGTCGGTGTGACACATAAGGCACGCCTCGCTGCCGACGTAGTCGGCATCTGCGCCTGTGTAGCCGGACATGTACTCGTCCTCATAGGACCATCCGGGGGCGACATTCGCGCCGATCGCAGACAGGATCGCTGCCCCGGCGAGAAGCACTAACAGGGTCCATCCTCGAAAATACATAGGACAGCCTCCCTTCAGGGATGAGAGAACAAGGAATCTATACCCCCCCTGAAGTCCCCCCCCAAGGGGGGACGGCTTTGATATCATTCCCCCTTCAGGGGGAGCTGCAGGGCGCTGGTGCCCTCGATTTCCGATGAGCAGGCTAATTGTGCGGATTGTGACAACCGGCGCACGTCAATCCCGCATCGTTGGCTCCGTGTTCGCCCTTCTCGAAGGCATCCGCCTTGTCGGCGTGACAGGTCGAGCACAGCGCGACCACCGTCTCCTTAACAAGAAAGCTCTCAAAGTCCGAGTGCCCGCTGTGACATGTCGCGCAGGATATCTCGTCCTCGTTATGCTTCCCGTCTTTCCAGGAGTCAAGCTTGAACGAGTCCTTCTCCTCATGGCACCTCGTGCAGATTTCCGTCACTTTCTCCGAGGGCATCTTTCCGAAGCTGAGGATGCCTGTGGCGACCCCGTTATGTTTGCTTCCGGGACCGTGGCACGCTTCGCAGGAGAAACCGTAGTCCGGGTTTTCTTCGTCACTGTCAATTATGGAAACATGAGTGACTTCGTCCTCACCCGGAGCACGATCCTTGTGGCACATGAGGCACTTGTCGCTGCCGATCCGCTCAGCGTCCGCCCCCGTATAACTCTTGATGTAGGCGTATTCAGTTTCCTCCTCCTCGGACCAGACCGCCTGGGCGAGCAAGACCAGAAGCAGGAGGATCGCCACGCCTGTGATATTCAGAACAACGCGCCTGTTCGAAAGCGCCATATGCTTTTCCTCCTTGACGAAAAGAGACTGCCGACCAATTCGGTCGTTCATCGCAACGAACCCGGATCACAAACCGGGCTCGAAATCGGCAATTGAATCCTCAAGCAGCGAGACAGCGTAATCGAAATTATGGATTCCGAGTGAGCCGTCCGCGCTTACGAAGTCGTAGTTGAATTTCGCACGCTCGTAGCTCACGGTAAGCTTGTCTTTACTGGTCGCCGCGTCGAGCTCCGCCTTGAGCTCATCCAGCCGGCTTTGCACCAGGGTCTGAGCGCCGAAGATATCGAACGAAGCTGCGTCGGGATGGCACTCCCGGCAGGCCTGGATGACGGGTTTGAACGTGTGACCCGAGATCGCGTTCTCGCCGTTGCCGGTCGCGTCGAACGGCGAAGTCCACATGTGGCAGGCAACGCAGGCGTCGCCGAGATATGTGTGGGCCGAGCTTGGGTACGTCTTCCCGGGGTACAGGTATCCACCCGATCCCCTGTACATGTCGGCGTTGGGATGGTGCACGCTCTCGCCGGGAACCGCGTCCTCAGTGTTGTGGCATCCGGCGCAGAGCGTCACAACGTCGGCGCGCAACTGGAAATCGTTGTCCTCGGAGTGAGGATCGTGGCATACGACACAGGTAATGCTGTACTTGAAATCGGCCGGGGTAGCGGTATCGGGAACGCTGGACGCGAAGATGTAATCGGTCGAATGGCATCGCAGGCACCCGGTGGAGAAATGGGAGCTGCGGTCTCGCTCGTTCAGGGCGTCCGCGTGAGCGCTCGTTTCCCATTCATCATATGTCGGATGGTGAGCTCCCGCGTGGCATGATCCGCAAAGGTCACCGCCGAGATCGGGCTCGAGCGGCTCGAACGTGGCCACATGCTCGCTTCCGGCGCCGTGACAGGCCTCGCATTGCACTCCGCCGAATCTCTCCTGCACGACCGGGTCAGGATCGTCATAGCCGCTGTTCGCCGGATCTCCATCCAGACCCGTCACGTGACACACGATGCAGTAGTCCTGCACATGTCCGCCGGCGAGGAGGTCGGGAAGAGCATGGGCATGACGCGTCCTCTCCCATTCTTTACCCATATCAATGTGGCAGCCGGAGCACACATTGGCCGACAAATACCTGACCTGCGAGCCGGGTCCCGGACCGACCGGTCCGGAATCGCTGTTGCATGCGGCCGGCACGCCCACGAGGATGAAGAATATCGGCAGAACGACGCACTTTGGTCTCATTGATGCCCCTCTACAAAAATATTTCACCCCGGTAAACAACATTGGATGCTAGCATTGAGACCGCTTCTTGTCAACGGAAATTGTCCCGGAGACAGGCTCAAAAAAAGCGGGGAATTATTGCCTGCTCGCCATAAGCATCAGCGGACAGCGAAGGGTCTTGATTAGTCCCGCTCCCTGTGATAGTTTCGTGAGCCGGGTAATATGTCATGTTCTCAATGATTATTCCAGCATTGATTTTCCCGCTGAGTCTTGTCTTATCCCCGACCGCTTCGGGATAGATCCATGGAAAGAACTCCGCTCCATTCACTCATACCGGGAAAGCGTGTCGCGATCAGGGTGATCGCGGCGTTCGCGGCATGCATACTCGCTTACTCCGTGTCCGCCAAGGTACTCGGGGAGACTTCGAGCCCGAACCAGGAATGCCTGGCATGCCATGGCAACCCCGGGCTGAGCACGAGGCTTTCGTCCGGAGAGACCCTGCTGCTGGGGGTCGATGCGGGCGCATTCGCGACGTCAATCCACGGGCGGGAGGGCACAGCCTGCCGACAGTGCCACGTGAACATCTCGGGCTACCCTCACTCCGCGATAGAGGAGGAGTCGCGACGGATCTACACGATCAAACGAAACGAGGCGTGCTTCGAGTGCCACGGCGACATCGCCGGTCAGTTTCACGGCGGCGTGCACGACACGGCGCTTGCGCAGGGCGACCTGAAAGCGGCCGTATGCACCGACTGCCACGGGTCGCACGACACGATTCCTCTGAAAGAGAGCAGGATCCAGGTCTCCCACACATGTCAGTCATGCCATTCAGATATATACGATCTATACAGCAAGAGCGTGCACGGCTCCGCGCTCGAGGGCCAGGGCAACCCTGATGTCCCCGATTGCATCGATTGTCACGGCGCCCATTTTATCAAGGGGCCCTCCAACGCACCGTTCCGCATGCAGTCGCCGCGGGTATGCGCTAAGTGTCACGCCGACAGGGCGTTAGCGGCTAAGTACGGGCTGAACCCGAATGTCGTCAGGACATGGGAATCGGATTTTCACGGGAAGACCGTCATTCTCATCGAGGCGGTCACACCGACCAAGGAAACCGACAAGGCCGTGTGCATCGACTGCCACGGAGTGCACGACATTCTGGCTCCTGACAACCCGCAGTCGACGGTCGCGAAGGTAAATCTCCTTGCGACCTGCCGGAAATGCCATCCGTACGCCACCGCGAATTTTTCCGACGCCTGGCCGGGGCATTCTCGACCCGGCCTGACGCACCAGCCGATCGTGTTCTGGGTCACCTGGTTCTATCGGCTGCTGATTCCCTGCCTGATCGGGGGCATGCTGATTTTCGTCGTCTCCGACTACGTTCGCCAGATTATCGACTTCCGGAAGGAGCGCAAACATGGATAAGTCGAGCATGTTCCTGCGATTCCCGCTCCGGTACCGGATCGAGCACTGGATTCTTGCGGTCAATTTCAGCCTGCTTGCATTGACCGGCCTGGTGCAGTTCTTCGCCACATCCTCGGTCGCGCAGCGGATTGTGGGGTCTCTCGGCGGAGTGGAGAATGTCAGGCACATTCATCACGTATGCGCGATGATCCTCATTCTCCAGGCCCTTGTGCATGTCGGGGTGACGAGATACCGCGCGTTTATCACGCTGAGGAAAAGTACGATTACGCCGGGCTGGGGCGACGCGGTCGCGGCGTTCCGGGCGTTCGCCTACAATCTCGGGTTTTCAAAGGTGAGGTCGAAGCAGGGGCGGTACACGTTCGCGGAGAAGGCCGAGTACTGGGCGGTGGTCTGGGGAACGGTCATCATGGCCGTAACCGGTTTCATGATGTGGAACCCGGTCGCGACAACTCGCTGGCTTCCCGGCGAGTTCATTCCCGCGGCGAAGGTGGCTCACGGTTACGAAGCCCTGCTTGCGGTGCTCGCGATCATCGTCTGGCATTTCTATTTCGTGTTGATCAAATACCTCAACACAAGCATGTTCACCGGCTACGTCACCGAGGAGGAAATGCTTCGAGAGCATCCGCTGGAGCTGGCAGACATAAGGTCCGGCATCAAGCCCGAATCCGTCGATCCGCAAGCGAGACTGAGATACTGGCGTTTCGATTTTCCCCTGTATTCCGCTGTCGCGGTGTTTCTCTTTGTGTGGGCTGTCTACTTCGCGTATTTCGAGCAGACGTCCATCGAGAAAATCATACCCCCGGAACTTGTCACGGCATTCCGACGCGTGGCGCCTCCGGCAGACCAGAAGGTCGAGCCGGGGAGGTTGCCCGGCGGGTTCGATGTCGCCAATATCTCGTGGGAGGCCGGAATCTCCGACATCTTCGCGACAAACTGCGCATCATGTCACGGCAAACACGGAGCGGGAGAGTTGAATCTCGCCGACTATCAATCGGCTGTCAGCTCCAGTGCGATTGTGCGATTCGACCCCGATGGCAGCCCGCTTGTCAGGGTGATCGAGGCGGGCGGACATCAGGGAGAGCTATCGGGTTTCGATCTAGCAATGGTTCACATATGGATTTCTCACGGCGCACCTCTCGAACCCGGCGAGAAAATCCAGAGACCCGCCGAGACCGTCGAGCAGCCCCAGGAAGTCCCAAGTCTGACTTGGGCCACCGGAATCGCGGACATCTTCTCCGCGAACTGCGGGTCCTGCCACGGCGCGATGTCGCTGGGCGGTCTCAATCTGACGGACTACAAAGCCGCGATGGATTCAGGCGTCATCACCCCCGCCAATCCCGGCGCGAGCAAGCTCATCGCGAAAATGGAGGCGGGAGGGCATCCCGGACATTTGACCGAACGGGATCTTGCGGCTGTCCGCAAATGGATCGAAGACGGCGCTCCGTCAGGTCCCCTGCCAGAGGAAGAGGAGAAACCTGCGCCTGAGGAGGAGAAGCCCGAGGAGCCCCCTGCGCCCCTGGAACCCCAGAAGCCGCAGACTATACCCGACTACTACTGGGACACCGACATTCAGAGTGTATTCGAAAAAAGGTGCACGTCCTGCCACGGACAGTCGGCCGTGGCGGGCATGGATTTCCGAACCTACGAATCCCTGATGGCGGCAGAGATAATCGTCGCGGGCGATCCCGATTCAAGCCGCCTCATTGACAAGATCGAAGTGCAAAGACATCCGGGCACTCTGACCACGGACGAGATATCGATGATCCGCGCATGGATCTGGAACGGTGCTCCCCGCAGCTCAACCCAGACTCCGCTATCACCGCCCGAAGAAGCCGCCGTCCCCGCTCCGTCCGAGCCCACAGACCCTCCTTCTCAAACGCCTGCGCCTCCGAAAAACCCTCACACATGGGACGCCCACGTGGCTAGCATCTTCGCCGCAACCTGCACGTCATGCCACGGCTCGAGCGCCATGGGCGGGCTTGATCTCAGCAGGTACGCGACGGTCATGGCAGCGGATGTCATCATCCCGGGTGAACCTGCCAATAGCGAATTGGTCTTCAAGGTTGAGAAAGGCGACCATTACGCCAAACTCACGAGCGAGCAACTCGAAACCATCAGGCAATGGATACTCGACGGCGCGAAGGAGAAGTAGCGGTCGGGGAGCGCAGGTTTTTCACCATCGACCGGTGGCGTCCACATGCGAGTCCTCGAGCATGTGGACGTTGTCTCTACCGCAATGTCTGATCGCAAGGCGGAAATAGGCCTTCAGAGGCGCAGAACAGTGACGCAGGCCCTTGTCACCTTCCTCGTATTGCTCTGCTTGGTGCTTCTTATACCGGACTTCTGGGGACCAGCGATAAATTACCAAGCGACACTGCTGTTCGGACCCCGGAGCGCGGATGAACTCCTGCAAAGGATGACCGAACGCGAGAACTCGATGGAACTCTCGCAGGACACAATTCTTTTCCCGATTCTGGTTCTCAGGGGAAGAGATACTGCAAACCGGGCGCAGCTTGAAGCGAAGGCCGGACAGGATGATCTGGAGGGCGACTACGCCAACCTTGCCCTCTTCAAGTTGAGAGACAACCCGAGGACAAGGCTTTCGACAGTGATGGATCGGTTCGAAAGACGGCCTCTGACCGATCTATCAGTCATCGATTGTGTTCTCATGGGCTACCTTGACCCAGATGCAGAGAGGCCTTACACGGACATCATCATCACGGCGCTGGACAAGGCGCCAGAAATCCAAAAGCAAGAGGTCCTGCTCATGTCACTTGCGCGGTTCGCTTCGGACCCGCTTGTGCTATCAAAGATAACGGAGAAAATCAAAGCGCAGGACGTGGAAGTCCGAGTCACAGCAGCTCAAGTCCTTGGCCTGGCGGCGCAGCGAGATCCGCATGCAAAGCAGCTTCCCGAAATCATTGAGCCGCTCTACGCCGCTCTGGACGATCCGGCAACCGATTATCGGGTCCGCGATACCGCCCTCTATGCTTTGGCCCAGCACGGATGGACGAAACGATTCGAAGGCCGCCTTCTCCAGATCTTTCGACACGGCAGCTACTCTCAGAGGAACATTTGTATCGGCGCAGCGGGTCAGCTTCCCGAGCACGGGAAAGCGATGAAGATACTTTTCACGATGCTGGTGGCCAGGAATCCGGTGAATCTCTTTGAGGTCATCCTGGCGATCGGAATAGGGATCATCCTCTGGTTTTGGTGGGTACTGCTTTTGCTGATCCTGGTGGCGATTGCTGCACGCAGCGCAATCCCCCGCATCAAGGCGCGAAGGTCGCGCAATGAGCACAAGGGAGAGCATCGTCTGATAGATGAACGGCCGGCATAGGGAATTGAGTGCTCCACTGCGGACTGGTGGCGCCCACAAACGAGTCCCCGAGTTTGTGGGCGTTTCACATTATTCTTCATCAAGCCGTTTGACATTCCGAACTACGCAATCAAGAATAATATGAGACTCCCACAAGCTCCGAACACTCCGCTTGTGGGAGCCACAGGTCGGAATCGCAAGGTCATAACGGATGAATAAGAAGAGACTCATCCTAGTAGTCGTGCTGACAGCGCTGGTTACTCTGGCAGCACTTGCCATATTCTACTACCTTGTTCTCTCGCCTTCGACGCCTCTGCCCCGCCAGATCCTGTATCCCGTTCGGTAGACGGGCGGCACCTCTGAGAAGTGAAACCGGCTTGTCCGGTGACCCTGCAAGGTCAGCTACCCCTAAGAACCCAGGACGGTTCTCAGGGGTGCCACCAGCAAGACTCCACAGGCTTCTATAGATTATTTGGATCCCAATTCCCGTCGGGGCCTCCGAAGCAGCCCATACGCGACCGATTCTCGATGTTGGGCTCATCGGGATCGCCGGACGGCGTCCCGGAATCGTCCCAATCGATGAAGTTGGGATCACCCATCTCGCAGCCCGACCCGGACTGGAAACGGTAGTCGTAAGGCTCGGTGACATTGTTCACGTACAGCGCGTCGATTCCCGGCACGTTCACAAGACCGTCGCCCTTGTCCCAATTGTTGCCGAAGAAATCGGTAGATGCGGAAATGTTGAATCCCGTGCAGTATTCGATTCCGGGATAATACCAGATGCCGTTGATCTCATCATTCCACCCTGTTCCCACATACCCCATCGCCCATGCGGCGTCCTTCGTAAGCAAATTGGTAACAAGACCATTGTCCACGTAGGTGTCCGTGAAAGGCGGGCACCATGAAGCCGAATAGAAAATCAGCCCGATCGGCGACGTGGTTGCGACCGACTGGGAAGTATCGAGAGTGTCAACCGTATTGTTGTAGCAGTGGTACAGGTGGAAGCCGGAGTAGCCCTCGAGGTTGATGCCGTTTATGCGATAGTCGTAATTGCCGACGCCGTGGATGTGACAGATGAGATTGTTGTGAATCTCGGCGGTGGTAGAGTCCTGGCAGTGCAGGAGAAAAACCCTGATCTGTCCGCCGCCGCCGTCATAGTCAACAAGATAATCGTGGATGTAGTTGTTCCTGATCTTGATGTTGGTGCAGCCGTAGGTGTAAATGCCCCACAAAACCGTCGCGTACTCGCCCGGCGTATCGCTGTGAAATGTCATTGGGCCGATATCGTTGAACTCGATGACGGAATCCGCGCATCCGTTGAGGTAGATCGGCACACCGTCGCCGTCCTCAAGTCCAGTGTCGTCGGCGTAATCGCTGACCTTGTTATGACGTATCGTGATGTTGCTTCCGCCGTTGATATAGACTCCCCAGTGCTCATCGCTGCCCGGGACATTCGACACGCCCAACTCGAAACCTTCCAAAGTGAAATCGGTCAGGTTGCCGTACGACATTCCCACGACCCACATGTTCGTCGCATTGTCCAACTTGGGTTTGCCCGGACCCCCGCCGTTCCAGTTATCGCCAAGAAGCGTGATATCGCTTTTAAGAACCATATCGGCGGTGTCATACGTACAATTGCCGGAGTCCAGATAGTCCACATGCACCGTATGGCCGGCTGTCACAGCGTTCAGGCCTTCCTGAGGCGTCTTGAACGGCTTGGCCTGCGTGCCGTCCGAGTCCGTGCCCTCGTAGTCGCCGTCAACGTAAATGTCATCGGGACTCAGCCCCACATGCACGACGACGGGGTCCGATATGTCGAATCCCTTGGAATTGGTGACTTTCATCGTCACATCGTACGTGCCGTCGACATCGAACGTGTGGATCGGCGTGTCCGGCGGACCGGAATAGGCATCATCGGGACCGTCATATGTGCCGTCGCCATTGAAATCCCAGGTGAAGGTCAGCGGAGGCGTACCGGTGCTGTCGGTCGCATCGAAGGAAACCGATCCGCCCGTCGGGACAGTTGTCGGCGTCGTCGCATGCATGATCGCTGTGGGCGCATTCTGAGGAACAAACCCTACAGTTGAGGTGTGAACGAAATAGGCGGTTATCGGTTTGTCGGGAAGAACGTCAGCATAGCCGATGACTTCGCTTTCAATCCCAATCAGAATATCAATGCTTCCCTGCTGCGGGGTCGCACCGACAATATCGAGTTGGTACGTGCTGTACCCATCGCCGCCGCCGACAGGGCTCGCGGCAGTTGTCGGGGTGAAATTGCCCGGAGACTCGGCCCACACAATGTTGGCGCCTGCGTTGTAGTGGTCGCGGACATCGATCAGAAGACTGAGATCTCCTCCGCTGGCGATTCCATCATTGTAAAGTGTATTCTCCAATTCGGTGATCGAGACAGCCCACGCTCCGGGACCATTGGCTTCCGGGGGATACATGTCCGGTGTGAAGGGCGGATTGCCGTCCGGGAGCACCCAATTGGCATCGACGGCGTAGTTGAAAACCACGCCGCCGGAAAAATCAATTGTGTAGTGTCTCGTATTGCTGGAGCCGTCCATGAACGGCAATCTATTGGTGGGATCGACGCTCAGGATGTCATCGTCCTTGTCAAGCTCGTCGGAAAAGAGCTTGTATCCATTGAGTGTGCAATCGAAGTCGGCAACCGAATCCTTGTTGCCGAGGAGCCCGTCGCGGTACCTGAAAATCGGCTGACCGGGAATCGAGAACTCAACCGGGTTCCACCATCGCGACCAGCCGTCGGCATTCAACAGGCGCGACTGACCGGGACCGGGCATCGCCAGGCCGGGATCGCTGAATCCGCCGAGCGTGCCTTTGGTCATGACGATGCCTGCGACATCGAACCCTATATATTGGCTCAGTCCGGGAAACGGGTGCACGATCGTCACGTCCACGTCGCAGACCGATCCCGTGAACTTCAGGTTGGCAACCTTAAGCTTGAGTCCGGCGGGCGGCTCCAGAAGCTTGAGAGCGTTCAGGTGCATAGCTCCTGCGCGAAGGGGCGTTATGTCGAGCGTGCCCTGAGCGGGATCGGCCCGGAGCTGCCACAGACCCCAGATATGATGCGAATCGGAAGCACCGATCGTCCGGGGGGTGACCGATGTCGGGTCGGGAGCGGTGATTGCGAGGCTCGAGCAGCCCAGTCCGATGAGCGCCAGGATCGCGGCAAGCAGTGTGAGTAACCTCATCAAGAGACCTCCGGCCGAATGTTGGCTTCCTCTATATGGATACCGGGAGTATAGCATTTCGTACCCCATTCCGGCAGCTTTGAAGGCTGACTCTCGGTCGCCCGCAGGCATGCGCATCCGGACGGGATTGGAGACCCCGCCATGTGTTATCATATGAGCGGATGCCGAACCGAGACCGCGGGTAATTCTTCGGCACGACCGGAACCTTTGCTGCAAAGCGTTTGTCTGTGATAGTGAGGAGGGCCATGTTAAGCGATGCGCAGGACAATGACATACGCTCTCGTTGCCTTGGCCGTGTTGCTCTATTGCCTTTGCTGGACAGCGAACCTCTGGGTACCTGCGGTCTACCCCAGAACCATCGCGCTGTTCGGGCCCCGGAGTGCGGACGCACTCCTGCGAACGATGACCGACCAAAGCGACTCAATGGCCCTCTCGCGCAACACATGCCTTTTCCCCATCCTCGTCTCGAGGGGAAAAGATCCTGCGAACCGAGCGCAGCTTGTAGCGAAGGCCGGACAAGATGATCTGGAGGGCGATTACGCAAACCTCGCTCTTTTCAGGCTGAGAGACAACCCGAGGACAAGACTCAGCGCAATCATGGATCGGTTCAATAGGCGGCCTCTGTACGATCCATCGGTCATTGATTCCGTTCTCGTGTACTACCTTGACGCCAAAGCAGACAAACCCTACACCGACATCATCGTAACGGCACTTGACAAGGCACCGGATATTGAAAGGCAACAGGTCTTGCTCGCATCACTCTCAAGGTTTGCATCGGATCCGGTTGTTCTTTCGAAGATAACAGAGAAGCTCAAAGCCACAGATCTGAAAGTCAGACTCAGGGCAGTTGAAGTCCTTGGTGAAGCGGCCCAGCGAGATCCGCACGCAAAGCAGCTTCCCGCCATCGTGGATGTGCTCTACGGCATCCTGGACGATCCGGCAACTGATTTTCGTGTGCGCGACGATACTCTCTATTCCTTGGCAAAGCACGGTTGGACAGAGCGGTTCGAATCGCGGATTCTCAGCATCTTTCGGCACGGCAATTACGCCCAGAGGAATGTATGTATCGGCGCGTCCACTGGGCTTCCGGAGCACGGGAAGGCGCTCAAAATCCTGTTCACGATGCTCATGGCCAGAAATCCGGTGAATTTATTCGACGTTATCCTTGCCATCATCTTCGTGATCATCCTCTACTACTGGTGGCTGCTGCTCATGATTCTCATTGTGTCGATCGCTGTGCGCCCCACCGTTCGCCTCATCAGGCAGCGAAGGTTTCGGCCCAGTCCGCCGGCGCCTCCCACACCCGAAGCGGGTGCGAAGGGTTATGGGTGACTCGTAGGCACAGCAGGTATCCGCACTCGGAAGCGATGCTGTATTGGCTTTGGCCCGATGCTGCCGATGCAACAAACCCGCGTGGTGTATAATCATCACTTCTGATGAGAGACCCTAACGAAGAACTCATAGACCTGAACACCGGGTTTGAGGAGGACACCGCTGAGGTCCGGGCGCGGCCTGTACGACCGCTGCTGGACCAGACGTCCGGCGAGAGGCCAACCTCCGGAGAGCCCAGCCTGCTCAGGCATCGCGAACCCACGGAAAACGATCGCAAGAACGCGTCGGTGATCGGATTCCTGAAGGGCCTCGGGATCAGCGGGCTGATCAGCATGCCCTTCGCGCTTTTGATGTTATTCAGTGACGCGTCGACAGGCTGGTGGTACATTGTCGCGTGGCTCGCTGCGGGTGGGATAATCGGGAGCCGCGTGGAGCAATCGAGACTGGAGAGAGAGTCGAAAGACGGCTTCCTGCGGGTCGACGATTCGATCCTCGATTGCCGGACCAGAGGTGCGATGATCAGCGTCCCCCTGAACAGGGTGTTCGGAGCGGGTCCGGTGAAGGGTCTCTTCGGGACGGAATTCCTGAGAATATATTCGCTCAGCAAATCCAATCGGGGGTTCGATTTCAGCGACCGCAATCTGAGCCGCTACGAGCCCTACTCAGGCCCTGCAATGGTTTTTAACACGTTCGAGAGCTCCGGGAACGAGATCGCAAGACAGACCATAATCAGGCACATCAACAACCGCAGGAAATCGGGAGAGCCTGTCGCCCAGCTGCCCCCGTACAATTTCCAGTCCGTCTACGCGCACAAGCAGAACATTCTCTTCGGCGACACCATCGTCGAAGCGTCTTTCTTGTGCGACGGAAAGACGCTCAGGTACACGAAGGGATCCGAGACCCACGAGATTCCGGTCCACTCAGTAAGAGACGTGCAGATCAAGAAGGTCGAGTCCAAGTACGGTCCTACCGAGTGGAAAGTCACGCTGAGGATGGATCCTTCAATCGGACAGGAGGATCTCATGATAGATATCCTGAGGATGAGCAACCCCGCGGAGATAGACGCATACTGCAGGTGCCTCCCCGCGCTCTTTCCTGAGCCCACTAAGGACGGATATTGGAGCTAGGGGAGCTGGAACTATCGGGCCCCCCCCTGCAATCCCCCCCGCAAGCGGGAGGGATGGTTTTTCTCGCCCTGCGCGATGAGAGGCAGGCGAGTGTCTCTCAATATGTCGTCGTATGGGTGAACTGCGCGTTACCGCTGCCCGTGTACTTGATCGCCCCGAAGAGCGCGTAGTGGTCGAGATCGGGATCGAAGCTGTCGGGAGTGAACTCGCGCACAAAGCCGCTCTGGAACTTGTCGTCAAGGGCAACGTACTTGTTTCCGAGAACCCAGTCGTAGGTGTTATTCACATGCCGTCGCGGTTCAAGCTCACCCGTCAGGTCCCGGTACGTGCCGAAGTAGTCTCCAGTCCGGAGATCCTTCGCGTTCAGGATGGTCAGGGGTATGCCATCGATCACCTGCTTGATATGAATCGAGCTGGTCATGTCGGGATCGTTGGATTCCCGGACAAAGTCGTTATTGAAATCGCCCATGACCAGGACTGGGTAGTCAACCCTGCTGTGGTCGGCTATCCAGTCGATAGTCGATATTTGAATCTCCTGCCATCGCGTTGTGAAATCAAGGCCCACGAAATGGCCATAGATGATCCTGACCGGCCTTGAGTCCTCCTTGAAGACCAAGTCGACGTAGCTTGTCTTGCAGCCGCTATCGCCGCCAAGATCGAGATCCACGCCGTCCGGGCAAGGCAGAATCCATTCGCCGCCTCCCAGCGGATTCGGCGCGACAACGTCCTTGTTGATGCACAGAAAATCGTACGGGCCTCCGAAGATAGCGTACGGCTTCCCTGCGCGGGACATCAGCCTCTCCACCTGACTCCGATTGCTCGCTTCGAGAATCGCGCAGATGTCGGGCTTGAGCACGCCGATCCTGTTTCGAATGAGCCTTTCTCCCTTCTGATTGGGCAGCAGCTTGAAGTTGATCGCTCTCCTCGTGTTATTCCCCACATTGGCGGAGAGGACCCTGTACACTCCCGCGCCGGTGAGCTGGTCGAGGATTTCGTCCACGCTGCCGGTGATGCTGTCCTTGATCTTCTCCTTCTGCTCGTTGACCGCATCCGTGACCGCCTGTTTTACCTCCTCCTCGGCCTCCTTCTTCGCTTCGTCAAGAGCCTTGTTCAGCTCGTCCTGGAATTCCTTCTTCTCCTCTTCGGTCATGAACTCGGTGCATCCCGAGACGACCGCCGGGCTGAACACGAGCAGGATCAATAGCGCTATGACCAGGAATCTCCTCAACATGATGCCGGTTTCCTCCAGAGCGAACACGCATTCGGATTCGCACGATTTCGGGAATCAGGGACCAATTGTGCCGCAGCGGCCGGGGAGTGTCAATCGGGGGAACGACCGGCTGCCCCGGTAGCAGCCACTTTTTCGAAGACGAAAAAGATAGCAGCTACCGGGAAGCTACCGGGAACAAAAAAAACCGACCCCCTTTGTGAGGGGGCCGGAGTTGTTCGATCCAAAAGTCTCAGGCTGAAAACATGGTCAGAACCTGACCAGGAACTCACCCCGCAACTTGGCGAGCGTGAGTGCATCAATACCGCTATGGATGTACTCAAGGGCAATGTCGCTCGCGTCAGAGAGCGGGTAACGGATATTCAGTCGGATTACAACAGGGTAATCCTCAGAATCCTGGTTGGTCCCATCGAAGAAGGTGAGCATCGTGTTGACCATATCCCACCACGTATGCTCGATCTGCATTCCACCACCAACAAAATTGCTGGGGAAGGGGTTGAGGCCGGACTCATAGCCGTAGTTGATGTTGCCACCGATCCCGGTGAACAGAGCATCGTACTCCTCGAAGGGATTATTATCGATCGAGGAGAACCCGGGGACCAGGCCGATGTCGGCGTACGCCGCGCTGACGCGGGTGTTGCCGTCATTGTACAGGTCAACCCAGGCAATAAGGGCGGTCTCATAGTCGCTTCCGTACGAGGCGGAAACGTCGAACCCCAGCTGATCCTGCTGGAGCTGGAAGTACTCGACCCGCAGCTTGTTCAGGTAGCACTCGTTCAAAAGCTCGGTGTCGAGGTCGACACCCATGCCCTGCTCATTACCGACGCCCGTACCGAGGTAGTTGAAACCTACCCGGGCGAAGTAATCGCGGGGGGTTACTGTTGAGCGGCTGTCCCCGAAGGCATAGCTTGCGGTTGCGACACCAAGGCCCTCCTGCTCGCCGAAACGGCTGTTCCGGCCGATGAAGGCCTTGAGGTCAAGCCTGTCGCCGCCGACATCGATAAGAATGCCGGGGCGAGTCTCGTAACCATTGTCGAACGCCAGGCCGAACTCGCCGAAGCAAGCGTACTGGCGCCCAACCGTGAGCTTGAAGCGGTTGAAAAGCTCGGTCGGGCTCCAGCCCATGAGCTTCATCATGTCCGCCTTCGCCCACGCCTCGTCGATCACGAGCGCCTGATTCGGCGGGAACCGATCGCCCTTGGGGGCGTTCAGGTAGCTCGCAATCTGGAGAAGATTCATGTGGACATCGAGGTAGTCCGACGGATTCGCGTCGAATGCCAGGTTGATCAATTCCTCGAACTCGAACATCTCGCCGGGATTGCTGCCGGGGGTTCCGGCAATAATCGCGGAATACTGATTCATACCGCTCGGATTCTGGAATCCACCATAGACTTCGTAGTCATTGGTGACGATATCCTCGATCCGGGTCCGGAGAGTTCCGGAGACCTGGACTTTGCCGAGGTTGGCTTCCAGAGCCGAGATCCGACCCTCGGCGGCATCCATTCTGCCGGTTAGGTCGTCCAGCTTGATGTTCATCTCATCGAGGTCCGCCTGGAACTCAGCCCGCAGATCCTCGATCATGCTGATGGCATCATCGAGGTCGGCATTGGTGGCCCAGTCACCCTCGGGGATGACCAGATTCTTCAGCTCGCTGTTGAGCCGGTCCCAGATCCTGGCGACAACCATTGCCATCTCGTAGCGGGTGAATGAGCGATTCCCACGGAAGGTCCCGTCCGGATAACCCTCGACGAATCCTTCGGCCTGCAGCTTATCGATCGCGTCGTAGGCCCAGTGATCGGTCGGTACGTCCGTAAACGGACCGGCAACTGCAGGTAGGGCCCATAGAGCCAGCAGTGCAAAAGCACATGCCAGCAGAACAAAAATTCTTCGCATTACTTCCTCCTTGGTTTTCGGAGAATGCGGTCGGACCTTTCACGATCCCCCGCGGTCGCTCCATGACGTGATCCTGGAAAACAAGGAAGAAGTGGCCGTGTTTCCTTCTTCTGACTCCCTCTCACGCGTCTCGGGGCTTCCACATCGGACCGATGGGGTCCATACCAAATCAAGACAGTCGCTGGTGACGGGGTAACCAAGGTGCACCTCCTTTCTGACCCCCACCAGTCGAACAGTCCGTTGACAATGTTCAACCCCACCCGACAAGCCTGCCTGGGGCAATGCACAACACTTCCAGGGAGGCAGGAAACAGAATAGTATCAGGTTGATTAACCCTCTTTTGTACCCTGCCGGCTTTCAGCCGTAAAAAGCACAAACCCGGGCCAAGGGTACCACCGGGGTTGTCGTGGGCATCCTAGCACACGAAAACGCCAAAATCAACACCGGGGGTGACAAAATGCCGGGGTCGACAGAGCGCCTCGGTCTGAACCGAAACGGACCTAAAGGGATCATAAGAACCGAAGTATTTGCCAAGCATCCGTCTGAGCCGTTTGACACGAATTCCTCTGGTATGCTATACATTATGAATTCGGCCGCGCTTCAGGCGGTCGCAAGCAGGTTGTTGAACGGCTGGACCTAAGAGCCGATTTGCGGGTGCATCATTACATAAAAGCTTGCCGAGACTCCACCGATAACTTAATATGTGGCGTTGTCGGAGCACGGTTACGATTGGTGCATCTCTGTTTGTTACGTAAGAATCTCTCAATCCGCCCGATGCGGGAGTTTTCCTGTAGACGGGCACATACTCCGGCCGCGAAGTGAAAGAGCTTCGTACCGACCGGAGGAGGTGAGTTTTTATGGCAGGACCGGGCATGAAACGCCTGGGCGATTTGCTGGTTGAAGACGGAATACTCTCGCCGGCCAAACTGGAAGAAGCCCTTAAGAAGCAGCGCTCATCCGGCAAGCGGCTCGGCGACGTGCTCCAGGACATGGAGCTCGTTATCGAGACCCAGATTCTCGACGCGTTATCCAAGCAACTCGGGGTTCCAAAGATCGATCTCGGGGACGAGCCGCCGGACGCGGAAGTGGCGGCGCTGGTGGACCCGGAGGTCATCAAGCGACACAAGGCGTTGCCGATACGTCTGGAGGGCAATGAGTTAATCGTTGCCATGGTCGATCCGCTGAATCTCATGGCGATCGACGACATCAGGCTTGCCACCGGTTACGATGTCAGGCCATACATCACGTCCGAGAAAGCCCTCGACATGCGGTTCCAGGAGCTGTACGGAGTCTCCCACGAGGCGCAGCAGCACCTGGACGAGTGGCGCAAGGAAATGATGAAGGACGGCAACACGATCAAGGATATGCTCAGGAAGACCGCCACTCTTACAGAGTTGGAGGACGCACCCATTGTGCGGTTCGTCGAGGCGATCCTTGAGGGCGCGGTCGACCAGGGAGCATCGGACGTTCACCTCGAGCCCAAGGAAGACAAGCTGTACGTGCGATATCGTGTAGACGGCATGCTGCACAGGGTCATGACGGTGCCGAAAGCGGCACAGGCGGCGGTTATCGCCCGTCTCAAGATCCTCGCAGGTCTCGATACCTCCGAGCGCAGGCGTCCTATGGACGGCCGCATCGATCTGAAGGTCAGGACAGCCTCGTTCGATATCCGGTTCTCGACCCTGCCGACCATGTACGGCGAGAAAATCGTTATGCGCCTCCTCAACAAGGAAATGGCGCATGCGACCCTCGAACAACTGGGATTCGAAAAGGACCACCTCGAGACATGGAGGCAGATCATCACTCAGCCTCATGGCATCATCTACCTCACCGGCCCCACGGGCTCGGGCAAATCCACCACATTGATCGCATCCCTTGCGTCGATCGCAACCGAGAAAATAAATGTCGTGACCATCGAGGATCCTATCGAGTACCAGCTCGCGGCAATCAACCAGGTGCAGGTGAACCGAAAGGTGGATTTCTCGTTCGCCGAAGCGTTGAGAACCATCCTGCGGCAGGACCCTGACGTGATAATGGTCGGCGAGACACGAGACCGTGAAACCGCGGACCTGGCAATCAACGCGGCCCTCACGGGTCACCTCGTCTTCTCGACCCTCCACACTAACGACGCGGCAGGCGGTCTCATCCGGCTCCACAACATGGGCGTCGAGCGGTTCCTTATTGTCGCATCGGTCATTGCCATGGTCGCCCAGCGACTGATCCGAACGCTCTGCAAGAACTGCCGTCAGCTTTACGATATCCCGGAGCACGAGCAGGCTCTCATCAGCGTGTACCTGGGTCCCGACAAGGATCCCAGCAAGGTCAAGCTTTACAAGGCTCGGGGATGCGAGCTGTGCCACAACTACGGTTACTCCGGCCGAATCGCCATCAGCGAGATTCTGCAGTTGAGCCGCGAAATCCGAAACATGGTCATGGCGAACGCATCGGTCCAGGACATCAAGCGCACTGCACGCAAAGAGGGCATGAACACCCTGTTTGAAGCCGGCATGATGAAAGTTTTCAAAGGGATGACGAGCGTCGACGAGTTGTTCCGAGTCTCCCGACCGGAGGAAGACGAGGACAGCGCGCTCGCCATCAAGGAGAAGGTCGGTCTTCTGGACGAGCTGCCGGCGGAAGTCTACGCAAGCTGAACATTTCAAGACAGATTCGAACAAGAAAGAACCCCGCGTATCGCGCGGGTTTTTTCTTTCCGCGTTTTTCACCGGGGAACGAATTCACATCCGCAGTTGACCTTCAATCGCTTTTCTGACACAATCCCACAGGTGAAAAGACGGGTACCCGGGGAAGAGCGCCGGATGAACAAGGGAAATTTGCGGCCCATAGGTCTATACATCCACGTGCCGTTCTGCCGAGCGCGGTGCCTCTACTGCGCGTTCCCTTCGCGTCCAGCGGGACCCTCCATGCAGACCGATTACACCGAGCGCCTCACTTGCGAGATCGAAGGCTACTTCGAGAGCAACCCGGGCTACGAAGTGCGGACCGTCTATGTCGGCGGGGGCACGCCCTCCACACTGGGCACCGGGGACATAGAGCTATTGCTCGAAACCATCCGACGCATCGCTCCCGCGGCCCTGGAGACGACTTTCGAGGTCAACCCACACCTGGACGATCTGCTCAAGATCCCGGTCCTCTTGAAAAACGGGGTAAACAGGCTATCGATAGGTGTGCAGAGCTTCGATGATGGGGAGCTGGCTATCGCGGGCCGTCTGCACGACGCGGGCGAGGCGCGCGAATTCATCGGCGCCTGCCGCGACTACGGATGCAGCAACATGTCCTTCGACCTCATTCACGGACTTCCCGGCCAGACCGTCCAGAGCTTCGGGATGTCGCTGGAGGAGTCCGTGAAATTCGACCCGGAGCACATGAGCCTGTACGGCCTGTCCGTCGAGTCCGAAAGTCGCCTCGCGCGTCTGCCTGAGAAGCAGTTTCGAAGCCTGGCGCTTCCGGACGGCGACAACCAGGCCGAGATGTACCATCTTGCCCGCAGACTTCTTGGGGAGGCGGGATACGAGCAGTACGAGATCAGTAATTTCGCCAAGCCGGGTTTCTCCTGCCGTCATAACCTCGTTTACTGGTCGGGGGGAGAGTACATGGGATTCGGTCCCGGCGCGACAAGCTACGTGAACGGAGCGAGGTTCCGCAGGATTTCGGATGTCGACAATTATCTCTCGGCGCAGAGCAACGGCAAGAACACAGTTGAGTTCATGGAGAGCCTGTCGACGCGACGCGCGGCGGCAGAGGCGCTGGTGATGGGCCTCAGGCTGGCGGAGGGCATCGACCGCCACGGGATCGAGACCCGCTTCGGCATCAAGATCACCGACCTCGTCGGCGAGGCCCTCATCAAGTACCAGGAACAGGGGCTTCTCGAAGTCAGCGAGGACACGATACGCCTTACCGACCGCGCTTATTTCATCTCCAACGCTATCTTCAGGGATTTCATCCAGTAGGAAACCGGATGTTCCGCTCCCCTCATCTCATAGCCGCTCTTGTGACAATCGCAGCGGTGATTCTTTTCCTGGTCCTGCGACCGGTCGCGCATTTCCAGTTCGGGCTGAGGACCTACTGGCCGGGGTTCGTGTGCCTGTATCTCGCGGCGTGGTACTACGCCCGACTGCGCATGAGTCGTGGGTAGATCATTTCGTTAATATATTAACCACCAAGGCACCAAGGACACCAAGAAGAGAGAAGAAGGAAAAGGGTACAAACGGGAGACGGGGGAGAATTCCGGGCGGGGTCACAGAACCATTGTCAGCTCTTCGCCCGATCCAACGGGAACAGTGACGCTCGCAAGGCTCGAATGCCGCTTGACTTCCTCCACGTAAAGCCTGAGCTCCTCCCTGTGGCTCGTGACATTGTCCGCGATCAGCAGTCCGCCGCGTCGCAGACGCAACAGGATCGGCTCGAGAAGATCGCCGTAGAACTCCTTGTCGCAGTCCAGGAAGACCATATCGTATCGGCCTTCGAGACAGGGAAGAACCGCCCGCGCATCGCCTTCGATTATGGTCACCCAGTCCGCTACACCGGACCGCTCGTAGGTTTTTCGAGCCATAGCGACCTTCTCAGGATCGATCTCTATCGTTGTCAGGCTTCCGCCGGTTGATTGAAGGGCGCAGGCGATCCATGTGCCGGAATAGCCGCTGCTTGTCCCGATCTCCAGCACGCTCTTTGCGCCCATACCCTTGGTGAGAATCCAGAGGAACCTTCCCGTCTCGGGAGGTATCGCCCACAGGCGGCTACCGGGCAACCTGTCCTCCTCCTGAAGCTCCTCAAGCACGCCGGCCGCCCTGTCTCCGACGATCACGGCGTCCTCCGTTCCCTCAGGTCCGCAACACGGCTCGGCGAGTTTGCTCGCCAGCACAACGCCCTCGCCCAGCGGAAAGCCCGCGACCGCGGCCGGATGTCTTTGGAACATCTCGCCGAGAACCGCCTCCGCTGCCTCGCTTGCCTGGAACGTATCGGTGAGAACCACAAGGCCCCCGGGCTCGAGAACATCCCAGCCCAGAGACATCCGCTGCGGCCAGTCCGGCTCCGTGACGGAAACAACAACCATATCCGCGGACTCCGCCGGCGCTCCCGACGCCTCGACGGCAGGCGGCGCAATCACGCCGCCATGCTCGCCTCGCGGCCAGAGCGGATCTATCGTCCTGAGTTGAACGTGTGGAGAGAGACGCGCCCTTGAGAGCGAGTTCTGGAGCTTCACCCATCTTCTGGGGTTCGCCTCCCAAGTCACGACCTCGCCGCCGATCCGGCTTGCAGCGCCCGCCAGCCATATGATGGAGCTTCCCGCGCCTCCCCGCCCGCCCATCTCGATAATCCGCTTCCGGAGCGTGGACCCGGCCGTGATATAGAGAAAAATCCCCACCTCGTCCGAGATCACGCGGAATCGCTCCCATTCGGGGACGCCCTCGGCGTCCTCGTCCATCGCTCGGAGTGCGCACTCCTCGATGATCCCTCTGAAATCCGCATGCAGTGAGTGGTCGCCGTTCATGACTCGATCGCCGATGTCGCCGCGTACGCAAGATGATATACTACGCGGGATCTCTCCGTACTATTGCCTTCAGGACTATTCTACTTCTGTGAACCTTAGGATTCCACAAATGCCCAGAATGATCGCTGCGATTTCGGCAATTTTGGCTTTTCTGGCCATGTCGTTGTGCGCAGGTTCACAGGACCCGTCGCCGACCGCGGGTCTCACCACCTGCTCCCCGCAGCGTCCCGATCCCGAAAGGCTCGCAGCGGATGTCTTCTATCTCGCGTCGGATGAGCTCGAAGGCCGTATGGCCG
The DNA here is from genome assembly GCA_964354375.1 of uncultured Planctomycetota bacterium. Taxonomy (GTDB): domain Bacteria; phylum JAJVIF01; class JAJVIF01; order JAPKYR01; family JAPKYR01; genus CAYGZQ01. The sequence goes on from CAYGZQ010000001.1 coordinate 53,286, forward strand.
GGTCGCCGGGAGCGCGACTTGCCGCCGAGTACATCGCCGATCAGTTCTCTTTTATCGGACTTGTGCCGCCCGACCTGGCGCGATCAGATTACTTCCAGGAATTCTCAGTGATGGCCGATGCTCGATGGGGAGAGAATAACCACCTGGAAATCTCCACGCCGGATCTCAAAAAGGAAATGGTCATAGGGCAGGACTACGCCACTTTGTCCCTGTCGGCGAACGGGTCCGCAGCGGGCGATGTGGTTTTCGCAGGATACGGGATCACCGAGACCGAGTATCAATGGGACGATTACGCAGGCATCGACGCGAAAGGCAAGATCGTCCTCTGCCTCAGGGGAGAGCCCCGGGAGAACGATCCCGACTGCATCTTCAACGGCGTCAATCCCACGTACTGCTCAAGCCTTCGATGGAAGGTCCTGAATGCATGGAACCATGGTGCGCTTGCGCTGATTGTCGTCACCGGTCCCAACAACATTCCTGAAGGACAGGAAGACAGGTTGATCGACATTCGCGGGGTGCCGAAATTTGGACAGGCCGAGATCCCGGTGGTCCAGGTGAGCCAGGACGCAGCCGCGCTTCTCTGGAGCACTATGGATGCGCCGCTGGGGATGTACCAGGCGGAGATGGATCGCGACAGGATGCCTTTCGGGACCGTCCTGCAGGGCATCGGTGTCTCGCTCACGACGGAAGTCGAGAGGACCGCGCAGCCGGCCTGGAATGTCGCGGGGATTCTTTTGGGAAGCGACCCCGATCTTGCAGGACAGTACGTCATCATAGGCGCTCACTACGATCACATCGGATGGGGCGAGGTCGGCAGCCGGTACGAGGGCCCGGATCGACAGATTCACAACGGCGCGGACGACAACGCCTCGGGAGTATCCGGCGTACTGGAGCTGGCAAGGCTTTTTGCATCCGCGCCCCAAAGACCCTCCCGCAGCATCCTGTTCATATGCTTCTCCGCTGAAGAGATCGGACTTCTCGGGTCGCACGCCTATCTCGCAAACCCGCTCGTACCGCTCGACGGCACCGTGGCCATGATCAACATGGACATGATCGGGAGGATCGCTCCCGGTCAGGACGGGGTCCCCGTGTGCACGATACAGGGAACCGGCAGCGCGCTCGAATGGGCCGACATCGTCCCGAATTTCACTCCCGACGGGGCGGTCAGGTTGATCGGGGTCTCGAATCCCATCGGCGGAAGCGACTACATCAACTTCTTCAACGCGGGCATCCCGGCTCTGAATTTTTTCTCCGGAGTGCATGAGGACTACAACATGCCTACGGACGACGCGGAGAAGATCAACTACGCAGGCATGGCCTCGCTGCTCGGCGCTGTGTGCGAGATCGCCGAAAGAACCGCCGATCTCCCTGCGAAGCTGACATTCAGGCAAACGGAAAATCCGCCCGTGGAGCCGCCCGACGAAGGTCAGACGGGACCATCGTACAGCGTGTACCTGGGCACTGTGCCCGATTTCACCCGGACCGAGGGCGGGTTCTGGATTTCGGACGTGCGCGAGGGAAGTCCCGCGGCGGAGGGCGGCCTGAAGGGGGGAGATCAGATCATCAAGGTGGGAGATTACGAGGTCAGCGACATCCAGACCTACACGGCGGCGCTGGGCGAGTACAAACCCGGCGATACGGTAGTGATTGTCGTGAAGAGGGACGGAGAAGAGCTCAACCTGACGGTCACATTCGGGTCCAGGGACGCATCCCGGTAGCCGGATCGACGCTTTCAGTCCAATGATCGCTCAGTTACCGGTCGGTCCAGGCATTTCGGCGGCCTGCACCAGGACGTTCTTCGTGTAAATATCGCCCTGCTTGTTCCGAGCGGTGATCATGATGCCCCAGTCGCCCCAGCTTTGGCTGAAGAACGTGAACGTGTACGGAATGCGCACCTGGTATCCGGAGAGCTCGCCCTCGCGCGGGATGTCCACAGGTGCGGCGCTGGTGATGTTGTAGTACGCGAGCTCCGACGTAGTGGACGTGATCAGGAACTCGATTTGCGTTTGCACCCCGTCGAGCACTTCGAGGGGAAGATTGGGGTCAATCTTCGCGCCGTTGAGATACACCTGGACATCGGTCACTGAGGCCTGGTAAGCCGGGTTGGTGGGTGGCCCTCCACTCCCGCTGTTGTTGCCCGTCTGACCGCCGCCGGTATTTTGACCGGTCGGCTCTTCAGTCGTGTCGGCTTTCTCCCAGTCGGCGTCGGGGACTATCACCCTGCCTCCGGGTTCCGAATTGGTATCGGTGGTTTCCTTGTCGCCCACGCAGCCGACGAGCGTCACGGCGAGAACAACGAAACCAGCAAGGAATGCCATAAGAAGGATCTTTCTCAACATCGTTAGCACCTCCTGATAGTGCCGTTCGACCTTGATTTTACCAGATGACCGGAGATTGTGCACATCGAACGCGGCATGCTCTCTCAGACCGCAATTCGTGGCGGTTTGTTCACTCAAAACGGCTCTGGTAGAATGGACCAATCCCGATGTCCAGCAGACCCGACAAACCCCCTCCCAGCATCACGTTCGGCGACAGCGCCCTTGTCGCCCTTCGCGCGGCGCAGACAGCCCTTCTGCAGCGACATTTCGATCCCTTTCCAAAGCCCCTCGCCGTCCGAATCGTCGCAAGGCTCCTCAACAAACTCCCGGTCGGGACGCGCATTCGGATCGCCGACCGGATAAGCGCGTCCATCGGGCATCCCGCAAAGGAATTCAAGGACATAGACCCGGAGAAGGCAGCGCAATGGGCAGTGGCAGGGTATCCTGCCGACAAATACCCCGGAGTCATTCTCGGAGCGCCGGGACTGGCGGTCACTTTCCTGAGCGCATTGACGGGGTACCCATATCTTCCGCAGCCGTTTCTTTTCAACTCAAGGCGCGACATGGACCTCGACCACGCGCAGGGATACCTGGATGCCGGACGAGAGCTCGTCACGCCGCTTCTCGAAAAATTCCGCTCGATCGAGGCAACCATTCATTTTGACCCGGTGCACGATCGATTTTTGATCGGGAGGGTCGTGTTCGTACGCATCAAGCTTCTTGATCTCCCGGCGGCGTACAGGGCTTTCATCCAGCGGAAACTGGCGCCAGGCTCGCCTGTGATTCTTCTGGACTGCAAGTACTCATGGCTGAGGGCGGAGGTCTCGAAACGCCTTTTCTTCCAGCTTGGCGGGCTGGGCGGGTTTTCGCCGACCGAGTACATCGACGAAATCCCGACGCTGGTCGAATACCGCGAACGCTGGGGCGCCTCCCCCGACGCGAGCTGGAGGATCGATCACGCGTTTGCCCCGGGTCCCGAGAGCGAGTGGGGATCGACCGGGTCCTTCCTGGATCAAGCCGAGGAGTTCTCGCGCTCGCTGGGTCACACGGCGTTGAGGGTAACCCACCGTCATCCAGGCGACCTCTCGCGCGGCGTATTCCACCTCTTCAGGCGGACATGGCAGGGCTCCTCAAAGCCGACGAACGTCTATATCGCGCTCTTCACGAATACCGAGCCCAGGTTCCCGATCGTGACCGGATGCCTCCCCATCTGGCTTCCGTTTCACACCCAGGAGAATGCCCAGTTGGTCGATGAGATTCTGAACGACTGGCGCGGTGGCTCTCCGGGCAGAAAAGCCGAGGGAACCGCGTACGTAACCATGCACCCCTCGTTCTGCGACCCTCCGGACATCGCCCATCTGGAGACCTGGCGCGATCTTCTCGGCAAGTACTTCGAGCATGTCCATTTCCCCGGGACCGACCCCGCCCGGTACCCGTCCGATCTGGGCAACTACGTCGCCATGTACCCGGACCTCGTCAGGATCGCCAATCGGTCGAAATTCCCCGGATCGCCCTTCTCGGTCCCGACTCTCACCGACCTCCAGCAGACACTTCCGCAGAACTCTTGACAGCAGGGGCAGCGCCCCTGATGACCCCGAGTCGAACCGGCGGCTCAGGAATGGCCCATTAGGGCTCATCTGTGGGGCAGGCTTTCCAGCCTGCCATCCCGAACTTCCCAAAGCGGCAGGCTGGAAAGCCTGCCCCACAGAAGGGTCTCTATTCTACCCCTGAAGCCGGTTAAACAATCCCCCCTCCGATTTGGATACTACTTGTAGACGACGAAAGCCGTCCGGAATGGTTGAGGAAGGTATGAAGAAACAACCAAGGCTACCCAACAGGGTTATGGGAGAACGTGCAAACACGCCGGTACACGCGGAGGTCCGCGTACTGGCGGAGCTGATCGATTTCGCAACCCGACTGAACTCGTCGGGGTCACTTGAGAACCTCCTGTCGAGTTTCTCGTTGAGCCTTGGAGATATCTGGGGCGGCGCGGGAATCAGGGTGTGCGCAGTGGACCAGGATGCAGGGCTCCTCATCCCACTTCACACCTATTCGGCGATGAACCCGATCCCGATGCAGGGAAGCCTCTTCGGAACCGTCATCAGGAGCGGGAGATGTACTCTGGTGCCGGACCTGGATCGTAGTGCCGCCTACATCCGTGGAAGAGAAGCCCCTCCGGGTCTGTTATGGCAGAGCGCAATCGTCTGCCCCATACCACCCTGCACGCGGCCCAGTCACGTAGTGGGAGTTTTCCTTCCGGCCGGCAGGTCGGTCGGACCTGCGGATGTAACACTGCTTGAACGGGCGGTCTCTCTTCTTGAGCCGCTTCTGGAGCGATGGAGATCGCAGGAAGTCCAGCTGGAGGCGTTCAAAGCCATCTCGCATGCGATCGCGGCGGCGGTTGATGCGCGCGACCCTCACTTGGTCGGACACGGAGAGCGGGTCAGCGAATTCGCCCAGGCGACCGGTCGTGTCCACGGCCTGGAGCCCGGATTTATCGACAGGCTCGCGCTGGCGGGGCTTCTGCACGATGTGGGACGGCTCGGCATTCCGGAATCGATCCTTTCGAAACCCGGACCGCTGACGCCCGATGAATTCCGCGTGATTCGCGCTCATTCCGATTTGTCGGTCCGATTCCTTGAGAAGGTGGACTACCTGTCGGACGTTTTCAGCGCGATACGTCACCACCACGAGAGATTCGACGGTGGCGGCTATCCGGACGGTCTCGAGGGCGAGGACATACCCCTGGGCGCGAGAATTCTCGCGGTCGCGGACGCTTTCGACGCGATGACGTCGCCAAGACCCTTCCGCGACGCCATGAGCGATGCCGATGCCCTTCGCGAGCTGCACAGCCAGAAAGGCGGGCAGTTCGATCCCATCCTCGTCGAGTCGCTCGCAAGGGCTTATGAGGAGAAGATGATCCTCTCGCAGAATGTCCTCAAGGCTGACGACCCCCTCGCCAGCTTGCGCGATTTTAGAAAAACATAAGCAAGTCGGTATTTCTCACCCAGTCCATTTGGCGATGTCGGCAGGACCTCACCCCTGCGCCCCTCTCCATCCGCCGTGGCGGATGGAGAGGGGGGCTAGGGGGGTGAGGTCCTTCTTTGCACCTTCCCCTCCCGTCTGATAACATCACATCAGCCGAAACAACATACGGAGCACGACATGGACGTCAGAGCGGACGGATCCTTTCACCTACTCAGGCTCGATCCCGGCGAGAAAATCGTGGAAAGCCTTCTGGGCTACCTCGATGCGAACGCAGGCAAGATAGCCTCCGGATTCTTCACGGCAATCGGCGCGACATCGTGTTGCGAGATCGGTTGGTACGACCTCACCGACCAGGAATACAAGACGACAATAGTCGAGGAGAACTGCGAGATCACGAGCCTGATCGGGAACATCGCCTGGATGGACCGGAAGCCGATAGTCCATGCCCATATAACTCTGGGGAAGCGCGACTACAGCATCGTCGGAGGGCATCTGATCGAGGGAACGATCAGCGTGACGTGCGAGATCTGGATCCAGACGACCCCGATACGTGTCGCTCGCAAGCCGGCACTGTTCCAGGGACTCAAGCTGATCAATTTCGAATCCCGATGAACGCGATCTTTGAGTTCAGGTCCGTTGCGTTCTCCGCTCCGCCCAAAGACAAGGGCGCTCAGCCGATCCCGATAATCGTCGACGCGACGTTCGAGCTCGTGCGCGGCACACTCACCGTGATAGCCGGACCCTCCGGCGCAGGGAAGTCGACACTCCTGAGGCTTTTCAACCGCCTCGCGGATCCGACATCAGGCGTCATACTATTCGAAGGAAAGGACATCCGGGATTTCCCCGTGAAGGAGCTCAGACGCAGAATCGGGTGGGTCCCGCAGGTGCCGGTCAGGTTCCCGGGCACGGTGGAAGACAACCTGCGCCTGCCGTTCACCGTCTCCAAAGCTCACAAATTCATGCAGAGCGAAATCGAGAATTCGATCCGGGAGCTCAAGGCTCTGAATCTGCTGAGGGAGGAGATCTTTGCCAGGAAGGCGGACGATCTAAGCGTCGGCGAGGCGCAGCGACTCAATCTCCTGCGTGCGCTCGCTCTGAAACCGGATGTCGTTCTGCTCGACGAGCCGACGAGCGCGCTGGATCCGGACGCAGCCGAGCAGTTGCTTGCGCAGATCGATCGGGTGAGAAGCGAGCGGAATCTTACCGCGATCCTTGTGAGCCATCGTCCGAACGAGGTGGCGAAGCTGGGCGATGTCGTGCTGCGAATCACGGACGGTCGAGTCCATGCGGAAGCGTCGACAAGTACTCGGGGATGAGATGCTGAGATAGCCTTGTGGCGCCCATATGTCCGCCCTCGCGGACAGATGGGTGTCTCATCTAAAGGAAGATCGGCGTAGGAGATCGCATTTGCGAAAGGAGAGAATTCCTATCCGGAGGCCGATCAAGCGCTTCACCGTGAGGTGAGACACCTGTCCGTCCGCCCCTCGTCAAGCTCGGGGCGGACGTACAGGCGCCACGGAACCGGAGACGCCGTCAGGGATGAGATGCTGAAATGGATACCGAACTGATACAAGTCGACTGGCTCAATGTTCTCGTCGGACTCGGTCTTGTCGCTGTCGCGATCGGGTTCAGTTACTTCAACGGCTTCGGACTGGAGCGCGACATCATCGTGGGCACGATCCGATGCATCGTGCAGCTCGCGATCCTCGGCTACGTGCTCGTGTATCTCTTCAGGCTGCAGTGGATGTGGGTCATCGTTTTGATTCTGCTGGGGATGGCTTTCGTTGCGGCGCTCACAGCGAAGGGTCGCATGAAAAGACCTTACCCCGGCACGATACCGATCCTGTGGTTCAGCATCGCGGTCGGATCATTCTTTGCGCTCGCCTACGTGACTGTCATCACCATGGCCGACCCGCTCGCGCTCACGGCCCGCTACATAATCCCCCTGGGAGGCATGGCGATCGGGAACACCCTGAACGGCATCTCGCTCGCAGCAGAGAGATTCAGAAGCGAGCTCGAATCGCAGCGCGACCGGGTCGAGGTGCTTCTCTCGATGGGAGCGGATGCGTCGCGCGCGGCCGCCGAACCCGCACGGGCCGCGGTCGCAGCCGGGATGATTCCCACGATCAACGCTCTCATGGTCATCGGGCTGGTGCAGATCCCCGGCGTGATGACCGGACAGATTCTGTCGGGCGCCGACCCTCTTGTCGCCGCACGCTACCAGCTCATAATTATGTTCATGCTCGTGGGAGGAAAGGTGATCGCCCTCACCCTGGCCCTTCGACTCGCAGTGAAACGATACTTCACCCCCGAACACCAACTCAGGCGAGAGCTACTGTGACTGAAGCTCGCTTTGCGATTTCCTTCGCCAGTTTCTCGAAGTCGCTATACGCATCCAGAACTGCCTTGCTGTGACCACCAATAGCGCCATCAGCTGACTTCAAGTAGAAGATCGGCTTCCGTGCTTCCTGAGCCATCGCCATAAGGCTTCTATAGTGCTTGACAAGCGCCAAGCAACTTTGATCATTCTCAATGTTGACCGAATCCGCGACTTTCTTTCCGATCACATACTCGGAATACGAGCGCGGAATCCGACTCATCCATTTGTCGTATGCTCGCACCGGCCTGTCTAGACGCACCGAGTGCTGCTGGACTATATAGCCAATGGGCTGCATCCCACCGGGCGGCAAATCGAGATCGCTGACAGGATTCTTACCTAGGCGCTCTACCCAGCCTTCTCGCCATCTCTTGAGGACAGGTCCTAGGTTCCGCAGACCCTGCAGGGAGAAAAGGTCCGGAGAAAGAGGGACTACAATGTAGTCTGCGGATATTAGCGCTGCCCGATTGATCGCTCCAAGGTTCGGACCGAGATCGATCACTACGATCTCGGCATCGAACCTCACCGCAGCACCTTGCATTATCCTCCAGAAGGCCGACATGACACGGAAGCTTCGTTCCTCTCCGCCCAGGCACTTCCACCATTGATCAGACAGCTCATCCTCAAATGCTGATAGCGAGAGATCACCCACCAAAAGGGCCAGTTTGTCGCTAACCGGCCTCAAGCGCGGTGTAGCCACATCGCCTATGCCCCGCAATAACGGCTTGATCGCCTCAAAGACAGTACCAGGCTCCTCTTCTGATTCCCATAGGAGCTCCAGGTCATCCTCATCGACGAACGCCGCCGTCAAGTTGGCCTGAGGGTCCAGATCGGCTGCCACCACTCTCGCGCCGAGGTCCGCATACATCCAGGACAGGTGATAGACCAGGGAGGTCTTCCCGACCCCGCCCTTGTTGTTGAAGAACGCAATGGTTGTTGCGGTCATCATCTCCTCCTAAGGGTGACCAGCACATGGGTATCCGTCGGATGAAACTCCGGATCCGGATTCCCGTTCTTCTGCAGCGCCTGTCTAGCCAACGGTATTCCGACTCCAAACTTCTGAATGAATCCGAGGTTCTTGAGTGCTTCCGCAAGACTGGGATTCCTGTAGTCCGCGATTCCCGGCTGCCCGAAGTTCTCCTTTGTCACCTTACCGTAGGGCCCTCCGGGGCTGATGATCTCGATTCTGTCAGTGAACCATGTAATTTTTACGGGTGAGTTGGTTCCCTGATAGGTTCGATGAAGAATCGCGTTGGTCGACAACTGGCGGATGGCATCAATCGGGTAGTCAGGTCGCTTGACCTCGACAGGCCCCGAGGTAATGTCCGAAGCGACTGAGATGTGTACGCGAAACAAATCGTCGAGGTGCCGCAGCAACGTCGACGCTGGACCGTCGATCTCCTTGCTGTCCTTGATGGGATCGGCATAATCAGTGCCCTCGATCCGGAGGAACTGCACGTACGCACCCGGGACATATCGCACCGGCTCCTTGCCGACCACAAGCAGCCCAAGGATCGTAGGAATCCCGTCGGCCGTGGTGAACCTCAAGGAAGCGAGTTGTTGCTGCTCGTTCCGGCTGTTCAACTCAAGAATCTCACCGGCCAGCGTCGAACGCAGGTAATCCCGGAATAGATCCAGATCCAAGTCATCAATGGTTGCCGTTTCGAGCGGTGAAATATCGAACGGCGTGTCCTTTGACTGTCTTTTCTCGGTGAGTCTGGTCTCCTCTTCGGGCGTTGCTGTCCTATTGGTCGGTCCTACCCTGACAATCACACGACCGCGATAACGAACTGGTGGTGAATAGGACGGCTCAACAACGACAACCGCCACTTCACAACCTGATACCACTCTTTTCTCGACAGACATTGTCGGGAAAGGATATACCTCTCCCTGCGTTCGCATATCTGAGAGGTTCTTCAATAGGCTGTCTGTGATATCGATACCGCAACAGGCACCAGAATCGTCAACACCGACAAAAACGACTCCTGCGTCGCGATGATTCGGCAGATCGTTGGCGAAGGCGCAAATCGTCTCTCGAATCTCTTCTCGTTGGCTGATTGAAGGCTTGAACTCGACTCTATCTGACTCGCGGCCCTTGACCAGATCTTCCAGTTCCTTGTCGTCCATTCCAAATCAGCTCCTCCAGTCAATCGCAGAATACAGTGACCCATCTCTAAGTGCAAGAGCGAGAGAGATACCTTCCATTCTCCCGTTTCCCCAGCTAGCTCACTCATGCGGGTCCAGGCCTCTTTTCGGCTGCTACGTTGCAGGCGAGTCGGAGGTCGTGGATGTTGAGCCTGATCTGCTCGGCGTAGTCGGCGTCGAAACCGGGCTGACCTTTCTTCCTTCTGTGGAATGCGGCGGCGCCCGCGACGAGCACGTCCGCGCCGGCCATCACAATCTCCCCTGCGTTCGATGGGTCGATGCCTCCGTCGACCTGGATAAGCCCGCTCCATTCGCGGCCCCGCGCGATCGCCGCAAGTCGCGCGACTTTCGACGACGAACCGGCGATATGCTCCTGGCCTGCGAACCCGGGATTAACGGCCATGATGATCACAAGGTCAAGCATGGGGAGCACTTCAGTGAGCGTCTCGACCGGCGTCGCGGGATTCAGCGCGACGCCCGCCTTCGCGCCGCCCTCCCTGATGCGCGACAGGGTCCGGTGAAGATGAATGCATGTTTCCTGATGGACCGATATGTATTCGACGCCGATGTCCAGAAGCTCGGGGATGAGATCGTCGGGATTCGTCACCATCAGGTGCGCGTCGAACGGGAGCTTGCTCGCCTCCCTTATCAACCTCACGACCGGCGGACCGTAGGTGAGATTGGGGACGAAATGTCCGTCCATGATGTCGAGATGAATCCAGTCGGCCCCGGCCTTCTCCGCCATAACGGCGGCGTCGACCAGTCCGGCCCCTTTGACTGCAAGTATCGAGGGAGCGATGAGTGTCATTGTTTATTCTGCCCTCACAATATATTTCGAGCGCAAGGGGGAAATCTATGCCCCCCCTGCAGTTCCCCGTGCCGACCACGTCCCGTGTTTCGGTCCGTGCACACCGCAGGGCGAGCGACACCGCCCATCCTAGAATGTCTCCTCACGCACATTCCGGTTATCGAAATTCACCCGGACGGTCATACGTCCGTAGCCGGTCACGAGCTGCTCGACGGTCGTCGGTCCGGTCAGCACCTGCGAGTACACTTCCTTTGTCTCATACTTGTCCTGGACGGTGATCTGCACCTTCACCGTGCCCGCTGCCTGCGGAACGGTCACGACAACCTTTGCCGATCGATTCCCTATGGTTTCCTGCGACGTCGGCGCGGCAAGCGTCAGGTGCACCTCGCTGCCCTGCCTGATCTTGGATCCAGCGAGCGGATACTGACTCGTGACAACGACCCCGGTCGCGCCCGGAACATAGGTTCTGCTCACCCGCCTCAATGACAACTTGTTTTCCCTGATGAGCTGAAGCGCTTCGTCGTACGGAAGGCCCTCAAGCTGGGGCATCTCAACCGAATCGGTGAGAGGGCCTGCGGATGCGACGATCTCGACCGGCTCGCCCAGGGCTATCGGAGCGCCCGGTGGAGGGCTCTGGTTGATGATGGTTCCCGCGGGAGCCACGTCCGAATACCTTGGAGTGAGAAACGTGTGCGACACTCCGAGATTGTCGAGCACACTGACCGCCTCGTCGCGATTGATACCGATAACATTAGGAGTCGTGAGATTGCGCGAGCCTTTGGAGACATCGACAAGGACCTCGCGACCCGCCTTCACCCTTGCGCCCTTCCCGGGAAGCTGATCCAACACGATGTCCGCCTCGGTATCGTCCGAGTAGGCTTCGGCGCGAATCCTCAGCTTCAGACCCGCCTGCTCGACGGCCAGCGCAGCGTCCTCGTACTTCATCCCCACAACGTCGGGAACACTTGCGTCCGGCTTATCGCCCGACAGAAAAGACCATGATTGGAGCGAGAGAAGCGCTCCGGACAAGAGGACGAAGATGAAAAGGCTCGTCCAGGCCACAGCAGCGATCGCGCGCGATTCCCGGCGTTTGTCGCTTCTCGAAGGTCCCAGGCCGGTGCGGGAGCGGGTGGCCACTATCGGCTTGGCGGTCTTCTTCGCCTCGCCCACGAGCCGTTTCACGGGACGTCTGCCGGTCATGCGACTGCCCACGGTCCCTCTAGCCTGCGGCGCTCTTCTGTCGCTGCCCAGGGTCAAGTGTTACCTCCCCCGACGATCCCGCCGAAACGTTCACCGGGCTTGATGCGATATCCGTTCATGAAATCCCTGCCCGACATGGCCTTTTTCCCCGGCGGCTGGAGGTGCACGATCTCCACGCAGCCACTTCGGCAGATCACGACAGGCCCATTATCGGACAATTGGGCGATCATACCGGGTTCACCGGTGCTGCCCTCGTCGCTCGCCACGCGCGCACCGAGAATCTTGTAGTCGGCGTCGCGGAATCTAGCCCTCGCTCCAGGGGTCGGTGCGAATGCTCTCACGCGGTTCCGGACCTCATTCGCGGGACGGTCCCATTGCAGCCACAGGTCTTCTTTCTCGATCTTGGGCGCCTGCGTGACCCTGGATTCGTCCTGCGGACGCGCCGATATCGTATGCGCTTCCATTCCGTCCAGCGCGCGCACGAGCAACTGGGCTCCCAAGGGGTAGAGCTTACCACACAGACTACCGTGATCGTCCTCGGGATCGATGCGTATCTCTTCCTGGAGGAGAATGTCGCCTGCATCCATGCGCTTGTGGACGTATTGCACGGTAACGCCGGTAACGTCATCGCCCGACATGAGCGCATATCGCACCGGGGCCGCCCCGCGCCATCTCGGCAGGAGCGACGGATGAACGTTGATGGACTTGTACGGCGGCAGGTCGAAAATCGACGACGGGATGTACTCCCCGTAGCTGACAACGGCGATCGCGTCCGGCGACGCATCGGAGACCGCTTTCCGCGCGGCAGCGTCGCGAATCGTCTCCGGCTGGATGACAGGTATCCCGAGTTCATCGGCGGTCGCCTTGACAACGCCCGGCTCGAGACCTCTGCCTCGTCCTTTGGGTCGGTCGGGAGGCGTGACGACAAGCACGATTCTGTGCGAGCTTTCCGCTACGCTCCTCAGGGCAATCTCCCCGATCTCGTCCGTCCCCAGAAATACCAGCCTCATGAGCTTGCCCCTCGCTTGGCCGCCAGCGCCGCCGGAATCTCCTGCCCGACCGCCTCCAGGAGGTTTATGCCGACCTCGAGCGGAATCTCCACCTCCCTGACTCTCCTCTCAGCGAATATCCCGTGGAAGTCGCAGCCGCCGGTTACTATGCAGCCGCGCCTTCGGGCGAGCGATTGCAGGTCAAGAAAAACGCTGCCCGTTTGACCCGGATAGTAAAGCTCGAGACCATGCGCGCCCATGTCAAGAATCTCCTCCAGCCAGTCGAGGCCGGGAAGCCTGAACGGGTGGCTGACGACGGCAATCGCGCCGACGTCGATCAACATTTGCAGCGGCTTCTCCAGGGGGGTCTCATGATCCACCCACGCCCTGGCATTGAAAGCAAGATACTCCTGGAAGAAATCGACCGCAGCGGCAAGGTCCGGGACATAACCATGACTCCCCAGGACCCTCAACAGGTGTGGCGGCATGGGCGGATTGCCCCCGCTCACTTCGTATATTTCATCGATGCTCAAGTCAAAGCCGCACGACGCAAGTTTCCTGAGGATTTCGATCAGCCTGCCCTTCAGGTAGGCGGCGTGTTCCCTGAGGAATCCCGAGAACCGGGGATTATCCAGCGGAAGGCCGTAGCCGAGCAGGTGTACTTCTCTCCCCTTGTGAACGGTGGAGAACTCAATCCCCGTGACGGCCGCCAGGCCGAGGTCGCGGCAGGCCTTAAGAAACTCCTTCTGCCCGCCCGCCGTGTCGTGGTCGGTCAGAGATGCGATTTTGATCCCGGCTCCGACGCATACGCGGGCCACTTCAGCCGGTGTGCACGATCCGTCGCTGGCTGTTGAATGAGTATGCAGGTCGACGGACATGTCGGTCTTCCGCTCGGGGCGGCTGTTTCGAACTCATGCATTGTACTTTTTCCGAAGACAGGGCGTCAAACGGGCGATTCCTAATCTTCCAGCCAGTCGGGGCGGTTCCGGTAGGCGAGGAATGCCTTCCGACCCGTCCACGAGTCAAGCACCTTCCCCACCTCGAATGAAAACCAGCCCTTCGCATAGTAGCGTGGAAGAAGCGGAAGCCGGGGCACCACCTGTATGCCCAGTTTCCCGGCCAGGTACTCGGCGCCCTTCAGGTCGGCCGACTGGTAGACTGCCCCTCCCTGCTCGCTCGTATCAACAGCAATAATCCCGAGGTCATTGGCTATGGCTCTAATCGGGGAATTGTTGATCCATAGGGACGGACCGGCGGACGGTTTCGACCTTCTGCAGGCTTTGAGCATGATCTCGAACGCGGCGATCGCTTCTTCCACGATGCCCGGATCTCCCACCTCGGCCAGTTTCACGGACTGGATGTGACTGTACTTGCCCGCAACCTTGCCGATGTTCTCGGACAGGCTCTGGAAACTCTCCAATACCGGCGGTCGGTTGTGGAAATGCAGAATGAGATCCAGCAGCAACCTGTTGCGCCCCGCTCCCGTGACAAGACCGAGGAGATCATCCTCCCGGAATCCCGGCTCCCCGTCCGACCAGATGAGATCGACCGTCCCCAGCGCGCAAAACTCGACCAGATTCCGCAAAGGAGAGATCGGATCGTCGGTGCGAAGCTCGACAATCGGGAGTATCTCGCGCTTGAGGAATTCCCTGGAGATCGCAGTCGCAGCATCAAGACCCTCCCCTGCTCCCATCCTAACGACGCAGGCGGGTGTTTCCTTCAACTGCAGTTTCCGACCCAGGTCCCTGACCGAATCGATTAACTCGGCCGATTCCGACCTGAATTCGCCTGCGGGCGCATACGATAACTGTGCTGCCATAATGAATCTCCGGGGCACCCACACTACAGATGCGCGAAAACCGTGAATGTTGCACCCATAGTACCGCTTCGGGAGGCTGAGGGAAAGGCTTGACCGGCCGGGCGAACTGCGAGTCTGCATTCGGTCACATTAAAGGAGACTAGGTTCCCGCTCCGATTCGCGGCGAAGCTATTGTGGTACGATCAAGGAGCCTGATGCAGCGCCGCACAAGCGCTGTGCAGAAGCCTTGGATTGGATGCTTATGTCTCTGCGCAGGAAAACCCTTCTGATAATCTCCGGCACGATAGCCGCAATGATTGCGGTTCTTCTCATCGCATCCATTCTCATCATCAAGTACGGGGTGCAGGTCGTTGAGAACAACGATTGTCGCAAAAGCGTCGATAGTGCGAACGCAGCCCTTCAGGAAGTGTTGTCCAATCTCAAGATCAAGCTCTACGACTGGGCATGCTGGGACGATACCTACAGATTCGTGAGCGACCGGAACCAGGAGTATATAGACTCGAACCTGACAAACGCGGCTCTGAAGGGACTCGAGTTGAATTTTATCATCTACGTGGATCCGGAAGCGAAGCTCTTTTACGCCAAGGGCATCGATCTTGCGGACGAGACACCTCTTGCGGTGCCGCAATCGCTTCTGGATCTTCTCACGCCCGGAAGTCCCCTTCTTTCATTGGACGATGATCCGCAAACCGCTGAGACAGGGATTCTGAACTTGCCGGAAGGCCCCCTGCTCTTTGCTTCGAGGCCTATTCTCACCAGCAACGAAGAAGGTCCTGCACGCGGGACGATACTCATGGCGTTTTACCTTTCCCCCCGGGAACTGGCTCATCTTTCCGAGGTATCGCATCTCGTGCTGTCCATGTCAGAGCGTGACGACCCTAAGGCGCCATCGGATTTCCTGAAAGCCAGGGACCTTCTGTCCGACGGAACACCCTTGCTTCTCGCGCGGGAGAGTCCGGATACCATCGCCGCCTACGCGCAGCTCGAAGACTTCTTCGGAGAACCTGCATTCATTCTCAAAGTGGAATCGCCCAGGAAAGCCTTCATGGAGGCCCGGATCAGCGCGGTCCGATTCACCTGGCTGATCCTAGTCGCAGGCATAATACTCGGAGCGGTAACCCTGACGCTCCTGGAGAGACTCGTCCTGTCCCGTCTTTCGCGCCTGAGCAAAATGGTCAGCGATATAGCCACCAGGCGCGATCTGTCCGCGAGGGTTTCCATGCCCGGCAAGGACGAGCTGGCGGTGCTGGGATGCGAGATCAACGGAATGTTGTCTTCACTGGAGCGATCGGAAGACGAGCTCAAGAGCAAATCCGGGCAACTGCACACGCTCATCGAGAACCAGGGAGAGGGAATCGTCATCGTCAACACGGACGATGTCTTCACATTCGCCAATCCCGCGGCTTGCGAGATTCTCGGGGTCGGCGCGAGACAGTTGGTTGGCAGAAGAACGCAGGATTTTACCGACGCCGACAATCTGAGGGTGGTGCGCACATTCCGCGAGGAGTGCCGCACGCAGGGAAAATGCTCCTGCGAGTACGAGGCCATTCTTGCCTCCGGCGAGCGACGGAACCTCCTGGTGACAGCCACGCCTCGGTTGGAGCGGAACGGCGAATATCTCGGGACTTTCGAAGTGTTCAGAGATGTCACCGAGCTCAAGCGCGCAGAGAAACTCCAGGCCAGCCTGGAAGTGAAGGCGGAGTTCCTGTCGATGATCTCTCACGAGCTGAGGACTCCGCTCGTTCCGATCATAGGATATTCCGAGCTTATACTGTCGGGGACATTCGGCGACGTTCCTCGGGACTTCCGGGAACCCCTCGAGACAATATACTCCCGCGCCGGGGCTCTCAGGAACCTGATCGACGACATCCTACAGCTCAGCCACATTCAGCACCGAACGCTTCAGGTGAGAAATCAACCGATCGAAGTCTCGCGTTTCCTTGCCGATGCGATCAAGCCCTTTGAAGAGATCGATCAGGGCAAACCAATATCGATAAAGCTGGAGGCCGCCGAGTTCACAGTCAGCGCCGATCCGGAGAGGCTCAGACAGGTCATCGAGAATCTCATCGAGAACAGCATCAAGTACTCAAAGGAGGAGGTCGAGATTGTCGTGAGAGCTCTGACCGAGAACGGAAACGGAAAAATAGAAGTCAGTGATAACGGCATCGGTATCGCGGCCGACAAGATTCCGTACATCTTCGAGCGCTTCTACCAGGTGGAGGACGTTCACACGCGATCCCATCAGGGGGCGGGTCTGGGTCTGGCCATCGCGAAAGAGCTTGTTGAGAAGATGGGCGGATCGATAGCGGTCGAGAGCGAATCCGGGGTCGGCTCCACATTCACCGTGTCTCTGCAACTCGCCCCAAGTGAGAGTGGACGAAATGCTGAGTTCGCCGATTCGGAAGCTCTTGAGCCGCATTCCGAGACTTCGCCCGGGACGGACCGTCCGGGAGCAAGAACAGTTCTCGTGATCGATGACGACCCGTACATTGGCGACCTTCTGAGGAAAATGCTGGGTGAGCAGTACGATGTTCGCGTCGCGCGTTCGACAGGTGAGGGTTTGAACATCGTCCGCAAATCCGAAATCGATCTAATCCTGCTGGACTGGATGTTGCCGGGTGCGGACGGACTCAGCCTTCTCGTCTCGCTCAAGTCCGATGATGCAACGAGGGAGATTCCGGTAGTCTTTGTTACCGGGAAGGCCGAAGCGGAGGTCGTCGAGCAGGGCATTCAAGCGGGGGCGTCCGGGTTTATCACGAAGCCCTTCGAAAGAAAGCGGCTTCTGGAGTCTGTCGAGGCGGCACTGAACGCGCCGGTCGAGTCGGACCAGTCCTGACAAAACCCCCGGCAGGGAGAATCCCTACTCGTCCTTTTTTTTCGGCGCTCGCGAGAAGAAAAGAACCTGCACCAGGAGAAGCAGAATAAAGGTGGCGAGGATGGCTCCCGACACCTTCACCCCCTTGTCGAAACTCGGCGGATCGTAGTAGAAGCGCACCACATGTTTTCCCGAGGGAATCTCAATCGCCCTGAAGTATCCAAACGCGCGATAGATCGTAGCCACAGGCGCTCCGTCGATCTCGGCATACCAACCGGGGTAGTAAGTGTCCGCCAGCACTAGGTAAGCCGGCTGCGGGCTCAGCACTTCGATAAGCACCTGCTCGTCTCTTACGGCGCCGCCCCTGCGACTCGCATCGCCCGCTCCTCCGCTGGGAGCGATCGCAGCCGACGCATCGCCCTCGGCACCCTGGGAGAAAATGATCGGCGCTCTGGGCAAAGGATCCAGGATTAAAGTTGTCCTGGGATCGATCTCGGCATTTGCCAGACCCTGCAGCGAGGCCGGGGTCTCGCCCAAAACCGTCTGAGGTCGTGCAACCCACGCCCTCGGTAGAGCTTTGTGGTTGCGATAGACCTTCATCGGCCCGTCGTCAACAAGACTGAACCGATCGGTGGGCTCGAATTCTATCGGAGTCAACACATACCGGCTCGCCATAAGATCGATGAGAAGCGTCCGGTCCGCCCAGTCGGGCGAGGTCTCTCCCTGGGTCGGCGCGCCTTGCAGAAGCGGAAGCATCTGCTCGCTGGCCGCGCCTTCGAGCGTGAGATACCTGTCCAGAAAAAGGCTGGCGAACCCGTTCGAGGATGTCAGTCCCCAATGCATGAAAATGTTGGGGGCAAGGGCCTCCCTGAGCGCCACGTAATCGTTTATGTCTTTGGAGCCGCCGCCATTGTACCAGATCGTGTCGTCGCTGCCGTTGAATTTGAAGACCTCCCTCGCGTAATAGGTCTTCAGGAACGAATAGAAGCGGTTAGGCTCACCGTCGCGCCTGAGGACCTGCGCCGATCTCGGCGGCACCGTGAAGAATTCCTTTCCGGTCGTATGAAGCGCAGGCACGCTGAAACTCATGACATAGAGGTCGATCGCAGTGATGAGCACGAGCATACCTGCCAGCGCTCCGCTCCGGCCCTTTTTGCCGAAAAGCGCTATCGTGAAATGAAACATCGCGAGCACCGCGAGCGCGTGAAGAATCCCCAGGGTGACATGAGTCTGCCAACCGGCATACGTCGCTGCGGCGATCTTGTCCCTTATCCCCGCGATCGGGACCGCGAACGTAAAATCAATCACGGTTCTCCAGATCTGCCTGACCACCGGAACGTACAGCGCCGCCATCACGAAGAGCGCTCCGAGGAGCAGCACAAGCCCGATCGCCCCCACCGTCATTTGCGTCAGCTTCGGCTTCCCCGATTCGACATCGGTCATAAGGGCCTGCAGGCCGTACCCCCCGAGGAGGGTCCCGGCGAACACGGCAATGAACCAGAACCTGTCCGGAGCACGGAACTGATCGAAAAGCGGAACAATCGAATAGACTATCGGGAAGGTGACCCCGTACTTCCCGATCGCCAGCGAGACGAAGAACACCGCAAGTATGAGCAGGACCGGAACGCCACGCTTGCCGGAGAAAAGCCCCGGAAGTATGAGGAGCAGCGGAGCAAGCCCGATGTAGGGGAAGAAATTCGCCGCGGCCTCCACCGGCAATAGAGAGCGGTCAGACCACGACCCGAAGAACGTCGGCAGGATAGCGTCGATGAAGTGCGCCGGAGGGAACGAGAAATCGGACGCGACCGAATAGTCCCCACGCACTCCGCGCCACGCATGAAGCTTCAGCTCCCATGTCGGGAACAGCTGGAACAGGTACAGCCCTCCCGCCAGCATAAGCATCAGGATGAACTGCAGAAGCGGCACCATGTCCTGCTTCTTCCCCTCGCCCGGCGACAGTATCAGAAAGACGACATAGGGCACGAGCGCGAGGATGGTGATCGCGGTCACCTGCAGACTTCCCCCCATCATCTGCAGCAACATCGACAGGGCCGCCATCAGAGGGAAGATGAGGGAATGACGGCGCGCACCCATCGTCAGGAACATGAATATCAGGGGAATCCAGACTATCGAGCGGAAGATCGTGAAATTGATCGGCAGGCTCAGGAACATCCCCGAGAATGCAAACGCGACCGCGCTCAGAAGGCTCGCCGCCGGGGAGAGCTTGAGGGTTCTCGCGAAGAAATACTGGAACCATCCCGCGAGCAGAAAATGCAGGAGCACATCGTACGAGAACGCGTGCGCCGCGGGCACGAGAAAATAGACAAGCCTTGTCGGGAGGTAGAAGAGGGCGCCCTGGCTCTCGGCAAAGAGGGGGAAGCCCATGAAGAAATCGTCGCACCACAAAGGCATGCGACCCGCCGCGAGCGCTTCCTGGTTGTACTTCTGCCAGGGAGTGTAGACATTCATGATGTCGCCCGCGAAGAAAACCTGCCCGTGAACGATGACGTCAAGGAAGAAGATTCCGACCAGAATCAGCAGGAAGGCAAGGTTGATCACATCCTGGACCAGGTCGCGACCGACCTGCGCAGGCTCTTCGGACTTCGCCTTTTTCTTTCCTTCGTCGGACGGCATAAGCGAACCGGCGCCGCGTTCACTTCGGCGCTCAACATTAATATCGATTAATTCTCATTGAGTTTGCGCCGGACCCGGCCGACCTCATTCAAGGTCGTTGAACCTGCGCCACAGCTCCCAGAACGCATGCACGGGGAAACCAACCACGTTGAAGTAGCAGCCGTCGATGCGCTCGATGTATTTCGACGCCATCCCCTGGATGCCGTACCCCCCGGCCTTGTCGAAGGGCTCACCGGACGAGATGTAGTCCTCGATCTCCTTGTCCGTCATCAGCGCGAACTTCACCCTTGTCCTCTCAAGGACGCTCTCGATGCGATCTCCGGTCACAAGACCGCCTCTCTCCGCGAGAGCGATCCCGGTCGCCACGGTGTGCCAGTTCCCGGCGAGCCGATCGAGGAACATTGTCGCCTCGGAGACGTCCTGCGGCTTCCCCAGCACAGCGCCGTCATCGGAGATAACAAGAGTATCGGCTGTGACAAAAATTCCCGAAAGGCCGAGGTCGAGCGCGATCTCCGCCTTCCTGAGCGCAAGGAACTCCGCCTGCGCGATGACATCGCCGTCGTAGTCCCGTAGCAGAGCGTCCTCGTCCACCTCGGTCAGCGGACGGACCTCGAAGTCCAGCCCGGTGAGCGCAAGAAGCTCCTTACGTCGCGGCGACGCCGATGCGAGATAGAGTTTCTTCACGACGATGCTCCCCTGCGTTTTTGATGATTGAACTAACTTAGTATCGCGGGGAGAGGGCGGTCAGGTGCCCCCTGAGGGAGTGCACATCCGATGGCTGACGCCGTCGGTTACGCGCTCGCTCACGCGCGGGCTTCTGACCCGGGTTGCAAGGGTGTGCGTGTCAGATGGAGTCAGTGTCGGCTAATACCGCATATATATCGCTGAAGCTTTATAGATGGAGTCGGTGATGTTGTGGTACACGACCGGGCTTAAGTGCGGGTGTTTCTGGCCGCACTTGGGACACGTGAGCGCGTTACCGTAGTACTGGATGCCGATGATCGCACCGCCCGGACCCATCGGCGAGCTCATCGCGAAATGCGCCCTCGACTTGTCGATTTCCCTCGGCAGAGTGGTCTTGCACTTCCTGCACTGGTTAGGGACGTGCATGGGGGTGCCGAGACTGTTCGCGCCCAGCTTGTCCAGCGCGTCCATGACGGCGGCGATAATGTCGTTCACGCCCGGACCGGTCTCGTGCAGATGCAGTGACGTCCGGCACTCGTCGCACGCGAATACGGGCACACCGGAAATGGTCAGCGCGAAGCCCGGACCGGACGCATCGATTACCGCCCGCGACTGACGCATCCGCGACCCGCAACGATTGCAGAACACGAAATCCAGGTTCATCGATTATCTGTATACCAGATTTCCCGCCGGAATCAAGCGAGTCCCCTCCCGGCTAAAAAAGTGCCCGGCGGATTCAGGAGGAGTTAAATCCGCCGGGACCCAACATGAGAATCGCCTTCTCTTTGGGGGATAACGTCTATCCCCATCTGCAATATACCATCACTATCCCGGCTCCGGAAGGGCTTTGCGGCCGATGAAGCCCGAAAATCCACGCCTCCGGACCCCACCCCACCCGACCCCACCCGACCCCACCTGATTTCTCAAAAGACCTTTCAAGACGGACATTTCAACGTTACACTTGTCGACGATCTCGCGGCGGCGACAATTTCATGGCGCACAACAATCCGGTAATCCGTCCCAAGGTCCTCGGACTCATCAGCCTGGGATGTCCCAAGAACACGGTTGACAGCGAGCGCCTTCTTGGAGAGCTTGCGATGCGCGGCTGGACGTTCACCGACAACATCAACGAGGCGCAGTGCCTCATAGTCAACACCTGCGGATTCATCGAGGACGCCCGGCTTGAAAGCGAGGAGGCGCTGGAGGAAATCTGCGAGGTCAAGAGAAAGCGACCGGAGGTGATCCTGGTCGCGACCGGATGCCTTCCCCAGCGCGAGGGAAACGATCTGGGCGCGATCTTCCCGGAAATCGA
Source organism: uncultured Planctomycetota bacterium (assembly GCA_964354375.1). Lineage (GTDB taxonomy): Bacteria > JAJVIF01 > JAJVIF01 > JAPKYR01 > JAPKYR01 > CAYGZQ01. Next base: position 75,375 of record CAYGZQ010000001.1, read on the forward strand.
CCTCATCGCCGGCGTGGGAAGCCTTCCCGAGCTTCCCCAGCTTCTGGAATCGTTGTGGGAAGGCAAATGCGAGAACATTGCTCCAAGGCCCGACCTCACAGCTCCGGGACGGGCTACTCTTTCAGCAGCGACCGATCCGAGACTGAGGCTCACCCCGGACTGGAGCGCCTATGTAAAGATCGCCGAGGGTTGCGGGCACGAGTGTTCTTTCTGCGTCATTCCGGCAATCAAAGGCCCGCATGTCTCTCGTCCGATAGATGACATTGTCCAGGAAGCCCGCAGTCTCGCGTCCGATGGCATACGCGAGCTGATCCTCATCAGCCAGGACACAACCGCGTACGGCTCCGACATCGGCGCCAATCTCCGGTCGCTTCTGGAAAAGCTCGATGATGTCGACGGGATATCCTGGATTCGATTGCACTACCTTTACCCGAGCAAGATTTCGCCGGCCCTTCTCGATTTCATCGCCGACTCCAGGCATGTCATCCCCTACTTCGACATCCCGCTGCAGCATGTACGGCCCGGGATTCTCAGGCGTATGAATCGACTGGCGCCGGACATCGACGCGTTCCAGATCGTGACGAAAATCCGTTCGAGATTCCAGGACTCCCCGACGCCTGCGTGCATACGGTCTACATTCATCGTCGGTTTCCCGGGCGAGACCGACGATGACGCCGCTGCGCTTCTCGATTTCGTCGAGTCCGCGCGGCTGGATCGGCTGACGGTCTTCCAGTTCTCCCCGGAGAAAGGCACACCTGCGGCAGACCTCCCGGACCAGGTGCCTGAGACGATCTCCGAGGCGCGAATGCATCAATTAATGGAAGCCCAGCACGACATTTCCTTCGAGATCAACCGGGGCTGGGTCGGCAAGACCATCGACGTGCTCCTCGAGGGCGAGACCGATGACGGGCGGATGGTCGGACGAAGTTATCGCGACGCTCCGGAGATCGACGGTCTGGTTTTTGTGGACAATGCGCCTCAGTCAATCGAGTACGGAGAGATCATCAAGGTCCGAGTTATCGGCGCGCTGCCGTATGATCTTGAGGCGGAGTGGGCGCCCCCCCTGTAGTCCCCCCCAAGGGGGGGACGGCTGACCTGGGCTCGTTCACTGAAGGATTGCCTTGACAACGGTTTGAGGGTAACATGCGATTCTAAGCTTGTGAGGCGCAAGACGCTTCAGGGGTGGAGAAATGGGCTCTGTTGAACCGGGACAGCCGACCGGGCGGATAGGAGTAAAAGAGGACAAGGACCTCACCAACGCCGAGAAAATCGTCTTCGGACTCCTGAGGAGCGGAAAGACAGTCTGTACCGCCGAGAGCATGACTGCAGGCGGACTCGGTTACGCCATCACACGCGTTCCCGGAAGCTCGCGGGCCTACATGGGCGGCGTGGTCACCTACACTCGAGGGACGAAGAAGCTCCTGTTGGGGATGCCCGACGATCTTCTGGACACCGGCCTTGTTACGCCCGCCATGACTCTCGCCATGGCCGAGAAGGCCCTTGACCTCTTCAAGACCGATTATGCCGTTGCGGTGACCGGGAACGCCGGCCCGACCTCCAACGACAAAAGCGCCGGCGTCGGTCGAGTCTACTGCGCAGTTGTCGTCGCAGGGGGACGCTCTGAGGTGAGGGACTTCGATCTGTTTGGAAACCGCGACGCCGTCCGCGAGAAAGCCGTCACCCAGGGCCTTCGCATGCTCCGCAACTTCATCGAGTCAGCTGAAGAGTGACCTCTTCCAAGTGAAACAATATGCTTATTTACGTTATCCGTCACGGTTTGTCTGAAGGGAACGCGGCAGGCGTTATCCAGGGATTTGCCGACAGCCCGTTGACCGACATCGGTCGCTCGCAAGCGAAACTGCTGGGGCGCTTCCTGCGTCGCGAGAATGTATCCGCCGATACGATCTACTCCTCTCCGCTCAAGCGAGCATTGGAGACGGCCGAGATCATCGCCGACGAACTCGATCCGATCCCGGCGGTCCGGCCGGTCGGGGGCTTCATGGAAGTGGACGTGGGCACTCTGTCGGGAATGTCGCTCGAGGATGCGCACGCGAAGTACCCCAACGGCTGGGCAGGCGACATAAACAAGTGGCTCGACTTCAGGATTGCCGGAGGCGAGGATTTCGACGGGTTTTTCGCAAGAGTGCGGGAAGCCGCCGACGAGATAATAGAGAGCTGGGGCGACCCTCTTGCCGACCGCGCGTTTATGTTCGTGACCCATGCCGGAGTCATGAGGCCGCTTCTGAAGTCGCTTCTGAACGGAGAGGGCGATTTCATGTACTTCACGTTCGGCAATTGCTGCCACGTGAAGATCGAATACAGGGACATCCGCGGCGGGGTGAGACGGGTCTTAAGCGAGCTCATCAGGATCGAGAGGGTCGCCGGGCTAATGGGCGAAAAGGTCCCAGGCAGCGACATAGAGGATCCGGTCAGCAGGAAAATGGGGTGAACATGCTGCATGTCTCAGATCCCCGAGGACAGGCGAAAGATCTATCACGATGTGAAGTCGGACATCGAGGGCAGGACCGTCGAGCTGACCGAGGAGCAGGTTGAGAGAATCTATGAGGCGGAGAGGGCGAAGCGGATAAAGGAAGGGAAGGAGCTCGGGGGGTCGACGGCAGGCGGCGGCTCGGATGGCTGCGCCGTCGCGCTCGGGATAATCCTCCTGGTCATTATCCTGGCGCTGGTTATTATGTTCTCGACAGGAACTTTACGTATCAACCATAATGAAGCCAACCAAACGGGATCGCCGACCGCAACCGATACCCGTCTTGACCGTCCGGACAACTCCACACACAACTGACTGAATAGATGATCCCGCCAGGCGGCTGTTGAGATGGTCTCTTTGTGGGGCAGGCTTTCGAGCCCGCCGCCCCTGAACACCGCCTGAATGGCAGGCTGGAAAGCCTGCCCCACATACCGGCACTCACGATTTAAGATCGCGCTACAGCTTCCGTATGTTCCATCTGTAGACGACTGAGAACTCCCTGAAGGTACTCAACTGGGCGTTCTCCGCGTAGTCTTTCCCCTGCACTTTCAAGCTTTCGCCCTCCATCACCCTCGACCCGTCGTTCGGCCACGCGCCTTCGAGTGTGGACGGGTAGAGAAAGTCCCAGAACTCTATGATCTCGGTGGGATTGCTGGGATCCATAAGAGACAGAGGAAGCTCGTTCACAGTGATGACATACCCGTCTTCATCCACATTCCCGCTCAGGTCGAATTCAAACACGGTGTACTTGTCCCAGTGGCCGGCGGCGATACTCTCGTAGTTCAGAATCCGGCTGCCGAGCTCGCTCCAGTGGAAGAAATCGCCCTTCGCCGTCCCCTTGAGGCTGCCGTCCTGGAATTCATCCAGACGCACATTGGCCTCGACGCGCCACGCTGCGTTCCAGTATTCGGGCTCCTGTCGCATGACCAGCCTCGCCGGGACCTCCACGGTACCTGCCCAGGTCGCTACTCGGTACAGCTCCGTGGACCCGCCCCCGGATCCTCTCGGACAAGCGACCGCAAGCGTCGAGATCGTCACGGCAACACAGGCAAGAATGATTTTCAGTTGATGGCTCATTCCCGTAAAGATGAGGGCGACTGAAAAGAAGGGCTAATCGCTAATCAATAAGTGTATACACAACCTGCATCGATTCAAGCGGAAGGCCGCTCAGGACGCCGGAAATCTGTATGGTCATTGTGCCGGAGCCGGAGGTCTGGAATTTACCGAGGAAAGTGTTCGGATGAGCCGGGAGAGGCACCATTGTCACGGCCGCATTCTCGGCGGTCTCATGAACGAAGTAACTCACGCTCGGTGGACCGTCGCTTCCCCTCTTGCAGCGCACGACAACAAGGATGTCGTCGGCGAACAACGGCGAAGCAGTGATGCCGACAAGGAAATCTCCGTTCTCAAACACAGCCTCGCCCGGACCGTTCCCGAGCGCGGCTCCCGCGTCCAGAAGGCCATGCCCGAGACAGTCGTCGATCCCGTTCTGGTTGGCATCCGGGCCGCCCATCGACCAGGCGGAAGATTCAATCAAGCTGCCGACCTCGAGCGGAGAGAGCTGGGGGTATTTCGACCGAACGAGGCAAGCCAAACCGCTGACCTGGGGGCACGCAAAACTCGTCCCGGAGAGGCGGGAATAATCGCGACCGAGATAGATCGCGTATGGGACCTCGGTCTTGGGTCTGAACGGTACGGTCGATTCCACTCCGGTCGCGACCGCGGCCACAGACACGATGGCCTCCCCGTAGTTCGAGAACGTCGCACGCACAAGCCCCGCCGGGTCGGTTACGGTTCCGTTGGTGTTGTCGAGACCGGCCACGCCGATGACCTCGGCAAAGGCGGCCGGATAGTAGAGATTCGCCTGGTCCGTTGCCGGATTCCCCGTCGCAACGTAAAGCTGACCCGGATTCCCGTTCCCACTCGCAGCGACTATCACAACGCCCGCGTCATGCGCCGCCTTTATCGCTGCGGTCTCGATGCTGTTGGTCCCTTTCCCTCCGAGCGAAAGGTTGATCACGTCGGCTCCGTGCGCGACAGCCGAGTCTATCGCCATCACTTCGTCGGCGATCGAGCACTGCAGGTCCGGTCCCCCGCATGACCGGAACGCCATGATCCTGACATCCCAGGCCATTCCGGCGATCCCCACGTTGTTGTTTCCGCGTGCGGCAATGATCCCCGCAACCGCGGTCCCGTGCCCAGAGTCATCGAACACGTTGTCGGCACCTTTCTCGTCGGGGTCGAAGAAATTCTGTTTCCAGACCACGCGTCCGGCGAACTCGGGATGATCGACATCGAGACCGGTGTCGATCACCGCGACATCCACGCTCGATGATCCGGTCGTCACGTCCCACGCAGCGTCGCTGTGAATAGGCAGCATGTATTCCTGCAAGTTGTACCGGGGGTCGTTCGGCGCAAACGCGCAGTGACGTATCAGGTTGGGACCCGCGCTCACAATGCCGGTCTTTCCCTCGAGACGTGCAAGCACTTCCGCCACCGTCTCCCCATTTTCGATCCTGAAAACCGCCGCGGGCCGATACTCGAACGCTTTCGAAATCCTCAGCCCTTCCAGCACAGATGCGTCCAATGAGCAAAGTGACCGTGCATCGCCGAATTCAACGACAATCTCGTTTGGGGAAAATTCCAGGCCGGCAAGCTTCGACTGCCATGCGACGACCCTCTCCAGTTGTCTTTGCTGCAGGATCTCGGTCGATCCGACGGCCTGCGCGTACATCGTCAGCAGCAGGATCAGGACAAGCAATGTGATTCGAGGCAAACGCATGATTCTTCAATCGGAAACCGGAAATTCCTAGCCGGTGAACCTGAGAATGATCGCGATGGCGTTGGCGCTGGCGCGACTGCCGCTCGTCGCCACCTCGCTCTGTATCGCCTGCGCCTCGCTGCGCGCAGCCGACACATTCCCGTTAAGATAATTAATATATGCACGATACGCTCGGAGGTCTATCTCGGAGATCTGGTCGTGAGTCGGGGCCGACGTATACTCGCCCTCCAGGTCGATCGCCTTGTTTATCGCATCGGCAGCCTGATTGAGATGGAGGCCGCCGTCGGATTTCATTCTTCCCAATTCGCACCCTGCCAGTCCGACCCAGGCGTCGACATTTCCGTCCCAGGCCCCGATCGCTTCCTCGAAATTCCCCGCAGCCTTGACTGGATCGTCGAGTCCCCGACCCCTGGTCCAACCGAGGCCGCAGAGGGCGCTCGATCCACCGAGACTCGCCTGTCCGCTGCGGGCATTGGTCAGGTATTGCTGGAAAGCGGTTTCAGCCGCGTAGTACTTGCCCTGTCGATAGTATGCCCATCCCGAGTCGAGAGAGCTGTCGGAGATGGCAAAGAGGCCGACATTCGCGGTCTGACCCTTGGTCAGGATGACATTCGACGTGCCCTCAAGACGGATGCCGGCGGCAGGATCGGCCCAGACGCCCCTGAGAACGTAGGTTCCGGGAGGCGCAGCCAGGGAGAAAGCGCCCTTGCTGTCGGGATGACAAACCGCATCGGTTCCGTCGAGCGAAACCACAGCGTCACTGCGATTGATGACCGCGCCGAAACCGTCGGTCAGGGTGCCTTTCACAGATGCGGATGCGCCTCCCCCGCCCCCGCAACCCAAGGCAAGGGAGAGCAGCAGCAATGCGCAGAAAGCCGAACCGAGGAAGCGGGCAATGCAGATCATTCCACGACTGTAGTGGTGAACCACTGCAGCTCCTGGATGCGATACACCAATTCCTGGCGCCGATCGATAACGTTCCCGAGCGGCGTGTAGAGGTCGCGCCTCTCGAAATTGAGCGTGGCGTAGAGGCCGGGATTGAGCGGCCATGGAATACCGATATCGTTGAACCAGGGCTCGTTACCGCGACGCTGGCCGTCCACGAAGTAAGTGTTGCCCAGGCCCGGCGTGTCGCAGACGGCAACAATCACGCCGCGGTCCAGATCGACATAGAATCGGCCCTGGATAATGATGTCGCCCTTGATGTTCGACTCCTTGCGGGTCGTGTTGTTCTCGTCGCTCACGTCCACGTCGAACTGAAGGATGCCGGAGTAGTCGATTGCGGCCACGCGGAACCTGAATGTTGTCCGGATGTCCGACAAGGTAAATGTCAGGGGGATCTCCATGGTTTCGCCGACGAACGGGATGGTCCAGCTCATCGGCGCCCGCCAGCTCTCATTCAGATGAACCTGGTAGTCCGGGAGAACCGCGAAGTGAGAGGTCTCGAACACCTGGCGCACCGAGATCGAGCGGGAGGGGTCGACGATCTCACCGATAAGGTCCATTCCGCTGATGTCGAGCAGACGTCCGGATTCGCTCATTATGTAGTTCAGGTTGGATTCCATTATGGGAGTGACTTCGAACTCGCCTTCACCGGCCAGATCGCCGCCACCGCCTGCGCCGCCGCCGCCTTCCCCGCCACCGGGTCCGCCGAATGACTGCAGCGGCTCACCGTTGCCCGGCTGCGCAAGCAACGGGTGGACGCCTGCGCCCATGCCAGGCTGTATCGGGACCGGTTCGCTGTAGTCCGGCGGAGCGAAGGGCCCGCCCCCGGGGTTCTCGTACTGGCTCGCCCACCCGAGGTCCAGGGACTCGTACACATTGTAGACCACGTGAACTCCCACCAGGCCACCGCCGGAAGAAGTGATCTCCTCATCGTAAATCGTGAGGATTATCCCTCCGACCTGGGAGCGCTTCTGGGGCTCGATCTCATCCCCGATCAGGATAACACCCGTCAGGTAATGCCATCGCGTGCCCGACATCGGATCGAACCGAATCGTGGCGTCGAAGTACTGCTTCGAATCCGCGTCCTTCGGCATGAACGCCAGAATCGTCAGAAAGAACAGGGATGTCAGCCAAATACGATACCGTGCCATTGAGGTCCTCCGGCAAAGACAGATGTCTCTATGCAATGAATCTTTATCTCCGTCCAAAACAGTAATTCTACTGGAAACGCGCCCCGGGGTCAAACCTCAACTTCCCCAGGCCACCAGGGGAGGTCCGCCCACAGCGCTTCCAGATTATAGTAGTGCCTGGTGTCGGGACGAAACAGGTGCACAACGATGTCCCAGAAATCGATAAGCAGCCAGCTCGACTCGTCGTCGCCCTCGACTCCGTACAGCTTCAGGTCCTGCTCCTCGATTGCACCCGTAATGCTCGCCCTGGCGGCCTTCGCCTGAGCGGACGAGAAGACGGTGCCCAGGATCACGTAATCGCAGAAGGGCGTGAACTCCCGAAGATCGTATACCCGGATATCCTCCACTTTCTTGTCTCTCAGGGCCTCGACGCCCTCTCTCACAGTCGCGGGAACGCTCTCCCAATCGAGCGCCGGCACTGCAGCATTGTCTCTCCGTTTTGTCTTGCGCATGGTCTGGTCTATCTGTTGCCCCCTGTGCTGTCTCTCATTCGGCGGCTCCTGCCGAGCCGGGTTCGGGCATTCCCGAACCTGTGATTCCTTCCACCCTCCACGCTATCGGATCGTCGTCCCTGAAGACCTCCCAAAGAACCTGTGCGGTCTCGCTGTAGACCGGCCTGAGCACGGACAGCCCGTTCCATTTCAACTCAACGGTCGGCACCTGGCTGAAGACGATGTCATCGTCCCCGAGCCTTGTGAGGAACCCGACGAGGCTCATCAGGTGCCTGAGCTCGATCTGCGGCGGATGCCTGGGGCTATCCGGGTTGGCTACAACCGTCACATGCTCAAGGAGAGTCTGCGCGACCCCGGTCAGTTTCCCCCAGTTGGATGGCCTGACGGCCTGATCGAAGAGCGCCCTGATAAGTCCCTGCTGGCGATCGATGCGCCCGAAATCCCCGGTGGCGTCATGACGGTAACGCGCGTACTCCAGCGCCTGCTCGCCGTCGAAGTGATACTCTCCGGGCTCGAAATGGATATGGACATTTCCCCGGCGGTCATCGTAGTTCATGGATTTTTCGACCGTCATGTCTACGCCGCCGAGCGCGTTCACGATCTCGACGAAGCCCTCGTAGTTGACCGATACAACGTAGTCGATATCGATCCCGACGAATCCCTCGACGGTCTGCCTGGTGAGGTCCTCGTGCCCCAGAGCATACGCTGCGTTGATCCGGTTGAAACCATGCCCCGGAATGTCCGCGAGCGTGTCTCTCGGGATCGACAGGATCCGCACCTTCCGGGCATAGAAATCCACCGCTCCCACCATGAGAGTGTCCGACCGATGCGCGAACTCGTCCACCGCATCGTAGCCAAGCAGTATGAAAGTCAACTTGTCGGTGCCGAAGACCTCGGGGTCCCAGGGCGGGATTCTTGCGGGCTCGGGCGGAATATTGCTCGCGATCCCCCCGCCTCCGGACAGGAAATCCGGGGGAAGGTACTTGCCGACATCGCTCAAAATCACCCTCGATGCGATCAGGGTCACACCCAGGATGCTCGCAAGGAAACTCACCAGGGTCCAGACAATCAGAAAACGCTGGTCTTGAAGAGTGCGAATCTTGAAAGGATGGAAACGATATGAATTCTTGCTTGACACTCGATTCCTGGAGGCTAACCTCCGCGGCCCTTCGCAGCCTTGAGCTCTTCCAAAGCCGTGTTGTAGGCCGCAACCGAATTATAGTCAAGGGGTTGTGACTGCACAACCACCCATCGTATCACAGCGCTCACGACATCAAGAAAACCCCGATGGAAATCCTTTCTCACCGTCTCCCGCAACTCATCAGCACCTTCGTATCGCCTGTTCTTTTCGACCTTGTCCGCGACATAGATGAGCTTATCCAGAAGCGACATCTCGCCCGATCCCGTTGCGTGCATCCGGATCGCATTCAGAATCTCATCGTCCGCAATCCCGATCTCCTCCTTCGCAAGCTCCGCCGACAGAGCCCCATGAAGGAGAACCGGTACCGCGCATCCGAGCGAATCCGGGTCGATCCCTCTCTTTCTCAGCTCCGAGGCCATTTCGGCGGGTGGCAAAAGCCTGGCAAGGTCGTGACACAGCGCCGCGAGGGATATTTTCTCCGGATCAACGCCGAGTTTCTGATCCCGGTTGATCTCGAGCGCAAGGTCTCTTGTGCCGACGAGGTGCGATTCCAGGCCGGGAAGCTCAGCCCGTATATATTCGACAGCCCGTCTTTCGAGGTCCGAAATCGGCCTTTGGCTCAAGACTTCTCACCTTTCAGTCCATATAGACCGTATTTGACGATGTAAAGTTCGACGAAAGGATTCAGGGCTCTCGCCGGGAGGACCCCGTTTCGAAGGGATTCGCGTATTGCGGTGGCCGAGATCGGTATGGGTGCGATGGGCAGGAACTCGACCAGCTCGGCCAGCGCGGGATATTTCTCGCTCACCTGGGCCAGGTTGCGATCCGCCTCGTCCTCGTAACCCGCTCGCGACACGACCGCGATCCTGGAAAGGAAGCCCGTGAACTCCTCCACCCGTCGCCACTTGTGAAACGCCACGTTGTCGCTTCCGACCACCAGCGTGAGCGGACGATTGGGGAAACGCGCCCTGAAATACTCCAGAGTGTCGATCGTGTAGCTCGGAAGCGAATCCTTTCGCCCGCGCTCGATCTCGACCGGGTCGACAAACAACCATGTCTCATCCACCGTTGCGAGATGCGCCATGGTCAGCCGCGCCTCGCTGTCCGCAAACGTATTCGTATCGACTCTCAGGGGACTCTTGAAAACGGGCACGATGAATACGCTCGAGAGCCCGAACAGCTCCTTTACGGCCAGCGCGATAGCCTTGTGCCCGACATGGATCGGATCGAACGTTCCGCCGAATATTCCGATCCCTCCGGACTCATCGTTCCCCATAAATCCTCCCGTCTCTCACTCCTCCAGCGATTCCTCAAGATTCTCCATGGACAACTCGCTTGCCGAGAGTCCCTCCGGCGCTTCGCCCTCCAAGTATTCGGGGACCTTCGCCTTCGCGTCGATCCCATAGATATCGAGCGACAGCATCTCCCCGAGCCGCCCCAGAAGCCCCGCCAGCCCATCCCCTCTCACCGCCGAAATAACCATCACCGTACCTGGGCACCCGGTTTCCTGAATGAAGGGATTGAGGTACTCAGCCTTGAAATCCTCGAGGGCCTCCGCGGGCAGAATGTCGGCCTTGGTCCAGCATACTATCTCGGGTTTTGAGGCAAGCTCGGTATCATACGCCTCGAGCTCGGCGCGAATCGTTCGATACCCGTTCACCATGATCTCGAAACGCTCGCGCGGAGTGTCGGCATACAGCGGTATCTCGACAAGGTGGCAGATCACGCTGGTCCTGCGAATATGCCTCAGGAACTGGTGCCCCAGACCCTTGCCCTCGTGCGCCATCGCGATCAGTCCGGGTATGTCGGCCATCGTGAAGCTGGCGAAATCCCCGAGCCGGATAACTCCGACCGACGGTCTCAGCGTCGTGAAGGGATAATCCGCGACCTTCGGACGAACAGTCGACACCGCTCCGATCAGTGTGCTCTTGCCGGCATTCGGAAGGCCAACAAGCCCGACGTCCGCAAGCAGCCTCAGCTCGAGTGTCAGATCGCGCTGCTCGCCCGGCTCGCCCTTCTCGAACTTCCTCGGCGCCCTGTTCGTGGACGTGGCGAAACTCGCGTTCCCACGTCCCCCCTTTCCTCCCTGAGCGACCACAACCTTCTGCTTCGGCACGGTCAGGTCCGCGATAATTTCGCCGGTGGACTTGTCGCGAATTATGGTCCCCACCGGCACCTTCACAACAAGGTTCTTCGCGCTCTTGCCGTCGCGCTTCCTGCCTTCCCCGGGTTTGCCGCTCGGGGCCACGATAACGCGCCTGCCTCTGAAATCGGCGAGGGTACGCAGACCCGGGTGTGTCTGGAAGACTACACTCCCACCGTGACCCCCCTTCCCGCCCGCCGGACCTCCCAGCGGCCGATATTTCTCCCGCAGGAAAGCCAGGCAGCCGTCCCCGCCCCTCCCGGCTCGTACGACTATGTCCACTTCATCAACAAACATGGGATTTTCCGGTCATCCGACAGGAAAGAATATAACCACAAAGCCACAAAGGACACAAAGGGCGAAAAAAATCCCCGGCTGAAACCAGACGGGGTACAAAGGAGAGGCGGATTTGTTCCAGGTCCCGACGCTCAGGATTCCGCGATCATCGCGACCTTGCCCAGCGCGCCGCGATCCACGAACCTGAGAATACCGTCACGCTTGGCGAAAAGGGTATAGTCCTTGCCTACACCCACGCCGTCGCCCGCCTTGATACGATACCCGCGCTGTCGGGCGATAATGTTCCCGGAGATCACGCTCTGACCGTCGCCGCATTTCAGACCGAGGCGCTTGGACGTGCTGTCTCTGCCGTTCGATGTCGATCCTTGTCCCTTTTTGTGTGCCATGGCTTCGTTCTCCCGTCAATAATATCACCGATCAGGACTGCTCCGGGGAGCTGTCGGGCGATTCCTCTTCGGCCTCAGGCTTGGCGCCCTTCTCGGCCTTTTTCTTGCGCTTCGGCTTTTTCTTCTCGATCACGCGCTGGTCGCGCTTGCCCGCGCCCTCGATCAGCTCCACCTGCACCTGCGTCGCGTGCTGCCGATGTCCCCTTGTCTTGAGAAAACCCTTCTTGGCCCGGAATTTCTGTACGATGACCTTCTTGCGCTTGGTCTGGTCGAGGACCGAGAAGACAACCTTCGCATCCTCCACGTACGGCTTGCCCAGTACCACATCGTCCCCGTCCAGAAGCATCAGCACGGAGTTTGTGGTGTAGGACTCGCCCTTTTCCACGGGAAGCTTATCGGCCAGAAAAATCGTGCCCGGCTCAACCAGGTATTGCTTTCCGCCAAGTTCCACAACAGCTTTCATGTTTGTTTCACGCAACCGAAGAATAGCGCCTTGAGAGGCGCAATCTGTTATTCTATGACACAATCAGGGCCAAGTCAATACGCCCGCCTGCACTTATTCAAGCCACCAGCCACCTTCCCAGTCTCCGCACCATCCGCCGACCGTCTCGCCGGACTTGTCCACCCATTCGCACCAATCCGCTCCACGAAAAACGATGCGCTCGACATTCTCGAGGCTTAATAGATAACACACGGGCTCCGATTCCCCTTCCTTCGTGGCGAACAGAGGCATGACCTCACCGGTCCCGCTGAAGTGCTCCATTTCAGCAGGAAAAACGATCAGCCCCTTCGCACCATGCGTAATGAAACACGCCTCAACGACCGGCTTCTCGACACCCTCGATCTGTACCTCACGAATCTCGTCCGGCAATACCTTTTCCTGATGCCTCCCCCTGCTGACCCACACCCGCGTGTTCCTACCGACCGGGTTGAAGAGAAGATATTTCGACCAGATGATCTCAGCTTCCGGGAAATAGTAGGTCCAGTGCCGGTAGTTGAAATCGCCGAGGATGATCAACTCATTCTGAGGCACGGGCGCGCTTTTCACTGCGGAAATCGCGGCCCTGAAGTACCTGTCGTTCTCCCTTATCGCGAACCAGCTTTCGTTGGTGCGCGAGTCTATGAAGCCGCCGATATCGTTCATCATCACGAGACCGACGAGGACCCACGCGACGAATCTCCCCACACGGGGATCGGGCCCCTTTCCTGTGGTGACTGTCGCACCTTTCTCTTCTCCTTCGGACTCAGCGTTCGGATTATTCGACGGCTCCCTGATTGTCTGGAGCATCATGAAGGCCGCCGCGCGCTCGATCGACCATGCCTCCAGCAGAATCAGCGGCGGGAGGAATATGGTCAGGACGCCTACGTAGTTCACGTAAACCAGCACGAAAAGGAAAAGACCCGGGATCAGCCAGAAGGCGAGGAATGTCAGGCGATTCCATCCGGAGGGCTCGAGCGGCCTCGGAAGAACATAGGCCGCCGCCAGGAAGAACACCAGGATGCCGGCAAACCTGAGAAATGGAACGGGTCCCCAGCACATGGCGATGAAACCGGCGATTCCGAGCGGTAGAATTCCGATCACCCGTCTTGTCGGACATCCCTTCTCGGCCGCGATCGGCACCAGCAGCGCGAGAAGGAGCCATTTCCCCTTGCGCAAACCTTCCTCGAAGAGTCCCCCAAGCGACCCGGTCGTCGCCAGGAATTCGTCGATTGGTCCCCTCGCCCACGATCCGAACCTGAGAACGTGCTTGCCGGACTCGCTCGTAATTTCATTCAGATACGGACCAAACCCTCGCGTATCGATGATCGCGGGGAGATATCCCGCGAGCAGCGTGGCAAGGAAAAGGACGAGAAAAACCGCGATGGAAATTACAGTCGATCCCGGCTTCGCGGCAGATTCATCGACCTCATTGTCCCTTCTCAGAAAGCCCCACACACAAACCGGCAGCACAAGGACTCCGCCGGGAAGCCACACAAGCGAGGCGAATCCTGCGATAACCGGAATCAGCCAACGAACCCTGCCGCGAGCGGAGAACGCAGCCCATGCCGCAAGAGTCGCGACCGCCGCGCCCGCCGTGTAGGACAGCGCAACACTCGAGAAATACCACAGCAGAGGATTGACCGACGCGAGAAGTCCCGCGACAAATCCTCCCCTCTCTCCAAGGAGACGGATGCCGAGTCGATGGACCGCCACGGCTGTTACCGCGGCGAAGATCACTCCCACTGCGATCAGGGCGGCATTGTCGTCGGGTATGAAGCGTCGAGCCAGCCAGCCCATCGCGATATATCCGGGATAGCCCTGCGGATGAGGCTGATGACGGGTGATATCGTAGTCGGAAAGCGCCAATGCGAACTGGACGCTGTCCCACTTCTGGAGAAATCCGCTCGCCGAAAGGATGCGCGTGAGGACCACCAGCAGAATCAGGCCGATGTCTTCGAGGAGGACAATGGATGAGCGTTTCGAGTCCATTTCGGCACTTAGCCCCCCTGTAGTCCCCCCCAAGGGGGGGACGGCGGACTTACGTCCCGAACAAGTCCTGCGTTCGGATCCCCGGATCAGCCTGCCTCCACTCCGTAACTCCTCACGGTCTCGCGGACCCCGGTCTCGAAATCGAATCTGGGCCGCCAGCCCAACACCTTCTGCGCAAGGCCGCAATCCAGCGCGATCCTGCCGACCTCGGGCACAGCCGGACCGGTCTGCGCTTTCAAGGCCCTGGGTCCGAAAGCCGTCGATATCGCGTCGTATACCTCATGCACATTCGTCTCCACGCCGCACCCGATATTGAAGATCCCGCTGCCGTCGGTCCCCAGAGCGATCGTATTCGCCTCCACAACGTCGCCGATGAAAACGTAGTCCCTCGTGTTCTCGCCGGTGCCGAAGATGACCGGGGGCTTCCCCTCGAGCATTCTCTCGGTGAAGATGGCCACCACTCCGGCCTCGCCTTTCGCGATCTGCCGGGGCCCGTAGACGTTCGCGTAACGGAATATCGTGTAGGCGAATCCGTACAGGTCGGACAGGTTGCGGATGTAGTTCTCGCAGGTCAGTTTGCCGACCGCGTACGGGCTTCCCGGCTTCAGAGGCGTGCTTTCGTCGGCGGGCAGGACCTCCGGATCGCCGTAGATGGCGCCGCCGGTCGAGGCAAAGACGATTTTCGGCACCTTGTGGTCGATCATCGCCTTCAGGACCTGGAGCGTTCCGATCACGTTGACATGGCAGTCGTGCACCGGGTCGTCGAAACTCCTCCGCACGTTTATCTGCGCCGCCAGATGGCTGACAAGGTCGAATTTCCCGCGCTCCAAAACCTCTCCGACGAGTTTCTCATCGGTGGTGTCGCCCTCAACAAGCCGCGCCCGCGGGTTGAGATACTCTCTCCTGCCGGTGGCAAAATTGTCCAGCACCGTCACTTCGTGCCCTAAATCGACGTATCTGTCCTGGACATGGGAGCCAATGAAACCTGCTCCGCCGGTTATCAGAATACGCATGAATCCTCCACAGGTCGCCGGGCAAGTCTAAATGAAATGGTCGCGCGAGGCAATCTCGATCGGATCGCCACTCGCATGGCTCGGTCTCCCGTGGCGCCCGTACGTCCGCCCCGAGCCTGGTGAGGGGCGGACGGACGGGTATATCAGCTTAGGCGGAATGGAACAGTGCTACACTCCGCGAATTCTGTGGCTGAGAGATTCTTCGTAAGATGAGGCACCCATCAGCCCCGCAGGAGCGGGGCGTATGGGCGCCACAGTGCCCACAGGGTAACGGGGACAATGGAAGGCCTTTGTATGCTGGGACATCGGTCAGTCTTTTGTGGCGCCCGTACGTCCGCCCCGAGCCTGGTGAGGGGCGGACGGACGGGTGTATCAGCTTAGGCGGAATGGAACAGTGCTACACTCCGCGAATTCTGTGGCTGAGAGATTCTTCGTAAGATGAGGCGCCCATACGCCCCGCTCCTGCGGGGCGGATGGGCGCCACGCGATTCGAGTGAGAGTTATTCACCGCTGAACTTGCCCCGTTAGGGACTGTAGAGGGCATCGTATGAATGGTATTATCTCTGAAGGTGCGCCTGAACCCGTCGATAACGCTTGCTTTTCTCGTGGCCGCGATCTGCGCATGGCTGGCCTACTCGATGATCGTCCTCCGATCACCGATGGTCACCATGCTTGTCTATCACGCGATCTTCTGTCTTGGCGGCGGACTTATCCTCCTGCGCTCAGCTCCTTCAACCGAATGGAGACAGACGTCGAGCGAATCCATGATGAAGCCCGCGCTCATCACTCTGGGCGTCTCGGCGCTTGTCACAACAGCGCTGTGGCTTTCGACTCTGCTCTTCCGACCCGGCCTGATCGATCCGAGGACGATCTCCGACGGCCTGGAATCGATCGGCATGTCCCGCGACCGCTTCTGGTTCAGCGCCGCGTATCTTATACTTGTAAATCCATTTGCGGAGGAATTTTTCTGGCGTCGCGCCGTGCTGAGTGTGCTGATGCCCCGGATTAACCCTCGAAACGCGGTCGCCCTGTCGAGCGCCCTTTTCGCCGCCTATCACCCGATTGTCGTCAGCATGATCTTCCCCGCTCTATGGCTCTCCGCAGTCTTCGTCGCGGCATACATCGGGGGACTCCTGTTTGCCTATCTCTATTCGCTCAGGCGCAGCCTGGTCTTTCCCATCGCCCTGCACATCGTGGTGAACCTGAACCTGATGCTGATCGGCTACCTCTACTCACTTTCCTCGACCCCGTAGATCTGCCTGTACTCCGGTCTTCCGAGACTCTCCGCGGTGCCCTCAAAAACTTTTCTTCCGGCGCGGAATCCAAACGCCCTTCTGCAGAACTTCCTCACCAAGTCGACCGAATGCAGGTTTATGAGCAGGGTGAGACCGTCCTCGGTGCATATCGCCCGGAGATAGTTGAGGATGTCGGAGGACGTGGCGGGATCGAGACTCGCCACCGGCTCGTCCGCGAGAAGTATCTCGGGCTCCTGCACCAGCGCACGTGCGATCCCGACTCTCTGCATCTGGCCGCCCGACAGTTCTCCGGCCCGCTGGTAGGCTTTGTCCACGATGCCGACTCTTCTGAGCGCCGCGAGGGCACGGTCGATGTCCTCGGGCGGGAAACTATGCAAAAGCGAGTGCAACGTGTCCACGCGACTGAGCCGTCCCGCAAGAACGTTCAGAAGAACCGTCAGCCTCGGAACGAGGTTGAAATGCTGGAAGATCATGCCGACCTTTGAGCGGTACTGCCTGAGCGCGTTTCCCTCCAGTCGGGTCACATCGAATCGAGGCTGTCCGTTTGACGGACGGTAGACGATGGAGCCGGATGTGGGCTCCACAAGCCTGTTGATGCACCTGAGAAGGGTGGATTTCCCTGCGCCGGACAGCCCGACTATCGCGACTATCTCTCCGAAATCGACCGACAGATCGACATCGATCAGTGCCCGGGTGCCGTCGGGATAGGTCTTGCACAGCTCGCCGATCTCAAGCTGGCGTTTTGTCCTCGGCTTGTCGCTCGTGTCGCCTGAGTTGATCATTTAGCGGTCAATTATTCAGGAAAGAAATATTCTCGTCAGGCCGGGATGCCTTTGGATGTCTGCAGATCCTCCAGCCACTTGCGCTCGGCCTCCTCGAGCAGGTCGCGCATGCGATCCCGCTCTTCCTCAAGCTCCTTCCGGATCTTCTCGCCGTCGGGCAGCAATGCGAGGATTTCCAGGGCGAGCCATGCGGCATTCTTGCCCCCGTCGATCGCCACCGTAGCCACCGGAATCCCCGCAGGCATCATAACCGTGCTCAGAAGACTGTCCTGCCCTTTCAACGGGCCACTGGAGATCGGGAGTCCGATCACAGGACGCACGGTATGCGCCGCGACCATGCCCGCGAGGTGAGCCGCCATACCCGCGGCCGCTATGAAGACACGAGTCCCGTTTTCCTCCGCCTTGCGAACGATTTTCGCAACACGCTGCGGGTCTCGATGCGCGCTCGCCACCTTGAGTTCAACCGAGACCTGGAACTTCCTGAGAATCTCCAGCGCCGGATCGACCACCGGACGATCATTTGCGCTCCCCACTATCACGGTGACATGTGCCATCAGGCATCCTCCCTCGGGCAACTCGAACAATACGAACGGCGGGAACCGGTGTCAACGATAACCTGTTTCTTCCGACTCCGATATCATTCTCTCAAAAGCGTTTTCCAACCGCCAGTTCCCGAGGGGATTTCGCACGAGAGGAGCCGAGGGAAAAAAGAAACCCCTCAGGATTGAGGGGACATAGCAAAAGCAAATCAACGTGGAAACCGGCGTTTGGAATGGTCACCCGACCGCATTCTCAAGGTAGCTCTCGATCATGCTGATCGGGAACACGGTGTTCATGCGTTTCAGGTTGTCCAATCCTCGCTGATCGAGCGCCTTGAGCTTGATATACCCTCGCCCGTCGGAATACTCGATCGTAAGCCCGAGATTCCTCAGCCTCTCGGCGACACGCATCAGCCTGTCCTGCGTCAACGCATTGATCCCCGCACCGACCTGAGCCTTGGAGAGCTGGTTCACTTTTCTGACCAGGTACGTGACCTTCGTGTTTGTGCTTTCCAGCTTCTCTTCGATGCGTGGAAGGCTCTGGATCTTTTCCTGTACGAACGCCCTTACGCTCTCAATGTCGCTAAGTACCATGACCGAACCCCCTTGGGCCGGGGTGTTGCCCAGCCTGAAATTAGGGCGGATAAATGATTAACCTTACGAAGAAGGCTCGGTCAGGCCCTATGTTATCTTATATCATTATCGGACTTCCGACCCTGTTTCCTATAGTTGAATTTACTTGAACAATGGAAACAAATCAAGGCCGCAATCCCATTTTCATGAAACCTGCAGTGTCGATATAAAACGCATAATCCCGAAAACCTCCCCTCCTGTGTGCTATAATCGACACCGGAAGCGAATACTTTATCTGATCATATGAGCTTCCTAAGGCATCATGGCACCCTGGAAAAATGCTGTCGGCCGGGGATGGCGAGAATTGAAGTTTTTAACGAGTGTGCTTTTCCTTTTTCTGGCGGCGTTCCCGACCTTCCTGGCCTCCTGCGGCGGCGAGCCAAAGTGGCCCGAGGGTCTTCCGCACGGTGAGGTCACTCTTACGAATATCGAGGACCCGGACGCCCCCGGCGCGTATTTCGACATCTCCGCCGGCGAGCTGATCTACGGTGACGAAGGACGCGGGCGGGGCGATATCTACCTCGAACGCACCTTCGTCGCGGGCAACCCGGCGCTCGGGATCGAGCTGCACGACGCCCAGCCGGATTCCATACTCTACGACACTACTGCGCCGGGCTGGGGTTCAAGCGGGTGGAAGACGGCTCCCGACGCAAACACGCCGCCCAGGGTGCCGGTACGCAAGGACCATAACATCTGGGTCAAGACCTCCGAGGGCAACATCGGCAAAGTGCACATTCTGCTCCTGGAGGCCAATTCCGACTACTCAAACATCTACAATATAAAACTTCAGTGGATTTACCAGCCCGACGGCTCCGGGGAGCTTCATGCCGTTTCCAGTACGACCGGCGAGTCGGGCACATCCGGGTCCGGCTGAGTCGACATATCGTCGGTCGGGCCGACAACAGATGGAGGTCAGAGAATGTCTAAGGGCAACCTCGCCTTGTCTACAATGTGTATCCTCATCCTGCTCGCCTTCGGATGCTCGTCAGGCGGGAGCTCCCCGGTAGCTCCAGGCGCCGAGTCGCCGCAAGCATCGGTTCACCAGTCGGGGTGGCAGACCCTCCTGGGGCTGTACGAGATCGAGGTGGACGTCGCGAGCGGGACTGCGAACATAGTGCCCCTTCGCGGGCCGGAGTTTCAGATCAACGTGGTCAAGTTCCTGCAGCCGCCCGCGGGGAATCCCGCAAACCTGGGTGTGAAAATCAATCCCGACGGCACGGACATCCCCAACGGGATTTTCGACATGGACATATCCATTACTCACCCCTTCCCCGGCTCGAACCTACGAGGCTTCGATGTACGGGGAATCGTGCTCGGCGACAAGGGAACCGAAGTCTCGCAGTTCGACTACGAGGTCCAGTACCCGAAACCGTCGGAGCTGCGGGTTCTCAACGCTGACGGATACACGCGATGGTGGAACGCAGTCGAGTTTCTGACGCCCGGGCTTTTCGGGTACACGCCCACGTTCCTCGGCAAAGGGAACCCAAAGTCAACCGTCAACGGGTATAAGTACTTCGCCGACGGTCTCGGGGCCGCCGATCCGGTGAACCTCGACATAGCCACGAGGGGCACGTTTTCAACGCAGACCGATGCGGGCGATCCGAACACCCTGACCAGGGAGTACATCATCAAGTTCCCGGTCGTCGGGGGGATTCCGCAGATCAAGTTCAGGTACGCGATCTGCGCGTCATTCGCGGCCTGCGATCCGGGGACACCTCCTCCCGCCCCCGAAGATGCGTTTCCGCAGGAGGCCAACTGCCAGGAGCCTTACCAGGTGTCCGTCACGGTCGACCCCGGCAGCACGGCGTACTGGACTTCCACGGGATCGGGCGGCGATCTGGTCATGAATATCGAGATATTCGACTGGCAGGCTCCTGATAACCTCGACGGAGTCCCGGGTGAGATCGGACAGGTCCGGCTTGAATCGCCCACTCTCTGGACGGGCCTCAAGGACCCGATCGCGTCGGGCATACCCATCCCCACTACCAACCCGACATCGTCAGCATGGCAGGTCGAGATCAAGAAAGTGATACCCACCGACGCTTGGCAGGACGTTTTCATCACGGTCCAGTCGGCGGACCCGACCTCCTACGAGCCTCCTGTGCCGGGCGCCGGCATCTACCCAGGCGGCGCAGTCCTTTCGGCCTACTTCCTCGCCACACTTGAGCTCCCGGGCAACTCCCCGCCCCAGATCGGGACCATCTCCGGTCCGGACAAGTTCGTGCCCGGCGTTCAGCTCAAGTACAAGCTGTCGAGCGCGACGGATCTTCAGGACGGCTCGAACCTCACTGTAGAGTGGGACTTCGATAACGACGGAGTATTTGAAGACGATGAGGACGGCTCAGACACCAACCTGACGGGCTCCTGCACATTCACCGGCGATCAGACATGTTATGTCCAGTGCCGGGTATACGACACAGCGATGGCGTACACCGACTCGAACGTGCTCACGGTGGAGCCGATGTCGCTGCCGTTCATCGATCCGATGGACACGACCACCGAGGGTCTGTGGACGGTGCAGAACGGAATTTTTGACATCCACTCCGCATCGATCCAGTGGAACGTTCAAAACGATCACTGGTCCACAAGCTCGTCCTCGACAGGCTACTACCAGGACAACATGAACACGACGCTGATCAGCCCGATACTGCCGGCCGGCGACGAGGACACCGTGACCATAACGATAAGTCATCGCTACAGCACGGAGAGCGGCTTTGACACCTGCGTGGTGTATTACAGGAAAAACGGGGGAAGCTGGACACCTCTCAGCGGTGCATACACCGGCATAAGTGTGAGCTACCCGCAATACGAGGACACGGTGTTGTCGCTGGGGGGCCTGTGGCCTGGGGACAGCTTCGAGATCGCTTTTTCATTCGACAGCGACAGCTCGGTCAGCGGTTATCCCGGATGGGACATCACGGACGTGAGCGTCATCGATAACAAGCCTCCCGTAATCCAGGGGATTTACGGTCCCACCGGTGTCGACAGCCTCGGTCCGTGGACATATACGACCGCCGCGACGGACCTGGACGGCATCTCCTCCTACATGTGGAGCGTTGAGCCGCCCAGCCTGCCGCCGAATTACGACGATGCGGGCGACGGCATGGGCGGAATCAATGTCACCTTCCCGGCCGACGGCAAATTCGACATCTGGGTGCAGGTGACCGACGCGGGCGATCCGCCTCTCTCATCCACCTTCGGTCCTTATCAGGTCATCGTGTTCTTCACTAATCCCGACGCTTTCTTCAGCGACCACTTCGACAGCGATACGGGCGCATGGAGCTACACGGGCGGGATCGACAGCGGCTCCTACCAGGATTTCTGGCACATCGAAACACTTAACAGCATCCTGTCGAATGTGGGGCCGGATGGGTGCTACGCGGAGATCTCGATGCAGCCCATCGAGAAAACCGCCGGCATCGATATCACATTCCCCGACGACAGCGTGAACGAGACCAGATTCAGAATGCTTCACCAGCTTGCAACCGAGAGCGGAGGCGGTCTGCAGCCCTATGACGGACAATGGGTGACGCTTGACGGCGCCGTCATCGAGCCTTCGTACGGTTTCCTCTACGACGACGGCGGCGGTTCCTGGGCACACGGTTATTTCGTCGGCTACACCGACGGCTACGAGACGAGCACCTTCTACCTCGGCACGACTTACAACGACGGCCTCGATCACACTCTCACGTTCCACTCCCTGTCGACCGACACGACATCCAACTGCGACGGCGGCTGGCAGATCGATTACGTAGAGCTGTGGCAGGTCGAATAGGCATAGACCACTCGACTTCCGAATAATCCAACGGTCCCCCTTCTCTCGCTTTTTCCGGGGACCGTTTTTCTTTCGTGGGCCCCAGACCGTATAATTGCCATCCGAACTGTGGACGGATTCGCCGGCATAGATCGAAAGCATCCCGACCTGCTTCCCCTCGGAATCCTTCTCCTGCTCGCGGTAGGGTTCTTTTTTTCCGCGCTTTTCCTGGGTCGCGCCGCCATGATGAACAGCGGCAGGATGTTCGAGCCCTGGAGGTCGGTGCTGATCGAGAACGGCGAGGGCACCGTGGAGCAGGTCGGAAACAACCAGCCGGTCTACAAGTGGAAAACTCCCGAGGGATTCGCGGACGATATGAACCGCCAGTTCGTTCCGTGGGGGCTGTACTCGCAGGAAAGAATCCGTGAAGGCGGATGGCCTCTCTGGAATCCGCACCTGGCATGCGGCCAGCCGCTGTACGCCAACCACCAGACCGGCCTTGCGAATCCGCTTATATTGCTGTGCTATTACATCTTCCCGGGACTCGCGGCGTTCACGGCCATCTTCTTCAGCGTCTTTGTCCTCGCGGGATGGGGGATGTACGCGTACCTGCGAATCCTCGGACTCGGACGCTGGCCCGCACTGCTGGCCGCCGTCACCTATCAGTTCATGCTCGGCTACATCCCCGCTCAGGATACACTCGTAGTCGAGAAAGCTCTGTTCCCGTTTCTGCTGTATTCAATTGAGAGGATCGTCCGTGCGCCGGCTGGAAAAGGCGGCGTATGGGTCTTCCTCTCGATACTTCTGCTCGCATTGGTCCAGACGTCCTGCCACGCATACGAGGCCGTCTTTATCTCGTACCTCCTGGGGCCCTATATCGTCTTCATAGCAGGCGACGCCAACTCGTTTTCCAGGGGGCGGGTTTGGCGCACGATCGGGAAGCGCATCGTTCTCGCGCTCGGAATCTACATTCTCGCGATTCTCGTCGGACTCGCGCAGAACTTCCCCACGCTCGAGTTCTACGAACGCTCGACCCGGTTCGCAGGCTTCGAGGAGCAGGCTGTACAGGCGTCACTGTTCGAGCAGAGCCTCACGTGGATTCAGTCGCTGATGTTCGCCTTCCCGCGACTCTTCGGCGACTACCTCCTGCAGAACATGCCCCTGGAACACTATCTCCTGAACTACGGCTACGTGGGGGTCGTCACTCTCCTGGCGGCATCGTTCGCCGGATGGATCTCCGCGACAAGAAGGCAACTTTGGTTCTGGCGGATCGCGGCGCTCGTTTTCTTCGTATCGATCATCTGGAACTGGTTCTATTTCAACATTCTATGCGGACTTCCGCTTTTCAGGATCAGCCTGATGAAGCCGTTCGGCCCGTTCTTCTTCGCGATTGTCGTACTCGCGGGACATGGCTTCAGGTTCCTTCTGGAGCCGAAGCGCATTGGGACCCCCGGCAATCGCTGGACGGGCTATGCATCGGTGGTCGTTTTCGCCTCGGCTCTGAGCATGGGGGGTCTGTTCCTCTACTCACTTGTGGACCCCACCCGCACTTTCTCCAACCAGGAATCATATGCGTTCGGGCAGGTGGAGATCGGCGCCTGCGTTGCAGCACTCGCCTGCCTGGTCGTAGGTTTCTACTGGCGCTTCACAAACAAGCAGAATAGCGGACCGAAGAAACTCGACAAAGATCGAGCTCTCATGATCGCGGCTTTGGCTCTGATGGGCGTGATTCTCATCGACCTTTGGCCCGTGAAAGCTCATTTCAACCCGTTCGTTCCGAGAAATGAGCTTTACTTCTCAACCAATTCCGTCGAGTTCCTGAAATCGCGTCTCGAATGGAAGCCGGGGAATCCGGACGGCCCGTATCGTTTCGGACGCTCATGGAAGGAAGTTCTCCCGCCCAATACCGGCATGGTTCTGGGGCTGGACGATTTCGGGGGGTACGATTCCAACCTCGTCGGCCGGTACGCTCAGTTGCTGAAGACGGTCGACCCGTCGATCGTCGTCGGAGTGCACTACATCGAGACTCCCCGCTACAGAGAGGAACGCCCGGGCTGCGGAAAGGGATTCGAAGCGCCCTTGTGGGACATGCTGGGGGTCAAGTATGTCGTCGCGCATCCCGGACATCTGGGCCAGTTTGTGCCCCCCGAACGCTGGCGCCACGTCTGGATGAACGGCATCCTGCTCGTGCAGAACATCGACGCCCTCCCGAGAATGCATCTTGTCGAGCGCGTAACCGCTGTCAGCCGGGATGAGGAGGCGCTCGAACTGGCGGCACGGCTCGACCCGTCCGTTGAGGCCGTTGTCGAGAGAGATGATCCGCTCCCGGTCGAGCTTTCTCCCGTTGAGGACCCGACGGGAAATCCACCGGGAACGGTCGTCATCACCGATTACCGTCCGGAGAAGGTCACGGCATCTGTCTCGTGCGAGCGGCCCGCGTTACTGTGCTTCTTCGACACCTGGTTTCCGGGATGGACAGTCGAGGTCGACGGGAAGCCTGCCGACCTGGAGCGCGTCGATTACACGTTCAAAGGCGTGTTTCTCGACAAGGGCGACCATGAAGTGATTTTCAGCTACCGGCCCAGGTCGGTTTTGTACGGACTTCTGGGAACGCTCGCGGGGCTGGTCCTGACGCTACTTCTGGCGAGGCCGCTGTCGAGGCTTGGAGGACATCCGCCCCCGATCGGCGATTCTCTTCCGGGCAATCCCGACGTGATATAATCTTGAATGAGAGCGCCGCTTCGGCATTGATGCCGCGAACCGACTCTCACATCGCGCGAGATGAGCAAGACCGCTGGGGACATAAACAGCGAGCCCAGGCATAAGGGCATCGAATGCGACTCCAAGCTCGATCCGAGGCTGGATCGCATCCTTGCGCGGTTCCAGAAAGACAAAACCGATCCGGACACCGATACGATCATCCGGGCGTTCGAATTCGCCGACAGGGCGCACAAGGGAAAGATGCGGAAGAGCGGAGACCCGTTCATCACTCATCCCCTCGATGTGGCCGGGATTCTGGCGGATTTCAAGCTCGACGTGCCGGTGATCGCGGCCGCGCTGATGCACGACGTCATCGAGGACTCGGAGCAGCCGGAGGTCGAGGAGAAGGCGATACAGGGCCTGTTCGGGGAAGAGATTCTCCAGCTTGTGCAGGGCGTGACGAAGCTGAGCAAGCTCGAGCAGGACCTTCAGCCCGCGGAATCCTTCAGGGAGGTCGACAACATAGCCAAAATGATATTGGCTATGGCCCGCGACATCAGGGTGATTCTCATCAAGCTCGCCGACCGTCTCCACAACATGCGGACTCTGCAGTACCTGGAGCCGGAAAGACAGCGCGCGATCGCGAAGGAGACGCTGGAAGTGTACGCTCCTCTCGCTCATCGACTGGGGATGGCTGCGCTGCGCTGGGAGCTGGAGGACCTTGCGTTCAAGCGGCTATACCCCGAGGAGTACGAGGAGCTAGTGCAGATGGTCGCGCTGAAGCGCGAGGACCGTGAGCGATATCTTCGCGAGATCATTATCGCGCTCGAGCTTCTTCTGAGGCGGCACAACATGGAAGCGAGGGTGATGGGTCGCGCGAAGCATCTCTATTCGATCTGGCGGAAGATGCGCAGTGAGGATCTCACGTTCGACCAGGTGCTCGACCTTCACGCGGTGCGCATCATCGTGAATACGGTGCAGGATTGTTACGCGGCCCTGGGCCACATCCACACCGTCTACAAACCCCTCTTTGAAACATTCAAGGACTACATCGGCTGCCCGAAATCGAACCTGTACCAGTCCCTGCATACGACGGTGATCGGACCCAAGGGCCAGCCCGTCGAAATCCAGATTCGCACCTGGGAGATGCACCAGGTGGCAGAGTATGGGATCGCCGCCCACTGGCTTTACAAGGAGGGCCGGCTTGCCAAAACGTCCCTGGACGAGAAGGTCTCGTGGCTCAGGGAGGTAATGGACTTCCGCAAGGACTCTCCGGACAACAAATCGTTCGTGAACGCGCTCCTGGTGGATCTTTTCCAGGACGAGGTGTTCGTGTTTACCCCAAAGGGCGATATTGTCACGCTCCCCGCGGGATCGACGTCTGTGGACTTCGCCTACAAGATACACACGGAGATCGGGAATCGATGCCGGGGCGCGAAGATCAACAAGAAGATGGTGCCGCTCGACACACCGCTCAAGAACGGCGACATCGTCGAGATCGTCGTCGCCAAGGGCGATGCCGGGAGAGTGGGACCCTCGCGCCACTGGCTTGACTTCGTGAAAACGTCCGGCGCTCGAGAGAAGATCCGGCTGTGGATGCGGAAGGAAACGGTCGAGGACACGGTCAAGGCCGGAAAGGCTATCCTCGAGCAGGAGCAGAGGCGTCTCGGCTTCTCACAGGTGCACCTTGCCAGCACGGCCAACCTGAAGCGCGAGCTGAAGCTTTTCGGCGCCAAGACACTGGACGAGCTGTACTATGCGATCGGGCGTGGCGACCTGACGGCGAGGGGAGTGATCGACACCCTGCGCGGTCAGATGGTAGCCAGGCTTCAGAAGAGCAGGAGGCAGATTCCCCAGCCGATCGTCGAGCGCAGGAGCGCGCCCCAGGGAGTCGCGGGGAATCTCGGCCTGCTGGTGGACGCCAACCCGGACGTTTTCGTGCGCCTGGCCCGATGCTGCCAGCCGATCCCGGGAGACTCCGTCGTCGGGTTCACCACGAAGGGGCGCGGCATCAGCATCCATCAGATCGATTGCCCGCAGGTGAAAGCCATCAAGGACAAGGAGCGGCTTCTGCCCGCCGAGTGGGACGAAAGCGTTGACCAGTCATTCGTCACCGGCATCGATGTCTGGGCGCTGAACCGAACCGGGATGCTCTCCGATGTCACCCAGGTCTTGAGGGACCACCATGTGGATGTCAACGACGTCAGGATAGTGTATTCGGGCGACGACACTGCGAAGATCGAGCTGACGGTTGAGGTACAGAACTCGCGGGAGCTCAATTCAGTGATTCACAAGATTCGGTCGATCCCCGACGTGATCGACACAACCCGGAGCAAGAGCTGACTCAGGGGCGATTGGCCTCATGTGAACAACAGCGCTCCGTGTATAAGTTTCCTTCGTTTGATTTAACATGCATTACGGCAATTTAAGAAAATCTTATACAGCGTTTTCCACATGAGAGTCGTCGTACAAAGATCAGGCCCCTCCGAGTGTGTGGTCGCCGGGGAAGTGACCGGACGGATTCCGTCGGGTCTCGTGGCCCTTGTTTCGGTCGATCCCGAGGACGGTCCGGGCGATGTCGAATGGATGGGAAACAAGATCGCCGGCCTGAGAATATTCCCCGACACAGACGGCAAGATGAACAGGTCGCTTCTGGATGTCCAGAACGACTGGGCGAGCGCCGCACAACCGTCGGATGATGCCAGACCCGGCGTTCTGTCGATCAGCCAGTTCACTCTGCACGGAAGAACGAAGAAGGGTTTCCGGCCGTCGTTTACCGGGGCCGCTCCGCCGGAAAAGGCGAAGGAGTACTACCGGCTCTTCAATGAGGACCTGCGAAGAAGGGGGCTCTATGTCGCCGAAGGAGTCTTCGGTGCGATGATGGACATCCATCTCGTCAACGAAGGGCCCGTCACAATCATCATCGACAGCAAGGATTGAAAAAACGCCCCCGGTTGACGGGGGCGGTTCAATCAAGCTTCCGATCCCGAAATCATCGCCTCTTCGGGAACCGATTCTCCAGCATCAGAGACACCATAACGAGGTAGACGGGCAACGTAACGAATACGCCGATACCGCAGGCAATGCCGCCGATGCCTCCGATTATCCCGGCGACCAGACCGAACACCCAATACATCAACATGTTTTCCTTCATTACTTCAAATGCCTTCTTCCCGGCATCCATGAACTCCATGTTTTCCTCCATGATGAAATGCATGCCGAACGCGAAGAAAGGCGTCACCCAGCCCCCTATGGCGAGCCCGAGAACAAACATGACCAGACTCAGTATGAAAGTGAGAATCACGCCGATTACCGGAATCAACGCCAGGATAAAGCTGATGATCCAAATGATCGCGTACACGACTCCCATAGCCAGAAGGTAAAGAAAGACAAGAAGAAACGTAGGCCCGAACTTCGAGAAGCCGACAGAGAACACGCTTCCTGGATCGACCTTGGGCGTCTCTCCTCTCAGCTTTCCCCTGATGACCTGCAGTGAGCCTGCGAGCAGCGGCCCAAAGAGCAAATAGCCCGTTATCCAACTGACGATTCCGACAAGCAGACCGATCAGCAGATAGCTGCCGAAGTCGCTGAAGACTTCATTGAATGCCTTGCTGACCCAGCCTCCGAGATCGATCTGGCCGGTTCCTCCAGTCGGAGGCGCCTGACGTGGCGGCGGAGGTGCGGCCTGACGAGGTGGAGGAGGAGGCGGTGGTGCGGTGTAGCTCGGCGGTCGAGGAGGCGGCTGCGCCGGTTGTCCCGGCGGGGGGGCTCCCATCGTTGCGCCGCATTTCTGACAGAAACTGGAACTCGCTTCGTTCTCAAAGCCGCATGAAGGGCATTTCATGGTTGCAGGCTCTCCTTTTGTCGAGGAATTCGGATGGAGGCGAGCTTCTGTCTCCATCCTTTATAGGTCTTAATGCGATTTAACAAGGTCAATTTATAATACACTTGACCGCGGAACGCAATTCAGGCGACACCACCTGCACATCGGAATTCCGCTACTATGAAGCAGCGGGTTCAATGCGCGTACGGTAGATTTACATGGAAATGGTTATCGTGGTCCTGGTAGTGCCAGTCCAGGACGGTTGTGAAATGCCTTTTGAGGTAGTCGTCCCGAATATGCTCCAGGACTCGACGGACCTCGGGGTCGTCGTGGTCCCTGACCATCACCACGTGCCCGTCCGCGTACTGGAACCCGGAGATGTCGATGCCGAGTCCGTATGCATGCGACGACCGCACATTCGTGCCGCGAATGTTCCGGTCGTTGTAAATCCCTATGTGCTCGATCCCGACGATCCCTTCACCGGAGAGGTCCGCGCAGAGTCCCGCGAGCGCGTTCACCAGCTCCCTGTTAATCATCGGTCCGTCGTGAGGAATCAGGAATTTCTTCTCGGGATCATCCTGCCAGTAGTAGAAGGTGACTCCCACCATGCTCGTCGGGCATCTCACCATCCCACGCGATCCGATGGGCTCGATCGGGGGGAGATGCCAATCGGGGGACGGAATCTCGGGGGTGTAATAGAGCCTGGCGATATCCTCCATGGTAATGACGATACGAGTGCTCTCGGTCTGAAGACCCGGGGCATGCGCCCGGATCATCCAGTTGCCCCCGGGGAATCCCGGGACCGCGCTCGATACGGGAACCAGTTTGGCGAGGTTCGACTGCGCCTGCTGCTCGATCTCCTCGCGGGGATGCTGACCCACCGGGGGAGCGGGGGGCGGCGAGTCGGATGTATAGACGAGACTGTGGACCTCGGGCTCGGTCGAGTCCACTCCCAGCTTGAACACAGCGTCCACGGGCACGCTCACGGAAGGCGT
The DNA here is from genome assembly GCA_964354375.1 of uncultured Planctomycetota bacterium. Lineage (GTDB taxonomy): Bacteria > JAJVIF01 > JAJVIF01 > JAPKYR01 > JAPKYR01 > CAYGZQ01. The sequence continues at coordinate 105,164 of CAYGZQ010000001.1, forward strand.
GAGGCCCACCCCGGAATGCACGATGATCGTGAACGGCCCGACATATTCCCTGTTGGCAAGGTCGATCAAGACCCAACCCTGGTGGCCCTCAAGCTCACGCCAGTCGATGCTGGAATACTGCCTGCACACTCCCGCATCGTCCAGCACCGAAACCTGGAGCCTCCTCGACGCGCTCGCCGAAAGGAGCATCTGGGAAATGTATATGGACACGCCGTCGACAGTGTAAGGATTGTACGGCGGATCGAAATGAACCGCGTAGCCCATCCAGGAACTGAGACCGTCCCCCGTCGGCTCGCCCTCCCCGTAAAAGCAGTCTTCATCGATCCTGAGCGGAAACGCATGCACCCGGGAAGGCATCCCCAACAGAAGGAGAGCCAATCCCACCGACAGTAATACCAACGAAATCCGGCGTTTATCAGACATGCGAACCTGGTGTCATTTCACCGCGGGCACCGATTACCCGATCCGTATTGAACGCGCCATTATAACCCATAATCGACCCCCTGGGACAACTCCCGGGACGAGAAAGTCGGCGGCCACGCGGCTTGGTCGGGTTTTGCCGGCAGGGTCAATTGCCGGATACATCGCTTGCGAGGAGGCGCATTGAAGGAGTCTTCAAGCTCTGATATACTCGCAAACAAGTCTTTGATTTGAAAGAGACTTAACTCAACCTGTGGCGAGAGGGCTGTGTCTAGATCTATGCAACAAGCACAATGGACCCAGGACAACTCCTACCTTGACCGCCAGGTCTCCGTCAAGCTGATAACTGGCGAAAACCTTCCTGAGGGCGTTCGCTTCTGGGGCAAGTCCTCGGTCGGGGAGGAGATTCTCTGGTTCGGAATCCCGAGACCCGACGAGGTGCACAAAACGGATGTCGAATTTCACGTGCCGGTATCGTCTATAGCGTACATCCGTTTAGAGGGTTCCGATGTCTGAAAAGCCGGGACAGTTCGCGTGAGGTGCGCTATGCTCCGAAGAATCCCAGTTCTGGCGATCCCCCTCACCTTCCTGGCGCTGATCGCCGGATTTGCGTACGGGTGCGGACCGAGGCCGCCCGTCGCCTACCAGCAGCTTCAGATACAGGACACGGAGGAATCGCGCGGATACGATGTGTACTTGTACATCTCCGTCAATAGAGCCCTGCCCGCATCGGACGTAACGGCGCTCCTGGAGTGGTTCCGCGACGTGAGGTACGCCGATCAGAACAAAATAGCGATCTATGTCTGGGATAACCCCCAGGCTGCATTGGTGGGCGCCATGGGCGACATGGTCGCGTCGCTTGAAGTCGATCGGAAAGCCGGGATCGACAATCTCAAGGTCAACGTTCCCACTCGATAGCAGCTTCCCCGAACCATGTCGAGTAGGTCCACGAAATACAGCGCTCATGACTGCCGCTCTCATCCGGCGGCTTTCGTATACTTTGCGCTGTCCATAATGATGCTGCTCGCACCGCTTACAGGCGTCGCCCAGACGCTCACGCTCGAACAATGGCTCGACCTCGGCTGGGACTACTACAACAAGGGCGAGATCGATGAGGCCTTCAACACTTTTCTCGAGACCGTCGCGAATTTCCCGGACTCCTCCGAGGCCCACCTTGCGCTTGGCGAAGTGTACCTTCAGAAAGGTCTCGTCGAGAGAGGCAGAAATGAGCTTCTCGCCAGCCTGACGCTGGACGATGAATCGCCGATAGCAGCCCGAGCGCACTACGTCTATGCGGTGAGCATACGCGAGGAGGACACGTGGAACGCCCTCCTCCATCTCGAACGCGCTTTCCACCTGGGCGGCACGCCGGCGCTCCAGTTCGAGATCGCGCACCAGACTCGCTTCTGCCGACTGCTCACACAGATGCAACTCAGAAGCTCAAGCGGTCAGATCGTGCTTCACTATGCCGACTACATTATGGATCAGGAGGCCGGCGACTCGCTCGCCAAGTCCGCAGAGGGTTCGCTCTACCTCGCGGAGCGGTTCTGCTACTTCAACGTAGTGAAGCCGGTGCATTTTTTCCTGTATCCGTCCGAGCGCGCTGTCCAGGCGGAGATCTTCCTGGAGAGCGACCTCAGAGATCCGGTCCATCGCGAATTTCACATTGTCTACAATCCCACCATGGACTTTCTGCCGCTTGTCTCCGCGCAAGTTGTTGGAGACCTGCAGGAGGAGATGAACCGTCATGCCGGTGCGGATTGGATGGCCGACGCTCTGCAGGTCGCGATTTCCGGGCTCGCGCCCTGGTCGGACACAGAGAATCCGCAGGCTAATGAACCGATGGGGATCGACTGCGACGAGGCGGTCAAGGCCCTTAACTCGTCGGGATCCCTCGTCGATCTCGTCTACCTCGTCTCCCCGGACCCATCGGAGTACGTTCCCGAGGCGGTCGCCAAAGCCGAACTGGGAAGTTTCCTCGGATGGGTTCGTCAGACGTTCGACAGAGGCAAGTTCCAGGAGATCGTCACCCAGCCGAACATCGAGCTTGTTCTGAGCGATTCCATGGATCAGATTCAGAATCGCTGGCTGGAGGATATTGCCGCCACGCCCAGCCTGATAAGCGATCCGGCTCTTGCGCAGAAATGGGTTGAGGAGCAGCCCGTCTCGCCGCTTGCGATCGGCGCGGAACTCCCTGCGAGGGTGCTCAAGGAGGGCCTGAGGCTCTACCTGGGCGGCGAGAAGGTGACCGGGTTGTGGGAGATCCGCCGGTCGCTCGATCTCGACCCGGGGCTCGCGCTCGGTTACTACACGCTGGGCTGGATCGCCGCCGACGAGGGGAACTGGTCCGAATCGGAAACCGAGCTTGGCATGGCGACCAAGCTGTTCGAGACGCCGGAGGAAATCGCCTGGTGTCACGCGCTGCTTGCGCCGATCTATCTTCACGACGGTCGGTGGAGTCTTGCCCAGGCGAGCCTTTCCTTTGTCGTTACATACGCGGACTCGGAGACCGTTCGTGCCCGCGCCTCCGAGCTCCTCGCCCGCGTAACAAACATCATCGCTCTCGCTCCGACCCAGCCGAACCGTGACTCACTCGAGTTCGGACATATGCGCGACTTTTTCCAGGAGTGGAACAAGGCTGCGAACAGCGACGAGGGAGTGAAACCGCTAGTGAGCGACCTTGGGGACCCCACAAGGTCCGCCGTGCTGGTCGGCTTCTACTCGACAATCCGCGAGAACTACCCCTCCGTTGTGTTCAATCACGCTGTCCAGGCGGTGGAAAGGATCGGCGCAGCGATCCAGGTGCAGGTACGTGTGCAGGCCGTATTCCCGGGATCATCCCCTGACCTCCCCATCGACCTGGAGCCGCTGACCGAGGGCGGATATCCGATGTATTTCCGCGTGATCCCCGGTGAAAACGGCTCGCTTGTCCTCGCCTGGGAAAGCGGCTGGTTCCCGCCCGCGAGAACGAGCGATCTCGCTCCCCGGAGTCTTGAGCCGACCGCCGCCGAATAGCGCGAATCATCCTGGACTCGTGCACATCGCGGATAGCAGCTACTATTGCCGCTCGCTGCGCTCGCGGCAACAGTAGCAGCTACCGCTCATCCTGCGCTCGCGGCAACAGTAGCAGCTACCGCTCATCCTGCGCTCGCGGCAACAGT
>CAYGZQ010000001.1:108844-125152 GCA_964354375.1 uncultured Planctomycetota bacterium
AGCAGCTACCGCTCGGCTACCACAGGACGCGGTTGCCATCCAATCGATGCGTTGATAGTATAGGTCGACTTTTCTCAAGGCAGTCCGCCAGTGAAAACGGCGATCATCTCCGACATACATTCAAACCTTCCCGCCCTGGATTCGGTCCTCGCCCGGATCGAATCACTCGTCTGCCACCGGATCATATGCTGCGGCGACATTGTCGGCTACGCGGCCCATCCGAACGAAGCGATCGACAAGATCCGGGGAATCGTAGCGGTCGCGATCCGCGGCAACCACGACATGGCCGCATTGGACCCCCGCGAGGCCGAGACGTTCAACACCTTCGCGCGCGAGGCCATTTTCTGGACCCGCGGCGTGCTCACTCAGGAAAATATCGAGTACCTTCGAACGCTGAAAGACCAGGAGCAGATCGACGACATCATCCTGGCGCATGGGAGTCTGCTCGATCCGAACGAATACATCTTCTCCCCCTTTCAGGCGGCAAGGTCGCTCGAGATTTCGCCCTGCAGGATTCCGGCGGTCGGGCATACTCACTACCCCGAGGTGTATCGCTACGAACCGACGACCGGGCTGTGCCGCGACATTCTCGCGAGCGAAGGAGAGGTCGTCCTGGAAGAGGGCTATCGCTACCTCGTCAATGCCGGGAGTGTCGGACAGCCGCGTGACGGCGACTGGCGCGCGGCTTTCGCCGTGTACGACAACGCCGGGTCCGGAAGAATCGATCTGCACCGGGTGGAGTACGATGTTCACTCCGCGGTGGAGAGGATCAGGGAGGTCGGGCTTCCGTCGATGCTTGCCGACCGGTTGTTTGAGGGTCGGTAGAGCCTTTCCCTACCGGTCGTACGGCTCGCCCGAAATCAGCCAACCGAGTAATCGCAATAGATCGGCCAATATGCCCGCCTGCCACAAAATGAAGATGAAGAAAACGATCCATCCCAGGTTCGCAAGCAGTCTGCTTTGCCTGAGCATCCTCTCTTCCGTCGCGAACTCGGGAAGCGGGTAGGCCTCTCCCAGCGCCTTCAGCTCGGCGGCGAAAGCCTCCCTCCTCCCCTGCTGGGGCATCACAGCCTCCCACTTGACATCGGACTTCCCGCCAATCTCCCTGTACAGCCTGAAAGCAATCTGGACCATCTTCCGAGCGAACTCGACCTCCCTTTCGAATCGAATTCTGTCCACCGGGTCCGACGGGGGCGAAATGCCCGCGAGGATCATATAGTATTCGGCGACATCGTTGAACGTCCTCGTGACCGTCGACTTCAACTGATGAACGGTGAGACTCTTTCCCGTGATGTCGACCTGAAGCCCCAGGACGCGGTCGTGAAGCCTGTGCACCGCGCCCGATACGACAAGGAGCGGCCTGGTCTCGATTGCGACGGGCTGCGCGCTCTCGTCCAGGTAACGGAGAATCGCTTCGAGGTCGGGGTCCTCTTTCCCGGTAGCTGAAGCTATGGCGGCAAGCGAGACCATGTTTATCGGGACTTCTGTCCGGTCCATATTACCACGAAATACCTCACCCCCCGCCTCCTCTTCACCTCACCCCCCCAGCCCCCTCTCCACTCCGTGGAGAGGGGGGAAGGGGGTGAGGTACTTACAGAAACTTGACACCGCACGGTTTCCGGCTTAGACTCACGCCGTCGAATCGGGGAGTGGGGAAGTGGACTCGGTCCCGCTGCCCCCGCAACTGTAACGGGCGACGGGTCCCCTCAAATGGCCACTGGCTTCGGCCGGGAAGGCCGGGGACCTCGGACGACCCCGCAGCCAGGATACCCACCCCCTGCCAGTTTCTGGTCTGCCGTCAGAGCTTTCGGTGGGAAGGTGACGCGGTAACGCCTGGAGGCATTTTCGCGCCCGTCCTTCCCCGGACGGTTTTTTTATTCCATCCGGGGTGATACCCCTTAAGACGAGGTGCATTGTGCGCATCAAAACAGTCCTTCAATTTGGTTTACTTGTTTACGTCATCGCGACCGGACTCGGCTGCACGGGCGCCGACCCGATCACGGTCGGCCCGTATTCTCCGGGAGTCTCCCAGCTTCGATTCGTGTCCGATCTCGTCGCCCGGTTCAGTCCGGACACGGGGCAGGTATGGATCGCGGCGCCCCCGGGCTGGGCCGCTAAGGAAACCGAGGTCCGAGTGAGTGTCCCCGGCGACCTCCCCAGGAGAATTCTGTCGCTTACCGACGGGAGTTTTCTCTACAGGTTCGCCGGGACCATTGAAACTACGGCCACGGTCACATGGATCGATCCCGGGAGCGCAAAACACGAGGAGACCCTCGCCGTAACCGCCCCGGAAGACACGATCGATCGGGATATCGCGTCCGCCGGACTCTACGCGAACCGGATGACGGCGAACGAGGATGTCGTTTGGGTCGTGAACTCGGGCGATGATGAGCTCGCGTCGTATGACATCGAGACGCTGCAGCCCGGGGGAACGGCCGTGTCCGCGCCTCAGTACTCGAACCCGTGGGAAGCCGCTTTCGGCGAGGGTTCAACCGGATTGCTCACCACTCTCTTTGGTGGAGTGTTCAAGTTCGACACGGTCACGGGGAATACAACCGATGTGGGCGCGGGCGGATTCAGGCCGTTCGCAAGTCCGAACGGAGCGATTATAGTCGGAGATGCAGGCTGGGTGACAAACCCGAACCCTGTCAGTTACTTCCCTACTGAGTTCGGCCAGGGCTGGGTGAGCAGGATAGATCTGTCCGGCGATCCTCACGTGGAGGGTGAGAATCACACGCCCTGGTTGAACCCGCAGCATGTCATTTCCGACGGCACAAACATCTACGTGTCCTGTTCCGGGACAATTGACTTTGCGCCGCCCGACTACCTCGCGACAGCGCTCGACGCCGGCGGCGTCCTGGCGATCAACCAGGACGGCGGGATGTTGAATAGCTATGAGCTCGGGATGTGCGGGCCGGGTCCGATGGCTCTGAGTCCGAACGGCGCGTTTCTTTACGTGGGCAGCGGAGTGTCGGGATCGCTGTTCAGAATCGATCTACTGGCGGAGGAGGTCCTCAACGACGCGGCCAACCCTATCGTGCTGGACAATTTCCCCGGCACGTTCATCTCTTTCATCGAGGTGTCACCGACCGGACTCATGGCGTGCGGGAGCTTCAACACGGACACGATTCATTTTGTGGATTCACTCACGGGAGAAGTCGATCCGTTCCCGTTCTTCGAGCCTGTGAGCATCGACGGGGGCAACCCGGACACGTACTACGGTCCGCAGGACGCGGTCTTTATTTCCCGGGGCGGCGAGAAGGGGCTGCTAATCCTCACGACGGTGATAAGCGGCTTTCACTGGCTGCCCATGTAGCACGCGCGTCCCGCGCGTGGTTCTTCGCGAAAAGACAAGAACCATGCGCAGGATGCGCATTGCTACCAGTCGACGGGCACGTTGGTTACTCCGATCTGGCCCGGCGCAGGCATGCAGAAGTTGTCGTAAATCGCCACGACCCTTCCGCCATGAAGATCGTCCAGAACGAAGTTCGAGAACCACATCTGGTAATGGTACGTGTACCAGCAGTTCTCATCGTACTCGAAATTGAACTCGAGCGAGCTTGAGTTAATCACGTTCATGTTGACATCGTATTTTCGGAGCTCGAGAGTTCTGTTGACTCCCGGCTGACCCATGTACATGACCATGATCCTGCACCCGGCGAACACGGAATCGGTCCTATCGACCTCCATGTCGACAAATCTCTGGTGCGCCTCCTGGAACGAGTTGGTGCCGTAGAAATTCGTCTGGGTCGTGAAGACCTCGCCTAAGTAGGTTGGCGGATCGGTGCTGAAATCCCAGGAATGCACTTCCACGCCCCAAGGCCCGCCGTTGCTCGAGGCGGAGATGAATAGTCGGCGGTATCTCTGCAGGACCACGATGTCGCTGATGACCTGCTCTCCAGTGATGGCTGCGGAGATGTCATACTCGCCGACCTTGGTGCAGTGCGGCTCCGGTGCGGCGGGATCAAAATCCCACCGCTGGAGAGTGTAGTTAGCCGATGGGTAATAATCGTTGCCGCATACGGCCCATACGTTCCCGTACTCGTCGAAATCCACCTGCGCAACGATGTAGCCGCAGTTGGTGTCGCACGCGCCGACGTAGCTGCCGTCCGACTGGTTGCACACCTTGACGAAATCGAACTGGGTATCCGGCCAGGTCCCCGAATCGTCGTCGTCATCGAACGTCGCGAACGCGAACACATCGTTCACCGGATCCATATCCATGCTCCAGGACCAGTCGTTGTAAAGACCGCTGATGCTGGGTTTGCTCGCGTAGAAGTAGACCGGCGTGTCATTGGCGGGAGGATCGGCGACCTCCAGCCTGTCCCAGTCGGGCATCCCCTTCTGAGTCACGACCTGCCCCGCGTACGGCCCGTCGGTCAGAAGCCCCGCCACGAACAGCGGATCGAATTCCTGGTCCGTTGTGTACAGCGCGAACGAATCCTGAATCCCTCCCGGACAGTCCACGATCTCGAACCCGTCCGGCAATACGCCATCGCCCAGGACCGGATCGTGCGCCACCACGTCGTACAGCCCAATGGTGAGCCCGGCGAAATCCAGCTCGCACTCCATATTCTGGTTGTCGATGATCTGCAGGTTCAGAGCTACCGTCTCCTGGGCGTCTCCCACAAGCTTCAGCTCCGTGACCCCGTTGAAGTTGTTCCCGGTGACCATCACGTCGTAGATGTGCGTGTCGGGAATTCCATGATCCGGATCGATCGACGTTACAATGACCCCGGTAGCGGGAAGGACCTCGAACCCGTCCACAAGCGAGCCGTCGCCGGCGACCGGATCGTGCGCCACCACGTCGTAAAGCCCCACCGAAAGTCCGGTCAGATCGAGATCGCATGTCAGGTGCTCATCATCAACGACCGCAAGATTCAGCGCGACGGCCTGTTCCGTGTCGCCGACCAGCCTGAGCTCCGTAACACCGCTCAGAAAATCGCCCGTTATCGTCACGCCGCTCAGGGTGGCGTTCTCAATTCCGGAATTCGGATCGATCGCATCAACGATGGGCTTGTCCTGCTGGGGAATGATCGATGAGACCTTCAGCGTTTGGAGGAAATATGCGGTCAACGGTGCAGTCGGGTAGTTCGTCCCGAAGCCGTCGTTGTCGTATGTCTTACCGGTCTGCTCGACCGCGATCAACAGCTGCTGCCCATTGACGTCGGTGGGAAGACAGTTCGCGATCTCGATAGGCACTACGCTGGACGCATCCGTGGTGCCGGGCATCGCATTCGCCCCGATGTAGGACGAGTCGAACTCGGTGAAGGGGGCGGGGAGAATTCCCTGCGGGCTTTCGACAATAATCCTCTCGATCTCGTCAACGACCGTTCCCGCCTCTGTCAGATACGGAGTCCAGTCGAAGATCTCGAGGTTCAGAATGAGATCGCCGCCAGCCTGGCTGGGCGTGTAGTAGAGGGTGCCCACATCCACGGCATTCATCAGGAACGCCTCGTAAGTGTTGGCGTCGGGAGGGAAACTGCCCGGCAGGTCCCCGGGATCGAGGTCCACCGGCTGCTTCCAGCTGGCCAGGACCGCGTACTGGAACTCAATCTCAGGTTTGCCTCCGGATCCTGTGAGAGGGAAATAGAGATCGTACAGCCTGGTATTGATCATCCCGGACGTAAACTGGCCGCGATTCGCGAGGTGGTCGGAATCGCCGAAGAATCCATACAGGGAATCCGTCGGCGCGAGACCGTCGGCGAAATACATGAACGGGTTGATCGTGGCGTCAAACCCCTCCCCTATACCGAGAGCGCCTTCGGTGAAAGTCCAAACCTTGCCGTCGCTCGGGAAATCGACCGGATTCATCCAACGCGTGTAACCATCGGCATTGGCGAGGACCGCATCGAGCTGGCCTGAGTCCGAGAACCTGATTGCAGGATCGGAATCCGACGTGCGATGGCCGCCTGTCACGAGGACGCCGCGGACATCCGCACCCGTGAACTGGGGAAGTCCGGGGAACGGGTGAGTGAGACTCACATCGAGCTGCAGACGTCCGGCGCTGAGCCATTCGCTGTTATCGATCAGCTCGATCTGAATTCCGCCGCTCGGGCCCGCGGGAGGCTGAAGGAATTTCACCATGTCCAGTGTCCACTGGGCCGACCTCAACGGCGCGATCTCAACAGCGCCGCTCAAGGGATCGATCCGGACGTCCCACAGCCCCCACACTATGTTGTGATTTTTGGCCGCGGAGCCTCTGTCGAGGTCAGCGGATCCGCCCTGAGTCAGCCCGGGCGCGACAGCGTTATGGTGTCCGGACGAGCATCCTGCGGCAAGCGCCAGGAAAACCAGAACCAACACGCAACTAATCTTACCGCGCATGTTAGCCTCCAGGAATTTAGTAACAGAGCCCGTCTCCCGTCGAGGAGAAAAGGCTTCTTGCGCTCGTGTTATATTACATCATTTTATAGCGCACTGCAAACGGCACAACACATTTGTGCCTCATGCATCAAGCACAGCATACAACGAAGGGGGCACCAAAACAAGGAGTGAAGGCGCCGGTCACGATTCCGGCAGCCCGAGAACATAGCCGTACATCCCGCCGCAGTCGATAGTCGCCTCCGTCGCGAGCCCGACCGACTTCGCGATTTCCGCCAGTTCCACCTGGTTCGTGAGACACCACGAGAATGTCTCCTCGATGCCTCCGTACTCGATTCGAAGGGTCATATCCACCGGATGTCTGCCCGCCTGGCGGTTCGCCTCCTGGAATTCGAGGTGCTTGGGCTTCCTGGTCCGTTCCCAGTTCAGATGGGAGCCTATGACCCGCCCGCCCGGTGTCAGCATGTGGCTCAGGCACTGAAGAAACGGTCCGACATTCTCGTGAAAGCCCGCTATCCCGAGGTTGTTGCCAAACAGGGCGATGGTGTGGAATTTCTCGCAGTCGAGAATTCCGTCAAGGATGTCGAGCTGTCGCACATCCTTTGCACCGCGCGCTCTTGAGACCTCCAACGCTCCGGGCGATATGTCGATGCCGACGACCTCATGTCCCTTCTCCTGCAGGTACAGCGACAGACGACCGGCCCCGACCCCGACATCGAGCACTCGACCCTCGATCCACGCCGAGAGCGCCCTGTCCAACGGGTTCCATTCATCGAACGCTCTGAAATAGGGAGACGAGGGCATCTCCTCACAATTGCCGTCCTCGATCCTCCTGACGATCGAGACCGTCTCCTCGCCGGTGTTGTGGAAATCTAATAGTGCCTTTCCGAAAGCGTCGCCTCCGCTGCGTACCCTTTTCAGCATCGCTGATCCCCTCCGTGATTCGGAGAATCGCACCCGAGCGGGGAAAACTCCCTCTCAAGTCTACTGAAACGGAGCCAGCTTCGGGGGAGCTTCCTCTTCTGCAAGCTCGATGAGTCGTTTTTCGATGACCTTGATTCGCGCGCGACCGAAAGCGATGCCCGCCATCGAGATCCCTACCACGAGCAGGGCGAGCGCCCGACCCCTGGGATCGGCCCCCAGGACCTGAGTCATCAACGGCACCGGGAAAACGAACAATACCCCCATGAACACGAGCCTCAGGCTCGCAGCCCGGTAGGAGAAGAACGTCTTGGCGGGATGCTTGCTTGCCGCATGGAAGAAGCCGGCCGCGATCACGCAGCTGACAAGATTCCAGGCCCCGAGCACAAGCGCTGTAAGCACCATCAACAGACCGGCTTGCTCCTTTCCCTCGAACGGGTCCGGCGGTGCCGTGAGCCAGCCCATCGCCCACACGACGGCAAGAAGTACGAGCCCGAGACCTGCCACCAGGTAATGGTAGAACATCGGTTTGCGCTCTGAGGGGTTCAACATTCTCTCCGACCCGTGCGGCACGGCACGGGTTTCAACAAGGGCGGAAGTATATCAGAAAAAGCGGGGGATCGGTCACCCGGAAGCGTTCTCTTCTTCCGGAGCGGGCGCCGCCGATTCCGCAAGCGCCTTGAATCTCGCAAGGCTGAACATGACCTTGAACGTCCCCTGCACCAGCTCGGGGGGCACAACCGTGGAGGTCATCGAGGGGGTCACTATCTCATCCGGCGTGTCGGGATCGTTGTACGAAGTATACTGATCCCAGTACCTGGCCTGGCCGCGAGTCTCACCACTCGCAAGCGTAACCCTCCAGTACACGATTTTGCCGTCGATCAGTCCCCCCTCACAATCGACCCTGAGCTTCTCGTTGGGTTTGAACGGCCAGACGAAATCGGGGTTCGGGACCAGGCCGATCCCTTCGAGAAGTCCTTCCAGGCTCTCCGGCGGCTTCTGGTAGAGCTCGATATAGCGTGCCGCGGCGGACTCCCAGACCTGGGACAGGTAGCAGACGTATTCGTCATCGAGCCCGGGGGTCTCCGACAGGAACTGGCCGTGCAGAGAAGTGTCGTCCTTCGGATTGACCGACACCCTTTCCTCCCTCGCCTCGATCCGACTCTCCCCGAAGATGTTGGTCGCGCGAAAACTGCGGCGCGAGACAAAACCGGCGCTCGTGCCTTTCGGCGGAATGAGATACATAAGGAAATTTGGAGGATTCGATGCGGCGTCCTCGTCTACATCGAGAACCGCGACTTCCTGATCCTTCTCGTCCACGAAAATGAAGGGACGAAAACCGGACTTGTCGAGCTCCTCCACACGCTGGGCAGGCGATTTGCCGCACCGATGAAACCAAGCCAGGTCATCGGTGAGCTGATCCGCATGAGCCTTATGAAGAAACCAGCGCGCCCGGGTGAACTGCTCGATCTCCTTCCGGCTCTCCGGAGGCGAGTACGTGCCGTCCAGAGAGGTTTTCACGGGCAACATCTGGGAGATCTTTATCCCGGCGATCACCAGCATGCTGAGGGACAGAACTGCAATAAACAACCGTCGCAGGCGGGGACCGACCGGGGACTTCTCCACTTTCTCCTTGGGTTCGCGGACTGCGTACTGTTTGTACCTTGGCTGCGGCATAGGTTCAGGGCTCCGGTCGGAGACGCGGAGGTTCCACGCAATAGTATCGTTCCATTACAGCTCGGTTTTATCAGGATTCCCTGCGGCGGACTCCCCGCTTTCCTCCAGACGCTTCTCCCGCATCGGGCCCGGCAGGACGGCTGACGGCACCTGCCCTTGCCTGCCCGTGATGTACTCCTCCCACCACCTCATGAACGAGCCCATCCCATTCGGATATGCCGCATACAGATGCTCCCGTACGGTTTCCCTGACGCCCTCATCATCGCAGTTCAGGCCCCTCAACAGCTCTTTCTGGGCCTCCCGGAACTCAAGCCGCCTGAGAACCTCTATCAGAAAATAGTCGGGGACCAGAAGCAGCGGATCGGACCGCTCGAATTCGTATCTTGTCGGGTACCCGTACAGGTTTGTCTTCACGGTCCCACCCATGTACTCCCAGCGATGTTCGTGCGCGGGAAGTCCCGATTCCTCGTAGAACCGGCTCAGTTTCGTCTTCTGTATCAGTCGTATCGGCTCGCTGAGGAAGGAGACCCTCTTCTCATACACCCTCAACCCGCAGACCGTGCATCGGCCCTGATAGTCTTCGCAGGGCGCGAAACAGGCGCCGACTAACAATGCGACGAAAACAAGGGGAATCGCAAACGCCGCGAATCTGAATATTTTTCTTCCCATCCGGCTCGGCCTCAACCGGGGGCCCGGAACAATCTCCGCTTAGAGCACATCGGTCTGTGAGGTCACTTCCTCGAGCGTGGTCTCTCGCTGAAGAACCTTGACCATTCCGGACTTGTGAATCGGAATCATGCCTCCCCTTACCGCAGCCTCCTCGATTCTCACCGTGTGCGCGCGATCGACCGTCAGACCCCGTATCTCATCGTTGTTTTCGAGAAGCTCCCCGATCGCCGTCCTGCCGTAAAAGCCGGTCTTGAAGCAATGCTCGCAGCCCTTGCCGTACGCGAGCTTTATGGGCTCCTCGCTCGGCATCCTGGTCTCGGGGAGGTTCAGTCTGATCTCCCGCAGCACGGATTCGTCGGGGACATACTCGGTGTAGCAGCGACGGCAGATCGTGCGAATGAGCCGCTGCGACAGGACGCATCTGAGCGTGCTCGCCAGGAGGTAGGGCTCGGTTCCCATGTCGAGGAGCCTTGTTATCGCGCCCGCCGCGTTGTTCGTATGCAGCGTAGCGAACACGAGGTGCCCGGTAAGCGACGCTCGTATCGCGATCTCCGCCGTTTCAAGATCGCGGATCTCGCCGATGAGGATGATATCCGGGTCCTGGCGCAGAATCGATCTGAGGCTGTGCGCGAACGTAAGCCCGATCTCGGGATGCACCTGTATCTGCGTGATGTCGTCCATCCGGTACTCGATCGGGTTCTCGACCGTCGTGATGTTCTTCTCTTTCGCATTTAGAATCTTCAGCGCGGAATACAGGGTGGTGGTTTTCCCTGATCCCGTCGGACCGGTCATGATGATGATCCCGTGCGGTTTGGTCAGATGCTTCCGGAACATCCGTATCAGGTCCGGTCCGAAGCCGAGATGACGCATATCCAGGATGGTGGATGCGCGGTCCAGAACCCTCAGCACCGCTTTTTCGCCGTGAATCGTCGGGCTTGTCACAACCCTGAAATCTATCTCCTGCCCCTCAAGCACGATGCGGAAATGCCCGTCCTGCGGCATGCGCCTTTCGGTGATGTCCAGATCGCACAGGATTTTGATCCGGTTCACCACCTGCTCGGACCGTTCCAGCGCGATCGGCTGGACCAGCTCCTGCAATACGCCGTCCACCCTGAACCTCACGTGCATCGCGTCCTCCCCCGGCATGAGATGAATGTCGGACGCGTGCACCTGCAAAGCCTGCAGGACGAGCAAATTCACCAGCCTGATGATCTCCGTCTGCTCCGGCAGTTTCCTCAGGTCCTCGATCTCGATGCCAAGCTCCCTCGTCAGAGCCACGCCCTGGTCCGTCCCCACCGACTTCAGAAGCGCATCGATGATCTTCTTTCTGTACTGGGGGCGATACAGGAAAATCTTCTTCTTGATGCTGCCCTTGCTGGCGAGATACGCCTTGACCGAAAGGCCGGTGACACTGCGGATCTGGTCCCTGAGCCCGATGTTCTTCGGCTCGGACATCGCAACATGAATGTAAGAACCGTCCACCTTCATCGGAAAGACATTGTGAGTCTCGCAGAAATCCTGTTCGAGCATCGTCACGATTTCCGGATTCGGCTCGATGTCGTCCAGCATCACGTACTGGAGATTCTGCTTGGCCGCCAGGAATTTCAGGATCGCCTCCTCTTCCACGAGGCCGCTCTCCAGAAGCTCTTCCTCGGCGAAGACCCCTCTTTCGACGGCCTGGGTCTGGATGCGGCGCAGGGTGGCTCGATCGATCGCGCCGGTGTCCAGAAGGTGACGCTCCAGCGAGGTGAGCGGAAATCGCGAATCGAGCGCATCCACGGGATATTCGTCGAGCTTTCTTGACATATCACGGCCTCCGGGGGCGTTACCCGTGCGATTTTACCACATTGCCGACCCACAGTGCCTGTCGTGGATCATGATGTTGACTTCTTGTGAGAAACCCCATATAGTAATGATTCAGGATAGGCATGAGGAGGAGGAATCACCGTAAAGACACCCAGACTTGAGGGCCGGGAAATGTGCTCCCGCACAATCATGGTCCCGATTGTCCTTGCACCATCGGGCGTCGACTCAATGCGCCTTATGCTAGGTTCTCTCGACGCTGTCCTCATTGTTGCTGCAGCATGCCTGCTTCTCCTTCTTGTATTGCTCGCGTTGATTTCGGTTGAGCACCCTCCCTGCCCAATCTGCGGAACTGCGGATTCGAAGTTCCTTTGGAAGAAAGACAGACTGGCGATGGTGAAGTGCTCCTCATGCGGACTCGTGAGGGCTAATCCTCGATACAGGCGGCCGATGAGATTCCTATTGATGCAATACTGGGCATATAAGGACACGTTTGACAGGAAGCGCCGGTCTGACTGTTTCAGCCCGGGGAACCGCCGGGACAACATCGATCCGAAACTGCATCTGCTCGCGGAACTGGGGCTGCTCAGACCTGGGGCGAGGCTGCTGGACGTGGGATGCGGCACTGGCGCGTTCGTTCAGGCGGCGCGGGATGTCGGCTACGAAGTCACCGGCATCGAACCCGGATGGTGTTCAAGCGTCTTCGCCCGGAGTCGGCTCCGCCTTCCCGTAGTCACAAGAAGTGTGGACGGTTTCAAGCCGAATGAACTCTTCGACATCGTAGTGGCGCTGCATGTCCTCGAGCACATGCCCGACCCGCTTGGGGCGATACGGCACATGGCTCGGCTCTGCCGGCCGGGCGGGACAATCACGATCGCGACGCCGAATATCGGTTCCGATCGCGCCCGACAGCTCGGAGGAGCATGGGAGGCCGTGGGGCCCGCGGATCATCTTTTCCTGTTTGATGCAGCGACGATCCGCGCACTTGCAGACAAGGCGGGGCTTGCGCTCGCCGATCTGCGTGAAACCGGCTCGAACCGCGAGGAGCTCGTAGCTATGATACGCAACTAGTCATCTCAGGTGGGGGTACGGCATGCCATGCCCATGCCGATGGGTATTCTCCTCCGGGCAAAGGATGCTGTTGCATCGAAAGTGGAATCCGGCGATATTATTATGAAATGACTCTCGGAGCTGTTGCATTAGGGCAGACGATGCTATAATGTGCATATTGGGTGTACATGGAGGTAAACCCTATGACCATACCGCCGATAGGATCTTCCCCGCTACCACCATCACTGCCGGATGACAAGAAGAACGAGGTCGCAAGGACGGAGAACCTGCCGCCTCAGCCCGCGACAGAGGCGGCGAAACCGGCAGCGGAACGGGTCGAGCTTTCCCCCGACGCGCAGCGCATCCGCGACCGCCAGTCCGAGATCACGCGCCTGCAGATCGCAGAGCGCACCGCGAACGCAGCGGAAAGGGACACTCGCGAAATACGGCAAATTCACGCGAAGCTCGTCCAGGCCTCGCGTGACCGCGACTCAAAGGAGGTCGCAGCGCAGGAGCGTCGGCTTGAGGAGCGCCTCGGTCAGCTCGAGAGCCGAAAGAACGACGCCAGGTACGAGGACCAAAATCTCCTTGACGGAAGGGAGATGAAGTTCAAAGTCTCGAACCGGGAAGAGACCCTTCGCACCCCCGACCTGGCGAAGGAGACCGATGAATATGCACGGCAGGTCCGTAACGCTGCGAGAGATCGGCGCGAGACCCAGGACGATTTCGCACAGAGAACGCGCGATTTCGTCTCGAGAGCCGCCGATATCAGGGGACGCCTCGAGAAAGACGTCCGCGATTCTGTCGCCGCCGCAGTGAAAGAATCCTCGACTCCCCGCGCGAAAGATGTGGCCGACGCGGAGCGCCTCATAAAACAGGCCCAGGAGGCTTCTGCGGACACGGAGCGAGGGCGCTCGGGTAGTGTGGACCAGATTTCGTCTCGGGCCATCAATCTTCTTCAGTAAGAGAATCCTCTGAGTTACCCCATCCCTGCCCGGTCAGTATTGTCTCGTGCAACCCGCAGGGGCACGGCACGCTGTGCCCGGACATATCCGTCTTCCCGGGTGCCCTCCACAAGCGGAGTCTTCGGAGCTTGTGGAGGCCCCATAACGAAGAAGAGACAGTCGGACACCTCCACAAACTCGCGGACTCGTTTGTGGAGGGCACCCACATCGCATAGGGGCACGGCGTGCCGTGCCCCTACTGGTCGAGTACGGTCGACGCATGATATGCTGTGTGGCGATGAAAGCTGTCGGGTCTTGTCCAGGGCCGGCATTGCATGGAGGAAAGATCGAATGAGAACCAGACTTATCGCAGCGACATTGATGCTCGCCGTTCCTTTGCTGTTCGGTTGGCCGACCGGCACAGATGCTTCGCAGGCGCAGGATAGTCAAGACGAGGCGGTCACGTCCGAAGCGGTCGAGCCTCTGTTGTATCCAGTGTGCCTGGATGAAAAATGGGGCTACATCGACAATACAGGCGAGCTTATCATTGATCCGCAGTTCGATGATGCATACAGCTTCTCCGAGGGTCTCGCGATTGTGGTCAGTGAGGTCGGTTGCGGGTATATCGACAAGACAGGCAAGTATGCTGTAAACCCGCAGTTCACCGAGGCGTGGGACTTCTCAGAGGGTCTCGCCGCCGTAATGACCGGGGATTGGGAGACAGGCATGTGGGGCTATATCGACAAAACAGGTGAGTTTTTCATAGAACCGCAATTCGACGATGCGTATCCCTTCTCCGAGGGGCTCGCCGCTGTTATGACCGGGGGTTGGGAGAATGGCAAGTGGGGCTATATCGACAAAACAGGCGACTTTGTCGTGGATCCACGATACGACAACGCCGGCGACTTCTCCGAGGGTCTGGCGGCCGTTTTGATATCAAGCGGCGAGACAGCCAACTGGGGCTATATCGACAACACAGGCAAGCTTGTCATAAACCCACAATTCGGTTGGGCGCACGTATTCTCCGAGGGTCTTGCAGCCGTCAGGATCGGCGACGAGTTCACGGGCGTGTGGGGCTATATCGACAAGGCAGGCGGATTTGTCGTGGAACCGCAGTTCGGTCTCGCGTGGTCCTTCTCCGAGGGTCTTGCGGCCGTCAGGATCGGTGACGAGGAGACAGGCAAATGGGGTTACATCGACAATACAGGCGCGTCTGTCATAAGCGCGCAGTTCGATGGGGCATGGTCCTTCTCCGAGGGTCTTGCGGCGGTTCTGACCGGGGGGTCAGACACAGGCGATTGGGGCTATATCGACAATACGGGCGAGTTTGTAATCAATGCGCAGTTTGACCTGGCAGACGATTTCTCCGGCGGTCTCGCCAAGGTAGAGATCGAAGACTGGCAGACATTGATATGGAAGCAAGGCTATATCGATAAGACAGGCGCGTTTGTGTGGACCCAGCCTGACGGGCTGGGCGCGATCAGCCCTGACTCGTAGGGCACGGCATGCCGTGCCCCTACTCCGCAACCCCGTGATGCTATACTTCGGTCCGTCATGTGCTCCCGGACCTCGCAAGATACGTCGCCGCATTATCATTTCTCCAAACCCTTCACAAGATGGTGGTGGTTTTCGGGACCGATAACCGAGCGCGAGATCGCCCGCCAGCTTGAATGGGTCAAGCAGAACGGTTTCGGCGGGGTCGAGATCGCCTGGGTGTATCCGCTTGCCGATTCCGAGCCCGGACCCCGCTGGCTCAGCCCGGAATGGTCGGAGAGAGTCGCGTACGCGAAGCGGTTCTGCGATGAAATCAGGCTCTGCTGCGACTTCACCTTCGGCACGATGTGGCCGTTCGGCGGATCGATTGTGCCGAAAGAGGACGCATTGCAGGTTTACGGAGGCCTCTCGAAACAGCGGCTGCGGGCGTCGTGGGAAACGCCGTTCGAATCAGCCCCCGGACACATCCTGAATCATCTCGACCGCGACGCCCTGTCGCGCTACTCCGGCGTCATGGGGGCCGCTCTGAAAGAGGCATTGAAAGGATTCAGGTCTGCCCTGTTCTGCGATTCGTGGGAGGTGGAGACCGGGAAAATCTGGACAGGCGGCTTCGGCGACGCTTTCAGAGCGAATTACGGCTACTCGATCGAGGAGTACATGGACGACCTCGACGAGCATCCCGACGTCAGGTACGACTACCGGAAACTCGTCGCGGCATATGTGCTCGACGGATTCTACAGACCGTTCAACTCAATCTGTCACGATCTGGGGGCCGCATCGCGGGTTCAATGTCACGGAGCGCCGACAGACCTCCTCGCGGCCTACGCTTCCGTCGACATCCCGGAGACGGAGGCCATCCTTTTCGAGCCCCATTTCGCGCGCCTCGCAGCGTCCGCCGCGGCGCTCGCCGGCAAGCCGATTGTGTCGAGCGAAACGTTCACGTGCCTGTACGGATGGAGACCGCGTCCCGGCCCCGCTCCATACATCAAACAGGAGCAGGTCGCGGACATGAAGCTCCTCGTTGATTCACTCTTTGCGCATGGGGTGAATCACGTCATCTGGCACGGGATGCCCTATAACCCGGAAGGCTCCGAGAACGAGTTCTACGCAACGGTCCATGTCGGTCCGGATTCGCCATTCGCCGATGAAATCAGGCCGTTCAACGCATACATGGAAAAAGTGTGCTCGTTCATGAGGAGAGGCAAGCCATACACCGATCTCGCGGTCTACCTGCCCATTGAGGACGCATGGATGGCGAACGAGCTCCCCCAAGGCGACAATTCTCCGGACGCGCATTACTTCTGGGAGTTCAGATACTCGAGAATTCCGGCGGCGCTGAAGGGTTATCATCCGCAGTGGATTTCCGGGCATTTTCTGAAGGGCGCCGATATCGTCGGCGGGAAATTGTGCGTGGGCGATTGCCGAT
>CAYGZQ010000001.1:125162-135927 GCA_964354375.1 uncultured Planctomycetota bacterium
TGCCGATTCAATGCGCTCTACATCGACGCACGCTGGATCGATGAGGAAGTCCTGACCTATCTTGTCCGACTCGCCCGACTGGGCCTCCCCATCTGCCTTAGAACGCAACCTTTGCAGCCCGGAAAAATCAAATCGCGATCGTATGACGCAGAGCTTTCCGAACTGTCCTCCCTGCCCTGCATCGTGAGAGACTTCGAGAAGCTCCCCTTGAAGCCGCCGCTCGTAACGGGAGAGTTGATCCCCGACTTCTGGTGTCGGATTGATGGGGATACCGCCTTGATTTTTTTCGCCAATCCGGATTCGATGGACGTTCACTATCCGATGACGTACGGGCAGTCATACGCGGTCGACACGTTACGGGTGCCGCTGGTAATCACATTTGGCGGAAGGAGGGTTGAGATCACCCTCGACTTTGAGCCTTATCAGTCCCTGCTTGTTGAAATCCCCGCGAAAGCCGCTCCCAGGCTGCACGATATCGCGGTCTGTCCCAGAATCCCCTCTACCCAACCTTGACCTCTTCCTCTTCCAGCACGATCTGCTGCCTTCCCGCGAGGGGTCCGATCTCCACATAGGTCAGCGCGCCGGTCGGGCAGAATCTCGCGCAGACCGGGTCGCCGCCGCACAGATCGCACTTGAACACATGACCGATCTTCTGTGTGTCCTGGAGCATGTTGCCGAACGGACAAGCCCCGACGCAGCTGAGGCACCCCACGCATCGGCTGTAATTCACCAGCACGCAGCCCAACTCATCGTCCACATAGATGGCCTTGGACGGGCACGATTTCATACAGGCGGCATCGACACACTGCAGGCAGATCTCGGGGACAGTGAGGTCGTCCTCAGGATGATAAATCGTGCGCACCCTCGAATATGCCAGGCTGAACTCGCTCGAATGCTTGAACGAGCACGCGAGCTCACAGATGTGGCAGTTGGTGCAGAGTTGGGGTTTTATGACAAGTTGCTTCATCGTCGTCTCGCCGGTCCTTGAACGTGTATGGCAATCCCGCTAGATGTAGTCAATGTCAAACAGGTCATCCTCCCCGGGATATTTCATCGACGCGAGGTTTTTCTGGGTATTTGCGACAACCTTCCGCTTGCATTCGTCGCACAAATCATAGTAGTCGGCGGGAAGGTCGTTCCTCTTGACCAGCCAGTCCCTCTGCGCGACGGTGATGTGCGACTTCCCGCACTGCTTGCAGACGACCATGTCGAAGGAACGATCCCAGATAATCCGCTGCGTTCGAGACTGCAGGACCATGATGACACTCGTGGGGCAGACATAAGCGCACGCCGCGCATCCGATGCAGTCCGGCGGCGGCTCCTTTAAGGGCTCGCTGATCTCCTTGGATGTTCCCCGACCGGCGGTGCCGATCGCGTTCGCCCCGATAACCTCGGCGCAGACCCTCACACACAGCCCGCACAGAATGCAGTTGTCGCCGTCCTCGCGAGGCTGGTAGCTCGTCTCCTCGATCCCGTACTCCGCCGCAAGCTTCCGGATCACGTCGGAATTCGGACATCGCGCCAGGAGCAGATCCAGCACCGTCGCCCTGAGCCGCCTCACTCTCGGAGTGTTGGTCCCCACGACAAGTCCGTCCCTGACCGGATAAAGGCAGGCGGTGACCCAGTCTTTCCAGCCGGGCCATTTCGGATGAGAAATCTCGACCATGCACAAACGGCATCCGCCCCAGGACTCGACCGCCTCGTGGTAACACAGCGTCGGCACCTTGATCTTATTGCGACTGCATACATCGAGGATTGTCTCGCCTTCGTCGCATTTTAAGCGTCTTCCGTCAACGATTATCTCCGGCATCAGGAAGGCACCTCCACTGCTTTGCTCGCGGGCTCGACCTGGATCACATCGACCGGGCAGATCTCCACGCAGGAACCGCACACGATGCACTTGCCCTGGTCAAGCACGTGAACCTTCTTCTTTTCGCCCTTGATGGCATCGGTTGGGCAGACTTTGATGCACTTCCCGCACGCGATGCAGTCATCCGTGATGACGAGCTTCGTCAGGGCTTTGCAGACCCCCGCCCTGCAGCGTTTCAGATTGATGTGCTCCTCGTACTCGTCCCTGAAAAACCTGATTGTCGATAACACGGGGTTTGGAGCCGATTTCCCGAGGGCGCAAAGGCTTGCGATCCTCACGTCTTCGGCCAGCCACTCGATTTTCTTCAAGTCCTCCATTGTGCCGTAACCCTCGACGATCCTGTCGTACAGATCTTTGAGCTGCCTGAGACCCTCGCGACACGGCACGCATTTTCCGCACGATTCCTCCATCAGGAAGTTCAGAAAATATCTTGCGACATCCACCATGCACGTGCGCTCGTCCATGACGATCATGCCGCCGGAGCCCATCATGCTCCCCTGCTCCGTCAGCCGGTCGAAATCCACCGGCAAGTCGAGTAGCTCTTTCGGGATGCAGCCTCCCGACGGTCCCCCCGTCTGCACAGCCTTGAACTCCCGGTTTCTCTGGATGCCGCCCCCTATGTTGAAAATGAGCTCGCGAAGGGTCACGCCCATCGGCACCTCGACAAGTCCGGTGTTGTTGACCCTGCCGACCAGCGCGAACGCCTTCGTGCCCTTCGATTTCTCCGTGCCGCACTTCGCGAACCATTCGCCGCCGTTCTCGATAATCACGGGCACATTGACCCAGGTCTCCACATTGTTCAGGACGGTGGGAAGGTCGTAAAGGCCCCTCTCGGTGGAGTGTACGTACTTGGCTCTCGGCTCTCCGACCTTGCCCGCGACCGACATCATCAGCGCCGACGACTCGCCGCACACGAAGGCGCCGCCGCCGCGCGCGATTGTGATGTCGAAATTCAGACCGCTCCCGAGGATATTCTCGCCAAGCAGACCGACCTCCCGGAGCGTCTCGATCGCCTTCCTGAGGTGCACCACGGCCAGCGGGTACTCCTGCCGCACATAAATGTGACCCTCATCGCTGCCGATCGCCCATGCGCCGATGATCATTCCCTCAAGAACGTCGAACGGATCGCCCTCCATGATCGAGCGGTCCATGAACGCTCCCGGATCGCCTTCATCACCGTTGCAGATCACGTACTTCTTCTCGCCGGGGGCATTGATCGCGCTCCGCCATTTCCTTGCCGTCGGAAAACCCCCGCCGCCGCGTCCCCTCAGACCGCTCCTTTCGATTTCATCCAGTATGGCTTCCGGCTTCATCCCGAGAGCCTTGGCCAGTCCCTTGAAACCTCCTCTCGCAAGGTAGTCGTCGAGCGATGTCGGGTCCATCTGACCGATGTTTCTCAGCGCAATGCGCGTCTGGTGCTTGTAGAACGGAATCTCCTTATACAGCTCGACATACTGCTTGGTGGAAGGATCCCTGTAGACGAGTTTCTTGACGATCTCGCCGTTCTTGACGGTTTTCTCGACGATCTCCTCGACGTGCGCGGGCTTGACCTTCTGGTAGAGAATGCCCGAGGGAACGAATGTCACGATGGGTCCTCTCTCGCAGAAGCCATGACATCCGGTTTTCTTGACCTGGAGCTGCACTTTCGCGTCGATGCCGTGCTTTTTCAGCTGCTTAGTGAATTCGTCGGCGACCGCCGCTGATCCGCCCGCGAGACAACCGGTCCCTGCGCACACGAGAATCGTGTTGGGAATCGATTCCTTGTTCTTGATCGCCTGCTTCCGGCGTTTCTCAAGGTCCTTGACGGTATCGAGACGCATCACTCATCGCCTCCCTCGTCCTTGTCCTCATCGGCATCGCCGCCCATACCGGCGATCCTGCGCATGTCCGACGGAGACGCGTTCCGATAGTATTTATCGTTCACCACGACCACAGGCGCCATCGCACAGGCCCCGACACAATTCACAATTTCCAGAGTGTACTCGAGGTCGGACGAAGTCTCGCCGGGATGAATTCCGAGGAGGCGCTCGATCTCGTCGATGTTCCTGTCCGCGCCGCGAACGTGACACGCGGTCCCCTTGCAGACCCTGATGAGTTTCTTCCCGCGAGGCTTGAGGCTGAAGCCCTTGTAGAAAGTGGCGACCCCGTAGACTTTGGAGATCGGCACTCCCAGATTCTCGCTCACCCTCCTGAGCGCGTCGGCGGGGAGATACCTGAACTCACGAGAGATATCGTGCAGAATTTCGATCAGGCTCGACTCCTTCGCCGGGAAGTCCGAGCAGATCTGATCGACGGTTGAGATCACGGATGCCCTGGTGAGGGTCATGCCTTCACCTCCTGGGCCTTGCCCAGTTCAAAGCCGCGCTGCAGTGCCTTGCGATTGACATCGATCACCTTGGCCTTCGATTCAAACTGGTGCTCCATCCATTTAATGATGGAATCCAGAGAACACACGCCGGTCAGCGCGACATACGCGCCCAGGACGATCATGTTCGCCGCCTTGTCCGTCCCGAGCGCACGAGCTTCATCGTTTGCCGCCACCCTCACTTCCTTTACATCGTTCCTGCCCGAGCCGATGTCGATCATGCTTGAGTTGATGATAATCAGGCCGCCCGGCTTCACCTGGGGACCGAACCTCTCGAGCGACGGGCGGTTCATAGCCACCAGTGCCCAGGGAGTATTGATGACCGGGCTCGCGACCGGCTTGTCGCTGACCACAACGGTGCAGTTGGCGGTTCCGCCGCGCATCTCGGGTCCGTAGCTGGGAAGCCAGCTCACCTCTCGACCCTCGTCCATGCTCGCCTCGGCCAGCAATTTACCTATCAGGAGCAGGCCCTGGCCGCCGAACCCCGCCATGACGACTTCCGTATGCATCAATCATCACCCTTGTCGGTTTTCAGCCCCTCAGGCAATGGATCATCCGGGGTCTTGAATTCGCCCAATTGGTAGTACGGTATCATGTCGGACGAAGCCCATTCGCAGGCCTTTATGGGCGACATCCCCCAGTTGGTCGGGCATGTCGATACGAATTCGACGAGGCTGAAACATCTGCCGTCCACCTGGTACTGAAACGCCTTCCTCAGGCAACGCTTGGCGAACGGGATGCCCGAGGGCGTGTTGACGTTCACGCGCACGATGTAGGACGGAGTAGTCAGGCCGCTCAGGATGTCGGCCATCCTGATCGGGTAGCCGGCGTAATTGACATCCCGCCCGAACGGACAGGTGGTCGCCCTCTGGTTCGGCATCGTCGTGGGCGCCATCTGGCCGCCCGTCATCCCGTATATGGCGTTGTTGACGAAAATCACGGTGATTTTTTCGCCGCGATTGGCGGCGTGAATGATCTCGGCCATCCCGATGCTCGCCAGGTCGCCGTCGCCCTGGTAAGTAAACACGATCAGCTCGGGATGCGTCCGCTTCATGCCGGTTGCCATCGCAGGAGCGCGTCCGTGTGCAGCCTCGGCGAAGTCGCAGTTGAAGTAGTTGTAGGCCAGGACGGCGCAACCGACAGGGGCGATGCCCACAGCCCTTTCTCTCACGTTCAGCTCGTCGAGCACCTCCGCCACAAGCCTGTGAATCACCCCGTGCGTGCATCCCGGGCAGTAGTGCGTCGACACATAGCGCAGGGACTCCGGTCGGCTGAATATCGTCTGGATCATCACTGGCTCCTCATCTCTCGATCAGCTTCAGAAACTCCTGCTTGACCTCTTCGGGCGTCGGTACGATTCCTCCCTGGCGACCGAAAAACGCCACGTCTTTCCCCCACGCCGCCAGCCTCACATCGTCAATCATCTGTCCCGTCGATAGCTCCACGCTGATAATCTTCTTCGCCCTTCCTATCGCTTCTCTCGCGGCTTCATAAGGAAAAGGATAAAGCGTGATCGGTCTGAACAACCCGACTTTCGTGCCCTCGTTCTTTAACTCATCGATCGCCGTCTTGGAGATACGAGACATCGTGCCCCAGGCGAACACCAGCACTTCCATTCCGTCGGAGACGTTGTATTCCTCCCAACGCTTTTCCTCGGCCTCCATCCTGCGATATTTCTTCAGAAGCCGCTGGTTCAGCGCTTCGAGCGCGACGGGGTCGAGGAAGAGGCTTGTGATGATATTCGGGGCCCGACCCTTCGCTCCCGTGAGCGCCCACGGCTTCTTAGGCAGGGTCGCCGGATCAATCATGTCCCTGAATTCCACCGGCTCCATCATCTGGCCTATGATCCCGTCACCGATGATCATCACTGGGTTGGTGTATTTGTCGGCAAGATCAAAGGCGAGCATGACGAGATCGGCGGCCTCCTGCACACTCGCGGGAGCGAGGACAAGAAGTCGAAAATCGCCGTGACCCATCCCTCTGGTCGCCTGCCAGTAGTCACCCTGGCTGGGAAGGATTCCCCCGAGTCCCGGGCCCGCTCGCACGATATTTACGACGACCGCCGGGACCTCGCTCGCCGCTATGTAGCTCATCCCTTCGCTCATGAGGCTGATCCCCGGCGAAGATGATGAAGTGAACACTCTGGTGCCGGTGCATGCCGCTCCATATATCATGTTGCTCGCCGCAACTTCGCTTTCCGCCTGGATGAAATACCCGCCGACCTCCGGGAACCGCTTGGCGAGATATTCCGCGATTTCGGTCTGCGGGGTTATCGGATATCCGAAGAAGAAGCGGCAGCCCGCTCGCACCGCGGCCTCGCCGATGGCTTCATTTCCTTTCATCAAAACCCTTGCCATTCTGGTGATCCTCCCTAGTACTCGAACAACATGTACCGGGTCCCCCGGACCCCCACCTCGATAGCCACGTCGGGACACGTTATCGCGCACATGCAGCACCCGATGCATCGTCCGGGGTCCTTCACCACCGCGAAAAAATACCCCTTCTTATTGAGCTCCTTGCTCATCCCGATGATCTGCTGAGGACACGCGTAGTTGCATAACTCGCATCCCTTGCAGACCTCCCGATGAACCTTGATGATCGGCATCTCACAACACCTCTTGCGTCCACGGACGCCGCATTATGATTCATGCTGGGGCGTTTGTCCAATCCGTTACCCCGGTGAAGCAGCGGGCTGGAAAGCCTGCTCCACAAAAGAGACATCTCAACGATCCCGACCCGCACGCTCAACCCGCCAGGGCGGCAGCATGAAACGATAAAGCGGGAGAAGCGGACAGCCGAATTCGTCGGGTCTCAAACCCGGACCGCTTCCGCCATCAATCAGGCGGCTCTCCGCTGCAACAATGAGAAGCGGAAGGCCGGTTTCGACGCTCATTTTCCGGGCGAATTCGTAACCCCTGCGGACCTCGTCGGGCTCGGTCTCGTCCATCAGATGAGTGTTCGAGACAAGCCCGCCCATTTTCAACCCCGCGGCATCCTCAAGCTCAGACAGGACCTTCCTTGCGCCGGAAATCTCCGACGTGAACGGACGATTCGCGTTGACAACCATCATGAGCGTGTAGTCGCCGGGCGGAAAATCGTCCTTGAGATGACTGAGAACCCTGGCGCCCAGATCGTCCCCGCCCACATCGAGGATAAGCGTCCCGTCGGTGCGTTTCAGAAGACCCTTGATTTCCGGGAGAATCACGGGCAGGTCCGCCCAGAATTTGTCCCCGGCGGGCGCAACGACCTCCACACCGGCCTCGCTCAGGGGCTCTGCGGCCTCACGGCTCCTGAAGTACGGGTTGACGATGTCCAGATCGACGACTCTTACCGTACCCTCCCTTACGCTGTCCTTCTCGATTGCGGCCAGACCCAGCTGAAGCGCAAAGTTGATGGCGACCTCGGTTTTACCACTCCCGAAATTGCCCAGGAAGCCAAGTACACGTCGTTTGAGGGGATCGGGGAGGTCAAGATGAACGTAAGCCGACCGGATCGCTTCCGGGCTGCGCAGGACGTGCCGTGCGTGCGTATAGTAATGCGGCCTTGCGACACCCCATGGCGTGCCGGGGCGTACCTGGTCCTGGCTCGATTGCGGGTCGGGACGGGAGTCCTCTCGGTCCGGCTTTGACGCACCGGATGCGCTCCCGGGACCGCCGTTTTTCAAATCGGCTTCATCCATCGGAACTGCGAATTACGCATTTCTCAATGCCAAAATGGCGGCCAGGGAGCAGTTGATTCCTGGCAAAAGGGCGAAAGAGCTCCTCTGTCCAGAAAACCTTGCCGCTCTCTTCACGACGACCGCCGATAACTCCCCACTTCTACTCCGGAGAACGGAACATACCACGAAATATGATTGGGATTCAAGGTCAGTAACTACCGCTACGCCGATCACGGTTACGAGAACGCGCATCAGGGCAAAGGTCCCGATATCCTAGGCAGACGGTGCTGGAAATACTACCGGTATGAGCGCGTATCTCAAAATGAAGACCACCGCAAGAATGTAGAGAAGCCAGTGCACCTGATGAGCCTTGCCGCTCAGGAGCTTGATAACCACATACGCGATGAACCCGAACGCAATGCCGGTCGCGATGCTCATCGCCAGCGGCATGATAATGACTGTGAGGAACGCAGAGATGGCAGTCGCCGGATCGTCCCACTCCACGTCTCGTAAGCCCTTCATCATAAGGCTCCCAACGATGACCAAAGGCGCTGCGATAATCGGGTACATAGTGACTATCGGATGCCCCGCCGGATCGAATACTGTGGTGTACCCCCCGCCGATCATCTTCACCAGGGGCGAGAAGAAAATCGCAAGAATGAAGAAAATGGCAACGACCACAGCGGTCAGACCGGTTCGACCGCCCTCGGCGACACCGGTCGAGGACTCGATGTAGCTCTGAACGCTCGATGTTCCAGCGAGTGCCCCGACGGATGTCGCAGCGGCATCGGCAATGAATGCCTGTCCTGCTCTTGGGAGCTTGCCTTCGGGTGTCAGCAATCCCGCCGCGTGTCCCACTCCCACAAGTGTCCCCACAGTATCAAACATTTCCAGCAGGAAGAAGATCAACACCACTTCCCAGACTCGGGGATCGGACAGCATCTTGCTGAAATCGAGCTTAAGCAGCGTGGGAGCCATTGACGGCGGCGCGCTGAGAACCCCCTGGTAGCGGACCAGCATGTCGCTGCCGCCCTGTCCCTGGACCACGCCCCCGTGAATGAACAGGCCGATTATCGCCATCAAGGCCATACCTATCAGCAGCCCGCCGCGCACCCTGCGCGCCATCAGGGCACCTGTGACGACAAGCCCGATAATCGCGAGCAACGCCCACGGGGTTGTGGGGTCCCCTAAACGCATCAGCGGTCCTTCAGGGTCCTTCTCGACAAGCCCTGCATAGTTAAGCCCGACCAGGGCGATCAGCAACCCGATGCCGCCGGCGATTGCCAGCTTCAATCCCTGCGGGATCGAATCCATCACCGTCTCCCGGAACTTGAAGAGACTCAGGATCAAGAACGCTGTCCCGGCAATGAACACGGCGGCAAGCGCGGTCTCCCACGAGTACCCAAGCTTGCCGATCGCGGCCGCTCCGCAGACTGTGAATGCGAAGTAGAAGTTCTCGCCCATACCTGGGGCCAGACCGATCGGGTAGTTGGCAAGAAAAGCCATAAGCAGTGTGGCCACGGCCGACGCTATGCACGTGGCCATGAAGACGCTGCCGAAGTAGTCGGGAGTCTCCGTCGGGGCACCCGTCCACTGGGAAACCATCGGGATGCTCAGAATCGCCGGCTGGACAAAGATGATGTAGCTCATCGTGAGAAACGTCGTGATCCCGGCGATCGTCTCGATGCGGACATTGGTTTTGTTCTCGCTGAGTTTGAACAGTTTCTCCACCTTGGTCCTCCGATGCGGCCCGTGACATGCCCGGGTGCAACGCGCGACACGTCACGAGACTGTTTGATGAGCAAAAGAAAACGCGATCCCAGACGGAATCGCGTATCGTTCAGGTTGTAGACCGCCCCTCCGTAGGCCGACGGGCCGACCCCCAATGCGAAGCACCCCGGACATCGATCCGAGAGCACATGGCAGTCGGTATTATAGCGATTAAATGACGGTTAGTCGACTGGTCGGACGATTGTCCTGAATCGCAACTGAAAAGCGACCCGGGTGGGGTCGCTTGAAGGGTTCAGGCCTTTAAGGGCTGAGACGTTTACTCCTGCGCCGAGCTTTCCGGCGTAATTCCCACCAGATCCACGCTCGACGCCGCATTTTCGAGCACGTACGGCGTCAGGAATATCACGAGCTCGGTCTTGTCCTCATTGAATCTCTTGCTGCGGAAAAGCTCGCCCAGGATCGGAATCTGGCTCAGGATCGGCACTTCGCTGACGATCTTGGTGATCTCGTTCTGGATGAGTCCGCCGATGACAAGCGTTTCACCCGGTCTGAGCTGCACGACTGTGTCCATTTCGCGCGTTCGGAAGCCCGGGATTCCGGCTATCGCCAGGGCCATGTCGATCGTTCGCACGACCGGCTTCACGTTGAGCATGATGTTGTTCTGGCTGTCGACGAGGGGCGTCATGTCGACCGAGATGCCGAATTCCTTGAATTCGACCACGGTCACGCCGTTCTCGTTCTGGTAGGTGTACGGAATCTCGCCGCCGACTCTGAAATGCGCCGGATGTCCGCTCAGAGAGACCACATTCGGCTCGCTCAGAACATTCGCTTCCCGGTTCGACTCGAGCTCGTTCAGCACCACATCGATCGGATCGAAGACCATGTCCTGCGCTTCGCCGTTGACGATGCCTGGTCTGACACGCGAATCGAACAGGCCTCCGCCGGGATTCGCCGGATCGAGCAGATTTGTGATTATGCCGACAGTGAAGTCGTCGTTGTCGGTTCTCGCGGCGGCGGAGAACTGCGACAGATGTTCATCGAGCGCCCTCTTGTCGACCTCGACGACCCTTACCTTAACAAGCACCTGTCGCGGGTCGGACACCTCGATCAGGTTCGTGACTCGCTCGCCGGCGTACAGGGA
>CAYGZQ010000001.1:135937-139891 GCA_964354375.1 uncultured Planctomycetota bacterium
CGGCTCGGGCTCGTTCCTCTTCCGTCTGAACGACGCCTTCGAGAACCACCCCGGGTGTGCCTCCGGAGTCGCCCGAGGTGATGATCTTGACGGAGATTCTCTCGTCACCGATAAGCTCAGCGATTTCCTCCTCTCGGGCAGCGGTGGCTGCAAGCACACTAACCTGTCGGGTTTTGTGACGCCCGCCATCTTCCCAGATCATCATGGTAGTGTTCCCGGGAGCAAGGGCGGTAACCAGGATCTCCTCCTGGCTGATGACATTCAGCGTGGCCACCGCGGGATTACCCATCGACGCGCGTACGAGGCCGCGCACCCGCACAACTACGACCTCACCCACGCGCATGGACAAGGGCTCACGCTCCGAATCCCCGCCGCCCCCCGCAAGCAGGTTCTCCTGCGCAATGGTCGCGGGCAGAGTGGGGAGCTCCGTGGAATGCAGGAAGCCGGTCTGAGCAATCGTCGTCGGGTCCTCTTGGATTGCTCCCTGGGGGATCCCGGTCACCAGGGTACCATTCTCGATCACTTCCACGGTCTCGACCGTGTCCGTCATCTGAATCGGGCTCTGAGATTCCTCAGTCCCCTCGCCGGAGAACACCTGCACCTCCGCAGGAATTTCGGCGTCTGTTTGCTCCTCAACGGTTTCCGCCGTCTCCTGTGGGTAGCCATCGACCTCAACTTCCACCACGGGGTTCGTCACGCTCGCGTTGCCCGGCTGTATCAGCCCGGACTCCCCGGCGAATATCCTCACTTCCGGGACTCCATCCGGCCTTATGGTCTGAGTGTATGCCGCATTTCTGTAGAGGTAAATCGTCAGATCGACAACGCCGAGCCCGTCCCTGTCCAGGTAGCTTGTCCACTGCTTCGCGATGTTGTTCCAGATATTGCCGCGGTCGAGAATATCGAACCGCGGGCGAGCGTCCCCGATAGTCCCTCCGGTGAACATCCGTATGTGCAGCCGATCCGGAAATCTGAGTTGGGTGACCTGGATGCTCTCGATCGAGAGATGCGGGAACGCGATAATCACTTCACTTGCGGTCTTTGTCAGGACAAACGCCTGCGAGGGGTCGATCAGAGTCGTTGTTGAGGTCGTCACGGGCGCGCTCGAAGCAATCTCGTTCGGGGGTGTCGCAGTGAAAAGCAGATTGACCGCCTCGGTTCTGGGACCGTTTGAAGGCGCCGTCCCGCCGTTCGTCGCTTTCACCTGGATAAGCAGCTTGCCCGAGTTCGGGTCGAAAGTGACCAGCGCTTCCGACGGCTGAGCGAGTATCAGCACGAGCCTCGAGATCCGCGGATCCGTCGAGAACTGGCTGACCCGGACCTCCCTGAAGCAGGTCGCTTCCACTTCCTGCGTCAGCAACTCCCCATTGCCGACATCGAGAGTGGCGCCCGGGAAATCGAACACGAGCCTGTCGGGATCGGAGAGAGGGAAGTAGCCGTACTCTATGGCTCCGTCCACCTTGAGCTCGATCTCATTGTTTTCGGCGCGCACATCGATGCCGGTAATCCGGGACGAGCCCGGGTTGCCCAGCACTCCCTGGGAGATGCAGATGAGGAAAGTCAATGTCGCCCCTAGGAATCTAAGAGGGATTTTTCCTGGCAGTTTCATTGGTTCATGCCCACCTTGACGTTGGATGTGAGACTTCAGGACAGTCACCCTGTTCTAATTAAATGTCGCTTAATCAGGCTTAAACTTTGCATACATGGAAAGAGATCGATGCCCTGAAACAACGGACATCGACTACTCTTCCATCTGGGGTCGCTGCAGCTGGACTATCTGGCTTTCTCCGCCCAGGATAACCTCAACAAGTATGGGCGGAGGACCCATCGGCGGAAGCTCTCCGACCTCCGGGCCTAGGAATTCCGGCCCGACCGCGTTTCCGGCTGCCACCTGCGCCTGTATCGCGGCTATCCTCGCCTGGTTTTCTCTTTCCCTGGCGGCTTCGGTTTCGTCCCGCGCCTGTTTCGCCATTTCCTCGAGATCCTTCCGCGTCGGCGTGTACTTGGTGAATTCCGTCAGCGCTGTACCCTCGGTGGCCGGCGCAAACTCATCGTCCGGATCCCTCAGAGCCAGGCGAAGAGAGCCGATCTCGGTCGCGAGGGCGAGAATCTCCGCCTGCGACGGAAGCACCCTCAAAGTCACCGATTTCGAGATGGGTGTCGCCGTCATCCCCTGCTCTCCCCCTTCAGTGAAGCCGATGTCCTGGCCGACTGCCATTACATCGATGTTCCTCAGGACGGTGAAAGTACTGGCCACCCCGACCTCTTCGTTGTTCAGAACAGTGACCAGCACGTCGACCTTGTCGCCGACCGCCAGGTTCCCGCCGAGGCCGCTCACCTCGGTAACGCCGACCGTGACGGCTCGCTCACCTTCGTTGAGCCGGCGGGCGAGGTCCTCCATCTCGGTCTCCTCGCGGAACATCTGGTTCAGGAGGGGCTGGTTTTTGTAGATAGCCGTGACCGAAACCTTGCCGATGATCTCGTCCATCTCGGTGACATTGTCCGCGGTCACAAGGCTTTCGGGCACCTCCACTTCCTCGATCATGTCCGACTTGATCGTCGTTCTGGGCTGGATATCCACCGTGGCCCGAGCGATCGGAGCCATCTTGATCTCGGTGGTTGTCGTCTTATTCTGGATGTTCTGGATGTAGACGTACACCAGGACAACCGCGATGATCGCGAAGGCGAAGGCAATTATGAAAGGTCTCAGGTTCGACATGGCTGCGTCCTCCGACGGGAGGTTTAGGGTTTGAGCATATACGATACGAGCCGCCTCAGAGAGTGCGGACCCTTATCGTGACTTAATCACCATTAGTATTATCGCTTGCGTGGGGGGTGTTCTGAACACCTAAGATGCCGTTTGCGACGCTGGCACTGAATTGAGATAGATTTGCCCCAGTGGGTCAACCGAATCGCTGCAGCGTGTGAAAGGATCTCTGGGCACATGAGAAACGCCCTCCCGGAGGAGGGCATGTTACTGTTCATTGCATCAGGACACAGACAAATGAGCGCTACTCGCATGAGGCATTCATTGCCGCGTTCACGCCAATCACTCCTCGGCGTAGCCGCGGCAGCCCTTCACAAGGTGGGGTTCGGATGCACCCATTCGGTCCGACCAGGCGGTCCAGTAAACGCTGTCACCACCGCCGGTTTCGCCGACAAGGCTCGATGTGGTCCCCCAGTCGTGAAGCATGAAATCGTTGATGTCCATACTGAAATACCCCTCCGCAGCAGGATCAACATCGGTTGCTTCCACAATGCTCCCTGCGATGTCGATGGACCAGAGATTCGCGAAGGTCTCCCAATCCGATTCGGTGTCGGTTCCCATAAATGTGACCGATGCGGTGTCCCCGTCTGAGTTGTCAACGGCGAGTGATGGCCAAGTCCCTTGATCGAAATCCCCTTCCTCACCTGGGTCGCTTAACCATGTGTAGGCGCTGTAGTCGAGCGAGCTGATGCCGTAGACACCATACACTCCCGTGTACGGGTCGCAGGTGTCCTGCACAAACACGACCGCGGCTCCGTGCTCCGTCGCGCTATCGCACGGAATATCGACATGAATCAGACCTGCGTCGTATTTGTTGGGGTCATTCTCGGCGAATGGATTGAAGACCTGCTCCTCATAGCCGGCAACTTCTGTCACAATGAGACGCACCAGGGGTGGATGGGAATCGTCGTCCTCTCCGCTCTCTATGTTCCACCAGCCGACGATGGGCCGGAAACCCTGCCAGTCGCCGCTCCCTTGAGGGAAAATACCGGTATATGCGAAGCCGACATATCTCTCGGGGTTTACTCCGATCCCGGCCACGACGCCAACATCGAGACTGACAAACCAGCCGTCGAACGCCCCCCATCCCGACCCGCTCTCAAGCGAGTACGGACCATGCCATGTCTGATCGTTGTCCGCGGAATCGTGCCGCGCGTACCTAACCTCGACCGTCGAAGTCGTCGCATGCG
>CAYGZQ010000002.1:0-39733 GCA_964354375.1 uncultured Planctomycetota bacterium
CCGTCTCTCTTCCGATCCCGCGGGTTCCGCCGGTTATCAGAGCCGTTTTTCCCTTGAAACAGGGGTAGAACATGTAGCCGTAATATCACAATCCCCGGCATGTAGGCAAGACTGAGGGGAATCCGGACCTCACCCCCAAATCCCCCTCTCCATCCGCCGCGGCGGATGGAGAGGGGGAAGGGGGGTGAGGAAAACCCCGGACATCGCCGGGGTGTGGTCTCTTCTTTCAAAGCGATTGTCACTCGGGCAGACGGACCGGCATCACCACGTACGTGTAGCTGTCGTCGGACGGAATTCTCAGGATGCCGGGCTCAAGCGATCCCGAATAGGACAGGGTCACCTTGTCGTCGTCGAGCGCGAGCAGCGGATCGAGAAGGTACTGGTAATTGAACGCGACCTTCAGCTTGTCGCCGTCTCGATCTATCGGCACGCTGACTTCCGCCTTGCCCTCGCTCTCGGCCTTGGAGCTGATCTTGAGATGGTCGTCATCGCTTTCGAGGACCGCCATGTCGCGCCCGTCCTGCTGCCTCGCAAGGATCCCCACCTGCCTGAGGCATCCGATCAAACGCTCCCTTTCGACCGTGAGAATCCCCTCCGACTTCTCGGGGATGACTTTCTCATAGTCGGGATACGGCGTGTCGAGCAAATGCGTGATAATCTCGACCTCGCCCTCCTCGCCAAGTTTGAACATTGCGAGGTTCTCGGCGAGATGCAGCTCGAGATCGCCCTTCCAGCCCATGCCCAGAATCCTGGCCAGCTCGTTCATTGTCTTCGACGGAATCAGGACCGCTCTCTCGCCCACCTCGCGCGTCTCGAGCTTGTCGGTCACCAGCGCGAGTCGGCGCCCGTCGGTCGCGACAATCTGCAGCATGCCCTCCTTGAGGTTCAGGAGAATGCCGGACGTGTAGTTCTTGGGCATGTCCATGCTGCTGGCGAATATGGTTCTCTTGAGGTTGGTCATGAACCGATCGATCGGCAGCGTCAGCACTTCCTCTTCGTCGCCGACGTCCGGCAGCCTTGGATATTCGGCGCCGGGCTTCCCGACCAGAGTGAACTCGCTCCGTCCGCCGCGAAGGCTTATGCGGGAGATCTCGTTGAATTCAAGCTCGACATCCTCGTCGGGCATCTGCGAGACGATCTCGTTCAGGGTCTTGGCCTTCACCGCGACGCCACCGTCCTCGATGACATCGGCTTTGAACCTCACCCTGATGCCCATCTCCATGTCGTAGCCGGTCAAGGTGACCTTGCCGTGCTCGGCCTCGATGAGCATGTAGTTGAGTATAGGCAGCGTAGGCCTTGCGGCGATGGCGCGCATGGCGACCTGCAGGTGCCGGGTGAATTCCTTCAGAGATAGTTTGACCTTCATGTGCTGCGGCTCTCTCCTCGCGAGAACTAAAATAAATAGAACAAACCTAGCGCCCCGACTTACGGGGGATGGCCAATCCAGCCTCCCTGGATGGGAACCCAAAATACTACCGGAGCGGATGTATTAAGTCAACGGCAGCGGGAAAGGGGGGCATCCGGCAATTGACTCCGATGCGTGACGTAGCGCGTGTGTCCCGCACGCGGTTCTTGTGCAGGACGTAAGAACCATGCGCAGGATGCGCATGCTACCTACCCTGATCGGCGGTTATCTCGACAACGCCCTGCGTCTTGGAGAGTTCGTCGACAAGTGTGCAGTGGGCCTCATCGACATCGGTGTAGTTGAAGACAAGCTCGTAATAGTCGTGCCGGTTGACCATGCTGAGTTGCTTGGCCTCGCCGGGGCTTTGCTGGACGGCTTTCATGATGCGGACGAGAGCCGGTCCGGTGTCGGACAGCTTGAGAGTGTAGGTGCAGGTGGACTTCTTTCCCCGTACCGCATGTTCGATAGCCTGGAACGAGTGCAGCACAATGAGAGCGACGATAGCGCTGCCGAACCCGAGGGCGTACAGCCCCAGCCCGACCGCCAGGCCCAGCGCAGCCATGACCCATATCGTCGCAGCGGTGGTCAGGCCGTGAACGCTTCCCCTTGTCTGCAGTATGGTCCCGGCTCCGAGAAAACCGATCCCGGTGACAATCTGCGCGGCGATTCGCGACGGGTCGGCAAGTCCCCCCAACGTACCGAACTGGATCGACGCGATTGTGAACACGGTGGAGCCCAGGCAGATCAGGACCGATGTCCTCAGTCCGGCGGCCTTGTGCTGCATCTCGCGCTCAAGCCCGATGAAAATTCCGATGACCAGGCTGCACAGCAGTCTGGTTATGAGATCGGAAATCGTCAGGTCCAGGTCGATACTCATAATCACCTTTAATATCCGTTTGGGGAAAGGCTGTCGGACTAAGATGGTTGCGGGGGACAGCCGACGGGACCTCGTCCTACTTTTTTGGTTTCAGCTTCTTCGCGATGGCATCCAGGTCGGGCGCGGGCTGCATGGCAGCTTCGATGTTCGCCTGTCGTATCGCGTCGAGAAGCTCGCCCCGATAAATCTTGACATCCCCCGGCGCCGATATTCCGATCTTCACCGTGTCCCCCCTCACATCGACGATGATCACTTCGATGTTGCCCCCGATGACCACCTTCTCATCTTTTTTCCGGGAAAGCACAAGCATCAGAGCACCCCCCCGGACGGAGCGGCGTCGGTCCCAGTGGCGCCGGGGTCCGATCTTCCTTCCCCCAGAAGGAAATACCTGAGGGGCCAGTCGGCGTTCTCAAGGATGATCTGGTACAGCGAGTTGTCCGACTCGAAATAGAGCAGGGGCGCGATGAGATTGGCGTTGATCTTGTCGGGATCGTCGGGGGGGACCGTGACGATCACGAAGAGTGCGGGGGCGGGCTTCTGGGCGACGTTCAGGCGATCGATGTCGGGCTCGGACGAGTCGATGCGGTAGCCGGGCACGAAAGCCAGCGGATCGGCGATCACGAAAGCCAGATCGGGATCGTCCACGCAGTGGAGCCAGAGAAAAAGGGACTCCCCGCCGGTCGGGTCCAGCAGCACGTAGCGCTTGAATTCCTGGAATCCGATTATCCCGTCCGGGACGCGAATGACCTTTTCCTCGGGGATTTCCAGGTCGCCGAAGCGGGACGATTTGAAGCGGATGGTAGGCTGTGTTTCGGTCATATTAGTTTAGAATTGAAGGGATTTGAGGACTTCAGGGCTCCGGCAGGAGGCCCCTAATCAACACTCTGCATGAAAAAAGAGACGTATTCAGCACGATCTATAATACGTGATAGTACGGGCGCAATCAAACCCGAGCGATTTTAGCATGCTGCCTGTACTGAGGAAATTAAGTTTCTGCTATAATGTATCATAATAGCAGGGCTCAAATAGTGAAAGGGTGAGCCCGATGGAGGACACGCATGGCTGGAGGTCCTTTTGGCGGAGCGTTCCGAGATGCCGTCACAAGGCGCGAACCGCAGATGATCGGCGGGATGAGCGTCTACATGATCCATGCGGGCCTTGAAGGCCGCCTGGACAACCCGGTCGATGTGATTCGGAACGCCATGCGTGAGCGGTTCGGCTTCACCGTGGTTTCCAACGACCAGCTCGCGAGAGACTCGGACTATCGCAACAGGCTCGTCGACACGATCAAGGGTGCCATCTTCGTCATCATCATCCTGGACGGCCTGACCCCCGCGGTATCATTCGAGTACGGTCTCGCGGTCTCGCTCTCCAAACCCCTGATCGTAATGAAGAGCCAGAACGCCGACATCGATGTCCGATCCCTCTACTCCGAAAAGGAACGAAAGGACGAATCGGTCCAGAAAGCTCCTCAGCCCAGGCTCAACTATCTCTCCGTCCTCCCCGGCCTGGTCGAGGAGCAGGTGATAGTCTATCAGCCGGGCGACGCGGAAGGACTCATAACCAGGCTGATCAGGGAGATCGTTCTCCACCGCGAGGCGATCGCCACGGAAATCCTGAGGACCGGTCAGGACGTTCCGCTGAATTTGTACCTGCAGTTCCTGTCGTACCTCGACGGCGAGGAGCGCAAGCGGATTCTTGGCGAGGCGATGGAGCGCTTCCCGACGGACAAGAGCCTCTTCATCCTGGCCGGACGCATAAAGCTGATGGAGAACGACCTTGTCGGTGCAGCCCGCGATTTCGAGAGGGCGGTCGAGCTCAATCCGGACGATCCGCACGCCTACATGCAGAAGGGCGAGGCGTACTACGAGCTCGGCCAGTTCAACACCGCCGCCGGCGACTACGACAAGGCGATCCAGTTGCAGCCCATCAACCCGCACGCCTACTACAACAAGGGCAACGCGCTTTTCTACATGGACGAGGAAGACGAGGCGGCTCACAGCTATTCGGTCGCGGTCGATCAGAAGCCCGATTTCGCCAACGCCCTCAACAACCAGGCTTCGATCCAGATCAACCGTCAAAACTACGCCAAGTCCGTCGAGCTGCTGACACGCGCGATCGACAAGCAGCCGTCATACGCATTCAGCTACTTCAACCTCGCCAGAGCCTACAGGGGAATGGGTAGACCCGGCGGCGAGGTCTTGAAGAATCTGGAGAGGGCGGCTCGCGCTGCGAAGGCCAACCTTCGTATGGGCCATGACATCAGAAGAAACACGTACTGCCTGTTCCTCGTGTACGCGGCCCTCGGCGACCGCGAAGCGGCACTGGAATTCCTGAGAAAATGCTCCAACTACGATCTCCCGCTCAAGAGCTGGGGGATCGGCGAGAAGATCACAAACGAGGCGCTCAGGAACGATCCGGAGTTCCAGGCGCTTATCGCCACCGCTCGGTAGATTTCCCCGATTCAGTTGCTATTTCTTGTGGAGCAGGCTTTCCAGCCTGCCGTTCCCGGATGCCTTATAGATGGCAGTCTGGAAAGCCTGCCCCACATCCCGACAGCATCTGTGTCTTCCGGTCAGGGTCGGCTATTCGGTCGGAAGACCCATCGCGCGAAGAATAGTGTCGAAGAACATCAAGTCGACCTGGCTGATCTTGTACCAGTGATACTTGTCCGCATGCTCGACATCATAGAGCTGGTTCGGCTCCATGTCGTTCAACTGGACAAACGGACTCTTCCCCTCGACCGCAGCGTCGACCATCGCGATCGCATGGTCCACGTAAAACCGGTCAAGCGCGTGATCGTAACTGGACTGGATGCGGTAGTACGGACAGGTTATGTCCCCTATGTACTTGATCGCCTCCCTGTCCTTCCAGAATTCCTCGTCCCATGTGCCGTGACCGTCCAGAATATTCACCCATTTGGGATCGTCCCACTGGGTCATGACATAGCGATCGTGAGCGCCTTCGAGATCGACCAGGAATTCCACCGGCACGTCCGGGTATCTCCCGAGCGTCCCTGCGGCGACGGTGATTCCCCAGCTCGAAGTTCCGATGCCCACTGTGCCGGGGAGAACGTCCGGACGCTTGTTAAGCCACTCGATGACAATTTTCAAATCATCCTGCTGGATCGGACCGTCGTAATCCTCCGTGCCCCCGGAATATCCCCGACCTCGCGCATCGTACAGAAGAACGATCATCCCCTCGTCGACAAACTCCCAGGCATTCGATTTTCGGTTGCGGGAGTGCCACACATCGCCGGACTGCAGCGCTCCCGGTATGAGGATCAGGCCCGGATATCGTTTCGACGGCGACGAATCCGCGGGGCGATGAAGGATCAGATGCAGCCCGAAGTCGTAGGCCGTCCGTATCCAGTAGTCCTCCTGTGACTGCGGGATGTCGGTGTCGTAGTCCGGCGGGTGGACCGGATTCCCGCCCCCTCCGCACCCGGCGAGAATGATCAGGGCTACTAACAGGAAAAAAAACGTCTTGCGCATAGTCATGGTCAACCGACAAATAGTACACCCGTCAGCGTGCAATTGAAAAAGCATTTTGTGGGGCAGGCTTTCGAGCCTGCCACTTCTTGATGCCGCATGGACGGCAGGCGGAACACCTCCCCCACATCGGGAGGGGGGAACCGGGTTGCGAAAAGACCCGCCTTCGGGCTATTCTCTTCGCGCAACATGAGAGGCGATTGATTCCCCCCAAGCGAGGTGCAGATGCGCCGGTGGTACATATTCCTCCTGGTCCCCCTCATTGTCTACATCAAGGGACTCGCGCCAACCGTGGTGCTCGGCGACACAGGCGACTACCAGACCGCGGGATGGATCTGGGGAGTAGCGCATCCGCCGGGCTACCCGCTCTACACGGTCCTCGTGGGGATCATCGAGCGCCTTCCCATTCCTCCCGTCTGGATACAGACCGCATCGTTCAGCCTCCCGGCATGGCGAGCGAACGTCCTGTCGGCGTTGTTCGCACTCGGCGCGCTGGCAGCGTTATTTGCACTGGTCAACAGGCTGACAAAGAGACCCATTGTTGCCCTGCTGGCCTCAGGCGCGCTTGCGTTCAGCAGGGTGTTCTGGTGGCACGCGGAGATCTGCGAGAACGACACGCTCTCGGCGATGCTCATCCTTCTCATTCTCCTCATGGCTGTGCGATGGGTGCAGGACAGGCGTCGCTGGGACCCATACATCCTGGCCTTCCTCATCGGCATCGGCATCTCGCACCATCAGATTGTCCTCATGTTCCTCCCGGCCGTGCTCGTTTTCCTGCTGATGAACCGCTCGCTTCGATTCACCGCGAAACAATGGGTCGCGTTTGCGCTCCTGTTCGCTCTCGGACTCACTCCTTTCGTCTACCTCCCGCTTGTGCGATACAAAACCCCCGAGGGTCCGATCAAGTTCGTGTCGGAAAGCGAGTACGCTCAGCTCTATAGCGAAGATCAGCAGGGCTCACCGACGGTCCAGTACAAGACGGATTCTCCGTCCCGGTTTTTTTTCAACTACGTTTTCAGAACCATCTACGGGCGGCAAAGACAGTACACTCACGCCTCCGACATGCTCAGGGGAGATGTCACCGGCACATCGGACATCCTCGCGTTCTACGGAAGGCTTGTGCGGGATGATTTCGGGTGGCTGTTTGTGCTGGCGGGTCTTGTGGGCCTTGCGCTGGGCTATGGGATCAGGAATCGGTCGCCGAACGGCAAGGAAGCGGGCGCGAATCCGACCGCCGTTTCCAACTGGGTGCTTCTGATTGTCGCTTTCTTCGTCTACTTCCTGCTTGTGCATTTCTACCCGTCGGGCGACATCCTCAACGCGCCAAGGTACAACCTTGAGACGGCCGGGCCGGGCCTGATGCTTCCGCTGGAAATCCTGTGGGCTGTCTTCATCGGACTCGGAATCGCACGGATCATGGACTGGCTCGAGACTCTGGGCAAATCCGCCCGCATTATCGACATCGCTGTCCTCGCGATCGGGATCTCGACGATCGCTCTGGTCGGGGTAACCAACTTTCCCTACACCGACAAGTCTCACAATACGTTGGCGCACGAGTATATCCTGAATGCGCTCGATTCCTGCCCCGAGAATTCGGTTCTTGTCGTCGCCGGGGACGAGCTTTACGCATTCTGGTACATGCACAACGTGCATCCCGACAGTTCCGTCGGCGGGGACGGGTATCGTCGCGATGTCAGGCTGGTCGGATGGTCCGGCGAGCTCGAGAGCTTAAGCGAGCTTGGGGACATCAGCAAGGCGATGACCTCGGCCCTTGTGAGAGTGTCGCGAGCCGACCCGTCGCGCGAGATAGACATGACATTTTTCAACTCGCAGTTCCTCCAAAATGAGGAGCTCCGGCGATACATCTTCGTCCGGAGAGGCATCGTCTTCGCCCTCGTCCCCCCGGACCGGGTCGCCGGTCTTGCCGAAACGTCGGATGAATTGACTGAACAGACGGGGGTCGCCAAGTACGAAGCCGCGCTCCCGACCCGTTACAGATGGGGCTACTACGAGAGGAATTCACGTTACACACAGATGGCTCCCGAGGCGATCGGGAAGCGGAAAGTGAAGCTGTGGCCGCCCGAGGAGGATATCAAGTGGCGAACCGCGGAGATGCTCCTCTTCTACGGCACCGATGCGTTATTGAAGGGGGGAAAGACCTACGCCCGGGACTATTTCAGTCGGATGGTACTGGTGGAGCCTGAGAATCCCCGGGCGCGAACGTACCTTGAGATGGCAAACGAAGGCTCTTGATGTCGTTTGATTTGTGTGCCGGAGAGCGGTCCTTTTCCGGCGACCGGTTGTACACGTGACCCAGCTTCCTCAGATCCTCGAGGAGCTTCCCCTGGGGTTTCCTGGGAATCCTGAACTGCCACCATCCGATTTCGTGGGGGTGCTGATCGATGTTGGACGGTTGATCGGGATCCCACGTGGCATGTATGAAATCCTGGTCCGTTTCTCTTATGGCCAGCTCGATTGTCCGGCGGCCCGCCATTGAGAGGGACTCGCTGATCTCCTCGATGATGTCGCGCACGGCGAGGTCATGGTTGTAAGTCTCCATCGCCCAGCAATAGCCCTGGATGATCGAAACAACGAACCGCCTCCATTCGTCCAGAAGGGAGGCAAGGGTCATGTCGCGATTGATTCGGTTGGAGAGGCGCGCGAGGGTTTCACGGACTCTCTCTCGATCCGATGGAGAAAGGTCGTGTTCGATAGACATCCGGCACCTCCTCTCCTGCGCGCCGCCAAGATGGTATCCTACAAACAATATATCACATGGAAGGCGAAATCGCAGTCATCGGGACGGGATCATCGGGATTTTTGCGGTAGCATGCGCATCTTGTGGCTGTTGAAAAAGTCCGATTTGCAGGGGCACGGCATGCCGTGCCCCTACGTGATGCCGAATGAATGGCGGGCTGTGCTTGTCTAGGACTTTTTCGACAGCCTCCGGATGCGCATGCTACGTGGTCGATTTGGCGGTTCAACACCTTGCATGATAGGATAAGGCCGTGACCTACCAGCCGCAATTGGAGCACCACAGGCAATACGAGCAGACGTACCGCCTCGGCATGCACGGCGGATGGACCCAGGGTGCAACATGGACCAAGCGGCTCCTCGTTATCCTCACCGTCTGCTGGCTTGTGGCGGTGTTCTCAATCCTGACCCGTCTCTCGTCGACTCCGCTGGGCCCCATTGTCGCCTCCCTCTACCTCACACCCTCTGCGGTCGCTTCCGGCAGCATATGGCAGATTCTCACGGCACCCTGGTTTGGAACGATCTGCCCGTGTCAGATCTGGGTGTTTTTCTTTCACATGTTCTACCTTCTCGTGTTCGGGCCGAAGGTTGAGCGCGAATGGGGCAGCAGTCGTTTTATCAGGTACTACCTCAGCATCGCGCTGCTTGCGACAGTGCTCTCATTCCTTCTCAGGTTGCCGATCCCTCAGATAAGTGTGATCCCGGCGTCCACGACCAGCGCGGCGATATTCGCGGTCATGATAGCGTACGGGTCGAACTGGCCCCGCGATCCGTTCTGGGTATTCGGACTGTTTCCTTCACCGGTGATATATATAATCCTCTTCCTCTGCGCCGTTGAGATCCTCTTTATGATCCTTTTCCCCGCGACCGGCTTCGGCGTGGACTATGTCGGGAGCGCGATGGGTGTCGCGCTCGGATTCGGCGCGATGAAAGTCCCCTTTCTGAAGGCAATCTTTGTCGGGGAGAAACCCACTAGGACCGTCTCGACCGGCAAGCGCGCCGCGGCGCAGGAGTTCAGCGTACCGCGATCCTCTTCGTCCACCGCAAAGAGATCTTCGCCCCCCATGCCGCAGCAAACCACTCAAAAACCCGGAAAGAAAGGCAAACGCTCGGGATTCCTGGAGCTTTAGCCCTTTCACTGTTCAGATTCATCCTTTGGAGCGGACT
Organism: uncultured Planctomycetota bacterium; assembly: GCA_964354375.1. GTDB lineage: Bacteria > JAJVIF01 > JAJVIF01 > JAPKYR01 > JAPKYR01 > CAYGZQ01. Next base: position 9,695 of record CAYGZQ010000002.1, read on the forward strand.
TTTGTGGCGCCCATACGTACGCCCCGAGTTCTTCGAGGGGCGGACGGATGGGTGGCTCGCTTCCACAAGATAAGACACCCATCCGCCCCGCTGGTCGCGGGGCGTATGGGCGCCACCCCGGATCGAACTGCCAACTGAGCCTATTCATCCTCCAAGGCGGCTTCGGCCGCGGAATACAGCTCATCGCGCCATTCCCTGTAGATCGGAGCCCAATCCTGCAGGGCCGGGTCGATCTCATCCACGTCGACCTGAGACTCGCTGTCGTATTCCCCGTCCAGATACTCGCGAAGCGTCCGCCACCACTCCAACGATTCGGCGCTCTGGTTCTGATACTCCTCTACTCGCGCCAGGTTGAAATAGAAAACGGACGGCATTCCCAGGCTCTCGGAGAATCGGGCCAGGTTTATGCGGAACCTCGGCATGCCCGCCCACCTTGACTGAGGGTCGGTCTCCGCGGCTAGGCTGTCGGAAGCGAGCTGTAGCAGCGGGGACACAAGCTCCGAATATTCATCCGCGAAATTCAGGTTCGCCAGGATATAGCGGCTGCCGTTCCAGATGTAGTACTCGCGCCATGACGGAAGGAAGTCGCCGGCGGAGTTCAGCGAATAGCGATCTGCCCTCACCACCATCGTCCCGTCCCGCTCCATCTCGCTGAAATCGGTGTCGTAGCCCCATGACCGGAACCCCTCGATGAATCCGTCGCTGACGGTTACGAGGACGAGATAGTAGCTTGTCGGGCGGGACTCGAAGCCCTCGATGTCGAGGATGCAGTCGAGAATCCCATCGCCGGTCATGTCGCGCCAATCCCAACGAGGCGTAACGGTCTCGGCCAGTTGATTTCGCCATTCCGCTATCGAGGGATCGCTTGCGTCGAAAATCGCGTCCGTGAAATCAAGTCTGGCCGGATCGGATGTGATTTCGGGTGGCGCCGGGACCTTCAGAACGGTCAGACGGTCCGCCAGCTCGCGGGGCGTGAGATCGATTTCGTCTACCAAGGTGAATTCGTCGCCAGACCTTGTCAGCTGAACCAGGTAGTACCCACACACCGAGTAAAAATCCCCAACATCGTACGCCTTGTTTTCGGGCACGCTTCCCTGAAACGTCACCATGTACGAAAACACTCCCTCCTCGCCTCCCTCCGGAATAAGCACCTTCACGCTGCGCACGAAATAGCGACCTCCCTCGTCAGGCTGAACAATCCTGCACTGCAAATACTTGATGGCGTTAAGGCGATCCGACGAATCGAGAGGAATCTCCCGAGCAAAGCCCTGCGCGTACATGTCCTGCACGGGCTCCTGTCCCCGCACCGGGGTCGCAAGAGTGCAGGTCAGAATCGAGATCGCGATATACACCCCGAAAATCGCACCCGCCTGCACGATTCTCTCAGTCCTCATTAACCACCGCCTTTTCACGCGACCTCGATGCTAACATGCAGACCGGTTTTCAACAAGGCCATTGGGGCTGGTGCCGGAGCTGTACCGGAGCTGTGCCGGTAGCTGCTACCTTTTCGTCCTCGAAAAGTAGCTGCTACCGGCGTAGAGGCCTGGCCCCGGTAGCAGCTACCTTACCGCTCGCTTCGCTCGCGGCAAGGATAGCAGCTACCGGAAAAATGTCGTCCTCGAAAAGTAGCTGCTACCGGCGTAGAGGCCTGGCCCCGGTAGCAGCTACCTTACCGCTCGCTTCGCTCGCGGCAAGGATAGCAGCTACCGGAAAAATGTCGTCCTCGAAAAGTGGCTGCTACCGGCCCTCTGGGGTATCATCATTCCCGCCATGTCATCCATGAAAGAGATACTCTCACGATACCCCGAGCTGAAGCGACCCGGGCCGCGATACTGGCTCATCCCCGCGACCATCGTCATGCTCGCAGTCCTCGGATGGTCCGCGCACGATACCGAGGTGGCCGAAGTCACCCGCGACCGTCAAGGCCGCGTGATAATCCAGACCCCGGACTATCGATGGGACGCCGCACTCAACATCGTCGCGGGCAACCTTAGACCCCTCACAAGGGAAGTGGAAGGCGGAAGGGTAACGGTCACCCGCATGGTGGACGGAAGAAAAGAGCCGGTCACGCGGCGTCAGGGCGGGCTGATACGTCCCGACTTCTCCAGGCGAACACTGAACATTCTCGTCCCGGACATGCTCGAGACCATCGAGATCGCACTTCTCGGGACACTCATTGCAGTGGTGATCGCTTTCCCGCTCTCTTTCCTCGCCGCACGCAACATAATCGGCATAAGCCCCCTCGGCCTGACCCTCTACGGAATCGTGCGATTCACGTTCAATTTTCTCTCCGCGATACCCGCCCTTGTTGTGGCCCTGATTTTCACCGTGATCGTCGGGGTCGGACCTGCAGCGGGAGTGATGGCTCTGGGGTTCCACTCAATAGGGATGGTGGGACGGCTGTTCGCTGAGGCGCTAGAGAACGTGGATCGCGGCCCGATCGAGGCATTGCAGGCGACCGGTGCTGGATGGATGCAGGTCGTCGCGTTCGGAGTCGTCCCGCAGATAGGCCCCCTCTTCCTCGCGTACTCGATCTACAGATGGGACATCAACGTGCGTATGAGCATGATCCTCGGCTTCGTCGGCGCGGGCGGCATAGGCGTGTTTCTGCAGTCGGAGATCAACTGGTTCCACTACACGCTGGTATCGACCGCGTTCATTCTCATACTCGTGACCGTAACCCTGCTCGACCTCGGCTCAAGCTGGATACAGAGAAGGCTGTTGTAGAAGGGGGCTGGCAACTGCGGTGAATCTGTTATAATGCGCATATTACCAGTGGAGGACTTCTTCTACATTCGAGCGCTAGTGAGAAGGGAAGCGTGTTGTTAAGGAGAGACATGGACCGGTGCTCATTGTACCGCCCTTACAACCCCGGAAAGGAATCCTGATGCTGATGTTTTCAGATGAAGCGGGGCTCGTCTATCCCGGGCGGAGACAGACTCCCTATTTCGGGTTGGGAGGGCTGGCAATACCTGACTCGGAGTTGGCAGCAGTGAGATTGTCAATCAGGCTGCTGCGGGAAAAGCATCATTTCTTTGTCAACTTCGAATACAAATATAACCTAAGGTACAAGATCCCGTTCTGCAAGGACCTTTTCGATTGGTACTTCGCAAACGATCGAATCGGCTTCTTTGCGCTCGTTCTAAGGACAGCGGATCTTGATTGGTCTTACTGGGGTAAGGGCGGCCAAGAGCCGCATAACGCGTGTTACACGTACTTCTACAGGCTCATGTTAGACATCTTCCTTAGGGACTATGTCGGTGAGGCTTCCGGGGTCAAAGTCATCTTAGATACCCAATCATTGGGCCAGAAGGCTCTGAGAAACCGCTTCGGCTACTTCCAGGAACACCCAGCAGTGATTGACTGTGAGGAGAGAGCTTCCTTCAAGGACGACCTGCTGCAACTGGCTGATCTTCTGCTTAGTTCCACGATCAACAGGTTCACCCTGTTTGAGTTTCCTTCGCATACGACCTGCCCCATCAAGAACGCGGTTTGCGAGCTGATGATGACGAAACTAGGACTACGGAACTTCTGGAACTGGAGGCGTGTGGGGCAAACCTGGGGCCCGCCGGACGTTCCGTGGATGAAAGACCCAAGGGACCCGAATTGGGAGCGCCCCGGCACCCCTAGCACAAGAAGGTGGGGAAAGAAATTCGACCTCTTTTCATGGCACGGGAGATGAAAAAAAAGCCCCGCCCTCCGCAAAAATGGTGCGGTGGAAAAGGGCAGGACAAATATCATATACCACATTTTTGTCTGGTTGTCAAGTAGACGTCATTCCTTGACTGACCCGATTCTCCCGTACTGAATAGCTTATCCGCCGCCGTAGCAGGGGTCGAGGTCGGGCATCTCGTGGTTGGTGATGCGCACCGGGTTGTTGGGCTCGGTGGTCACCTTCCAGATGTCCATGTTGCCGTCGGCGCGGTCGGACATAAACGCGACCCACATACCGTCCTTCGAGAATGACGGGTACCCGTCGAGCGGCGTCTGGTTCTCCATGGCAGTCAGGTCCTTCGTATCGTTGACGAAGTCGGTGAAGAGGACGTCGGGATTGCCGAAGCGCTCGCTTTGCCACGCGAGGCCTTGTCCGCCCTCGCCGCGGCTGGACGGGTAGCCGTCGAACGCCGTATCGAACGTGTAGCGGGTCGGGTGGTTCCCGCTCCCCTCTTTCATCTGCGGGTTGAGCCCGTAGATTTCGTAATTGCCGCCGCCCGAGCGATTGGACTGGAAGTAAAGCCATTGACCGGCGCTGTTAGAGCGATCCCAGTTCGGGGCTTCATCGGCAGCGTAGTTGTAGGTCACCCTGAACTCGCCGCCTCCGCCGACCAGTTTCGTGTAGATTTCGTACTGCCCCTGGGTATTGGCGCAGTAGGCTATCGTGGTGCCGTTATAGTCGAAGTCGGGCATGCGTTCCTCGGAGACGGTCACGGCGAACGGCTGCCAGGCGCCGGTGTTGTCGCCGGCGGCTTCGATCGGTACTCCGCCTGCGGTGAACTGCAAGTCCAGAACGCGGATATCGAAATTGCCCTTGGTGCCCGCCCCGCCGATGTTGGCGTTGGTAATGAAAGCGATCTTGTCGCCGGCGGTATTGATGCACGGCTCGAGCTCATCGGACCCGTGGATTCCGTCGTTAGTGAGACGGTACACCTCGGAAGTCTTTATGTGGTACGCGTAGATGTCGGAGTTGGAGCCGTTACGATAACTCGCGAACACTATCATCAGTCTCTTCTCAGGATCGCCTCCGGAGCCGCCCGTGTCGACCTTGAACTTGTAGCGATGGTACATCGTGTCGTAGCCCTGGACGGTATCGACGCTCTCCGCTTTCACGATAGCGTCGTACAGACCCGAGTTCACTTCCCGGTCGTTTGCGATGTTGCACCAGAACTTGCGGAGGGTGCTCCTGTCGTAGTTTCCGAACTCCATAATGAAATTGATTTCATCCTCATCGAAAGGAGGAACACCGTCGCCCGGAGGCCACGCGTCCGAGCCGGTTGTGGGCCATTCGTGCATTTCCACCCACCCATCCGTGCTCACATCCAGAATTTCGGGGACATAGACGGAAACACCTTCGATGCCCTCGTCCGGGATAGCCTGCTGCCAGTCAGCGACTATGCACTCAAACAGGACGGTCGATGTCGGGTCGGTATTGCCCGGCGGAAGAGGATCGGTCTGCCACATCTTCACAACCTGGTACGGCTCCTTGCAGTGCGTCGGCACACTGCCGTCAAAAAAGCACTCGTCGACAATGGCCTTCACCGTCGCATATCCCGATCCCGGCGGTACCCGTATCTCCAGCTTCTCCTTGTCGGAATAAATCGCCGGACCGCTTCCGTCTGGATCGGGAAGGAACTTCCTGGTGGAGTCCTCTTTCTCAAATGCAATAAACGGGTTGAGCCACTGCTCTGTTTCAGACCAGTCCGGGTCGGTGTCGTATATGTCCGTGTAGCTGTCGGCATTGGCCACTTCCCAGGCCGCGCCGGTTTCCTCATTCTTCGGCAGCCACGAGAAGATGATCCTCACGTCGTATGCAGTGTATTGGGTGGGGTTAACAAGGTCCATGTCCACGAAATACACGTAGCGAAGGGCATCATAGCCGGTGATCTTCAGCCTAAGACACCCTCCGACCGGGCAGTTCTGGTGATTCAGATAGCCGCTCAGGTCGAGATGCACCGCCGCCGACCTGTCGGGTCTCACTACCACGGTCCATGAGACCGGGTCGAAATCGATGGAGAACGCCCCCACAATGTTGTGGCCCGGCTGGAAGTTGAAGCTCTGAAGGGACGGCTTCTCGATGGGCGGAGCGGTCGCGTTGTGTCCGCCGCCCCCGCAGGAGGCTGCTCCCATGAGAAGCAGAATCGCCAGTATCGTAAGGGTCGGGTAAGTGGTCAGCGCCGAAAACCTCTTATCCTTTGTCATGGGGAATACCTCTCATCAGACAAGGCAGAATCGAGCATGCTCAAAATACCCGGCCTAAGCCGGGCTGCACAACTGAAGTCTACCACAGCAGCATCCGCCTCACAACCCTATAAGGCGGGTCGGAAACAGCAGGTAAGAGCACTAATATAGGGCATTGGGTACAGGCACCGGCCCCGGAGGAGAAGAGCGGCTTTCTCCCCACAAGGAGTGAGAACTTCCAGAGGACTGAATTGGCGCGGAATGGCTGCGTGTCAGTCGCCCGACGGCTCAACGATCACCGTGTAGTAGCCCTCCCCGTCAAACGCCCACACGTGGATGTAGCACGTGCCCGGGACCTTGAAATCGTCGGAATCCGGGGGCTCGGTCGCCGTCAGCTCACCCGCCATTTCCTCGTCTGAATAGACCTCGAGGTCTATGTCGCATGTTTTCAGATCGTAGTCGAGTGAGATTGTGGGGTTTTCGCCTTCGGAGCCGTCCAGCATGTACCAGTCGTCGTCGCCCGGACACGCATAGCCGTAGATCTCGTATCCCTCGATCGCATCGGCCAGGTCCACTGTGTCGTTCGGCTCGACCTCGGACTGGCCCTGATCGACCTGAGGTTTGATGTCGATCGTGTAGTCCCCGTGGCCGCTTGAGGAGTAAACGTGGAGATAGCAGGCGCCGCCGACATAGGTCGCCAGAGTGTCGGGCGACTCAGTGCTGGTCAGGGAATCGACAAGTGTTTCCTCGCTGTGAATATCCATGTCGATGTCGCACTTGTCCTGGTCGTAGGTGAGAGTGAAGAAAGGATGGAAACCCTCCTGGTTCTGCAGCTTGTACCAGTCGCCCTCATCACTTTTCGCCCCGACCTTGCCCTGGATCGTCGTGCCGCTGATGGAATCCGCCTTGTCCATCTCGTCGTTCGGCTCGGCCTCGTCCGCGCCCTCCTGGGCAATGGCAGGCGCCAGAGAGAGCAAAACCAGAAAGGCCGACAAGATGATCGTGTTGAAGATGTTTTTCATCCAGGAAATCCTCCTTTGAATGTTTGCCATACATTATAGTATCTGATAGGACGCTTGTCCGGTCAATCGGTCTTAAACCGTTTCCCCACCGCCAAGGCACGTTTCGCGCTGCCGCCTTGGGCATGATAAACTTAGGGCATGGTCGAGAAGCGTACGGCCGCGATTCTTGTGTTGGCGGCGCTCCTGGCGATCTCGCCCGGGTGTCAGGGCGAGAAGGACGTCATCACCAATCCCTGGCTGGTACCCTACCAGCAGCGTCAGGCAAGCGCGGTGAGCCGGAGCCAGATGCGCGCGATGGTGCGTCTGGCGAACCTGTATCAGGCCAGCGGCATGGAGAAGGAGTATCTGCACGCGCTTACGACCGGGGTTGAGCTGTTTGCGGGCGACATCGATGTCACCTTCCAGCTTCTCAACGTATTGATTGACAAGGTCAACCAGGTCAATGCGGTAGTATTGGAGGACAAGGCCGCTCTGGGCGCTGCGGGGCTCGATGCAGCGAATCTAAGCCGGGACAATCTGCCGCCTCCGGGACAGGGTCGCGACGAAGCTTTGAAGTACCTGGACTCAAAAGACAAACTGGAGTCCTTGTTCGACGAGAGTTACCGCATATTCTCGACAGCCTGCGGTCAGATTCCGTACAACGCGCAGCTCTACTATCGGACCGCAGACCTGCAGTACCTGCGGGCGAGGCAGGACGGGGACAATGCCAAGTACAAGGACGCGATATATTTTCTGAAGCGGGCAATCGCGAGCGATTCGTCTCACCTTGAGAGCTATCGTCTGATCGCCCTGTGCTATGAGCGTCTGGGAGACAAAGACCGAGCGATACGCTTCTGGAGACTATTCGAGGTCATCTACGAGATCGCGCCCCAGACGATGGGTCCGAAGTTCATCACATCTCAGCGGGAGCAGTTTCACGGGGAGGCCTTACAGCATCTTGAGAACCTCGGGGCCGAGCCCGGGCAATGAGGCGGGTCGATGGACATTCTGTTGATGTACATCCTCATGATCGTTGACCTGACCTGGACCCTCATGCATCATGAGGAGGCGGGCGAGCTCAACCCGTTGTTCGTCAGGCTTCTGGACGACAGGGAAGTCCTTTTCGTATATCTTAAGCTTCTGGCGAACACGCTGGCGGCTTTCATTGTCATATACTTGCGGCCCAGACGTCCTTTTGCCAGCCGGCTCTTGGCGATTTTCGGGATAGTCATCTACGGCATTGTGGTCTATCTGCACTGGTTTGTTGATTATGCGAATCAGCACACGATGGAGCTGCAGAATTCGAGCCTGTGGGGCATCATGCGCGGCGGCTAGAAGAAATGGACCCGAATAAGAAAAAGAACGATATGAGAACGCTCACATGGTATGTCCTCTTCGGAATAGCGCTGGCGTTCGCTGTCACCATTTTGATCTTCGGGATTTATCTTGACGTTTTTCCGCCGATCGCCATGGCGATTTTGATAGGCGCGCTTGTCGCGCTGGCAATCAAGCTGTTCAGCGACGCCATGAGACGTGATCAGAGATCATGAGCAGGATCGAAACCTTCCTGAACGATCTTGAGGCATTCACCGGGAAAGTGCGCTCGTTCGTGGAGAAGGAGCTGGGCTGCGGCTGCCCTGGGAATGTCTTCGAGCAAATCCGCGTTTTGCGCGGAGAGGGATCGCCTGGAAAAACCGATTTGGCGCTTGTCATCGGGGAGAGGCTTCTGGTTCTTTTCGCGGACCGCTCTCGACTTGACCCCTTCGAGTTCGAGATGCCCCGACTCGTCCTTGCCGGCGTGACATATCGCGATTCGGTAGGACTCCACAGGTTCAGGCTGGTGCTGGGGAGCGACCTCACAGAGAAGGAACGCTCGATGGTAGAGGCCGAGATCGCCGGATACGACGATCGGGTCCACGCGCATTTCCTCGATTGAAACCGTCAGAAATTGATCGGGCCGTCGATCAGTGCGTGCGCCGCCTCGTGCCAGACCTCGGGAAGCGTCGGGTGCGCCTGGACCACGTGCGCGAACTGAAGCGATGTGGCCCCGAGGCTGATTGCTGTCGCGGCGGTCGAGATAATGTCGGTTGCCGACGGACCTATCGCGTGCGCCCCGACGAGCTTTCCATCATCCCCAGCCGATATCAGCTTCACGAAGCCGCTTCCCTCACCCATCACTACCGCCTTGCCGCACGCAGAAAACGGGAATTTCACCACTCGCAATCCAGTGCCGTATTTTTCCCTGGCAGCATTCTCGTTCAACCCGACACTTCCGACCTCGGGCCTTGAGTAGGTGGCTCTGGGGATGTTCTCCATCGCGAGAGGTTTTCGGTCGATTCCCGCGATTGTCTCCGCCACGAAAATCCCCTCGGCGGATGCTTTGTGGGCCAGCATCAATCCGCCGATCGCGTCGCCGATCGCGAATACCTTTCCCACCCCGGTCCTCTTGAATTCGTCGACCATGACAAAGCCCTTCTCCATCGGAATGCCGACTTGCTCGAATCCGCAGTCGGACGTGGCGGGTCCGCGACCCACCGACACAAGCACCTTGTCGGTTTCTATTTCGAACTCATCGCCGCCATCTCGCGGCTTGACCCTGGACGTCACCCTCCACTCGCCGACCTCAACACTCTCGACTGAGCACTTCGTGTGCAGACCGATTTTCCTGCGCCTCAACGCCGCTTCGAATTCAACCGAGACATCCTCATCCTCCATCGGAATCGCGTGGTCCAGGAATTCGACCATCGTCACCTCGACACCCAGCGCCGACATGAAGTAGGCGAACTCGCAGCCGATACCCCCGGCCCCAACCACCAGAATCTGAGCAGGAAGCTTATCCAGAGAGAGAGCGTGATCGGACGTGATGATCCTGTCGCCGTCGATGGGCAGAGACGGAAGTGATCTCGGGTAGGAGCCGGGAGCAAGGATGATGTTATTGGCGAGAAGTGGAATGCCGTCGACATCTATCATGTTCGGGCTTTTCAACCTGCCGCGTCCCGCGAAAACCTCGATGCGGTTCTTTTTCATGAGGTTCTCGACGCCCTTGCGCAACTTCAGAACGCATCGATGCTTGTGCTTCTGGATGCCGGGCCAGTCCGCGACGATCTCGGATGCCGTAACGCCGAAGGTTTTCGCGTTCCGGATTTCCTCGCACAGAGACGCGGCATGTACGAGAGCCTTCGTGGGGATACAACCGATGTTGAGACACGTGCCCCCGAGGTTGTCTTTCTCGACCAGCGCGACGGACATGCCGAGCTGTGCGGCCCTTATCGCCGCGGTATATCCGCCCGGACCGCCCCCCAGAATCGCTATGTCGAACTTCCTGTCAGACATGAATGCTCCTCCGTTCCGCCGAATGCAGAGGAAGTAGCCCGGGAACCTGTTTCCAATGTCAAGGCTCAGGCTGACTCACTACCCTCATGGAAACAGGTTCCCGGGTTTGGGTATTATAGTTCGTCCCGGGAACCCATTTCCTCAAGGCGTCGCCGGGATTCAAGGTGTGCGTGGAAATGGGTTCCCGGGCTACATGCGGTCAAATCCACCCGTACGGGCCGCCTGTTGCGCCGATGTCCGACCTCGTCGCATCGGGATCCAGAGCCTCGGGATCGCCCGCGTCGACGCAGGGACTGGGCGTTTGCAGCCGGAATCCGTAGTCCAGAAGCATCGGATCGACCCCGATGTTCCCGAAATGGCCGTTGAAATCAACTACCCGCGAAAATCCCCACGTCCCGTCATCGAATTCCTTGTATCCGTACGCCACCTGCGCGTCGTGATTGCCGAAGATGCAGTTGTTCTCGATCGCGTAGTTGGGGAGCACGCAGTTCATCCAGATGCCCACGCGGGGCGCGACCCACTGATCGACCGTCCCGTTGAACGCGATGATGTTGTTGACGATCTCAATCGAGGCGGTCGGCTCCCATCCCGCGATGCCCACATTCCCGCACCTCACGACCGTGTTGTTGCGGCAGATCATGTCGGACGTCCCGGTCGCGACAATTCCCCAGCCCCTCAGGTCGTGCACAAAGTTGTTGTATACGCCGACACGGGTGTTGCCGAATGAGCCGATCCCTTTCCAGTAGTCATGGATGTCGTTGCGGACGATTGTCGCCCGAGCGTCCCATGTGATGCCGCATCCTGCGCCACGACCGGCAAAAATCTCGTTGTCATGGATGTTTGCGACCGCGCCGCGATAAAGCGCGACACCGTCCCAGCTGTTGTCGTGGATGAGATTGTGATGAATGTGGAGGAGCGCGCCCTCGCGACCCATCACGCCCCCCACTCCGGCGATCGTGACGCTGAAGTCGCCCTGGTTGTCGTGAATCTCGCAGTGAGCGACCTCGACAGTCGAGCGCCTGACGACAATCCCGGCGCATGTCGCGGACCCGTCCTGGTCTCTCGTTCCACCCGTGACCGCCAGGTTGAGAATCCGCACCGACGGGCAGTCCTCGATGTAGATGCCGTAGCCCGCGTTCGTGACAAGCTCCGTCTCGCCCATCCCCGAGCCCTGAATAGTCAGCGATTTCCCCCTCACGACAAAACCGGTCGATGCGGCCACCGGTGTTGCAGGATCGAGGCAGTTCCCGCACATGGGGTCGGAAAAACTCGACGGCGCGGCTGTGTAACTGCCGGGTTCGATCACCAGCGTGGCTCCGTCAGGCGCTGAGTCGATCGCCTGCTGAAGATCGGAGTAATCCGCTTCCTGCGAGGTCCCTACTGTGATCTGTGGAAATGAAGGGCCCTGCGCGGACGCAATCGAAAGCGGTAGAAACCCGACAAGGAGTGCATACGGCAGAAAAAGGTTCCGGACGCGTGTCATCGGCAGCACCATCCCTCGCTTCGTCTTGTGGAGCAGGCTTTCCGGCCTGCCCCGCTGATCGAACTCAACCACCTGAGCTTTTCCCGAAGTCTGCAGGAGCAATCACTGCTTCTTCTCGCAAAAGAGTATGCAGTAGTAGTCTTTAGTCACGCCGGTCACGAACGCGTAGGCCAAGACATCGACCTTGACCGTCTCGCTGCGGTCCGCGGAGAATTCCACCACCGGCACGGCATCCGTCTGGCTGTCGGAAATGAAGGGCTCGCCGTCTTCGTGCTCTTTCTCGTGATACACGTACAGGTCGAGATCGGTGATGTCGTCGCCGCCTTTCGCAAGGATCAGGTAGCTGTGGCCTTGCTCGACAGGAAATGAATAGGTCCACATCTGGTCGCTGCTGACAAGGCCGGTGTCCCACTGCAACGCTTCGTAGCCCATGTCGGACATAAGAGAGATGCTCTCGTCAAGCGACGCTTCCATTCTCGCCCTGGGATTGTCCGCCGAGACCGGGGCCGGCGCGGAATCGATGGGTTCCTCCGTTGCCCTTACCGCGATCGTGTAGTCCCCTTCGCCATCGAAGGCATAGACTCTCAGGTAACAGCTCCCCGGCACATCGAACTCGGAAGCATCGGAGCTTTCCGTGGCATTGAGAACGCCCACATAATCGGCGCCCGAGAACACTTCAAGGTCGATGTCGCACGAGTCGGCATTGCAGGTAAGAGTGATTTCGGGCTTATAGCCTTCCTGGCCGTTCAGGATGAACCAGTCGACATCATTCCTGCAGATGCGTCCGCGGATCTGGAGGGTCTCGATAATATCGGCGTCGTCAGGGATGTCGTTGGGTTCGGATTCATCCGCACCCTCGCAGCCGGACGAGGGAGGTACCGGGACGGGAAATCGATCGGACCTCCTGTCTTGAGCTGGAGGCGCCTCCAGGGGGTCTTGCCTTTCGATCCCGCTCTCGGTCGGACGCTGCGGAGGACCGGTATTGGATGCGGGAGGCTGGACAATGATGGAGGACGCCCTGAGTAATGGGTCCACTTTCGCGAAGAAGGATGAGAGTACCAGGGCAAGGTCTCGACGGGTGACGATGTATTCCGGGTGCCACAGCCCGTCCGGGTAGCCCACCATGAACCGTTCGCCGGCCACCGACATTATCGCGTCGTACCCGGTCGAGCCGTACTGAACATCGCTGAATGCCGATGAGCGCGACCCGGAGCTATCGGCCTGTTCGCCGAGACCGGTTTGAACCCTCACCCATATCCGGTTGAGCACGAAAGCAAGCTCCAGACGATTTTCGAGGGCTTCGCCCAGGTAGGTTCTGTCCGGATTGACCGGGTTGATGATTCCTTCCGCGGCCATTATCGTAACAGCATCATAAGCCCAGTGATCGTACGGAAGGTCTGAGAACGTGGGATGGAATTGCACAGCCGTGCGGATACTGGTTCCGCGCGCCTCGAAAGCCGGCACGAGCCAGGAATCCCAAACCCGGGCCAATATGATACAGAGCTCGTAGCGGTTCACCTGGACGTCCGGTCCGAAACTCCCGTCCGGATTGCCGACCATGAACCCCTCATCCGCCATGCGGGCGATCGCGCGGGAATCCCGGTCGCTGTCGGGAACATCAGTGAACGGACCCGCCCTGACAACCGTGCTCATGAGAAAAAGCGCGATGATCGCAAGTGAAAAGTATCTGCACATCCTTCGCTCCTTGACTTTCGGACTCAGATGGACCCGCGCGATGTGATCGTCACCTGGATCGATGACGGACTCTTGCCCGATACCGTCACCCCGCTCGGGCCGCTTGCAGATATCCTCACCGTGTGAACGCCGGGTCCCAGCCCAGTGACATTGACCGATGCACTGATCTGGCCGCTCGAGACATTGTCGACACGGCTCTCCTCGCCCGAGATCGTCACCGTGCATGTTCGCTGCGACATAACGTACTGATAGCTGCTGCCCTGGCCCGTGAGAATGATCTGTATATTGTCGAACGACCTAAACACCGGCTCGGGCTCCGGAGGACGGGTCGCGATTGACACGCTTATGGTTTCCGGCTCGGTGGAGCTGAGCAGCAGCCCGTTGGGAAGATCTGCGGACAGTGGAACGTTGTAGTCGCCCGTGCTCAGACTGGAGACATCGATGTAGGTAATGATCTGGTCTCTGATATCGCCGGCCACAAGATCGGGAGGTCCGCTGGCGGTAATATTGCAGCGACCGGGGGACGTACGATAGACCAGGGAGGAGCTCCTGCCGCGCACTTCGACGGTGATATCTTCAAAAACCGCGTCGGTGAAAAGCTGCGTTACCATCACTTCGGTCGAGGCAGGCGACGGGTCGAATTCGACACCCGGAAGAAGGGGCGTGGTGAGCTTGATCGGTACATCGCTCAGGCCCGGTCCAAGGGAAGCTACCTCCACGCCGGCCTGTATCTGATCCTGAACAGTGTCAGCGAGAGGGGGTCCGAAGCCTGAGACGTTCACGTCGCACTCGGCGATCGACAAAGCATAGCTGTAATCGGGTCTCGGGCCCGCAAGTTTGACCGGCACCCCATAGAATACCTGCTGGAGAGCTTCGGAGCCCGGCTTGTCGGTGACCTCCGAGTCCGGAGGCGCCGACCCTTTCACCAAAGCGAGCGCAACCAGCGCGGCAGCAAGCACCCCGAGCAAAATCAGCAGTACCGGGACCCAGCGCCTCTTTCTTCGGCGTTTAGGTTTGATCGGCACCAGCTCCGGTTTCCGTTGTCTGGACACCGGAGGCGGTGGCGTAACGGGAGGCGGCTTCGGTATCTCCGGCGGAGCCATTATCGCGGGCTCCGGCGGCTTGACCGAAGGCGGTTCAGGCGGGGGGATCTCGGGAGGAAGTCTTCGCTCCGGCTGTCGATCCTGCTTGGATTCGGGGATCTCGGGCGGTTCGCTTACCCTTCGAGCCTCCTGGGGGGCCGCCTCAGATTTCTCTTGCGCGTCGGTCGCAGCTTCCATTTGTCTGGGCGGCTCGATTTTCGCGGCAATCTCGATGGGTCTCTCGGGCGCAACTGGGGGCGGTGCCGGTACCGCGGCCGCCGGGCCTTCCTGCAGAGATTCCATCAGATCGTCCCAGTCCGGTGGACGGTCCGCTGGCTCTTTGCTGAGCGCGTGCAGCACGAACACCCTGACCGCCTCGGGAGCGCTGTCCGGCGGCAGTTCCGGCGGATCGTACTCAAGAACCTTTCTGACCGTTCGCTTCGTCGCGATGTCCCGAAACGGATTTTCCCCCGTCAGCGTCTCGTACATGAGAAGTCCGAGCGCGTGAACATCGGAGCGCTGATCCATTTCCTTGCGTTCGAGTGCTTCCGGGGACTCGTAAGCCAGGCTCGCAGCCAATTCCGCGGGATTCGTGCGGATCGTATCCTCGACTTCCTTCGAAATGCCGAAATCGGTGAGCACAACCCCCTCGGTCGAGAACAGGACGTTCGACGGCTTGAGATTGCGATGCGACGAACCTCTTGAATGGACAAATTGGAGCGAGGTCGCGATGCGGAGAAATATCGGACGGGCCCGAGGGTACCCGAGCTTGCCCGAGGTCCTCAGAAGGTCGGCAAGCGAGCCCTTCTCGCAGTACTCCATTGCGATGTACAGAACCCCGGTCTCCTCGACAGCGTTGAACTCATGAAATCCGACGATTCCGGGCCCGCTGAATCGCAAGACAGCCTGCCCATCGTCTCTGAACCGTGCGCGTGCCTCGATAAGCTCCGGGGCGGTGGGGGGCATGGACGGATCGGGGTACAGGGTTTTCAGGGCGACCTCGGTTCCGAGGGTGGGATGCGCGGCGAGATACACCGTGCCGAGAGGGCCGCGGCCTATCTCGCGGATGATCCTGTAGGGTCCGATATTATCCGGAATGCCCATTGAGCCAAACGCAGACTTCCCGCAGAGCCTTCAACCGGCGGTCGACCATATCCCCTTCGTGGCCAGTCTCTGCAGGGGCATATTATAAGTCGAAATCACCGCCATGAAAACCCGAAAGGCGATTTGAGCCGAGGATCGCGACCGGCATATTGAAACCTTCGCAAATTCTCCTCCGCAGACGCGTCGGAGGACGAGCGAAGGGCACCAGGCTCAGACCTCATCTATTGGTGCGAACGAGGAGCTGTCAGGGATCTTCTCTCCGCATCTCATCCCGCGGCGCGCAAGCTCCAATCTGAATGCGTCAAAGTTGCCGAAACTGGGCTCAGAAGTGGCCACGAAAACGAAAGAAATCAGCAGAACGAAGAGGGACATGAAGCTGAAAGGTACGTAGGCGATGACACTCAAGACGTCGAGCAGCACGATTGCGGCCACCGGAAAGAGGAGAACGGCGGCAAGGGCGCTCAGACCGGGTGCTCCGGGCTCCCGCCTGAGCATTGCATACACAAGGAGATGATAGGAAGCCCAGGTTAGAAGACGCCCGATGGCATATGGGACGATGAGTCCCGAGAAGCCCAACCAGATCAGGACCGGCAGCAATCGTGAGGGTCCAAGGTCGATGGTGAGGATTACTAGGTTTCCTGCGCACAGACCCAGAACGAGGGCGTAGAATGCCCGCATGGTTCCAGTGCAGCGACCCAGAAGGGCGAAGTACTCGGCTCCAACGATTTCCTGGGAGGTCAACGGCGTCGTGAGTAATATGTCTTGAACTCCTGAGTCGACATCCTTTCGGAGCTCCAGGAGCGGACGGGTCCAAAGGAACCGCACAAACCCGATCGCCACGGGCGGCAAGAGGAGGGGCACAGGGAAACCAAGAGTACCAAAGCCGGCCCAGGGCCATAGAGGCATCCTCACATGCAAGGCCCACATACAACAGTACACCAGCACGGGCCAGACAAAACCGATCAACAGTTCCCGTCCCCGGCTCGACCAGAGACGCAGATGTTCCTGCTTCAGACGGCGTTGGACAAGGGGTGACTCCCAGATGCCCTCGGGGACAGGACCTTCCCAGGACCACCACGCAGCTCGTCGTGGAGGCTTGAACCCCTCAGCCAGATTCTCTTTAGCGCCTTGCACTGTTGCCCTTCCGAGTATCAGATCCGGTCGGTAGTGGACCGGACACTTTCTAACTTCGTGGGATTCGGGCGGCGGATCTGGAGGCGCGCCTCAGCTCGGTCACGTCGCGCAAGGTCACTTTCCTGGCAGAGTATCGTGCGGATTGATATGCCTCGGTCAGTCTCGACACCGATCTTCCCCAGGCGTCCGACAGATTCCCGGCCTGGATGGCGACATCGGTCTCGGTCGCGAGGAGAATCGGGCTGACGCCGCGACGCAGAAGCGTCCTGCGGACATGCTGCAGTCCTCGAATTCCGACATACATCGCCTGCCTGCGACCCCAGTCCCGATCCAGAGCGCGTCTGAGGTAGAAACTGGCGAGAAGAACCGCAAACGCCGCCGAGAGCATCCATAGCGGACCTTCCCTGTTCTTCTCGGTCATCGAGAGCACCGGGTCGACCGTCTCGTAGAAATCGAGCTCCCGCTGGTTCAGGAAAATGCGCATGGAAGTTACGGCCCGCAGACCCGCAGGGATTATCTTGTCCCGGAAATACCCCCTCGGGTCGTATACGTACAGGTTCTCGACCGCGTTGTGGAACACCAGCCATCCGGCCGAGGTCCTGCCGCCGATACCCTCATACCAGGTCTGCGGCGTGGGATCGAATTCCACCCAGCCGATGTCGGGCCAGAAAATCTCGACCCAGGCGTGCGCGTGACGCTCCTGCACGATGTAGCGGTTCTTGAGGAAATTGTAGTTGCCGGTAGCGTAGCCCGTGACCACTCTCGCCGGAATGCCGATCGAGCGGCACAGGACCGCAAGCGAAGTGGAGAAGTACTCGCAGTGACCGCGACGAGGCTCCCAGTTGAAGAGGAAATACGTCACCGCGTCCTGCTCGGGCGGCACAGCGGACGGCGGGTTGGTGGAGAAGCGGTAGCGCGTTCTCAGGAATTCCTCGAGCGCGTGGACCTTGTCATATACCGTTCTGCGACCCGCGGTCACCTCGAACGCTTTTGCCCTCACCCGCGTGAAATCGTAGCCCGTAACCTTCCCGTCCACCCTCTGACGCTCGGGAAGCCGCGTATATCGACCGTAGAAGTCGGGAGAGTCCTCTTTCAGCTTGGCGGGATTGTAGTCGTACGTGACGAGGTAGTTGGGGATACCCGAGAATTTTCGGCTGACGACCTCGTAATGCTGTCCGGCAACCATGGAATCCCCCGCGGGCGGCGGATTGATCGTGAACGTATCGTCGATGAGCACACCGGGCACCGGAGCCGACAATTCCAGCGGCTGGTACGCGGTGAACATGATTCCGGGAAGCGTGGTGTTGAGGTAATAGACCTGCTTTATCTCATCCTTGTAGATCTGCGGGTCGGGCTCGATCCCCTGGTCCTGAAGGTCCCTGTCCACCGTGCCGTGATACTGCATCTGCTGACCCTTTGGGGACGCAAGCGACCATGTCGCGCTCTTGACTTCCTCCGACTGGACCCATCCCCGACCCGTGTAGGTGTCGAAGCATTTCCCGCGCCAGTAGGACGGAAGATTACTCGAGACTTCCATCACCGGCTCGGTGGATGTCGAATTTTCAAGGAGCCTGCCTTGGGCTATGTTGAACTCGGTGTCGAAGCCGGTGTAGTACTGGGCCGTGCCGCGAATCCCGCCGCCGGTAAGCAGGTCCGCCTCGTTCGCGGTGTTCTCCTCGAGACCGCCCCCTCCGAACGCAGCCAGAAAGGCGGCCTCGGCACCGGGGGTATGCGTGTGATCCACCGTGAAATAGAACGCGCTCGACACGCCGAAGGCCAGCAGGACGGCCGGGATGCTCGCGCGAAGGGCGGGTCCGATGAACCGGGCAAGCTGTCGAGGCGTTTTCTTCGACACCGGAACCGGCGCATATTCCTCAAGAAAATCGTACGTGTATTCCCACCTGGACCGTCGCGTCTTTCGCCCAGGAAGTCGCGCGAATTCGTCCACGCTCCCCAGAAACAGCGCGAGTCCCAGAAGCAGAAGGTAGCCCAGGAGGCTGTATACGAACTCAGCGGAGAACGACGGGATCGACGCGAAGACCATCAGGGTGAGCGAGATGACCAGAGGCAGGAGAAAATCCTGGTACCGGAAGAGCTTGAAGCACCTGAGCACCAGCATCGCGGAGAGCATCTCGCCCAGGTAGGTGCCGAACGCCATCCGGTCCTCGTAAATGCGCCAGCCGTAGTAGATGAAAACCGCCAGGCCCGCGATGTCGAGCGCGAGGCCGATCAGCACGTAATGTCGAGCCGACAGGATGAAACCGGTCATCGCCGCCACTACCAGAATGCCGATCAAGGACCAGCGAAGATGATCGTTGGGCAGGACCAGGTACACCGTGTTGAGCGCGATGATGTAAACGCCGAGATAGGCGACGTAGACGAGGAAATTAGGCTTGTCCTGACGCTCGTACATCGATCCTCGCTCAACCCGTCCTGGGAGCACGCACAGTCGATCTCCTGAAAGAAAGACAGCCTATTTTACCACGAGAGATCGACCATTAGCTCAACTAATTATCAGATCGAGCGGCAGCCGAGCGGGTTCAGGCGTGGCACCCCTACGAACCGTCCTCGGTTCTTAGGGGTGTTCATCATGCGTCACGGGACGCGTTTTTCCCCGTATCCAAGGCCCGAACGTAAGTGAGGGCGCGTCTCTTGACGGTTCGTTTTTTCGGCGCCCTCACTTACGTTCGGGCCTTGGATACATGGTTTGCGGGAGCCGGGTGCCGGGCTCAGGCTGAGCGAATCTTCGAGCGTGTCTGTGCCCGGCACCCCGGCGCGTGCGGCAATTGACCTCGACGACCGCGCCCGGACGGCAGCTACTTTTTCGAAGACAAAAAACCTAGCAGCCACCGGGCTTACCGGGCTTGCATGGCGTTCTGCCGGTAGCTGCTATCCTTGACGCGAGCGCAGCGAGCGGCAAGGTAGCTGCTAACCGGCAGTCATATAAGACACCCACAAGCACGCTCGAAGACTCGCTCAGCTTGTGGGCGCCACCCGGAATAGGAGTCTATGCCCTGCACCTAGATGGACCAATGGTCCCTACCAATCCGGGATGGCGATGATTCCGACCGACGCGCCGGCGAGGTCGAGAGGGCCGCCGTACCGCGACACTCCGTCGTTCGTTATTACCGTGCCGTTGGCAAGCTCATACCGATAGGCCGTGTCGCCCATGGTCGCTGTGCCCGTGACATTCCCGAACGGGTCGTACCTGATGTAGCGGGTCGCGATCTCGGTCACACCGGTGGAGCCGCAGCAGATCTGGACCAGGGTTCGGCAGTCGGGGTCCTGCACATCGACATCCACCCCGGCCGAATATTGCGTGTACAGGGGACAATTGGGGTAGATTCCGTCGTCCTTCCATGACGTGGAGCCGTCGCTGTTGATCACATACAGCGTGGGAACGCCGTCGTAATCGGGCGTGTAGCCGTGATACCTGTTGGTAATCCAGTAGGTGTCGCTGACGGGCTGGCAGGCGATGTCCTCGATTCCGTTGTTCCAGTAGCCGCACTCGGCGTACATGGTCGCCGAATCGTCGATATCGATGTGCGTCCAGCTTGAGCCGTTCCAGTGCTTGATGGCGAGCTGGGTGCCCTGTCCGACAAGCGCGACCGGGTGGTCGTTCTCATCGACGGTGACCTTGACGAAATACCACGGGCTGATCGAAGGCATCGCTGCCGTCTGCAGCAAACCTGAGAAACCGGTGCCCTCATCGAAATCGACGTAATAGAGCACGTAATCATAGTAGATGTACTGGGTGTAGGTGATCACGTAGATGCGATTCGTCGTTGTGCAGGCCATTCCCTGAAGGGTGGGCGGATAGTCGGGCTGGGCCGGAGACATATAGTTCTGCACGACAACACCGGTCTCATCCATGGCGTAAAACCCGTACCGTTTGCCGTAGTAGTCGCGCAAGTGACCGATGAAATACTGCTCGCCATTCTTGCCGTACGCCTTCGTGATCCCCGATCGGCACGAGTTCGAGTAACTTACCGAGTGAGGCGTGGGCATTCCGCCGGGCATGTCGGTATCGGGGCAGCTGAGAACGGTGACCTCCAGCGGGTCGGTGGAGCATACGGCCTCCCCGCCATGACCGTCGGTCAGCCGCAGATGCACAACTCCGCTGAACGATTCGGTGTAGATGTGCGTGGGATTGACCTCGTCGCCCTCGTCGATGGAATCGCCGGGGTCCTCGCCGTACACTCCGTTCCCGTTGAAATCCCATTCGTACGTCAGAACGTCGCCCGGATCGGGATCGTATGCCGACGAAGCGTCGAACTCGACAGGGACCTCTACCCATTCATCGAAATCCGTCGTGACCACCTGGAGGCCGCAGACCGGGTCGAGGTTTCCGGGCTCAGGCGAGACATCGAGATCGCGCCTGAAGTACGCAGCCAGCGGATCGTTCTCCGCCAGGTTGTGCGTGCCGAAATCATTGGAGTAGTCGTACGCGCTGTATTCCGCGATCACCCAGTACTCGTTTCCCTCGACGCCTTCGATACCGTCCGCGGGGACCTCCACATGCCAGGTGGAGTAATCCTCGTTTCCGCCGACCGGCACCATCTCGCTCGCATCAAGCCCGTGCGGGGAGGAGAGGACTGTCGATTCGATAGTGATGGCGGACGGCTGTCCCGACCAGTCGAACAGACTGATGTCAAGATTGAGGCCGCCGCCCTTCTGGGTGTCGTCCACGTAGAATACGTTGCTGTGGTCTTCGATCCTGCACGCGACTGCCTCGGGCGCGTTGGACGGATGATACTGTTCCTCGACTCCCTTCCAGTCTGCGATGACGGCGTAGCCGAATCGCAAATGCGGCGCGGGATCTGGAAACCTGAGATAGTAATTCCTTTCGTTGGTCGCGCCCGACGAAAATTGTCCGTGCTGGTCCGCGTGACCGATCAGCCATGTGAACGCATCTTCGTAAGTCCCCAAGCCGTCCGCGAAATACTTGTATGGGCAGAGCGTGGCAGTTCCTGCGAAATCCGGCGACGCCATTTTGCCCGGCGTATACTTGAACAAAGGCATGCCGGGGAGACTGAACTCGGTGAAGTTAAACCATCGCGTGTAGCCGTCCGGACCTCCCCCGGGATAGTCGGTGCCGCTGGAATCCGGATCGTCCAGCACGAATTGATCGACCCCGCCAACGGGATACACCACACCGGTTGACGCAAGCACGCCCGACCCGTCGCCCATGAACACTCCGCGCACGTCGTACCCGTTGTACTGAGGAAGCCCCGGAAACGGGTGAGTGATGGCCACATCGATGTCCACGTCTATGTAACCCACCCAGACGAGAGTCTCGTTGATCTTGAACTTGAGGTTCAGCGGTTTCGAATTGAGGAAATTGACCACATTCGCGGTGAACATGGCCTGACGATTCGGCGCGAAAACCACTTCTCCGGTTTCCATGTCCATGAAGACGTTGAACCAGCCCCACAAGTGGGTCTGAGCCTGGGCTGCGATTCGGGCGGAGCCCTGCATCGGTCCGGTGGGCGTTACGGGACCGTCAGCCCGACCGCACCCGATCGTGGCGGAAGCGACGCAGGCCGCCAGAGTAAGGGCAACGAGGGTCATATACCGTCTGTTCATGTCGTGTCTTACCTCGAAATTTTCCCGGCTCGCCGAAAGAACCGCGGGGAGAGCCCCGCCGACGGACTCAGTGTCGGCAGGCTACTACTCATCTATTGTAGCACAGCCGGGAGGTCTCTCATCGGGGTCGATATAACACCAGGGACGGAAGCGATGTTACTGTGTTTCCTTCATGTAGTCATGCGCATCTTGCGCATGGTTCTTGTGTGTTATAGAAGAAAAAGAACCATGTGCGGGACGCACATTGCTGCAAAGGACGCACGTGCTGCGAAGGGCGCGGATGGCTCAACGGTGCGAATCCGTCCGTACGGGCTTGACACAATTGATGACATAATGTAATAATAAGTTACATGGACCCTGCGGGTTAAGGCCGCAGGGTGTGTGGCTGTCCGCCAAACCGGTTGTGGAGGGTTATCTTCTCATAGCCAAGGTTGTAATCTTCTCGTTTGCGCGCTGCGGAAGCGGCACGTGACGTTTGTGTTTGCGATATCAAGGGATGTGGAGCTTCTGGAACCCAGGAAGCGTTAAGGAGAGACTGCCATGATGCGCGTCCCAGTACTGTCAACTTACCTGCTTGCGCTGACCATGCTTGCCGCGCTCACCGGACTGGTGGGCTGTGCGCATGGAAACGGGGGAACAGCTCCAGCACTTACACCGGACCTGACCGCGGAGGCTGCGCTCCCGGCAAGTCCTTCGGGGGAGGGTGTCTCGCTGGGGTATTACCAGTTTGTCTTTGGCGACGACGGCACGGTCACTGTCGAGCAAGCCGACCCCGTTCGCGGAGCCGACATGAACGTGACAAACTACGCACTCGTAACCATTGAGGATTTCTACTTCAATGAAGAGCTTCGCAACTGGTACATCACAGCCACGATCAAGAACATGTCTATCTACACGGGCTATGATGTCCTGGCGGTGTTCCATACACTGGGGAACAAGTTCCTGATCAATCAGGACGGATTCCTCTGGGCCATGCCGCCTATCTTCCCCCAGCCCACGCGGTGCGCTTTCATAGCGTACGGGAAAAGTCAGGTCAACAGGCAGTTCCCACCGATGTATCAGGACACCCGTACTATCGTCATCCATCAGCCCGATGGTGTCCCGAAACTGGCCCCGCTGGGATTCTGGATCGAGGCAACGCTAAAGCCCCGCAAGTACCCCGGCGTTGAAGACCTTATGGTCAAGCCGGTAAACGACACTCCCGACAACACGGAATACAATCTGACCGGGTTCATCTGGGACCATCAGTCCCCGTCGAGCGACCTGACCGTATGGGCCGACTGCACCAATTTCAACGGGGAGAATTACGTTCCGATGTACGATGACGGGCAGCACGGGGACGGTCCTGCTGGCGACAACATTTTCGGAGCGGGTTTCTCCGGAGATCCCGAGGACGGCTTCTACGTGATCACGGTCTACGCGTTCGATCCGCAGGGTAACCAGGGCGAGAATGATGTCGGATTCTGGCATGGCGAAGAGGTCCCCTGCGATCTGCCCTTCGAGCACTACCCGTTCGAGACGATCGACAAGGGCGAGCAATCGGGGATCAAGTATCTGGACGAGAGAGTCATTAACGACTGGGACACCTGGGCAGCAACCTGGACCGAGCACACAGGCAACATGTTTCCTCCGCCGCCCCCACCACCCATCGACTTCGAGAAAAACACGGTTATTGGTGTCTGGACCGGCGACCATCCGACTAACAATCACATGGTCACGATCACGGATGTCTACCTCGATCCGTGCGAGGACCTTGTCACCGTCCTTTACGACTACACACCGTACATTGGGTGCGGGCCGCTCGATGTAATCACCGATCCGTACCACATCATCGTCCTTCCGAAACTCAAGTGGCCGGTGTATTTCGTCGGCACGGAGGTCGATTGTCCTCCTCCGCCCCCGGAATGTGTCGAGGACGTCAAATTCGAGACATTGATCCACGGGACGACATCGGGAATCAAGAACCCCTACGAGCTGCGAATCACCAACACTGATGATTTCCATGCCCTTTGGCAGCAGCACACTCAGAACTCCTATCCGCCGCCTCCGCCACCGGAGGTCAACTTCATGAAATGCGATGTCATCGCGGTCGCGACAGGCGAAAGACCGACCGGCGGATTCGAATGCAACATCGAGAGAATCTGCTGGCTGACCGACCAGTCGATCGGCGTGTTCTACAAGGAACGCATCCCCGGTCCCGACTGCCCGGTTCCTGCGGTCTTCACGCAGCCTCACCACTGGGTGGTGATTCCAAAATATACAGCGCCGGTCAAGTTTTTCCATGGCTCTGAGGTCTACAACTGCGGTCCGACCGACTGTGTCAACCCGCAGATTTTCTGGCCCATCGAAGTAGGTGACGAGACAGGTCATACCCCGGGCGAGTTCGTCATCAATAACCAGGAGCAGTGGCACCAGTTCTATGCCGCGCACAAACCGGGCATGACGCCTCCGCCCATCAATTTCCAGGAGCACATGGTTCTTGCGATGCTCATCGGCGAGAGACCGTCCACGGGTTACATAGTCGAGACCAAAGAGGTCTGCCTGAATCCGAACGAGGACGGGACTTTGCGGATGGATGTCAACTATGTCGAGATGCAGCCGGGCGAGAACTGCGACGTGCTGTGGGTAATTACGAGTCCCTATCAGCTCGTAGCGGTCCCGAGATTCGAGGGTCCCGTGTTCTTCCACAAGGCGGTGGCGGTCTACGACTGCCCGCCTGACGAGTGTCCGCCGGTTCCCTGGTACCAGATGGCCGATGGGATCCATTCATGCGCCGATCCGGGCGAGTACGTGTTCGAAGCGAACATGGACAAGCTGGAGGGCTTCTGGCATGCCGTGCACTGCTGGGAGAACGTCCCGCCTCTGCCGCCCGCGCCCGATCCTATCCAGGGCGGCTCGATGGCCTGGTTCGCCGTGCAGCTCGATGAGCTTCCCACCGACGGGTACTACCTGACGATCGACGATGTCTGCGTCAAGGGCTGCGACGTGTTCGTCACCTACACTCAGCACATTCCGGGCCCGAATTGTCCGGTTGCGGATGTGATCACGAAACCCTGGGTGCTCGGTGTCGCGGAGCTGCCCCCCATTGACTGCATCTTCACCTGGTATTTCGAGAAGCATGAAGAAATCTACAATTGCCCCGGCGACTGCGTGCAGGTCCCGTGGATGCCGATCGAGGAGGGCATCCAGTCCTGCGCCGAGCCCGGCGAATACGGATTCCAGGGATTCGGCGACTGGTGGATGGAGCTGTGGTACGCCGTCCACTGCTGGAACCCCGACGATCCCGGTTACATGCCCAAGGTGCCTCCGGCGGACCCTGGGACTCAATGGGTACCGTTCCTCACGCAGCTCGGAGAGAGACCGTCCACCGGCTACTACATGACCGTGGATGACGTCTGTATCGAGGGCTGCGACGTGTACGTGAAATACACCGAGTGGATTCCCGGCGAGAACTGCCAGGTCGAGTGGATCATCACTAAACCATGGCTTTTCTCGATGGCTCAGCTCCCGGAGATCGATTGCGAGTACGCCTGGCACTTCGAGAAGTCGGAAATCGTCTACCCGTGCGAAGAGCCCTGCAACAAGGTGCCGTTCTACCAGCTCGCGGACGGCGATCAGTCCTGCGCTGATCCGGGCGAGTTCGGATGGCAGAACGACGATCCCTATTATGCCTTCTGGCATGCCGTACACTGCTGGGACCCGAACATGCCCCCACTGCCTGTCGATCCCGACCCGATCCAGGAGGGCATTATCTATCACTTCGGAATCCAGCTTACCGAGCGCCCGACGACAGGTTACTACCTGACCATTGACCAGGTGTGCATCGACGGCTGCGATGTATACATCGACTACACCGAAAACATCCCGGACATTAACTGCCCGGTGGAGCAGGTCGTCACAAAACCCTGGCTGGTCGGCGCCGTCGAGCTTCCACCCGTGTACTGCTACTGGACATGGCATTTTGAGAAGCACGAGTCCGTTTATATATGCCCCGATGTCCCATGTTGGGACTTCAAGACAATCGCAGGCGGACCCCACGGCGGCGAGACCCCGGGCGGCTGGTTCTTCGACAACCAGCAGGCTTTCCACACTTACTGGTTCACCTACCACCCGAACGATCCCATGCCGCAGATCGACTTCGAGGGCGGCTGGGGCGGCTACGCAGTGCATCTCGGCACGCGTCCCACGACCGGCTTCGAAGTCTCGGTGTACGAGATCTGCCAGTCGGAGGAGCCGTTCGGCGCTGCAGTAAGATGGATCGAATGGATACCCGGCGAGACCTGCGACGTTCTGCAGATCGAGACCGGACCATGGACCCTCGTGACCTTCCCGCTCGTCGACCTCCCGTACTTCGATGAGGGCAGCGAGAAGGTCTATCAGTGCGATTAGACGTTATGCCTTCACTCTGAATGATTACCAGCCCGC
Source organism: uncultured Planctomycetota bacterium (assembly GCA_964354375.1). GTDB lineage: Bacteria > JAJVIF01 > JAJVIF01 > JAPKYR01 > JAPKYR01 > CAYGZQ01. The sequence continues at coordinate 36,433 of CAYGZQ010000002.1, forward strand.
CCCCCGGCGGGCTTTCTTGTAGTCATGCGCGTCCCGCGCATGGTTCTTTCAGGACCGGAAAAGACGGAAGAACCATGCACGGGACGCGCATGACTACAAACCCTCGAAATGCCCCCCTTCCGATGCTAGACTGTGCGTCGGGAGGACTGATGCGTTATGCCCGCTCCGGGGAACATCCTTGATCTCGTCGAACGCTTCGAGCGGAACCGCGACGATTACCATTCCCCTAACTACAACGAGGCCCGTCTGCGCATCGAATTCATCGACCCGTTCTTCAAGGCTCTGGGCTGGGACATCGATAACGTGGAGGGCCACGCTGAGGCATACAAGGATGTCATACACGAGGACTCCCTGAGGGTCGAGCAGACCGCCAAGGCCCCGGACTACTGCTTCCGCGTCGGCGGTCAGCGCAAGTTTTTCGTCGAGGCCAAGAAACCCGCTGTCGACATCCGCGAAGATGCATCTCCCGCGTACCAGCTGCGACGCTACGCCTGGTCGGCCAAGCTGCCCCTGAGCATCCTCACGGATTTCGAGGAGTTCGCGGTTTACGACTGCCGCATCAAGCCGGAGAAGGGCGACAAGGCGTCCACCGCGAGAGTCAAGTTCATCAAGTGCAGCGAATACGCCGACCGATGGGACGAGATCGCCGGAGTCTTCTCCCGCGACGCGATCCTCAAGGGCGCGTTCGACAAGTTCGCCGAGTCCACCAAGAAGAAACGTGGAACCGCGCAGGTCGATGACGCCTTCCTTGAGGAGATCGAATCGTGGCGCGACATGCTCGCCCGCAATATCGCCCTCCGAAATCCCGGCCTCTCGATGCGTGAGCTCAACTTCGCGGTCCAGGCGACAATCGACCGCATAGTTTTCCTGCGCATCTGCGAGGGTCGCGGGATCGAGGAGTACGGGGCGCTCATGGCATTGCAGAACGGAGTCGGCATCTACAGCCGACTGATGGAGCTCTTCCGCAAGGCCGATTTCCGCTACAACTCCGGCATTTTCCATTTCGACCCCGAGCGCGGACGGCCCGATCCCGACACGGTCACGCCGAAACTCGCGATCGACGACAAAATCCTGAAAGACATCCTGAAACGCCTCTATTATCCGGACAGCCCCTACGAATTCTCCATGATCCCGCCGGACATCCTCGGCCAGGTTTACGAACGCTTCCTCGGAAAAGTCATCCGACTCACTCCGAGCGGGATGGCGAAGGTGGAGGACAAGCCGGAGGTTCGCAAGGCGGGCGGAGTCTATTACACGCCGACATACATCGTCGATTACATCGTCGAACATACCGTCGGAAAACTCGTCGAGGGTAAGAAGCCGAAGGATGTCTCCAAACTGCGCGTTCTCGACCCCGCCTGCGGGTCCGGATCGTTCCTCCTCGGCGCTTACCAGTACCTCCTCGACTGGTATCTCGACGCGCACACGAAGAACGATCCCGAGCAGCTTTCGAAGAAGCGCAGATCGCCGATCTTCAGTGACTCGCACGGCGACTGGCGTCTCACTCCGTCCGAGCGCAAGCGCATCCTTCTCGACCACATTTATGGCGTCGATATCGACTCGCAGGCCGTCGAGGTCACCAAGCTCTCCCTGCTGCTGAAGGTCCTCGAGGGCGAGAACGAGGAGAACCTGGAAACGCAGCGCAAACTCTTCCATGAGCGCGCGCTGCCCGACCTCGACTCAAACATCAAATGCGGCAACTCCCTCATCGGCCCGGATTTCTATCATAACTACCAGACGACATTCTTCACGGACGAAAATCACTATCGGGTGAATGTCTTCGACTGGGAAAAGGAATTCCCGGAGGTGATTAAGGCCAAAGATGCGGGATTCGATGCCGTAATCGGCAATCCGCCGTATGTGCGCATTCAAGCTCTTAACGAATGGGCTCCCCACGAGGTGCTTTTCTACAAGAAGCATTACAGAGCTGGCAGCAGAGGCAATTTCGACATCTATGTGCTTTTCGTTGAGCGGGGGCTGGGGCTCTTGAACAGCGAAGGGCTTCTCGGCTTCATCTTGCCCCACAAGTTCTTCAGCGCGAAATACGGGGAACCCCTCCGCAATATGCTATCAAGTGGACGACATTTGTCTGAGGTAGTCCACTTTGGCCACCAGCAGGTTTTCCTCGGAGCAGCAACGTACACTTGTCTGCTGTTCCTCACCAAAGCCAAATCTCGATCGTTCAAGGTTCTCAAGGTCGCTAGTATTGAATCATGGCTAGAGAATGGCTCCGCCACCATCGGCAAGTTTACTGCTGCAAGCCTCAAGCACGCTGGTCGGATCCTGACTTCCGGGGCCGGGATCAGGCTGCTTTCCATCCTCACCACCAAGTACCCCCAGTTGGGTGGGTTCACTTCTCGAATAGCGCAGGGTATCAGAACGAGCGCGAACGAAGTCTACGTGCTATCCCTCATCTCCCGCCGAGGAAAACGAGTTCTGGCTCGGTCAAAGGCGCTGGATACGAACGTGGAGATAGAGAAGGCGGCAACCCGTGATTTTCTTCAAGGACGTGATATCAAGTCCTATCACATTGAGCCACAAGGCAAGCTCGTAATATTCCCCTATTCCGTTTCGAATGGGCGTATTGGGCTAATCCCGGAAGATGAGTATGCGGCCCGGTTCCCGCGCGCATACTCTTACCTCTTGAGAAATAAGCGCAGCCTCGAGTCCAGGGAGGGAGGGAGGATGCGTGGGGCTGGATGGTTTGGCTACGTGTATCCCAAGAACCTTGAACTCATGGGCCAACCCAAGATACTGGTGCCAGACATTGCAGTTCGGGCCTCTTTCGCACTCGACCAAGACGGCTCATATGCTTACACAAGCGGCTACGGGATTATCACGAAAGAGACGACAGGTGAGAATGCGAAGTACCTGCTGGGTCTACTGAATAGCCGGTTGCTGGACTACTTCTTTAAGCAGATAAGTACCGTCATTCGGGGAGGGTTCTACCGTTATTTCACTGAGTATATCGAGCAACTCCCCATCCGACCCATCGACTTCAAGAATCCCGCCGATCGCAAGCGCCACGACCGCATGGTCGGGCTTGTCGACCACATGCTCGACCTCCACAAGAAGCTCGCAAAAGCCAAAACCCCTCACGAGAAAGACGCGCTGCAGCGTCAGATCGACGCGACGGACCGTCAGATCGACCTTCTGGTGTACGAGCTTTATGAGCTCACGGAGGAGGAGATCAAGATCGTGGAGGGGGAATCATGACAGCGCACAGTGATCACCGGGAGGGCGAGGCTCCAGCCGAGCCGAAGAAGGACAGCTCGGCAGGCGGCTCGGCAGGAGCCTCGCC
>CAYGZQ010000002.1:39833-41363 GCA_964354375.1 uncultured Planctomycetota bacterium
CTCCCGTGGCACGACCTCAGGCGGCTCGGCAGGAGCCTCGCCCTCCCGTGGCTCGACCTCAGGCGGCTCGGCAGGAGCCTCGCCCTCCCGTGGCACGACCTCAGGCGGCTCGGCAGGAGCCTCGCCCTCCCGTGGCTCGCCCAATGATCAGAGACTGCCCCAACGAAAACGCCCCGCCCATGGAGTGTTCTCAAGAGGTTCTTCCTTGGTCATTGTGTTCCTTACTGTCTGCACAAAGGATCGTATGAAGTGGATAGCGACACCTGATTGCCACGGGCTTCTTGTGGACGTTTGGAAAGGCGCAACCGGATGGCTTGTAGGGCGCTACGTACTAATGCCAGACCATGTCCACATGTTTGTAGCATCGGGCGAGATGGATGTTGATCTTGAGAACTGGGTTAGGTTCTGGAAGAGCATGTTCACGAAGAGGCACAGGCAATCAGATCACCGATGGCAATCAGGATACTGGGATACTCGTCTGAGAGGGAAGGAAAGCTACGAAGAGAAATGGGAATACGTTCGCAACAATCCCGTGCGGCGCGGTCTGGTCGAGCGAACTGAGGATTGGCCATTTCAGGGGGAGATTCATACTCTCGAATGGTAGCGATGGGAGGGCGAACCTCCCGGTGAGCCGCCTTCGTATGACAAGTCGGCTCGGCGGGAGCCTCGCCCTCCCATGGGAAGCCTGCAAAGAACGGGGAGGGCGAACCTCCCGGTGAGCCGCCTTCGTATGACAAGTCGGCTCGGCGGGAGCCTCGCCCTCCCATGGGAAGCCTGCAAAGAACGGGGAGGGCGAACCTCCCGGTGAGCCTTCGCTTCACAAGACTCTGGTCGATCGTGTTGAGTGTGAGAGTGGTCCGCCTTATTCTCTGCCCACGAGGAGGTTGGCGAACGTCTTCGCCTGGTCCCTGATCTCGGGCTTGAGCTCCTCAGGAGTTGAGCACCACGGGACCAGAAGCTGGGCGGCGTTGACACCCCTTATCCAGTTGACCGTCCGTCTGAAGACCTCCTGTATCAGGTCCATGTTTCCCTCGACCGGTCCGGCGGCGGTGACTACGAGGCCGAACCGCCTTCCCTGCACCTGGGATTTCCAGCCGTCGCCCCCGTACCCGCTCACAAGGCAGAAGAACCGCTCTATCAGAGCTTTCATCTGCGCGGCAAAATCCCATGAAAACAGCGGCGATGCCAGGACGATCGCATCCGACGCGATCATCCGGAGGAACACCTCGTCGGCGTCGTCGATCTGCGCGCATCCCGCCTCGTCGAGACACTCCCTGCACTCGTAGCACTCCCGGCAGCCGGCTATCTGCAGATCGATCAGATCGATACGATCGACCTCGTGCCCGAGCGAGCGGAGCTCCTCCTCGACCCACTCGAGAACCTTCGCCGTGTTGCCGTTCTTGCGGGGACTGCCCAGGATGGTTGTGATCTTCATTCCGGTCTCTCCAGATTCGATCGCGCTTACCTCGTGCAGGCGGGCATTGTATGCGAAATCGGGCGGACGGGCAAATGGACAGGTCCTTCACGACG
>CAYGZQ010000002.1:41463-111648 GCA_964354375.1 uncultured Planctomycetota bacterium
GGATTGCTGCAAACTCCAAACCCGGGAACCCGCTTTCGCCAGAAAGTGACGTCAGATGTAGCCCGGGAACCTGTTTCATCACGCGATGACGGTCAATTGCGTGTGGCCTGGACGAAACAGGTTCCCGGGATTGCTGCAAACTCCAAACCCGGGAACCCGCTTTCGCCAGAAAGTGACGTCAGTCAAGGCACATCAAAGCGGGTTCCCGGGCTACATTCGCCTATTTCGCGCTTGTGCCGGGTCGTCTCGGGGCTTATAATCCCGGCGACTAGAGCGGCCTTCCGGTTTCAGCCGGGAAGGCGATCACAATTTCCAGGAGAGCCCTAATGGAGGACTCCGGCATAAGTCAGCGTACGGGCGCCAAATCGGGGGAGCAACAGATGACCGACGACCCTCCCCCACTGCCCGATTCTCTTAATCCGACGGCTCGGCCGGCGAAAACGGTTACGGCGCTCGAATAGGGCCCGTGGTTCGCCTCAAGCCGTCGGGGGAGTCGACGGCATGAATCGAGGTGGACCATGAAGACAGGAACTCTTCTTCAATCCCGCGTTTTAGAAATCGGTTTGGTCCCGTTCCCTGAAGAAAGGGGGGTGCGAGGATGCTGAAGAGGTACAGAATCTGCGACGGCAAGATCGAGGAGAGCGACAGCCAGAACGGCGACATCCTTGTGTTCGTGAAACCGACCGAGGAGGAGCGGCACTATCTCGTCAGCGACCTGAAGCTCGACGAACACACGCTGGCGTCCGCCCTGGACCCCGATGAGCTGCCGCGCCTTGAGTTCGAGCCCGATCACATGGCCTTGATCTTCAAGCGCCCCAGAACCTACTCCGAGAAAGACACGTTCCTTTTCAGGGTCTACTCCATCGGCGTTTTCCTGTTCCAGAACCGGATCGTGATACTTGAGGCCGACGAGACCCCGATGTTTGAGGGAAAGCTCTTCAGCAGGCTGCAGTCGCTCCAGGAGATGGTCATCAAGCTTCTCTTCCGATCGGTTTTCAGGTTCATGGACAACCTCAAGGTCATCAACAACGTATCCGGTTCGCTCGAGCAGCAGATCAACACGTCGATGCGTAACGAGTACCTTATCAGCATGTTCACTCTGGAGAAAAGCCTCGTTTACTACCTCAACGCGATCAATTCCAACGGCGTGGTAATCGAGAGACTGAGGTTGAACTCGGCGAAGATCGGGTTCACCAGCGAGACCATGGAACTGCTCGAGGACTTGATGATCGAGAACACACAGTGCTACAGACAGGCCGAGATTTACTCCAACATCCTGGCGAGCATGATGGACGCCAGGGTATCGATCGTGAGCAACAACCTCAACATCCTCATCAAGACCCTGACGATCATCACAATTGGAATAATGGTGCCCACCCTGGTGGTCAGCATCTTTTCCATGAACGTGAAGATCCCACTTGGTCACGAAGATCCCACGTCGTTCTGGATAATCATGAGCATCGCAGCGCTTTCGCTCATGATTCTGGGATTCGTCATGTGGTACAAGAAATGGTAGGTGGGCGGACTCAGGGATTCTGCAGGACGCGATATCCTGCAGAGACAGCCTGTCCCAGGGAAATGCATCCGTCGTTCGTGGGCATTAATCGGTGCGTGAGAACCCTCAAGCCCGCCCTCTCGAGCCTTGGCTTCAACTGCTCATGAAGAATCCGGTTCATGAAGCACCCGCCGGTAAGGCCGACAGTCTCCAGGCCGGTAGCCTCGCGCGCCAGACGTGCGGCGAGATCGAGTATCTCTACCACCAGCCGATGAAACAGCCTCGCGATGCTCTCAGTCGAGGCGCCTTCCAGACGTTTTCGGGCAATCGTTCGAATCAGGCCGGACCCATCGATGAGAATCCCGTCCCCGGTGATGGAGAAAAGGCTCCCGGCCACCTCGACCGATTCGCGCTCATCATCGTGTGGAAGCTCCACGCTTCCCGCGCACGCAGCTTCGAGAAGCATCGGAAACTGGCCGTCAAATGAGGCGATCGGCCCGAATCCAGCCACAAACGCTGCGGCATCAAAGAGGCGACCCAGACTGTCGACCCGCGGGCAGTTCACGTTGAGCCGGATCATTTTCTCCACTGTGGTCCGCGCAAGATGAGGCACATCCTCGAACAGTGAGTGAAACTCGTCCGGCAGCAACGACGATTCATCTTCCGGATCGGGCAGGTTTCGGCAAAGGCGACCGAGGGCGGTCCGCCAGACCTCCCTGACCGCTATATCCCCACCCGGCAAAGGCGCATAGGTGAAATGCCCCAGCCGTGAGAAATCGGTGAGACCCGCGCGAAGGATGTCCCCTCCCCAGATGGCGCCGTCAGTGCCGTAGCCCGTCCCGTCCATTGTCAGCGCGATGATCTCCCGATCCGAAAATCCTCCCGGCGCATTTTCGTGCGTCCCATGCTCCGCGAGAAGAGCGACCGCGTGTGCATGATGGTGCTGCACCTTGATCACGGGGAGACCCGACTCCTCTTCCGCCCATCGCGTGGACTGGTAATCGGGATGCATGTCGCAGCCCACGTATTGCGGATCGACATCGAGAACGCGCCCCTGGCGGTCTATCGTCTCGCGGAGATACTCGAAGGTCTCGTAGGTTTTCAAATCGCCGATGTGGGGGCTCACAAACGCTTTGTCGTCGCGAATGTGGCAGATCGTGGTTTTCAATTCGCCGCCGACTCCCAGCACCGGTGGAAGCGGTTCCGGAAGGAAGACGGGCCTGGGGACATGTCCCCGGCCCCATCGCCAGATTGTCGCGACTCCGTCACGGATGGTCGCGACACTGTCGTCGGCGCGCCGGTGAATTCTGCGATTGTGCACGAGGAATGCATCCGCGATCCCCCCGAGTCTCCGTATCGCCTCGTCATTTTCGAACGCGATCGGCTCGTCGGAGATGTTCCCGCTGGTCATGACTAGCGCCGCGAATGCGTCGGCAGACGCGTCGGACGATCCCCCGATCTCTTCCGGGACCGCGATCGACGAGGCATCGGTCGGCGGATCGACCGGGAGCGGTCGGAAGAGCAGATGATGCAGGGGCGTGTAGGGAAGCATGATGCCGATGGTGTGCAGACCGCCGGTCACGCCCCAGAGACCGTGATCCGCAACCTGAGTGCCACCAGGCTTTTGAGGGAGTATGAGTATCGGACGCGCGGGCGAGAGAAGAGCCTTTTCGGCTTCGCTGCTCACATCTGCAAGACGTCTCGCCGCGCCGATCCCCCCGACCATCACCGCCAGGGGCTTGGCTTCCCGATGCTTTCGCTCGCGCAAGGTTCGCACCGCATCGGCATTCGTCGCGTCGCAGGCAAGATGGAACCCACCGATCCCTTTGATGGCAACGATCTTGCCGGACTTGAGATATTCGATTGCCAGCTCCAGAGGATCCCCGTCGACTTTCTCCCCGTGTGAGTCAAGGAACGCAAGCGACGGACCGCACGCGGGGCAGCAGGTCGGCTGCGCGTGGAACCGACGATCGGACGGGTCCCGGTACTCTCGCGAGCACATTTCGCACATGGCGAATTCCAGCATCGTTGTTTTGGCGCGATCATAGGGAACATCCTCGATGATCGTGAACCGAGGTCCGCAGTTTGTGCAGTTGAGGAAGGGATAACGATAGCGAGGGTCTGCAGGATCGTACATTTCGCGAAGGCAGCCGTGGCACGTCGCGACGTCGGGACTTATCAGCACCCTCTCGCCCTCGATTGGAACGCTCCGCCGGATCTCGAAATCCCTGAAACGATCCGCATCGTCGATTTCGGCAAGCTCATGATCGATGGACACAATCTGGGCCAGCGGCGGAGGCTCGGCTCTCAATGCCGAGAGGAGGGATTCGAGTTTGTCCTCAGGGCCGTCCGCTACGATCTCCACTCCGCGCGAATCGTTGACCACCCAGCCCGTGAGGTCGAAACGCCCCGCGAGCGAATGCACGAATGGCCGGAACCCGACCCCTTGCACGACGCCTTTTATGTGGACATGAAGGCGATACATGTCAGACCTCACCCCACCTCACCCCCTAACCCCCTCTGTACCTCACCCCCTAACCCCCTCTCCACCCTGTGGAGAGGGGGACTGGGGGTGAGGACAAAAAACAGCTCCTCCGCAAACTCGACCTTCGTTTGACGGAACTCAAGACCATCGGTAATCGACTCAAGCGTGCTCTCGTAGTTCTCTCTCATCCCCTTGTCACGACCACCGAACGACGATGTCGGGAACGAGACAACAATGTGCTTCGAATCGATTCCCTCTATCAACCTTCTGCTGGACCCTTTTTCCTGTTGCTCGAGGGTAGGGACAGTCTTGAGCAGGAACGCGACATCGGCCTGTTCGGACGGCGGCTGCCCGACTACATCCCGGCATTGCGCTTCGCCCTTGATCTTTGCCGGACGGAAAAATCGGTTCAGGAGGTCCACGATGCGTCCGTCAATGTCGAGGGCGACATACTCCGCATCTTTGCCCAGCCCCATCCAGGGAATTGCGAACGGCCCGAAGCCGCAGGCGATGTCGATTATGCGCGATGGTGTCCCGGTGATCTCGAAAAGAGAAGGGAAGATGCGGTCGAGTACGGGCAGACGCTCGGACGTCGACCGATGACCTGCCAGAATCTTCCGGCATAACGGCTTGATTCCGTCCGGGTCGGGGTCTTTCTCGAACTCGTCAAGCAAACCCACGGCGTAGTCGTAGCCGAAGGGATCGATGAACGCAGCGTAGACCTGGTGCAGTTTCTTCTTCGCGATCTTGACGGCTTCCTTCTCGGTCCGGGATTTCGCGGACGCCCACTGGACCGCCCTCGCGATCGTGTCCTCGCAAAGATGCCTGTATTTCCGGCTTCGTTTCAGGGATTCGACTATCGGCTTCGTGTCGATCGCCAGTGAAACAGGCGCAACCTCGCCGAGTCGAGCTTCCCCGGAGCCGTTCGCGAGCATTCCCATCAGGCGCATGTAGAATCTGAGGTTATGGATGGTCGCGAGCCGGTATGCCAGCGGGTCGTCCACATTGAACAGGTGGTGGAGGAACGATCTCGAATAGCGGCGGCAGCAGAGGCAATCGCATGATTCGTCCACCGGTTTCCGGTCGTCGGCGTATCGCGAATCCTGGAGGAAGACTCTTGAATGGAAGCTCGGGGCATCGAGCCTGAGAGGGTCGGGATTTCCCTGGAAGACGTACAGGCGTTTTCGTCGCGCATCGCGGGTGGGAAATGCCCCGTCGAACAGGTCGTAGCCCATGCGAACGCAGGAAACGATATGATCCGGACTCGCGATCCCCAGCGCGAACTTCGGGAACCCCTCCGGGATCAACCCTGCGACAAGCTCGACAGACTCGACCAGTCGGCGATCCTCATCGATCGGCCAGCCGCCGTAGCCGTAGCCGTCGAAACCGATCTCCAGCAGCCTCTCGGCGCATTCGCGCCTGAGGGACTCATCCTCGCCCCCCTGGATGACCGCAAACAGAAGCGGCCGGGAGTCCTGAAGGCGTTCGCTCGCGGCTATGCGTGCGACGAACTCCGTCTTGCATTCGCGGGCCCACAGGATTGTGTTCTCGACACTCTCGCGATGCCTCTCGGGGGGCTCCCCCGGATGCATGCAGTGGTCCAGGCAGATCATCAGGTCCGCCCCAAGCTGGAACTGCCTCTGTATCGACTTCGCAGGAGTGAGAGTGACTCTCTTCGCGCCTTTCGAGGCGCGATAAGCGAAGCCATCCGGGGTCACTTCGCCCAGGGCGGGATCCTTTGCGAGGAGCGAGTATATCTGGAACCCGCCGGAGTCCGAAACAATCGGGCGGTTCCATCCCATGAATCCGTGGATTCCGGACGCGGCCAGGATTCGCACGCCGGGCCTGGTAAGAAGATGGAAGGTGTTGACCACGAGGCCCGTTACGCCGCAGTTTTCGAGGTCGGACGAGTCGACCGACTTGACGACAGCCCGGGTGGCGTCCGGAAGAAAGGCCGGCAGAGGGAGTGCGCCATGAGGTGTCTTAAGCTCCCTGGACATCGGGTTAAGGTCACGGTTCGGTCCGAATGAACTTCGGATTGTTGCCCGCGATAACTATGGTCACTTCGCCCTTCACTTTCCTGTCGACGAACTGCTTGATCAAGTCGGACAAGTACCCCCTGTGAGTCTCCTCGAACATCTTGGTCAGCTCGACGCAAACGGCGGCCCTGCGGTCGCCGAGGACCTCCAGGGCGGCCTCAAGGACCTTGGAGAGCCGCAGGGGGGACTCATAGATCACCAGCGTATGGCCCAAGTCCTTTTCCATCTCGAGGGAGCGACGTCGAGCGCCCGGTTTCCTGGGCAGGAAGCCGAGGAAAACGTAGCTGTCGGTCGGCAGCCCGGAGGAGAGAAGCGCGACCGGCACCGCGCTAGCGCCCGGCACAACAACAACCCCGATCCCCTTCTCGACGGCCTCGCTTATCAGCCTGTAGCCTGCGTCGCTGATCCCGGGATAGCCTGCGTCGGAGCAGACAGCTACCGAGTTCCCCTGCTCCAGAAGCTTGATGATGCCGGGCGCGGATGTCTTCTCGTTCGCCTCGCGATAGGAGATGATTCGTCTGGGGGCGGGGATATTGTGCCGGTCGAGGAGGATTCTGGTCCGGCGGGTATCTTCACAAGCAAGGACATCGACCTCGCCCAGAATGCGTATCGCTCGGAGGGTTATGTCCTCAAGGTTGCCTATGGGAGTGGCGATAATGTATAAAGTTACCTCGGACGGCATGTGCTTGCGGGGGCGAGAGTCCCGGGTGCAATTTTACACCAAAGGACGTCGAGATGCCGGATAGCGGCTGTCCGGGGCGGTCCGGCTTGCGCGATATTCACAAACGTAATGGGAAATTTCCCTGATTTTCTTCGGTCAATCGGCCTTGACGAGACCGCATTCGTGAAGTATATAACACTTGGCTGCTAACAGAGGCGTGAACTTGATGAGGGAAAAGGAATGGAGGCTTATGCTCTGCCGGACATAGCGGGTTGATGTGTGGCAGAGCCGCCACGGTGAGGCGCGCGAGAAGCCTTACCGATTTTTTTTGCGCATCATGCATCTTTTGGGCAAAACAGCATCTAAGAGAATAGAAGGCGGCTAGGCCTGACCGCTGAGAAATAGCCAAAAAACGCAACGGTGGTGATAACCTCTATGCCCGAACGGCCCGTGCTGGTTCCTCAGAAAGTATGTAAAGACGAGCGCTACAAGGACCTGTTGGCTCGTGGACGACATAAGGGGTGGCTGACACGTAAGGAAGTTCGCGACACTGTCAGACAATGCCAGAGGGTCAGTCGCGAAGAGCTCGAAGCGATCTTCGAGTCCATCGAGAAGAAGCGAATCGACCTCCTTCTGCGTCATCCGACTAACGGCAAGAAGGGCAACGGGGGTCTGAAGGTCAAGGGCAGGAAGACTGCTGAGGGGACCAACTCCGTCAAGACTCCCCGACTCCGCTCGGCGCTTGACAAGCGGAAGTCCGACCCCAGGCATCTCCTGGACAGCGATGTCAAGTTCTCCCACGACATCAAGATTGACGATTCGGTCAAGATCTATCTTAGGGAGATCGGATGGGTTCCCCTGCTCAGGCCCGATGAGGAGGTCCATCTCGCCAAGATCATTGCCGGCGACAACTCCAGCGACCACGAAAAGGATATAGCCCGCAAGAAGCTGACCACGGCGAACCTCAGGCTTGTCGTGTCCATAGCGAAGAAATACAAGACCCAGGGTCTGAGCTTCCTGGACCTGGTACAGGAAGGCAACCTGGGCCTGATGCGCGCGGTACAGAAGTTCGACCACACCAAGGGTTTCAAATTCTCCACGTACGCCACCTGGTGGATCAGGCAGGCCATTACCCGCGCGCTTGCCGACCAGGAGGACATCATCCGCAAGCCGGTCCATATCGTCGAGAAAATCAACAAGCTCAAGAAGGCGTCCAGCGAGATCTCCCAGAAAAAGGGCACCGAGCCGACCCCGTACGAGCTCGGCAGCAAGATGAACATGCCCGCAGCCAAGGTGCAGGAGATCCGCAAGATCGCGCAGAGACCTATCTCATTGGAGACCCCCATCGGCGAGGATGAAAACTCCCAGCTTCAGCATTTCCTCGAGGACCAGCGAATACCTAACCCCGACAGCTCCGCGATGAAGCATCTTCTCAGGGAAGAGCTCGAGAAAGTGCTCAATACGCTTTCGGATCGCGAGCGTCGGGTGATCCGGAGAAGGTTCGGATTCGATGACGGGCACTACTACACGCTGGAGGAGGTCGGACGGGAGTTCGGCGTCACCCGCGAGCGCATCAGGCAGATCGAGGCCAAAGCGCTGAGGAGACTGAAAAGTCAGAAGCGGAGCGTACGGGTGAAGGACTTCCTGGACCTGTGACGCTGAAGTGTAGCTTGAAACAACGAAACCCCTGCTGCAAAGCAGGGTTTTTTTCATTGCCGTCCAGGAGAATCTGCCCTGGTATCCGAGGCCCGAACGTAAGGGGCTGTTGAAAAACCTACTTCGATGCTGAATCGCGTGGCACCCTCAGGCGGAAAGGCTGCGTAAGCAGGCTTTCTGCCTGGGGGTGCTCGATCTATTAGCCCCTTTATTCATGCGGCATTCAGGTCGTCGGCTCAGCACCCCCAGGCTCGAGGACTCGCCTGAGGGTGCCACGCCTGATATGCCATCCTTGCGCAAAACTGGATTTTTTCAACAGCCCCTCACGGTCGGGCCCCGGAAACGGCGAATCGCAAGTCCACCGGTTCATCTGGATCATGCGAAGTGGTATATTGTTAATGTCAGGACCAATGGCGCTGCCCGCGTGCGGGCGGACAGGAGGAATCGCGTGATAGTTGAAGGATTTCGTTTCTCAAAAATCGTTTTCGCAGCAGCCCTGCTTTCGCTGATCACTGTGTCGCTCACAGCGTGCCCGCTTGGAGACCAGCGACGGGCTGCCTGGATGTCCCGCGCAAAAGGGACGCTCCGATCGATCGGCTCGTCGCAATTGGCTTACCAGAGCTCCAATGCGGACAAGTCGTACGGCACGTTCGAAGACCTCCAGAGTGCGGAGTATGTCGCGCAGGGCTATACCCTCGAAAACATGATAGAAGCGTACACCATCAGTTGGACCGCCTATTCGTCGTCCCCTGCGGAGGAAGCCGGCTCGGAGGAGGGGAAGCCGGTGTTCGAGGACACGATGGGTTCGACGAAGACGCACGGGCCCTATGACAGATTCACGATCATCGCCTATCCGGTGGCGAGCTTCGGCGCTCTCTGCACGTTCGCCGTCACGGAAGACCAGGTGGTGAGGGTCTACAATCCCGACAACCGCAACAAAGAGGCTGACATAAAGACCTGGGACCCGATATTGTAGCGACGGTCAAGAACCTGAATCTCGAAGACCCGGAATCGTAAGATACAATACCATGAGCACAATTGAACAAATCGACCTGCTGATTCGCGCTCGATATCCCGTGATTTACATCACCACCTGGGAGGAAAAGCGGGCGGTCGACGAGTTGAAGTTGCTCGCCGACAAGCAGGGCAAGGCCCTGATGGTCTGGAGCCAGTCGATCGGCTTCACGACCAAGATGGACGACGAATCGAAGCAGAAGATTCGCGATCCTCAGGCCGTGCTGGAGTACATTCTGGAAGCCGACGAGATCGCGATCTATGTCCTGAAGGACTTCCATCCGTACATCATGGAGCCGGGCGTCATAAGGCTTCTCAGGGACCTCGCGGAGGCGCTTAAGACCAGCTACAAGACCCTGCTCATCCTGTCGCCCGTCCTGAGAATCCCCCCTGAACTCGAAAAGGACCTCACCGTCGTGGATTACACGCTCCCCGACGCCGATGAAATGCGAAGAATCCTGGGCGAGCTGATCGAGGCTGTGAAGGACAACCCCCGTGTGAAAATCAGTCTCAAGCCGGACGAAAAGGAGCGATTGATCCAGGCCGCGCTCGGGCTGACCGCTGTCGAGGCCGAGAACGCGTTCAGCCGCGTGCTGGTGTCGAAAGGTCATCTCACGGTGGACGACATCGACGACATCCTCGCCGAGAAGAAGCAGATCGTCAGAAAATCCGGGCTTCTCGAATATTTCGAGCCCGAGGATCAATTCAACCAGGTCGGCGGACTGAGACCGCTCAAGGCGTGGCTTCTAAAGCGGGGAAGCGCTTTCTCAGAGCAGGCGAGATCGTACGGACTCCCCGACCCGAGAGGCATCCTTCTGGTTGGAGTGCAGGGCTGCGGAAAGAGCCTGACCGCGAAGGCAGTGAGCAACTTATGGAAACTGCCCCTTGTCAGGCTCGATTTCGGGCGATTGTTTTCGAGCCTGGTGGGGTCGAGCGAGGAGAACATGAGGCGCGCGATGTCGGTGGCCGAGAGCATCGCGCCGTGCATCCTGTGGATAGACGAGATAGAGAAAGGCATGAGCGGCGTGGAGGATTCAGGCTCAATGGATGCCGGCACCGCCACGAGGGTATTCGGCACTTTCATCACCTGGCTTCAGGAGAAAAAGCGACCCGTGTTCGTGATCGCCACGGCGAACAACATAGACGCCCTCCCGCCCGAGCTGATGCGGAAGGGCCGTTTCGATGAGATTTTCTTTGTGGACCTTCCGAATCCCAGAGAAAGAGCGGAGATTTTCCAAATCCATCTCGAGAAGACCGGTCGCGATCCCGGGTCTTTCGACGCCCACATGCTTGTGCATGCGAGCAAGAACTTCTCCGGAGCGGAAATCCGCGAGGCGATCATCGCAGCCATGTACGATGGTTTCTCGGAGAAACGGGAGTTCACGTCGGAGGACATCAGGAGGAACATCGAGGACACAATCCCGATCGCCCGGACTATGCCGGACGACATCAAAAAACTGAGAAGCTGGGCGGGAGTGCGGGCGAGGAGAGCGAACGAGGTAATCGAGGAGGAGGAGACGATAAAGCCGGTAACCGACGACGATGTGGCGAGGGTGCACCGCACGAGGGTCGATTACCTGGCGGTCGGAGAGACCGGCGAAGAGAAACCGAAGTCGGTGCAATAGCCCTGACTTCCGGCGGGCCGGAAAGCCTGCCCCGCATACCGGAACACAAACATTGGGGCTTCTTTATCAGTCCCGGAACAGGATACATGGTCTACAGCACAAGCGAGCCCTATGCGAGGAGAGGCGGACTCCCGTCGCCGGAGATCGACACCTTTTCTTTATCGCTTTGCGGGGCGGAAGAGCAGGCGTTTGTTCATGGCTGCAACGCCCTGCTTCAGGGCAGGGAGGAGCGGGCGCTTTTCGAGTTTCGGAAGGCGGCGCGATGCACCAGGGAATTCATGGACGCGTGGTTCATGGCGGGATTCATCGAGCTTGCGAACGGCCGCGCCGAGAACGCCCGCCAGGCGTTCCTGCGGATTCTTCAGGACGAGCGCCCGTTTTTCGGGCTCCACATCCTGAGGTTCATGCCCCGCTTCCGGGCACATGTCAACCTCTTCGAGGATTTCGTTTTCCATATCATGCCCACGACCCCGGAGGTCGCCGCCGCGACCGCAAGGCTCTACATGATCGAGGAACGAGTCAAAGAGGCCAAAAAGATCATTCATCCGGCGTTCAGGGAGTACGGGGACAACACGGCTGTGCAGGTGATGTGGGCGCAGGTCATGATCGAGGATGATGCTCCGGACGCAGTGATCGACGAGATCGACAGGAGCATTCAGTTTCACAAGGGCAAAACCGAGACGGACCTGCTGTTGACCTACCTGGTCGGGCGCGCGTTTCTCGACAAGGGCGAATTCAGGACGGCCGTCTCGCACTGGGAGAGCATTTTCCATCACGCGACCGGCAAGAATCCGCGCCTGATTGACCGGTTTTCCATTTTTCTCGCGAAGGCATACGAATCCAAGGGATTCCTGCTGAATGTGTACGATATTCTCCGGAAGGTGAAGGACTCGACCATGCCGTACGATCCGGGCGTCTCGGTCGACTTCAAGCTCGGGCAGATCGTGGAGAAAATCAACACCTACAGGCGTCAGGGAATCAGAACCCCGCTTGAATTCGAGGGTGTTCACGACTTCCCGAGATGGAAGGATTCGGAAGGATACCTGGAGCTGGACGGTCCGGGCACCGCGATTCCGTAGACGACGCTTTCCGAATCGCCATGGGTAACAGGCTGAAATACATCGAGGACGGCGGCGCGAAGCCTCTCAAAATCGAGGAGCCGGAACCTCTCGAGGAGAAGGTCAACTATCCAGTCCTGGCCCGGTACGATTTCGCGGGGAACGGTCCCCGTCCCGGCGTACTGAGGGACGAGTGGATGTACACGCAGGCGGGTCTGCTCCTCACGAAGGGCGAGAGGCTCAGCCCGCCGCTCAAGAGGATCGGATGGCTCCTGATCCGGCTTGCGATCGGTCTCGCTCTGGTTTATCTGTTTCTGCACGGAAGCAGCTTCGACTGCATGGGAACGCGCCACACGTGGCGCTAGGGCGTTACCCATGCGGCCGGCAGTCTGCTCTGATAATGAGAATTTCCGGGTTGTACCCGAAGAAAGGAGGAAGAAGATGAGCGGAGGTTTTATGATGCCGCCGGTCCCGATCCCGTTCATGGAGATCCCGACAGCGATTGTGGCCCTCGGGATGCTCGGGTTCGAGGTGGTGCAGGGCATCAACACCCTCGTGAACGCCAACCGTAACGAGCTCGTGGAGAATATTCTTGTCAACGAGAACGGGCTGAGGATCGGGGTCCGCACGAACAGAGAAGGCAGGCTCGAACTTCTCGTCGATGAGGACGAGCTGAGAGAGAAGGAGGGTCTGGAGATCAAGGAGTTCCATCAGCAGATCCAGAAGAACTACGCGTACGTGAAGCTGATGGAGCGTCTCAAGGCTGAAGGCTACACCGTGGTGGAGGAGACCGAGGAAGCCAACGAAACGGTCAGAGTGGTGGTGAGAAGATGGCGATAAAAGAGGAATTCGAAATCAGGATCAGCAAGGAAGGGGAGCTCAAGGTGGTCGCGAAGGGGTTCAGGGGGGCCGAGTGCGAGGTTCCGCTGAAGAAGATCCAGAAGATTCTGAATGCCGAGACCGCCCGAATCGAGCACACGGAGGAATTCAGCAAGATAACGGGCGAGGTCGAAGCGAAGATCAAGAAGAAATGAGTCGGAGCGAACGATGAGCGCCATGGAAGTCCGAAACACGAGGACGTGTTCGGCACAGGACGCATCCGGCCGTTGCTACAGCCTGAAGATCCGGAGCCCGTTCATGTCGTCCCACATATACGCGTAGCCCCCCGACACGGCCAGCCTGGAAGAGAGCACCTGCCAGGTCATCATCTCATCCGTCGTGAACGGACTCTCGACCGCAGATTCGGGAAGATCGATCCTGACTGCTCTGACAGCCCGATCGCCCGGGGCGTCCGAATACGCATACCGGTCCGATAGGGCTACCGACCATCCCCACGGAGAAAGGGTGTTCACTGTGGACGCCGATTCAGGGGGGTCGATGTCAACAATGTGAAGCAGGGAGCCTGCCGGCCCCCACCCAAGATCGCCGATCACTGTGCACGCAGCGTACGCGTATCCGTCCGAAATGACCAAGTCACCAGTCACTTCCGGCCACACGATGTCGTTCACAACGGATGCCGATTCCGGAGGATCGATGTCGATTATCTGAAGGCCGCCTCCGAAGAACTCTGCGCCTTCCTGCCAGCACATTCCCCCCACATACGCATAGCCCCCCGACACAGCCAGTGTAGAGGAAAATCCAGGAATGGCCACGCTCTTGATCACCGAGGCAGACTCGGGTGGGTCGACGTCGACTATCTGGAGCCAGGACTCTCCCGGTTTCTCCGGACCGAACTCTCCGGACCCTGCAGCCGCAACATACGCGTACCCACCCGACGCCGCCACTCCCATCGAACCCCCGGAGATTTCAACGGTCTTCACTATGGATGCAGATTCGGGAGGATCAATGTCGATTATCTGGAGGCGGAACTCCGTCAAGACATCGGGATCCGGACCTCCCCCCACACTGACAAACGCATAGCCACCCGACACAGCCAGACCGATGGCTCCCGCCGCATCAACGATCTTCACTATCGACGGAGATTCCGGAGCATCGAGATCCAGTATCACAAGACCGGACTCTGTGTCCGCAACATACGCGTAGCCTTCCGAGACCGTGACGTCCGCGACTGACCACGACTTGTCCACGCAGGCGACGATTGATGTAGATTCGGGAGGATCGATATCGACCACATTGAGACCGGCAGCCATGTCGGCCACATACGCGTAACCCCCTTCGATCGTCACATCCACCGCAGAGGGCATGTCGACGGTCTTCACGACCGACGCAGAATCGGGAGGATCTATATCGAGTACCTGGAGGCCGAGCTCTCTATTCGCCACGTACGCGTAGCCTCCCGACACTGCTACGCAAACAGCGTCTCCCAGGGTCTCCACGGTTTTCACAATCGAGGCAGACTCGGGAGCGCCGATATCGACAATCTGGAGGCCTTCATCGAAGTCCGCCACATAGGCGTAAGGCCCTGATATGTCCACACCTTGGGCGAGCCCCGTTGTGGGCACAGTCGTCAATATCGACGCGGACTCGGGAGAATCGATGTCCACAATCTGAAGTCCGCCGAGACCGTCGGCCACATAAGCGTATTCGCCCGACACGGCTACACTTTGGGCTATGGCCGGCATATCAACTGTTTTCACGACCGACGCAGACTCGGGAGGATCAACGTCGATTAAGTGGAGTCCGCCGACGCCGGAGACCACAAAAGCGTACCCATCCGACACGTCCACACCCTGGGCGACCACCGGTGCAGAGATGATTTTCACTACGGACGCAGACTCGGGAGGATAAATGTCAACAATCACAAGACCCGAGAAACCCGCCGCAACATACGCATAGCCACCCGATACCGCTACCCCGATGGCCTCTCCCGGCGAGGTCTCGCCGCCGGGCTCCATCGGCATGACGACTTTGTTGACCCAGACAGGGTTCGATGGGTCGGAAATGTCGAAGATGTGAAGGCCGTTTGGGCCACCGGCCACGTAGCAGAGGGTCCCGTCGACGCACATGGACCTTACCGAGATGTTCAGCCACGGAGGGGTGATATCCACTGGGTTGAAGGATGCCGCATCCTGCGGAGCTTCAGGCGAATCCGAGCCTCCGTACGCCCTGCCGGTGAAAGAAGGGCTCACCAGAATCAGCAAGAGGACCGCGGGCAGAATCGCAATTGCCCGAGTCGCGGCCAACCTGTTCTTTCTCATGTTTGCTTCCTCCCATTGTCGAAGCGTTGCATAGGACAACGCAAAGGACGCTATCTTCCCATCTCGAACAAACTCCCGGCAAGATAGATGTCTTTTTGCACCGACGAAAACGGCTCGACGAGGGGATACCTGTGTCCGTGCGACAGGTTCTCGATCGTCGATTTCTCCAGATCGATCCGGAGCTCCTCGCCGGACTCGATGTCCGTGTCGATAATGCCGGGACAGACCACAAGCGGCCAGCCTGAGTTGATCGCGTTCCTCTTGTAGATCGCGCCGAAGCTCTCACCGACAATCGCCTGCACACCCAGCGCGACAAAACAATCGACCGCCTGCTGTCGCGACGACCCGCAGCCGAAATTGTGCCCCACGACGAGAATATCGCCGGGCTTGCACTTCTTCGGGAAATCCTCCCATCCGGCGAGATTCCCGAACGCGTGCGGGGCCATCAGATTCGGATCGGTGATGTGCAGGTGCGCGTTGTGGAAGATCATGTCGGTGTCAATGTCGTCGATGCGCTTGCCGTCCGGCGCGCGTACAACCCAGCACCGTCCTGTCAGTTGATGCGGTCGACTCATTTCAGCACCTCCCCGGGATCGATAATCTCGCCTGCCATGATGGATGCAGCGGCGGTGGCGGGGCTTGAGAGGTAGGTGTCGCCCTTGCCCTGCTTGCCCTTGAAATTGCGGTTGGAGGTCGACACCTGCACCTCGCCCTCGCCGGTCATGCCGACCTGTCCCGCGGCGCATCCACCGCATCCGGCTGACTGCACCATCGCACCTACACCCACAAACCTCTCCAGCAAGCCCCGTTTCATCATTTCCACGTACACCCGTCGAGTCGCAGGCACCACCTTGAGCGTTCGACCTTCCGCGATGTGAGCTTCCCTCTTCAGAAACGTGGCTGCGATGTCCATGTCGCTGAAACGCCCGTTGGTGCAGCTACCGATGAATGCCGTGTCGATCTTCCGGCCCGCGACATCCGCCACCTGAGCGATATCATTGGGACTCCCGGGTCGCGCCACGAGCGGGCGGAGATCGTTGATGTCGAACGTGAGCTGCTCGGCGTATTGCGCATCTTCATCCGCCTTGAATTCATCGTACTCGTCGGGATCGTACGGGAACCCGTCGAAATCCCTAGTCATCTCGTCGGGCATGATGAGCGCGGCGATCGCGCCCATCTCCGTGGCCATGCTCGCGAGCGTGATGCGCTCGTCGATACTCATCGCGTGGATCGCGCCGCCGTAGAACTCGACCGCCTTCCCGAGAAGCTTGGTCGTGCCGAGCTCGCCGCAAAGCATAAGGGTGATGTCCTTGGCCGACGTGGGGAACTGGATGTCGCCCTTGATCGTGATTCTGACCGTCTCGGGGACCTCGAACCATGTGTACCCGTTCGCCCAGACAAACGCGATGTCCTGGTCGCCCATGCCCTGTCCGAAGCATCCGACCGCGCCCAGGATGTTCATGTGGCTGTCGGTCCCGACCGCGGTCCGTCCCGGTTGAGCGTAGTTTTCCTCGATCAGAATGTGCGATCCGATACCCAGTCCGACATCGTAAACTTTCAGTCCGTGTTTCTGGGCGAAAACCCGGCAGGCCTGCTGGTTGTCGGCGTACCCGATGGTCGTGGCGGGCGAATTGCAGTCAAGGGTGAAGAGGGTCTTCGAGGGGTCGCTCACGGGACGGTCGGGGTAGTGCTTCTTCAAGTTGGCGACCACGCTCGCGCCGCCGAAATCGCGGGCGGAGCGGACATCGATCATGATCCAGACGATTCGTCCGGGCTCCACCTTCTCGCGCATGTCGCGAAGGTGAGAGACGAAGATTTTCTCGATCACTGTGTGAGGCATGTCTTCCCCCATCTCTCCTCGAGGTGCTGAGATTGTCTCAGAAGGAGGAAAGGGGGTCAACAGGTGGGCAAAGCATCCAAGGCCGAATGTAAGAGACTGTCGAAAAAGTCCAAGATATGGACAATCCGCATGTGGGGCAGGCTTTCCAGCCTGCCATTCATGCGGTGTTCAAAGACGGCAGGCTGGAAAGCCTGCCCCACAAGGCGACTTCTTCAACAGCACCGTAAGTAAGGGCGCTTGCTGGGATAATCTGATATAATGTGTATATGCGAGCTGCGAAGCGGTTTTGGGTCATTTTTCTGCTTCTCATCATGGGTTGCGGCGGACGAGGGGGTATTACACTGCCGAATGCCGGTGAAAATCCCCAACCCGACCGTCCCGGATCGGCTGCAAGAACGATCTGGGGCATGTGGCATGTGAGCATCGACTCGAACACCCTCGACGCGTCGATTGATCCGATACGCGGGGCGCAGTTCACGGCCAATGTCACCAGGTTCATGCAGCCGCCGATCAGCCCGATCAATCTCCTCAGCATCACAGTCGACCCGGAGAGCGATCCGCCGAACGGCTACTTCGTGCTGTACATCAGCGCCCATCATCCGTTCCCGGGGATTGCCAGGCTGAGCGGGTTCGATGTGAGGGGGATTCTGTTCTCGGACGGATCGATCCAGGGAATCCACGACCCGGGCGTGCTTCGCGCAGGTCCAGGGGACACTCGGCTGGTGAACGCGGACGGCTACACCCGCTGGTGGAACTGGCCGGAGTTCATGACGTACGGGAAGATTTTCGGAGCCACTCAGGGTGCATCCGCTCCAGTATGCCAGCCGACATCCACCGTGAACGGCTACAAGTACTTCGCGGACGGTCTCGATTCCGATCAGCCTGTCGCGTCTCTCGATCCCCTGTCCAGAGGATTCTTCAGGACCGTGCCGGGAGTGAACACGCGCCGCTACGAAGTCCGGTTCAAGCAGGTGGGCGGACAGACGGTTTTCGCTTTCAACTACGCGATCGACGCGAGCTGGTCGCTGCCCGACCCTGCGTATGAGCCGGACTATCCGGTCGAGGCATTCGATCTGTCGGCGAACTGCCGGGAAGCGTTCAATGTGTCGGTGGACGACACCGGATCGACCGCTTGGTACGTGGACGAGACGCATAGCGGTGGCGAGTTGGCGCTCCGGATAGAGGTATTTGACTGGCAAGGCGGAGCAAGCGGAAATGTTCCGGGCGAAGTGTCCGGCATTTTCCTTGAGGGCGGAGTTTTGCCGGGCGAGTATGATGTTTTAGCGAACGCGGCGATCCTTCCGGGCACAACCGCGAACTCGTCGATTTACGAGGTGGAAATCGCCGATTTGAGCCTGACAAGCTCAGGACTATTCGAGCTTTTCGGGACTGTGGAGAGCTCGAACCCCAACACTTACAAACCCCAGGTACCCAATGGGGATGCGTTTGAGTATCCCGCCGCACCGCTAGCGGCTTACTTCACGTGCAGGGTTTCGGTGCTCGACGCCGCGCCTTTGGAAATCAGCATCACCGGGATCGAGCCGGACGAGGGCGTCCCCGACTGCACTCCGGAGCATGTGGTGATCACAGGCGATGGTTTCATCGACGGCGCCACAACATTCCGGCTGGAACGCGCAGCCGAGCCGGATATCGCAGCGGAGAATGTCCAATGCATCAGCGTGAGCACGATCGAGGGCGATCTTCTTCTCGCCGGAGCTCTTCCGGGACCGTGGGACGCGGTGGTCGAGAATCCCGGGGGAGCAACCGACGCGCTTGATGACGGTTTCACCGTTTTGCCCGCGATCTATGTCGACGGCGACAACGCCGGTGACCCGCTCATGGACGGCACGCCGGATCATCCGTTCGACACGATCCAGAAGGGGGTCGACGCCGCGTACGGGTCGAGCGACGAGCCGGTCATCGTCGATCAGTGCCTGTCGAACTATGCCCCGTTTACGCTCCACGATAACAGCCATGTCATCGGCTGCAACTGGAACGACGGATCGGGATGGCCCACAGTCACGCAGGAAGACCAATTCACCTACGGACCCAATGTCAATAACGTCACGATCGAGGGGCTGTTCTTCGATCTCTACCTTCACACCGGCACGTACGATCCCAATTGGCACTATTATTATTCATACGGTGTGTATTTCGATCAGGGCACCGGCATCACAATTACGAGATGCAAGTTCTCGGGATACGGGACGGTGCAGTTCACCTATTTCGTGCATTTCCTCCGCTCGTCCGATGTGGAAATCTCGTACTGCGAGTTCACGAATCTGTTTCGTCGCGGACCGACCAACGAGGCCCGGATGTTCAGCGTCCTGGATTGTGAGAGCGTAACGGGCCTCCTGTGCCATCATTGCGAGTTCCACCACATAGGTTACGATCAGGCGGATTCGGGCGAGTACGGCAGCCAGACCGAAGTGATAAGGACCTACGGCTGGGACCCGCATACATCGAACGAGGACTTTCACAATCTTCTCATCTACGATCTTTTTGACAAGACAAACGCCGTCGGGCAGACTCAGAATTACCTTTCCGCTTTCGGCATTTATCAGCCATCGGGAGACTATTTCAAGCTCCATAACGTTACGGTCGACGACATACGTCACGCGGACCCCCCGTCCGACACGATCGTGGAGTCGGGACACGTGAACGCAGCATATATGGCGCAGGTATGGGCAGAGGTCAGGACATGGAAGAACAACATTGTCTCGAACATCCAGCCCACGGATGAAAGCATGGAGAGCGGGGTCAGCTCGTATTATGGCTGGTGGGTCGACAACTACTGCGATCCGCCCCCCTCTCCTCAGCCAATGGACTATTCTCTCTGTTCCAGCCTGGGGAAACCGCTGCCCAACGGAGCGAATACGTGGCAATGGGATTCGGGATTCATCAACCAGTGCAGCGCGGGTGTTGGGTGCTACCAGAATTCGCAGGATATCGATCCGATGTACGACATGACCCCCGGTTCCGGCTTCTACCATCCGACCAATCCGCTGATAGCGTCCGGCGCGGACGATGGGTCCGAGATGGGGGCGTTTGGAGGTCCGGAAGGCGACTGGATTCCGCCGAGCCAGTTGGAGTAGTCGCCAGTGTATCCAAGGCCCGAACGTAAGTGAGGGCGCATTCCTAATCGGCCAATATAGCTGCGGTTGACAGCGCCCTCACTGACGTTCGGGCCCTGGATATGGATTCCGGGATGTTCAATACAGATCGTAAATCTTGAGACCGATCCGCGTGTGCATTTCGTAAAGGATGCCCTTGTTGTCAAGAAGTCCGGTGTTGGGGAAACCGGGGCAGGGAGTGGTCACCTCGCCGAAGACCTGCGGATCGTTGGGCGGCCAGAGATTGACCGCGACCGTCGGGCTGACGTCATCGGCGACGTAGGCATTCTGGCTGTCGATTGCCATGAATTTCATGCTGGGCGCGTACGGAAGCGTGACTGATCCGACAACGCTGGGCGCATTGCCGGTGCTGATGTCGAGGACCTCGAGGGTATCGCTTGTGAGCATGTACAGGTAGTCGCCGCGCACCTTGAGCTCGTTGATATTATGAGCCATTGGAAGGCTGTTCACCTGCTGCGGTGCATCAATGTTGCTGAGGCTGAAGACCAGGAGGGTTTGTCCGTTCGAGCCATACATGTAGGAGCCTTTGAGCGCCAAATGCCACGCCGGCCAGGGAATCATCACGGGCCCCAGCGCTGTAACCGTCGGGAAAGAGCTGATGTCATAGACATATATCAGCCCATTGAGCAGACTGACGTAGCAGCGGGCGTCCGTAAGGGCCGGGGAGATGACATCCCCCCCGAGGTTCTCACTATATACGGCAAGCAACTCAGGGATGGCCCCCCCGTCGACGAGGGCAAAGCTCTGTCCCTGGCTGGATCCGATCGCAAAGACATCACCGAGTACAGCGATAGAATCGAAGTACAACCCCGGGATGGGCCAACTTACTGCGACAACCGGGTGAAGGACATCGGTGTTGTCCAGGAAAGTGAGCGCCCCGAAAGAGCCGTCGCTCTGGCAGAAAATGCCGTAGTCTCCTGTGAAGGCACCGCAAATGGGGGCGTTCACGCATTGGGCGTAGGTCATCAGTATCGGACTCAGCGGTATGCTGAGATCATAGACCGCGAAGCCGCCATGCTCACAAACACACATCAGAATATCCCCGTCCGCGTCCAGGGATATCGGGAGGGAAAACGTATCCTCGCTGGTCACCACAGTGGGATTATCAGGACTGGAAAAGTCGACGACCGTGACGCCTTCGTCACCGTCGGCTGCGTAGCACGTGGTTCCATGGACACAGATGTTCACTCCGTCACCCGGCAAATCGGCATAGCCGTGAGCATTAAGCTGCGTAACCGGCGAATAGCTCAGGACACTCACTCCGGAGACGGGACCGGGCATCACGTAGCTGTGGACAAGATACCAGCCCGAGACCTCAAGGTCCTTGAATTCAGCTCCCCCACCGGAATAGGCATTGCCGTTCGGGGTGACATCCAGAGGGTTCTCGACCACGAAAACCCTGAGTTGGGCTGGGAATAACACGGCAAGCGAAGTATGGGAACCCTCGGGGTCAATGACTTCGAGGTCAATGGGTTTCTCGTCGATCACGAAGTCGCTCACCCAGACGGGAGCCGCGGGATTGACCAGGTAATCGTAGATGCTCACGCGCCAGTTGAGGCCCGTCCCTGCGGCTACATACATGTATCGGGAATCCATCGCGATATCCGCCACCCCGCTATTAACCACGAGCGCATCCTCGGTCAGCTCGGGCGCGGCCGGATCCGTGAAGTCAACCATGTCGATTCCCGCCGGATTCGCGGTGGGGTCCTCCCACGAGTACATGTAGGGATAATCAAACGCCGGCTCGGAGCCACATTTGTCGTAGATTCGGGACACAAATACAGCACCGCCATAGTCGGACACGTCGTAAACCCAGTATCCGACCACTCCTGCCAGAAAGGCGTAGTCGCCATGCTTCTTGACCCAGATTGCGTCACAATCAAGATTCCAGGGCGTGATGTCGACCGGATTGTCGGGAATGGTGTCGACGATGCTGAAGTCCGATTCCAGAAGGTAGACCATTGCGCCCCCTCCGGAGATAGTGAACTGGTCGACTCTGAGCCTTACGTAGTAAGTGCCGGGACCCAGGTCCAGCGGATCAAGCTCGATTTTCAGGATGCCGCCGCCCACGATGGTCGATTTGTCGAGCAGTTGCGCCTGTGAATCGTAGAACTCTATCTTGGCCTTCTGGGCATCTTGATACCATCGGATTTCTCCTTCCGGTCTGAAGCCGGGGGCGATCTCGAAGAAGTACCAATCCTCGTAATCGACAACGTCGCACAACGTGTCCTCGATCTGATCGCCGGGCCCGATCGGCTCCGCCTCCGGCATGGAGTTGTTCATGTCGGCGTCGCACGGGGGATCGACAATGTCGACCGTAAGAGCCTGCCAGGATGAAATCGCCGATGATACTGCCGCTGGGTAGCCGAGGCCCTGGTCGTAGGTCTGGCCGTCGTTGGATTCTGCCCTGACCGCGACCAGGGCAGTTCCCGGCTGCGACGGAACCGCCTTGCCCGTCAGGTCGACTGAGTACTGCGCCTTGATCGGGGTCTCGCCCACCAGCGTGCCGTCAACCACTCCCGCATAGAGATCGGGGGCGTACGCGCGCACGAGATTGACCTGTCCGGCGATGTCAGCCGCAGCCTGTCCCTGCCAGTCATGGACATTAGTCGCAAGCCTCAGAACTCCGCCCTTCATGCCGGTCTCGCTGTCATAGAATAGCGTGTTGACCGTCGGCACGACGACCACATCGTACGGCTCGGGCTCATTCGCACTCAGCGGGAAATCATCCGGGACAGCGGAAGGCGGATTCGGACTCGGCGCGGCCCACGATGCATCGACGGCATAACCATAGATAACCTGGGGTCCGGGGTTCATCGGAAATCTGATCAGGTACCTTCTCGTGTTGCTGCTTCCCGCGGTGAAAACACCGCGTCCGGTGTCGGCATCCATCGCGGTGTTGTGGACAGAGCCCATGCTGTCCGTCGCCTCGAGCGCGTCGGCGAAATATTTGTACGGGTTCACAGTCGCGGTGAGGCTGCTCGCCGACGAGTTCGTCAGGACCCCCTGCGTGTAGCCGAACATCCCCGACTGAGTGAATTCGGTCGGATTCCACCATCGCGTATACCCGTCCGCGTTCTCAAGCCTTGTCTCGTCCCAGTCGGCGAATTTCAGAGAGCCGATATCGAGCGTGCCCGGCGTCATGAGGATGCCCTTCACGTCGAATCCCGCGAGCTGGGGCTTGGTTCCGAACGGGTGCTTGAGAGTGATGTCAAACGCGAAGAGGCCGTTCGGAGGATCGGATTCGCTCGGGACCGCAGCCGCGCTGACTCCCATCGTGGTGTTCAGGATGCCGGTGACATTGAGGTGCAGGTCGGCGGATCGAGCGGGCAGGGCGGTGATCGACAAGCTGTCTGTATCTACACTGAGCGACCAGAAGCCAAGGCATCGATGTCCTGAGCCCGACTCAGTTGCACGGACCGGGGTGGCTTGTTTGTCGAAATCAGTGTCGGGAATCGTCGGATTCCCCTGGCAACCCGTCACCACGACCAGAATCGCCGGCAGCAGAGATAAAAGCCGCTTGAGCATATGGCACCTGCCTATCGATCAGTATCGCCGTGGAGAAAGAGTAGCATTAGCGGCTGCCCACCGAAAGGCAAAGCCATGACGAACCACATCGGTCCCGGGGAGTCCTAAATGCAGGTATAATGAAAGTGACAATCGGGAGAGTCTGACCAACGACGATGGCCGATTATCATCGAGCAGTTCTCCACAATTTCCTGTTTTTCGCTTCCTGGCTGGTGCCACTTGCGGTCTCCATCGTAGTTATGCTGGTGGGGTTCATCAGGTGGCGTTCGCCGTCATCCTGGAGACTCCGGTTCTGGGGAGGCTTCGCAGCAGTCATTATCTTCGCGGCCTTCATTCTCTTTTCATCTTCCAATGACCATTCCTGGCGCCCGATCCCGGTAGTGCCGCCCTGGCATATGACGAGGGACAATCTGAGCACAATCCAGATTGCTGTCGAACGTTACGCCGATCACAACGATGGCCACTACCCTCTGACGATTGAGGATCTGTTCACTGAGCCGATCCTGAACTCGACCCCAAGGAACCGCTACACCGGTAAACTGATGGTGGAAATCCCGTTCGGAGCAACTCCCTGGGAAGGCGAGTTCACCTACGTCCCAGTCAAGCAGGGCGAGGATGTGATTGGCTACTACCTTATTGCCTACGGCGGCAAAGATTGGCGAGGAGACGATATCGACGGAGACGGGCAACCCGACCACGTCCTTCAGGTCCTCTCGAGCAAAGATGCGCACCCGGAGACACTCCTGCCTCCGCTGGAAGAGCTGCTTCGCGCCTCAAAAGCCTCGTCCAGATCCAAACCCCAGGGCAACGGTTCCTGAACTGTGAGTTGTCCGTTCGTCCGTCCCGGCGAGTGCATCGCCGGGCTACTTCGAGTAACGGCTGTGATAGTGCGGCTCGGCGGGAGCCTCGCCCTCCCGATCCAACTCCTTTGTCACCAGTTCATTGAGTTTTGAGACAGCCTCGTGCATCGCCGGGCTACTTCGAGACGTACTTCGCCACTTCCTGGGCTACCTCGAGCGTTGTGTTTGTGCCGCCCATATCGTAGGTGCGTACGCGGCCCTCTTTGATCACGCGGGCGATGGCGTTCTCGACGCGAGCGGACATCTCTTTCTCCTCGAGCCAGTCGAGCATCAATTTCACCGTGAGGAGCATCGCCATCGGGTTCACCTTGTGCATCCCGGCGTATTTCGGCGCTGAGCCGTGCGTGGGCTCGAACAGCGCGAGACCGTCGCCGATGTTCGCGCTCGACGCAAACCCCAGTCCGCCGACAAGCTGGGCCGCGAGATCGCTGATGATGTCCCCGAACATGTTGGACGTGACCAGCACATCGTAATCGAGCGGGTTCTTCAAAAGCCACATGCACATGGCGTCGATGTTGGTCTCCCACAGAGGAATTCCGGGATATTCCTTCGCGATCTTCCTCGCCTCGCGGATCATGAGACCGCTGGTCTCGCGTATCACGTTCGGCTTCTCGACGATGGTCACGGATTTCCGTGAGTGCTTTTTCGCGTACTCAAACGCCGCTCGGATGATTTTCTGCGCTCCGGGACGCGTGATAATGCGGCACGATATCGCCATGTCGTGGTTGGGCACGCTGTCGAACTTCTGGAAAGCTTTCGAGCTCTCGCGCAGAGCCTTGCGAACCCCTTCCGGGACCGGATGGAACTCCACGCCCGAGTACAGGTCCTCCGTGTTCTCTCTGAAAACGACGAGGTCGATGCCTTCCTTGTAGTTGAGCGGGTTGCCCGGGTAGGCCTTGCAGGGTCGGAGGTTGGTGTGCAGGTTGAAAAGCTGCCTCAGACGAACTATCGGGGAGCGATAGACAAAACCCTTCCCCTGCAGCTCCGGGATAAGCTCATTCTCCGCCTCTTCCTTGGGCTTTGACGTTATCGCGCCAAAGAGACAGCAGGTCGTGTTTTTCAAAAGGTCGATCGTACGCTGGGGAAGCGCGTCTCCCTCGGTGCGCCAGAACTCCCAGCCGATGTCGCCGGGGATGTATTCCGCGTCAAGTTTGATGGCGTCGAGGACGATCTTCGCCGCGTCCATTACATCCCTGCCGACCCCGTCGCCGGGAAGCCACGCGATCTTGTACTTCGGCATTTAGTTCTCCGTATGTGGTGAAGATCAAGAAAAAGAAAGACTAACCACGAAGACACTAAGGACACCAAGAACACAAAGAGGAAGTCAAGCTAGCGATGTCCGATTTCTCCCGTTCTTCTTTGTGTCCTTCGTGCCCTTAGTGTCTTCGTGGTTACTCTTCTCTTATCCCCTTTTCGACTTGACCCACTCAACGAGTCCGCCGCATTCGAGAATGCCCCTGACCTCTTCGGGCAGTGGCGGGAACGGGAATTCCTCTCCGGAGGACGAGATGATCACGCCTCTTTCGAGGTCGACGGTAATCTCCTCGCCCCTCTCGATCGCGTCGACCGCATCGGCCTGCACGATGACCGGCAGTCCGGCATTGATGCAGTTGCGGTAGTAAATCCGCGCGAAGCTCTTGCCTATCACCGCCCCCACACCGGCCGCCTTCAGGCAGAAAACCGCCTGCTCACGGGACGACCCGCATCCGAAATTGGTGCCTGCGACGATGATGTCGCCCGGCTTGACAGCTTTGGTGAAGGACGGGTCGAGGTCCTCGAACGCGTGCTTCGCCATCTCGTCGAGCTCGGTCACCGTGTAGGTGTATTTTCCGGGGAAAATGACGTCGGTGTTGACATCGTCCCCGTATTTCCACGTTCTGCCTTTGATGGATTTAGACATGTTCGATCCTCGCCTTTGAGCTACAAACCCCTCGGATCGGTGATCTCGCCCGCGATTGCGCTCGCCATGACGGTCTCGGGGCTCGCGAGATAAATCTCCGATTCCGGGTTACCCATCCTTCCTTTGAAATTACGGTTGGCCGTCGAGATGCACACTTCGCCGGTCGCAAGCACCCCTTCGTGTGCCCCCAGACATGGCCCGCAGCCGGTGTTCATTATAACACCGCCGGCCTGACTTATCTGCATCCATGTGCCGTCCATGAGCGCCGCCTCGTAGATCTCCCGGGACGCCGGGAAGACAAGCAGGCGGACGTCCGGGTGAATCTCGCGTCCGTTCAGGACCCCCACAGCGGCGTGGAAGTCCTCCAGACGCCCGTTCGTGCATGTTCCGAGCACCGCCTGGTGGATTTTCGTTCCCGCTACATCCGCCACATCTGCGACATTGTCCACCGTGTGCGGCTTCGCCACTTTCGGAGACAGCCTGGAGACGTCGAAATCGAGGTTCTGGAAAATGGCCGCGCCCTGATCGGTGTCCACCACCTCGAACGGCTCGCTTGTCCGGTCCATGAGCCATTCGATGACCTCCCGGTTGGGAATGCAGTAGCCGACCTTCGCGCCCATCTCGGCCGACAGGTTGCAGAGCACCATGCGTTCGCCCACCGACATTTTGTCAACAGTGTCGCCGTTGAACTCGATCGCCCTGTACAGCGCACCGTCCGCGCCGATTTTTCTGATAATCTCAAGGGCCAAATCTTTCGCGCCCACCCGCTTGGGGAAACTCCCCTTGATTGTGATCGTCATCGTGTCCGGGCAGAGAAGCCAGAGCATGCCGATTGCCATGATGGACGCAAGCTCGCTTCGACCGATCCCGGCGGCGAACGCTCCGAAAGCCCCGTGGGTGGTCGTATGAGAATCCGAGCCCAGAATGAGTCTCCCAGGGAGGGCGAGCCCCTCCTCGGGAAGCACCTGGTGACAAATCCCCCGCTGGATATCGAAGAAATGCCTGATCCCCTGCGCCTTCACGAATTCCCGGATTTTCTTGTGGTTGGCGGCGTGCTTCGAGTCGGCCGCCGGGACGCAATGATCGAGGATCATCACGTGCCTGTCGGGGTTGTCGACCTTCCCGCCGCCCATCTTCTCGAACGTCGAGATGATCGCGGCGGTATTGTCATGGGATAGCGCGATGTCGGGCGTGAGCATCGCGATCTCGCCCGCCTTCACCTCGCGTCCAGCGTGCTGAGAGAATATCTTCTCGGAGAATGTCTGTGGCATGGCGTTGTCTCCGGTTCTTGGCGGTTTACGGCGTCACGTAAGCTTGAACGGCTCGAAGTTGAGGAAATCCGCGTGGTTGATGATTATTGCTTCGAGAGTCGCGCGCGACTTGTCGCCTTCGTGGGAGTGGTACGCGACTATGTGCTGGACCTCCTCCGGAAGTCCCGCCGCGCGCGCGATCCCCATTCCGCTCAGGGGATGCCTGAGGAGTTTCCCGGATTTGGCGACAACAAAACGTCCGTCCTCCTCTTTGTACTCCACCAGCTTCCCCACGTCATGGAGAAGAGCACCTGCGAGGAGGATATCGCGATTCGCAAGCATCTGGGGCTTGCCCGGATGCGCGGCTTCGATGGCGTCCGCGATCGCAAGCGCGACCCTGGTGACCCCCCTGATGTGCTCGAGCATTGTGGCCGGGCACGGACTGATCAAAAGCGTGAACGGCATCCTCTTCAGATCGGACGGGGTCCATCCGCCGGTCTCGAGCGCGTCGACATAGGCGTTCAACGCATCGGTTCTCAATCCCTGGTCCTTGATAAGGTTGAACTCCGGGATCAGCTCGATAAGTTCGTTGTGCATTTGAGTTCCACCTGTGACCCGGCAACCCGTTACCGGGATTTTTCTTTCTTCCCTCTCCCCTCGCCACGGGGTGGAGAGGGGTCAGGGGGTGAGGTGTCTTTCCGAGGGACCCGCATAGCCGTAGTCCGACGGATCTATCTTCCGCATCGGCTTCTGCTCGGTAAGTTCCTCGTACACGTGCGCGAGAAGTCCCGGCGCCCTCGCGACCATGAAAAACCCGTTCATCATCATTGGGGGCACCCCGAGATCGCCCAGAATCGCGCCCAGCGCGCCGTCGACGTTCAGGGGGAGCGGCTTGCCCGATTTCTCGAACTGCCGCTCGATCGCCTGCGCCATTCTGAGATGATCGCCGACATAACCCATTTCCTCGCACGTCTTGGTGAGCTTGACGGTGCGAGGATCCGCGGTGTGAAGCCGGTGACCGAACCCGGCGATGCGCTTTTTCTTTTCCCTGAAGTCCGCGAGAAGCTTCGCCGCCGCATCGTCAACCGAGATGCCGTCCTTTTTCATCATCTCGAGGGCCTGATGAAGGGCGTGGAAGCAGTCCTCCAGCGCGCCGCCGTGGTGACGATTGATGCTCATGATTCCTGCCGCGACGCTGGCGGAAAGGCTCGCGCCGGTGGACACGACGGTCCGGGCGGCAAGGCAGCTCGGCGGCGACGCGCCGTGATCGATCGACGACACAAAGATGACCTCAAGAAGCTTCGTCAGCTTCTCGTCCGGAAGCTCGCCCATGAGGATGAGCCATATCGCCTGCGCGAACGACACTTTCCCCATGAGCTCATCGATTCTGTAGCCGCGCACCATGACCTTGTTCGGCGCGACGTCGGTCACTTTGGTGTCCCAGTGGTTCTCACCCATTGCGTCTGTCCTCAAACATGTCCGAATTAGAGGGAGATAGTTTACCGTAAAGATTCGATTAAGGCGATAGCCTGCGCGCTATGTAGCATGCGCGTCCCTGCGCATGGTTCTTCTCCGACAGCAAAACCGTCCGCCAATTGGGATGGGAAACCGCCCCTTTGGAGCCAAAGAGCTCTCCTCGAAGACAGCCATCTGGTTGCACAGGAAATCATGGTATAATGATTAACGCTGAACGCTGATTAGAGTATTTGAGGAGGGGCTCCATGTTGGCTCGATACGTTCCAGTCTGCGCGGTGATCACGGCCATTCTGACCGCCGGACTCTCATGCTCAGGACAAAGCGGTGGACCCGGCCCGACAACACCCGATCTCGTCTCCGGGGCTGCAATCCGGCCTGTCCCGGGTTCGCGCCTGCTGCTGTCGGTCGGACGCATCTCCGTGGATATTCCCTCAGGTCGGGCGGAGGTCATCCCGTTCCGCCGAGCGCCGTCACACCTGAATGTCGTGCAATGGCTGGAGAAGAACCCGTGCTCTGACTGTGTCAGGGTGGCAGACATATCTGTCCACTCGGACGGGACGGTCGATCTCGACATTGCACTCAGACACCCATTTTCTTCCCTCAATTTCACCTGCTTTGATGTCCGCGGAATATTGATGTTTGGCGGGAGCCTCACGTTTCCGACCGCGGGGTTGAACGCGCCCGACCGCGACCTGGGCGACGGAGAGCTTCTCAATGCCGATGGGTACACCACTCTCTACAATCCCCTGACCTCCGGCCACGGCATGGAGAGCTATCTCAAGGGAGAGCTTGCGTCCGACCCTCCTCCCTCCTGCATCCTGAACGCCTTCAGACGTTTCACGAGCAAGGGCTCCGGAAACCTTCGCAATGCCTTCTACGCCGAGGACGAAGTCACTGTGAGATACACGATCAATCCTCCGGCGCCTTTTGTCTTCGCCTACGCCGTCGATGCGTGCTGGGCGCCGCCGACCACAAAGCCTGTCGAAGACCCCATGACCGACTTCCCTCCCGAGGCCAATTGCCCCGAGCCGTGGAGAATCCTGATCAGCGACCTTGGTCCGGGGCTCGACACGGAATACGGCCAGACCAGACTGCAGATCGATGTCTATGACCACCAGGACAGCGTCAATTCGCCTCCTCGCATTGAGGCCCCCTCGCTGTTCGAAGGCATCGTCACGGCGGACCTCAAGGGCGTATACCAGGGATCAAGACGGTATGAGGCCGTCATCCAGAACCAGAAAAATGCCTCCCCCGGACAGCACAAGTGTCTCGTTTGCGTGGAATCGGACGAGAACGATCCCGCCGCCAAGCCCTGGCTCAATCTCACGGCGTACCAGATCGCCTCAGTCACAGTGACGGGGACTCCGATCAATCCGGTCGACATAACTCCGGGAGGGCTTCATGTCGAGCCCGTGGAGGTGGCGGTTGAAGGCGACACAGCCTTCTTTGCCTGCGGCAATGATGGTTTGCATATCTTCGACATCTCCGATCCCTTGAATCCCGTATGGATAGCGAGGCTTGAAGGAGCAGTCGACTACGTGACAGTAAGCGGGGGGTATGCTTATTTGACGAGCGAGTTCGGTAGCTGGATGGGAATAGCCGCCATAGATCCGCCCGGCTCGGCACACTTTGTGTCTGGCATCGAGGCGGGCGGCAACTGCGTCGCGATATCCGGTGATTATGCGTATGTGGGCGGCTACGACGGCCCGTCTATCGTCGACATAAGCTCCCCGGAGTCACCGAGCATTGTCAAACAGATCGGACTGCCGTATACAAGCGATGTGGCGGTATCAGGCGGGTACGCATACGCTACGACCAGCGAATATGATCAGACTCTGGTCGTGATAGATGTAGACCCGCCCGGCGAGGCCTCGATTGTGAAGAAAGTGAAGCTTGACCATCCCGGCGGTTATGTCGAGGTGAGCGGCGATTGCGCGTATGTGACTATCGGGAGTAAATGGGGCTCGTCGGCTCTGGGCCTCTACATAGTGGACATAAACCCGCCTTCCGACGCACATGTCATCAAGACCTGCGGGACCCTCGGGCAACCTTATTCCCTGATGCTCAGAGATGGGTACGCGTTTCTTTCCACGGAATACGCCGATATCGAGGTGATCGACATAGACCCGCTCGCGGACGCTCATACTGTTGCGCTTGCCGAGCTTCCTCAGCAGGCCCAAAGCATCGCCTTGCGTGACGACCTTGCCTATCTCGCGGCGGGGGAGGACGGCATCCTCGTCTGCGACAT
Organism: uncultured Planctomycetota bacterium; assembly: GCA_964354375.1. GTDB lineage: Bacteria > JAJVIF01 > JAJVIF01 > JAPKYR01 > JAPKYR01 > CAYGZQ01. The sequence continues at coordinate 72,891 of CAYGZQ010000002.1, forward strand.
CGATCCGCTCGAGTCGATCCATGTCGTGTGGAACAGCCTGGTGCTGCACGAGTCTGTCACGATCGCGGTGTCGGACGGACATGTCCTCCTCGGAACCCCACCTTATGGACTGCAGATTGTCGACATCGACCCGCCCTACAAGGCAAGGCTCGTCGGGGACATCGAGCTTCCCGATGATCCCCGTGACATCGCTGTCTGCGACGGCTACGCGTATCTGGCCGATGGTGGCGGGGATCTGCAGGTTGTGGACATCGACCCACCCGACTCAGCGTGCGTAGTTGGCTTTCTCCCCGTAGAAGGTTCCGTTAACAGAGTCGCAGTATCCGGAAGTACTCTTTGCAGCCTCTCGTACGCGGGAGGGGCGAGTTCGCTGCGCGTTCTGCGACTAGGGCCATCAGGTTCCGTCTCGCCGGTCTCAGTAATAGCTCTTCCACAAGGCGCGGATTCGCTGGTGGTTGCCGGTGGTTACACCTATTGCTCGGGTGGCTGGCCCTGCAGTCTTCAGATCATCGACATCGACCCACCCGAATCGGCGGCTATCGTGTCGACCCTGGATGTATATGCCCGCATTTGCGCTGTCTCAGGCGGTTACGCCTACCTCGCGGCAGATTCAGATGATGTCTTGGTTGTCGACGTGACTTCCCCCCAGTCGCCTGCACTCGCCGAGACTATTTCTCTCCCGGAATCATGCCGGGACATTCGAGTCTCCGGCGGCTATGCCTACGCGCTTGGAGATACGAATCTGTACGTGATCGATATCGATCCTCTCGATTCCGCATCGGTGATCGCCTCTTGCCCGGTGGCGGACTACTCAGCCGCAGGGTTGGAGATTTCCGGGAGATACGCCTACATCGGCGGCAGCGCGGGTCTGCAGATCATCAGGCTCTGGTGATAGACTCGCGATTCGATCGGTCAGCCGGCGGTGGCGATGGTCATCCCGTCGAACATCACGGGCGGGATGAGAAGGGTCGTGTGCTTGAGCTCGCTGCCGATCTCCCTGAGCTGGATCTGCAGCATCCGGAAGATGTTCCCGGCCAGCATGGAGTCCTTGAATCGCCCGACGATTTTGCCGTTTTCGATCATGAACCCCAGCGATATGGAGACCGAGAAATCACCCGAGAACGGCGACGCCTGGTGCGCGCCCATGATCTGCTCGATAAGAACCCCCTTGTCAACGTGGGAGATCATTTCGTCGAGGGTCCGCTTCCCGGGCATCAGGGTGAGAGTTGTGAAACCCGCGCGCGGGGTCGCCGCGAGACCGGCCCGCAGTCCGTTACCCGTCGGCTCGACTCCCATTTTGCCTGCCGTGTGAAGATCGTGAATGAAGCCCTTCAGGACGCCGTTTTCAACGAGCGTTGTCCTCCGACCCGTCACGCCCTCGTCGTCGACCGGCTGCGTACCCGTCATGGACTCATGCAGACCGTCATCGATCAGACTGACCCGCTTGTCGAACACCTGCCGCCCCACTTTATCCCTGAGGGGGGACATGTCCTTCAGCACCATCCTCGCGTTCAGGGCGAGCTGGAGGGGTCCCAGGATTTCCATCGCCATGGGTCCGAGGATGCACGTGTACTCGCCCGCCTGGAGCCTTGAGATCCTTGCGGCCTCATTGAACCTGCGTATCGTCCAGTTCGCCCACTCGTCCGGTTGATTTTCGAACCTGGTCGAATCATCGTAATCCCAGATCGACAGAACGTCCCCTTCCCTGGTGATGGATCCTCCGAGGAAACCGGTGAAAACCGTCTTGGGGAAGTCGGCGCGCGCGCCGCAGGAGTTGGCGATAGCCACCCGGACAACCGACCGGCTGAGCTTCGCCTCATACATCGCTTCACTTTTTGCCGCCTTGGCCTTCGACACCATGCTGTTGCCGGCATCGACCAGCCTGTCGGCTCCGACATTCGCCGTGGGCTCATGGAACGCCGACACTTCCGCTGGGCGATACGACTCGGGGAATTCCCCTGCGAAATCTGTGCCGAGCGGAGCGAGCTCGCAGGCCGTGTCGACAATCGTGTCGGGGTCGTCGATCCTGTTGGTGGCGAAGAACCCGATCTTCCCGCCGATCAGCACCCTCAGAGCCACCCCGCTTGTCTCCTTGGCTTCGGCGAGCTTGAGCTTGTCGGACGCCCACTCGCAGGAGGTCGTCTCGCTGGTTGTATGGAAGACCTCGGCCGCTTCCGATTTCTTCCCTGCCTTCTCAAGAATCGCGTCTATCACTGTCATGATTCACCCCCGACCACGCAGTTCTGAATTCTGATGTGGGGACCGCCGGTGCCGACAGGCAGGGGCATCTGGGCGCCTTTGCCGCATCCGCCGATCGATTCCCACTTCCGATCGTCGCAGATCATGTCGATGTTCTCGAGGGTTCTGAAGAGGTTTCCGGAGATGCTGACGTTCCGCAACCGTCGACCGACCTTCCCGTTCACGATCTCGAATCCCTCGCCGGCCCCGAACGTGAACTGCTCGAGCGATGTCTGTCCGCCGTGCGCTTTCACAGCGTAGATGCCGAACTTGATGTCCGAGAGCACCTCGTTGAACGTGTGAGTCCCGGGCTCGATCGAGGTGTTGGTCATGCGGACGATAGGGGGGAAACGGTAGTTCACCGCGCGCGCGTTTCCGGTGGGCTTCTCGCCCATCGCTTTTGCCGTCTCGCGCGAGTGGAGCCGCCCGGTGAGAATCCCGTCCTTCACAAGGTAGGTGAGTTGGGTCGGTGTTCCCTCGTCGTCGTATTTCATGGACCCGCCCTCGTTCGGCACGGTCGCACCGTCCGTGATATTGAGGTGCGGCAGGCCCATCTTGCGGCCCATGGTCAGGATTTTCTGCCAGTCGGGATTCTCGTGGACGAAGTCCGCCTCGCTGAGATGTCCGAATGCCTCATGGATGAAGGTCCCGGTGAGCATCGGATCGACCACGACCGTGTAGGTCCCGGCTTTCACCTTCGGCGCCGCGGCGGTTTCGACCGCCCTCTTTGCGACACCCTCGGCGACACTCTGCTTGCCGAGAAGGACATCGTAATCCACGAGGCTGTTCGCGAAGTCCATCGAATCCTGCAGCATCCCGTCGGTATCGACGGCCATCGCGAACAGGACAAGCGTAACTCTCATCTTCTCCTGCTCGATGAAGCTCCCTGACTTGTTTGCGAAAATCCTGCGATAGTGGAAATGCACGTAACGGGACATGGTGGATACAATCCCGGGACTGTGGAGCATGATGCCGTTGTACGTCTCCACGAGCTTGAGGGTGTCCGAGACAGGGACGGCGCGGGGATCCCGCGCGATCTCGATGGACACCCTGTCGGTGCAAGGCTCCTGTTCGGAGAGGGCCGCGTCGGACGGCCCCAGAGCCCGCGCCATGGTGATCGCCTGACGCACCCGGTCGGGCAGGTTCTGGAGGGAGTTGAAGCTCGAAAATCCCCAGCTGCCGTCCACGAGCGCCCGCACGCAGCCTCCTTGGGAGACCCCCTTGTCCAATGTATCGAGCGAGTCCTTCTGGAAAGCGATCTGCGTCGTCTCGATTTCCTCCAGCCGGATTTCCACCTCGGATGCGTCCGCCCCGGCTTTCAGAGCCTCGTCGACCCGCTCCCGTACGTCGGGCAGGAGAGCGACTTCCTTGGTCATTCCGTCACCTCTTCTAACGCTGCCGTCTCAGGCTAGTCCCCACCCGGCCTTGTTAGTTGAAATTGTCAACCATATTAGTGGAACCTGTCAACTTTTTCTGCAATAATACCCAGGGGCATCATGCGGAGAGGATTGGGTCTCAAGTGGCGAAAGATCGACGTACACCGAAAAGAGGAAAGCTGAGGGAGCAGAGCAGAAGGCTCCGCGACGCCTTCATATGGCTTTTGAGAGGGTTCACACTGCAGGATCCCAGAAAGAACTACCCCGGCTTCTATCTGTCCCCGCAGCAATCCTATGTGCTCGCCGTTATCCAGCGTTGGGACAACATCAGTCCGGGCGAGGTGGCGAAAGAGCTTCGTCTTGAGAAAAGCCATCTCACCAAGATCGTGAACTCCCTTATTCAGATGGGCGCAGTGGAAAAGCGGATCGATGACATGGATCGCAGGCGGCTCGTGCTTACTCTCACCGAGAAAGGCCGGCAGGTATTCAAGGAGCTTGACAAACTCGGTGTCGACTCGTACGTCGAGCTGATGGAACTGGTGCCGGAGAAAGAAAGGGAAGAGGTTGTCCGCGCAACGGAGGTACTTCTGGACGCCATGCAGGAGCTGAGAAAAAAGATGGGGATCGGCATCGGCCACTCGAAGAAAAGCTAGAGGTGGCAGTGTCGGCAGACCCGCGGGAACCTGCTCGACACCTATCGGTGCGAGCACGACCATGTGCTCGCCGGTGGGGCTCCTGACAAGGGACACGCACTCATATCAGGGGCGATTTAGCCGCTGCGTTTGTGCTAACATGCACCGGAGGGATTCCTTCCATGGCCGATGCACGCGTGCTTCTGGGCAGACCCGTTGCCAGAAACCTCAACGAGGCTACTCTCGAAAGAGCCAGGGAATTCGCTGCGAAGCGTAAGCGCCACCTTACGCTCGGCGTGCTTGCGTCCGCCGATCCCGCGGGGAAAAGCTACCTGAAGACAATACAGTCCACTGCCGAAGCGGTCGAGGTGAGAGTGCAGACGGTCGCGGTCAAAGCCGACTGGAAGGTAACCGAGGTCCACAGCGAGATCAGACGTCTGAACGACGATAGGACAATAGACGGGATTCTGGTGCAGGAACCGCTTCCGGAAGGGATGAGTCTCGAGAAGGTGGGGAGGGCCGTGGATCCGGCCAAGGACGTAGACGGGATCACGCCGTATCAGTCGGGACTGCTCTTCAGGGGTGCGAGAACGGCATTGGTTCCACCGACCGCACGGGCTGTTCTCGAGATTCTGGATTTTTACCGATATGGGCTTGAGGGTCTGGAGGTAGTGGTTCTGGGCCGGAGCCTGGTGGTCGGCAAGCCCGTGGGAGTCCTGGCGCTGTCGCGCAATGCGACGGTGACGTGGTGCCATTCACGCACCAAGGCATTGCCCGCGATATGTAAGCGGGCCGAGGTGTTGATTGTCGCTGTCGGCAAGGCCCGGTTCGTGGATCACAGATATGTCCGACCGGGCGCTACCGTCATCGATGTCGGGATCAACGTGGATGAGAAGGGAAAGCTCGCGGGGGATGTCGACGCCGAGAGCATTTTATCGATGGCCACGGCCTACACGCCGGTCCCCGGCGGTATCGGACCCGTAACCACCGCCTGTCTCTTCGATAATCTTCTCAAAGCCGCGAGACTGCGGCAGACAGCCTGAGCCTGACCCGTCTTCAATTGGCTGGTGCAGCACCCCTGACATGGTCGCTTGTGGAAAATGGCACCTTCTCAATGGTCCGAAAATGTTAGTATTACCGCGGTGTCATGCTGGATCCCGAGATCGACATAGAATCCGATCCGCTCGAGCTCTCCGGCGAGAGAATCTGGACTGTGAGCCAGGTCACATACCGCCTCAAGAGTCTGATCGAGAGCGATCCCGCGTTCGTCGGTATCTCAGTGCGCGGAGAGGTCACCAACCTGTCGGCATCGAAGGCCGGACACGTGTATTTCGGTCTGAAGGATGCTCAGAGTTATCTGAAGTGCGTGGCGTTCCGAGCCTCGGCAGCCAGGCTGAAGGTGCAGCCCGCCGAGGGAAGAGAAGTGGTGGCGACCGGACGGATAAATGTCTGGGCGGCCGGAGGCAGTTACCAGCTGATAGTCGATGAGCTGCAGGACGTGGGTCTCGGCGCGCTGTGGCTTCAATTCGAGGAGACGCGACGGCGGCTTGCGGAGGAAGGTCTGTTCGACGAAGACAAGAAGCGGCCGCTGCCCGAGTTTCCACGGTCGATCGGGATCGTTACGAGCCGTACCGGCGCAGCGATACGCGACATGATCAGGATTTTCCGAGAGCGGTCGCCATATATCTCCCTCATACTCTCGCCGTCGCTGGTGCAGGGGGAAAATGCTCCCCAGAGTCTTGTCGCGGCGCTCGATCTTCTCGAGATGTGGAACGATACGGAGCGCGCGTCGGGGCGAAGTGGCCTGGACCTCATCATTATCGGGCGCGGTGGGGGGAGTTTCGAGGACCTTGCCTGCTTCAATGATGAGACCCTGGTCCGAAGGGTCCGCGAGACAGAGGTGCCTGTGATAAGCGCGGTGGGGCACGAGGTCGATTTCACAATCGTGGATTTCGCCGCCGATGTCCGGGCTGCCACACCTACCCAGGCGGCACAGATCGCGGCGCCCGCGGCTGGTGAGCTTCTGCTCGAAGTGATCGGGAGGCTGTCGGAGTTAAGGCAGGCTGGGGAAATGAAGGTCGAGACATACCGGACCGGACTCGAGAACGCTCTCTCCAGGCCCGTATACAGGCGTCCGGTCGACCGCATCAACGGCCTCAGGCTGAATGTCGACGCTCTGGCCGGACGGTGCTCACGCGCGGCGTTGTCGGGACTGAAGGTCCTGAGGCATCAGTTTATTTCGGTGGAGAGCCGTCTCGAAACGCTCGACCCCTCCGCTATCCTGGCGCGGGGATACTCGCTTGCCTTTCAGCGAGAGACCGGAAAGCTCATTTCGCGCACTGCGCAAGTGAGCCCAAGCGACAAGGTCGATCTTCGCGTGTCGGACGGGATTATAAAGTTGAAGGTGGATGAGGAGAGATAGAGGCCATGAAGAAAAAGAAGAACACCGCTGAGATTCCCGAGGATATCGGAAAGATGTCCTTTGAAGAGGCTTTTTCGGCATTGAAAGCCGCCACAGACCGCCTCGAAGCGGAGGAGGTGGACCTGGAATCGACGCTGGTGGAGTACGCGAGGGCTTCCGCGCTTGCGCTTCACTGCGCGAACCTGCTTGACGATGCGGAGAAGCGGATACGGGTTCTTATTGAGTCCGAGGGGGTTATCGAGCTGACCGATCTTGACACTGAAGAGGTCGAATAGGTCCAAAAATGACTGATTTCTTCTCAGCGCTTTTTCATAATCAGCCGCTTGTCTCGGCGGTCATAGGATGGGCCCTTGCAGCGCTCATCAAGTTTCTTCTTGTCGCGATCCCTTCCCGGCGGTTCGACTGGGAGAGGCTTCTGGGCCCCGGCGGAATGCCGTCCACGCACACTACGCCTGTGGTCGCGTGCACGACCAGCATAGGGCTGGTGGCGGGTTTCAACAGCCCGGTTTTCGCGCTGGCGACGGTCATCACGTTTGTCGTGGCCTACGATGCCGCAGGAATCCGTCGCCATGCCGGCGAGCAGGCCAGGGCGATAACCAGTCTTATCAGAGATCTCACCAAGTTAGGTCCCTACAAGGACCAGACCATCGCCGACTTCTTCAAACGCTGGAACATCAAGGAACTTGAGACACTTCTCGGGCACAACCCCATAGAGGTCTTCATGGGTGTCATTCTCGGCATCGCGTCCGCGGTGGTGATTCACTACGAGTTCGGGCACCTGTTCCATTGATGCTGCCGCAATTTCGGTAGCAGCTACTTTTCGAAGACGAAAAGGTAGCAGCTACCGAAATCAGTCTTCGAAAAGCAGCTGCTACCGAAATCCGCCTTGGTGTCATCGAAAAAAATCCGACTCGACCAGCTTCTCGTTGAACGTTGCCTGTTCCCGTCGCGGTCGCGCGCCCAGGCGGCGATAATGGCCGGAAGCGTTATCGTAGACGGACGTCGCGGGTCGAAAGCGGGCGACCGCGTGTCCCCCGACGTTGTAATCGAGCTATTGGAGCCGGACTACCCGTACGTCTCGCGCGGCGGAGTGAAACTCGAAGGCGCCCTCGACCTTTTCAAGATTGACCCCGCCGGATGGAACGCGCTCGACATCGGGGCATCCACCGGCGGCTTCACGGATTGCCTTCTGAAGCGGGGAGCGTCGCATGTCACGGCCCTGGACGTCGGGAATGGACTCATCGCGTGGTCGCTCAGAACCAACCCGTCGGTGACCGTAATAGAGAATTCCAATGCCCGGAATCTCACGCCCGATCGGGTCCCCGGACCGTTCGACGGCACCGTCATCGATGTGAGTTTCATCTCGCTGAAACTGATCCTTCCGAACCTTCCCCTTCGCCTCAAGCCCTGCGGCGTCATTCTCGCCCTGATCAAACCCCAGTTCGAAGCGGGAAAGGGAAAAGCCCCGGGGGGAGTCGTTCGCGATCCCGAGGTATTGCGCGAAGTGCTGCAGTCGTTCGTATCGCCCGAGGTCTTCGATTTGCCGGATCGACTCTTGACGCCGGGATTGGTAGGTTTTGTTGAGAGCCCGATAACCGGGAGGGAAGGGAACAGGGAATTTTTCGGCTTCTGGAAAATGGGACAGGAGCAGCCGGATACTGCCGACATCGAACGCTTGATCGAATCACTGATTTCGCAAGTCGAAAATGACGGGAATTCTTCATGAGGTGAGACACCCATCCGCGCCCGCCGGAGCGGGCACGTATGGGCGCCACCAGTATCGTGAACTCTCTGTGGCGCCCGTACGTCCGCCACGAGCTTGTCGAGGGGCCGACGGACGGGTGTTTCCCTTATAGCTACCGTCACCCAAAAATGCTAAATTCATTTCCTTGCAGATGAACGGAAATCGATGCATTCCAGTGAGACGGTTGGGTCTGAAGATGCATCCGCTGCACGAGCCTGCCGAGGAGGCTCTCGAGCGTTTGAGGAAAGCTGCGTCGGACCGCCGGATCGATATTGTATACCTGGATGAGGACCCGCAAGGGATCATTAATCCCCCGTGCCAGGCGGTTGCATCCATCGGAGGCGACGGGACGCTCCTGTCCGCCGTCCGATGCGCGTACCCGTCCGACATCCCGGTCTGGGGCATCAATGTCGGCGGCCTCGGCTACCTCACCACGTCCGGGACCGACGAGATCGAGCGCGGCGTCGAGCGCATCTCCAAAGGCGAGTATCAGGTTGAAAAGCGCACGATGATCGAAGCGGCGATCACGGGCACATCCGGACGTGAGACGCGCCTTGTCGCGCTCAACGACATCGTGGTCCATCGCATGGTGCCGGGCGGAGGGCTTATGGTGCTGGATGCGGAGCTTGACGGCAGGTTCCTTGCCACCTACGAAAGCGACGGGTTGATCGTATCAACGCCCACGGGCTCGACCGGGTACAACATCTCCGCAGGGGGATCCGTTCTCTCGCCCACGGTGCCCGCGTTCATTATCACGCCGATTTGCGCGCATTCCTTCAGTGCGAGAAGCCTGGTGATCGACGATTCGAGCGTCCTCGTGGTCAGGCCCAGGCTCAAGATGGCGGGCGAGATCGCGTTTGCGACCGCGGACGGCCAGGACGTGGCCGAGCTTGTGGATTGTCCGCTGAGGAGCGGGCAGGGCGGCGCAGACAGTTGCCAGGTTGTCATTCGTCGCGCGGAGCGCTCGGCGGGACTTGTGCGATTCGACGAGGTGTTTTTCTCGGACGTTCTGAGGGACAAGCTCGGCTGGGCGGAAGGCGCGTCGGGCAACAGGAAAAAGTCCTCCGACTAGGAGAAGGGTCGAAACTTGCTGAAGGAGCTTTGCATACGGGATTTCAAGCTCCTGAGAGACGTGGATCTCAGATTCACGTCCGGCCTGACCGTTCTCACGGGCGAGACGGGCGCAGGGAAAACGCAATGCCTCGAAGCTCTGACGGCCGCTTTGGGAGCGAGGTCGGGCGACGACACGATCTCGAAGGACTCCGACAAGGCTGTCGTTACCGCGATCTTCGATCTTGGCGACCGGGCCGATGTCGCACTCACTCTGAAAAGGGGCGGCTGGCTCGACAACGACGAAACGGAGGTCGTGCTGGAGCGGACCATCGAGCGCGGCGGCCCGAGCAGGGGGCGTCTCAACGGCCGTCGAGTCCCCATCGGCACGCTGCAGGAAGTCTCCGACCGCCTCGTCGACCTCCTGGGTCAGAACGCGCGCGCCGACCTCCTCACTCGTCCGGCGCTCGAAATTCTCGACTCTCTCGGCGATGAATCCCACCAGAGCCACGTAGCCGCGGTCAGGAAAAATCACGCCGCATGGCAGGAGGCAAAAATCGCATATGAGCGGGAGGAGGCCGAGATCGAGCGGGCGAAGGAGCGTCGGGAGCTTGTCGAGTTCCAGTATTCAGAGCTTGAGAAAGCGGGCCTGAGAAAGGGCGAGGAGAAGGAGCTCACAAGAGAAGCCGAGCTTCTTGAGAGTGCGCGGGAGCGGATCGAGGAAGCTCTGAAGGCGGCATCGACACTGTCGGGCGAGACCGAAGGGGTTTCCAGCTCGAGGGATCTTCTTCAGGAAGCGCTCGACTCGATGGAGCACCTTGCGTCCGTGGACGCGGGTTTGAAGGGCGAGGCCTTGAGACTTCGCGAGATGGTGTTTCTCGCCGAGGAGCTTGCGGACACTCTCAGGCGCTACGCGGAGGGGATAATAGACGATCCTGAGCGACGGTCGTGGGTCGAGGAAAGGCTCGGCGTGCTGCATCGTCTCGCCCGAAAGTACAAAATCGACGAGGCCGGACTGATCGAGCTTCGCGACAAGCTTGGGGAGGAACTCGAGAGGGTCACGAGCGCGTCCGACAGGCTCGGCAAGCTCGCGAAGGTGCGAGACGAAGCCCGAGACGAATATCTCAAGCAGGCCCGGACTCTGTCGAAGTTGAGAGAACGGCTCGGGAAGCGGATCTCCAAAGAGGTCAAAATACATCTCGCCGACCTCGATCTGCCCAAGGCAACGTTCATTGCTGATTTGAAATCGGACCCGGACGATGAGAGCTCTTACAGGGCCGACGGAATCGACCGGGCCGAGCTTTTGATCGCGACCAATCCGGCGCAGGAACCCGGTCCGCTCAAAAAGGTCGCCTCGGGCGGCGAGCTTTCCCGCCTTCTGATCGCACTCAAAACTGTGCTGGCGAAGCGCGACAGGGTGCCGGTTTTGGTGTTCGACGAAGCTGAGGCCGGGATCGGGGGCGAGACCGCATTCAAGGTGGGAGAGAAACTCCTCGAGCTGAGCAAGAGCCATCAACTGATACTCGTCAGCCATCTGCCGCAGATCGCGAGCCAGGGGGACGATCACTGGGTGATAGAGAAGGCGACGGTGAAATCCGACACGCGCGCTCTGGCAAGGAATGTCGCGGGCGAGGAGCGGGTGAAGGAAATCCAGCGTATGCTCGGCGCGCGCGGCGACCTCAAGGCGCTCGAAAAGCTCGCGCGCAGCTTCATCAAGGGCACAAAACCCTCGACCTCACCCTGAAGACGCGCGCTGCGCGCCGGGTGGCGCCCACAGCCGGAGCGTCAGCGTAGGCTGTGGGTGAGCCCAGATCACAGTCCTTTCAGTATCTCCAAATCCAACGGGATTTCCCCCTTCTCACCAACCAGCCATCCACGCGCGCTTCCCCATTTCCATTCTGTCGCTGTCATCACCAAACCCTTCTTCACCGGATTATCGTGTATATATTGCACTTCAGCAAGAATGGCATCCTGTGTCCTCAGGTTTCTGTCATAGCCCCCTCCATCCTGCCAGAATCTGTATCTCGGTCTTGCTAAGCCCGTCTCGATACGCGCCAACAGCTTCGGACTTCTCTCTCTGATGACTGGAATCGCCTTGTTAGCCGACGATTGCTTGATTGACCTGAGTATGTCAGAGATTGAATACTCCTCCCGCCTCGGGAATATCAACAGGTGAACATGATCCGGCATGAACAGCCATGCCACAATTGCGAAATCATGCAGACGCCCCGCTCGTATTATAGCCTGCGCCACAATCTGCTTTGTGAAGGCATATTTCAAAAGGGGAAGATTCCTGAAGCACGAAAAATTGAGCGCGTGCGCGTGGCCTGGGACATTGAAATGCTGATACTTCCTGCCAAGCTCATTCGAAGGTCTCATAGGTAGTATTATATATCTTCTATTGAGGTCACCCACAGCCTACGCTGACGCTCCGGCTGTGGGCGCCACCCCGAGAATAAGTCATCGATGTCCGGGTGCCCGTCACAAGCGTAGCTTGTGGCTGTTTTGTCCTATGTAAAGAGTCCCGACAGTCGCAGCCTCCGCTAACGGGGTTGTTGAAAAAGTCGAATTTGTAAAGGCACGGCATGCCGTGCCCTTTCTGATGCCGAATGAATGGCAGGCTGGTAGCTGCCGGTAGCAGCTACTTTTTCGAAGACGAAAAAGATAGCAGCTACCGGCGCCACCCGGAAAGCACCCGCGCTTGTATGATTTCCCCGGCTGGAGTATGTTAAAGGATTACACGCGGGCAGGGACAATACTGCATGAGCTTTGCGCAGAAGGAACCGTAAGTTGGAGACGTCAAGGCTTAGAGAGCTGTTCATCGACTTCTTCCGCTCGAAGGATCACCACATAGAGCCGTCGGCGAGCCTTGTTCCGCCCGCGGACGACCGCTCGCTTCTCCTCATAAACGCGGGGATGGCACCGTTGAAACAGTATTTTCTGGGTATGGCGAAACCGCCGTCCACGCGCATCGCGTCGTGCCAGAGATGCCTCCGCACGAACGATATCGACGAGGTCGGCAGGACTCCCCGACATCTGACGCTCTTCGAGATGCTCGGCAATTTCTCGTTCGGCGATTATTTCAAGAAAGAGATCATCGTCTGGTCATGGGAATTCGTGCGCGACTGGCTGGACATCCCCGAGGACCGGATGAGGGTGAGCGTTCACGAGAAGGACGATGAGGCCTACGGAATCTGGGAGAAAGAGGTCGGCGTAAGACGAGACTGGATTTATCGACTCGGCGACAATGATAACTTCTGGTTCATGGCTGAGACCGGACCGTGCGGTCCGGACAGCGAGATTTTCTACGATCTGGGCGAGGACCTGGGCGCTGACCTCACCCCCGAAACCGGCGGCGACAGATGGGTGGAAATCTGGAACCTCGTTTTCACGCAGTTCGACCGTCAGCCGGACGGGACTCTGATCCCGCTGCCCAAGAAAAACGTGGACACCGGCATGGGCCTCGAAAGAACCGCCATGGCGCTGCAGGGAAAGCAGTCGGTGTTCGAGGCCGACTGTTTCGCCCCGATTATCGGGACTTTCCGCAACGACACTCCCGCGGAGATCCTCGAAAGCCGAAGTTACATCAAGGCCGGAATCAACTCGCTCTATGTCGTGGCGGATCATGTCCGCGCAGTGACGATGCTGATCGCGGACGGCGTGTATCCGGGCAACGAGGGTCGCGGGTATGTTCTGAGGCGATTATTGAGACGCGCGCTGGTGCACTTGAGAAGACTCGGTCAGCCGGAGGGCGGGCTACTGAAGGCGTTTCCCATCGTGCTCGATCTTCTCGGCGAAACCTACCCTCTTCTTGTGGAGCGCCGGGAGCATATCGAGAAGCTGGTCACGGTCGAGGAGGACAATTTCCTGAAGACCCTGGGCGCAGGCGTGGCGCGACTCGAAAGCGCAATAGAGAACCTGTCCCAAGCGAATGTGATCCCCGGCGAGATCGCGTTCGAGATGTTCGACACGTACGGTGTGCCGCTCGATGTGACGGTCGAGATGGCGCAGGCTCGCGGCATGAAGGTCGACGAAAGAGGCTATCAGGAAGCGCTGGATGGAGCGCGCAAACGCAGCCGGGTGGTTACCGAGGAACTCCTGGGCGCCGATCAGGATGCTCGCCATGCCGTTCAGACCACCGGCAAGACCGAGTTCACCGGCTACGGGGAGCTCGACGAAACCGCCACTTTGGTCGAGTACAATCCCGAGCATGGTTTCGTTCTGCTCGACCGTACGCCTTTCTATGCGGAGAAGGGCGGACAGGTCGGGGACACGGGAAAGATCCGATTCAATGGCGGCGAGCTCACTGTGGTCGACACGCAGTATGTCGGGGATGTCGTGGTGCACAAAATCGATCCCTCCAAGACCGAGGGGGACCCGTCGGCGATCAAGCCGGGCGACCCGGTTGAGGCAATCGTGGATGGGAACCGCCGTCGCGCCATCCGTCGCGCTCATACGGCCACTCATCTCCTTCACGCGGCGCTGAGGCATGTTCTGGGCGAGCATGTACATCAGGCCGGATCGGTTGTCGAGCCGGACCGCCTGAGGTTCGATTTCTCTCACTTCCAGCCGCTGACCAGGGAGGAGGTCCGAAAAATCGAGGACTGGGCGAACGAGAGAGTGTTTTCGGAAATCAGTGTTCATTGCAGGGAAGTGCCGTACGATGAGGCGGTGAAAGCGGGCGCGATGGCGCTGTTCGGCGAGAAGTACGGTGAGAGGGTGCGCATGGTCTGGGTGGGCGAGCATGAAGACATGCCTGTCAGGGGGAGATCGGAGACGATCGAGCTTTGCGGCGGAACGCACGTGGACAATACGGGCGTTATCGGGATGATCAAGGTGATCGGCGAGGAGTCGGTGGCGAGCGGGGTAAGGCGTATCGAGGCGGTCACGGGTCGACGGGCGTACGAGCTTGCGCAGGGCGAAGATGCAACCCTTCGTGTAATCTCGGATGAGCTGCGAGTGCCGCTAACCTCTATCGAGCGCGGCGTCGCCAGGCTTGTCGAAAACATGAAGCGTCTGGACAAAGAAAAAAAGGACCTGGAGCAGAGACTGATAAACGGTCAGACGGGAAACGTCTCCGAGCAGGTCTCGATCGGATCGGCTACGGCGGTTATTTTTCCGGCCCAGACACTGGCACCCGACGCTGTGGGGAAAATGCTCGATCGGGCTGTCGAGAAGGAAGCGGTCGTGATCGCGTTCGCAGTCACTTCTTACGAGGACAAAGGCACGTTGCTGATAAGCTGCTCAAAAGCGGCGGTAAATGCGGGTTATCATGCGGGAAACCTTGTGAAGGCGGTGTCGGAGTCGATGGGCGGTCGAGGTGGCGGCAAGGCTTCATTTGCGCGCGGCGGTGTCGATGCATCAAAGTATGAAGAAGGCAAAGCGGCTTTCCTGAAGGCGCTAGACCTCACCCCCTGACCCCCTCTCCGCAATTGCGGAGAGGGGGCTAGGGGGTGAGGTGTTGATGGGATTATAATATCAGGAAGATTCGGTAACGGATGAATGCTGCCGTTCTGAACCCACGAACCAACGAGGCGGTCTGGCTAATGGTGAAACCTGCAATGATGAATGGCAAACGAGGGGCCCGGGGGTTGATCCTCGGATTGATTGCGGCGCTCAGTTTCCTTGCGGTCGCTCAAGCCGCCGGGGCACAGCAGGTAAGGCAGTTCGCCCCGATCCCGCGAACCGATCTCTATGAGAGGGAGTTTATCAGCGATTTCTTCGATGCTCTCGGGTCGCGGCCGGAGGGTTTGTCGTGGGTGGAGGACAGCGCGACGGTGCGTGTTCTTGTCGATGGCGGCGTGCTCGCCGAGCGCGGAGATGTCGAAGGCGCTATAACGTCGTTCAGCGCCCTCCCCGAAAATATCTCGTCCGCGTTCCCGTTTCTCGCGACGATGAAGGAAGACCTGCACGTTCCGGTTGTCCTCGAGCCCTGGTATCGGCAGGACGAAGCACGGGAGATGCTCTTCACTTTCTACGAGGACGTGTGGCTGCCTCATCCGGAATATCGCGACGATTACCTGAGTTTCAAGGAAGACACCATGGGTCGGGCGAGCAGGCTCAGTGAGACCACGCCGGCGGTCTGGATAATGGGTCATCTCGCCGACTACGGATTCATCGCCGACAGGCAGCTCACCGAAGATGATCCCTATCTCTTCCTCTGGGACCTTCTCACCGGAGTGTCCTTCTACGCTCAGCGCGCGACTTTCTATGGGCTTCAGTGGGACAAGTACGACGAGAACAAATACAAGATAGCGGTGGTCGCGAGGGTCGGACAGCTGATTCACGGGGCGCATGACGAAGCGGCCCGGCTCGAAATGGGTCGGGGCTTCTGGGGAGACCTGATAAGCAGCCACAAGCCCTTCGAGACGCAGACCCGTGGAGTTGAGAGCACGGGCGAGGTTCGTCCGCCCGCGGAGACGGGCCCGACATCCCAGACCGGCACCGCCGGGACAGTGGTTCCTCCCATAGAGAGAACAGCGGAGGAAGTCGACTACGCCGACCTCTTCAAGGCGCCCGGGGAGTTGGTTCAGCCTGCCGGCGAACGAGCGGCGAGGATCAAATCGCTGGTCGACGAACTGGAGCGGAAAGTCCAGGCGGCCGAGACCGCTGCGCAGACCCCGTCCGGTGAGGAGACCGCTCCTCCTGAGGTGCGCGTGACGCCGCCTGTAGAGCAGCCACCGACCGAACAACCACCAGCTGAGCAGCCTCCAACCGAGCAACCACCGACCGAGCAGCCTCCGGACGAGTTCCAGTATGAGCCGGTGCCTGAGCAGGTTCCCTCGGAAGCGGCGCAGGAAGGCCAGGCGCCGACCGAACTGACACCCTATGCTGCGGCGAGGCTGACCGAGATCGCCGACAAGCTTGCAGTCGATATCGGGGCGCTTGCCGGTGAGCTGGGTCGGGAGACGATTGATCTTGTTGTGATCTACAACGACGTGAATGTATCGGAGGAGACGGTCGGCGCCGCCGAGGAGCGGTATGTTGCGAAGCGCGAGGAATTTCTGGCCGGACTCGCTCTTTGGGATCGGTTCAACATGGAGATCTACTCGCCGCTCACGCTGAAGGACTTCAACGACCTCATAATGGCCGATCTCAGGGCGCCGTACGAGGAACTGAAGACAAAGCCGACCCAGTGGGAGGGCTACAAGGCGTTCGAGTCTCATTTCGAGGAAGCCCTGGGTCAGATCGAGCACGGCACACGCAACCGTCGCGACCAGGCGGATGTCCAGGCTGCGGAAGCTGCGGCGCTGACGGCGTTCCTGGGCGACTACCAGGACCTCGTCGAGGAAATCGAAGACCTTCTCTCCGGAGCGGTCACATCGGCTCCGGTGGGACAATAGCCGCCATAATCGATTCCGGTCATTTTCTATCGTTACATCCCGTGAATCCTGGATGACAAGCCATGCGCGTCGCCTTCGTACAGACATCGCCCCGGCTGGGTCTCACCTCCCTGAATCTTCGGGAGGCTTTCTCACTTGTCGAGAAAGTGCGCGACGCCGATCTGATCGTTCTCCCCGAGCTTTTCCATTCGGGGTACGCGGTGAGGGATCGCGGGGAGTCCGAGGCTCTCTCGGTATCGCCGGACGAATTGAGCGATCCGCTGCAGATGTGCGTGGACGCGTGCCGGGGTTTCAACACGGCCATTGTCGGCGGATTTCTCGAGCGCGACGATTCGGGCAGACTCTACAATTCGGCATGGCTTGTGGGTCCGGACGGAGTTTCGGCAACATATCGGAAGGTCCATCTTTTCAACCATGAGAAGGACATTTTCGAGCCTGGAGACGCCGAGGCCCCGCCGCCAGTAGCCAGGGTCGGGGGAGCGGGCGGCGGAAGGGTCGGGATGCAGATTTGTTTCGACTGGATTTTTCCCGAAGGCTGGGGCAGGATTGCATGGGGCGAGGGCGATGGAAGCGGCGCGCAGATCATCGCGCATCCCGTGAATCTGGTGATACCCGATGCCTGTCCGCTTGCAATTCGGACGCGGGCAATGGAAAATCGTGTTTTCATCGTCACGGCGGGACGAGTGGGTACCGATCCCGGTCCCGAGGGCGTCATCGAGTTCAGGGGGGGAAGCCGGATAGTCGCGCCGGACGGCTCGATACTGGCGGCGGGTTCCGACTATCGTCCCGGGTGCGACATGGCGACAATCGATCCCGCCTGGGCGGACGACAAATACGTCACTCCCCGAAACCATGTCCTGAAAGAGCGTTTCGGCGTGACCGATGGCATTGAGCCATCCTAGAAAGCTGTTTCCTGATGAGCGAGAATCAAGACACGAGCGGGACGCCCGGGGGAGGTCCCCCAGAGGCAGTTCGCAAGATCCCCGATTTCACGCTATTCGTGGCAATCGATCTTGAGACTACGGGCCTGGACCCCGGCGAGGGCGAGATAATCGAGCTGGGGGCGGTTCGATTCGTCGACGGGAAAGAGTCGGATGCATTTCGCTCGCTTGTTAAACCGCAGGCGGGTTTCCCGGAGCGCAACCGCCGTCTCACCGGCATCGATCCCGCCGACCTCAGGGAGGCGCGTTCTCCAAAGGCCGCGCTGGAGGAATTCAAAGCTTTTCTGCGGGACGATCTTCTCGTGTCGCACAATGCGCCGTTCGACCTGAGTTTCCTTGCGACCCATCTCGGGAGGCACGGAATCGGACCGATCGAGAACCCGGCTCTATGCACACTTCATCTCGCGGCTTTCATGAATCCCGAGGCCGAGACGCTGCAGCTCGGCACGCTTGCGAAAAACCTCGGCGTGACGGTTATCGATCCTCATCGGGCCATGCAGGACGCCCGCATGGCGGGACGTGTGTTTCTCAGGCTGAAGGACGAGCTGGCGCGCTGGCCAGGCGTTTTCATTCGCCATCTCGCGGAATACCGGGGAAAGAGCATTGATCCTCTCTTTGACCTTCTGGACTCGCTTGCAGGCGAAGGATCGCCGGAAGGCAATGCGTGGCGTCTGAGCGATGCGGTCCTGGGCCATCTGGCTGATCCCGAAATCCCCAGCGCACTTCCCCCGCTGCGAGTTCTCGCAGAGACTGAGGAGAGAAGAGAGACCGACGATCCGGCTCTCGCGGCCGAGGTCGCCCAAGCGTTTGGTCGTGGCGTGTTGACGCTTCTCGAGGACGCCCGTCCCGGCGCACCGCCGGTTTCCAGCTCGGTCCCTCCGAATGCGGCTGACATCCCGCGCTTTGTCGTGGGGATTCCCGATGAGAGCGCGCTTTCGACACTGCTGGGCTGGGACGACGGGGCCGACGGGGCCGATGATCCGAGTGGGCGATTCTACCTGGGATTGCGCAGCGAATACATATGCCTGAGGCGAGCGTTTGCCCCGGACGGACGTCCAGCCGGATGGCGCGAGCTGAGCCCGTACGAGCGTATCGTGCTCGCAAGATGGCTCGCGGGCACGCGTACCGGCCGGTTCGCGCGCGTGAACTGGTGGCTTCTCAACAACTACTCAGGTCTGAAAGGGCACCTCAACGCCCTGAGCGGCACCGAGGTCGAGTGCGTGGGTCCGGATGCTCCGCACGACGGGCCGTGCTTTGCGGAGAGGGCTCGGGAAATCGCTCGGTCGTCCGCCGGAGTGATTGTCCAGCAGAGGCATCTCTGCGCAAGGCCTCCAAGCTCACCGTCGTCCGAGCGGCTGCTCGACCCGTTCGATGCGTGCGTGATCGAGGGCGCGTCCCGGCTTGTGCACTCGGCGCGCGCAACCGAAAGCCGCGTGCTGGAGCTCGACTCGATCAAGCGACGGCTCACGCAGCTTAGCGAGTTCGCCGAGGGCGACGATACAGGCTTTGCGGATGCCTTGAACTCCGCCCTGTCCTCGATGAAAGACCTGCTGGAAGCGTGCAGGCGAACCATAGGTGCATTCCGCGACGCACGGTCGCGCGACAATCTCGGACCCATCACCGTGGACGACGAATCATGGACCACCGACATCTTCAGCGAGCTTTCCGGCACCCTCCAGGTCGCTCAAGAGTCGCTTTACAAGGCCTCCGAAAGGATCGGCGAGATTCCCGCGTTAACTGAAGATGCGGCGGCGGTCGGCGTGATGCTGTCCAGGATCGCGGAGACGCTGAGGATGTTCAGAGAGGCGCAGGCTGTGTGGGCACTATCGCTGGAGGGTGCGCCCGCGCGAAATCCGAAGCGGATCACATTGCGACTGGAGCCTGTCGATGTCAGCGACGTAATCCGAAGGATCACGTCCGAAGCGAAGCTGGGCGTCATCGCGTCCGACCGGCAGTTGCGATACGCCGACTCGTTCGACCATCTTCGCTCGATGTGGGGATTGCAGGCCGATGTCGCGGTCACCGAGCGAGTTCTGACGGACCCGTCGCACATACCGCCCCCTCTGTTCCTGCCCGAGGATATCAACGCCCCGGCGGCGAGGTCGGGTCGGCGGTATCACTGGGAGAAGTACATGGAGCGCACCGCCAACCTCCTCAGGATGGTTGCCGATACGCTGGGGGGCAGGACCGTCGCAGCGTTCAGCGCGCACCACGAGCTGAGAAGGGTCCGCGAGCTTCTGGAACAGAACCCGCCAAGAGAGGCGATCGTTCTCGCGCAGTACATGGACGGCACGAAAAGCGCTCTCATCCGAGAATACCTCGCCAATCCAGCGACGCTGCTGCTGGGTGGAAGGAGTTTCCTTGACGGAGTCGATTTGCGTCCAGCCGGATTCACCGCGCTGATCCTGGTGAAGCTTCCGTTCGTGTCGCCGGAGGAGCCGCTGCATCGAGCGGCCCTGCGGCTGCAAGAGGCCCAGGGTCTGGACGGCATGACGTCCTATCTTGTTCCCCTTGCCGCCGAGACCTCCAACAGGTGGATCGACAGCCTCATCAGCGGACCGATAACCTCTCCTGCGAACGCCGACAGCGACGCGTCCGCGGCGGAACCCGCAGGGGCAGTGATTCTTCTCGACCCCCGCGCCGTGCAAAACGAATGGGGAGACGAGCTGGTCTCGTCGCTCAATGCCCGCCCGGCGTACAGGCTTTCATTCCGCGAAATGCTCGCCAGGCTCAGCGAAATGGTCAGGGGATGAAAACGATCAGCCTTTCGTCCTGGTAGGCTACCTTGTACCCCGCGATGTCCCGGAAGAACTCGAGCGGCGGCACCTCCCAGTCGCCCACATCGAAGTGCTCGCCGAGCGACGTCTTAGCGGCCCACGGATGATACAGCACCATGTCGATCCCCAGGTCCTTCACAATCCGGGGATTCCAGTTGAAATCAAGAAAGAATTCCATCGCGCCGGGCGGAGGATAGGAGAGCTCTCCATCCATTGTGGGAATTTGATGGATCGTCTGCTGCAGGAGGAAGTGTCTTCGCTGGGGAAGCAGCGGATAATTGATAATCAGATCGGGGGGATTGGGGTCGCCGGTCGCGTCGGAGTAGATCTCTGCCAGGTTTTTCAGTGCGGGATGACGATACTCATTTCCCGAGATCGGAATCGGCGCGACCGTTGTTTCCAGCACGATCAAAACCGGCAACAGCCACAGGAGGATCGCACGTCGCCATCCGGTCCGCCACACCGGCCCGAGTCCCGCGACCCATCCGGCCGCCCCGATTCCCAACGCCAGTGTAAACGGCCCGACAAACCTCGCCGGCACTCTGACCAGGTTCAGACCCGGGATCTCCGACCACAGTCTGAACGGTCCCCAAATCGGAACTGAGTGCCCGAACAACGGGATTTTCGGCTGCAAACTCAGGATCGTCAGGGTGGGTCCGAGCGCGAGAATGAAGAGGATCAATCCGAGCCAGCACCATGCGCGGGTCGTGGGATTGCGCCGGAACCACGAGAGGAACCCAAGCACGATCGCGATCATTCCAAGCGACGCCACTCCCTCCGTCGCGTTGCCCGGGATGGTCGCAGCCAGCGGTTTCGAGAGCGCTCCAAGGAATGGATGGTCCGGCGGTGGAAGAACGGCCCATGTGGGATCGAGAACATACATCTTGCCCATCTCCACCTGCCACGCGGTCCCCAGGATACGCGATTCGTCCCAGGCCGCGATAATAAGCGGGCTCAGAATCAGAGTCGCCGCCAGCCAGGGCAGAATCGCCCTCGTCCAGCGCTGCATGCCGCCGAGGTGGTCTCTCAGGCCAAATTGTCCAATCAACATCAGGCCAAAGAACACGACTGCAGAGAACGCCAGTTGGTACCAGTGCGACAGAGCGGCGGCAAGGAGCATCAGAATCGACAGGACGCCGTCCCGCCATCCGCCGTCGCGCGTGAACTTGAGCAGGTAATAGACGCTGAGCGGGAGCCATCCGCTCGATACCGTGCCGAGCTGCGAGAGGTGCATTGCGTGATACACGCTGAAACCATAGATAACGCCTGCGATCACACTCGCGGGACGGTTCCCGGTCAGGTACCAGGCGAGTATGTATGCTCCCCACGCTCCCAGAACATAATGGAAGATTATGAGCAGATTGTATGACGCGAAATCCCCGACAAACGGAATCAACAGCTCCTGGATGAACGAGTTGAGCGGGCTCAGGTCATGGAGGATGAGCGATGTACCTACGGGAGCGTACTGGCAGGGGGTCCACCAGACCGACAGATTGGGATCCGCGAGCGCTTTCCGGAACCACCATCCGTTCCAGATGAACTGGAACGCATCGCCGCCGTACGGAATCCCCTGATTGAACCTGAGCGCGAGCGGCCACGTGACCGCGATCGCGGCGACGACGAAGGACAGAAGGACGCAAAGGTGCGATCTATTGTGGGGGTTCATGAATCCAAGCCGGGGAGATTATAGCATTCGTCGCGCGGGGAATTCAGAAGTAGACATTCATCTCGGCATATCCATCCCATGTATCGTCGTGCTCGACCCACGGGCACGGCCCGCCGGTCATTTCGATCATCTCGCCGACGGTAACGATCGTGTAGCCGCGCTCTCTCAGGCGATTGACGATGGACGGGAGCGCCCTCCGTGTATTGTCCACCCCGTCATGAAGCAGGATAATCGCGCCGGGACTGACCCGGGTCACCACGCGGCTGTAGATATCGGAGCTCGAGATACCCTTGTAGTCCGACGTGTTGACGCTCCAGAGAACGGTCACCATCTCCCTTGCATAGGCCTCGTCGCTGACTCGCAAGTCGTAGTGTCCGCCCGGGGGCCGGAAGAGATGCGGGATGACTCCGGTCAATGTCTGGATCAGCTCGTTCGTCGAGTCCAGTTCGTCGGCCAGGGTCGCATCGCTCACCTTCGTCACGTTGGGATGGTTGTAGGTGTGGTTGCCGATCTCGTGACCGGCGTTCACTATGTCCTGAAGGAGGCTTGGACGCCAGGAGGCGAATTCGCCCTCGACGAAAAAGGTCGCCCTGACGTCCAGACTGTCGAGAACGGCAAGCAACTCGCCAGTGTCCGGAGTGGGGGCGTCATCGAACGTGATAGCCACGTAACGTCCGTCGCCGGGACCCTGCCTGTAAACGTGGGGCCATTCGAGGCCGTCCTGCGCCAGGCTTACAGAAGCTGGGTCTCCGATCAAAGCGATCAGAAACCCAAGGAAGCCGAGCATTGCGATTCGAAGTGTCATTTTCCCTCGGTACAAGTAGGGGCACGGCATGCCGTGCCCTACATTATGCATTTTTCTCGGCTCTTAGCATCCTCGAGAGGGTCGCGAAGCCCTCGACCGTCACTTCCTGCGCGCGCGCGGATGGGCTGACCCCCATGCGTTGAATGATGTCCTCGATTTTCGCCGCCGGCATTTCCGGGAATCCGGCGTGCAGATTGTTCTTGAGCGTCTTACGTCTCATGTGAAAGGCAACCTGCACCGTCCGCTCGAAGGTGTCGACAAGATCCGGCTCGACCAGCGGCGTCTTGCGGGGGGTCATCCTGATGAGCGTGCTCGTCACCTTCGGAGGCGGCTTGAACGCATCGGGAGGAATGTTGAACAGGATTTCGGTTTCGAGAAATGCGCCCAGTGAGACCGACAGCCGACCGTAGCTGTGATCGGACGGTTTCGACGCTATTCTCTGGGCGACCTCTTTCTGAATCAGGAGAATCGCTCGCCGGAAATCGAGCCCGCTGTAGGCCAGCCTGAGGAGCAGAGGAGAGGTGATGTAGTACGGCAGATTCCCGGTGATGACGAGCGGCTCGACAGGTTCGAGGCCGAGTGCGGTCCGATCCCACTCGATCTTCAGCGCGTCCGCCTCGCGGACTTCGACATTCCCTCCCCAGGACGGCGCGAATTTCCTGAGATGCTCCGCCCATCCGGAATCGATCTCAAAGACGATGAGGCGTTTGCATCGGGACGCGATGACGCGCGTGAGTGCGCCCCTGCCGCCGCCGATCTCGACGCAGGCTTCCTCCTCGCGAAGCTCGATCGCGTCGGCGATTCGGCCGGTCGCGCGCTTGTCCACAAGCCAGTGTTGTCCCAGTTTCGCCCGAGTCATTGATCGAAAGCATATCACGTCCCCGACATGCGGGACACACTAGCCAGGTGCCGCCTATCCGAGCCGTGTGGCACCCTTAAGAATCGTCCTCGATTCTTAAGGGTGCTGCTATGGAACGAGGCATATCAAAGCCACCCATAAGAGGCCGGGAAGCCTCTTATGGGTGCCACCCCAGCTTTCGTATGCTAGACTGAATGGCACCAAGAACCGTCCTCGGCGTGCCGGCGGAGCACCACTGCTTCACAGACGAGGAGCTGAACTTCATCGTCAACTATGACATCAAGTACCGGGTGGGGAGACGGTCGGGGGAGGAAGAAAAACGAGTGACTGCCAAATTGCTGTATAACATATACTGCGACGAGAGCTGCCATCTGGAATCTACTGACGCTTATGGAATGGTTATCGGCGCGATATGGTGCCCAATCAACAGTTCCAGGGCTATAGCTGATGAGGTGCGCGAACTTAAGACAAAACACGGAATGGGTGTAAGGCGCGAGATAAAGTGGACTGGATTATCATCCGCGAAACTGCACTTTTATCTGGAGGTGTTGGATTACTTTTTCAAGAGGGACGACCTCAATTTCAGAGCTATTGTCATTCCTGATAAAGGAATTCTGGACCACAAAGCATTTAATCAGGAGCACGGGACCTGGTATTACAAGATGTTCTATGACCTTCTAAAGATGCTGTTTGTTCCGAACTCATCATACAGGATATTTCTAGATGTAAAGGACACACATTCAGGATACCGGGCAGAGCAACTGCGAGGGATTCTGGAACGTCGCGCAAACCAAATGGAGAACTGTGTTATTGAGCTTATTCAGAATGTCCGTTCTCACGAAGTCCAGCAGATTCAGCTTGTTGATTTGTTGATCGGTGCAATCAGTTACGCCAGCCGCGGTCTGAAATCAAGCGATGCCAAACTTGAGTTTGTTACCCGTTTCGAAAGATTGGTGGGAGGGTCAATAATAAATACAACACCGGCATCCCGAACAAAGGTAAACATTCTTAGATGGGATCCTGATCGGGGGCGGCAAAGCTGATATGGATTGGCTGCCACCACTGGTACATATTAATGAAACTGGTGGAAATGTCGCTCAATATTACGAGCTGCTATATCGGCACTATCTAAATGACCTTGTATATGATCCACCGGAATTTGAGGGTACTCAGATCAGAACCATGGTAAATCCGTTGAAACAGGAAAAGGAAGCAGGATTCTGGCATATCCTAGAAGGTGGGAACGAACATGTTCTCGATGATTCACTGAGGCGTCATGAGAGAATTCGATGGGTAAGACCTATCATTCAGGCTGTTGGCACAAAGGAGGTTCTGATGTGGAAAAGGCCTGTGAGGGAAGGTGTCACAAAACCACATGTTGTTCTTCCAGATTTCAGTTATATCGTTATTCTTCAAGAAGGCAAGGTGGCAGTAACTCTCATAACGGCTTTCCCAGTGGATCGTGCGAGGAGGAGACAAGACTATCGTAAGGAATGGGAGAGATGTCAACAGGGAGT
Source organism: uncultured Planctomycetota bacterium (assembly GCA_964354375.1). GTDB lineage: Bacteria > JAJVIF01 > JAJVIF01 > JAPKYR01 > JAPKYR01 > CAYGZQ01. The sequence goes on from CAYGZQ010000002.1 coordinate 98,261, forward strand.
CTAAAAAAGCAATGCCGCCGAAGCGACATTTAAGCTGTGCTTACAACATGGTAAGTCAGCAATGTTCTTATACCACAAACCAGGCTGTTTGTCAAGAGAGGAAAGGTCTGCTAACAGGTTGGAAATCCAAGCCCGTCATCGAGCACATCGAGTGGGTGCCACCCGACCACGTTGTTGCCGTTATGCGGGACTTCAATAGTCCGCCCGGATTCGTGCGTAGAAGGGCTGCGGCGGGAACGGATAACCTCTCCAGAAGGCGATGGTGCTCGTGTCGCCGGCCGGCAGGCGGCGGTTACAAATCCGAGAATCGGTCGTCTGCGACGGTCCGGTCCACCGGTGAGCTGTCGAGCCAGCCGCTGTGGCTTTCGGGAAAAGCATCAAACCGGGGGCAGTAGGGTTTGATGTCGAGAAGCGGTGTCCCATCCACAACATCGATTCCGGCCACATGAAGCCGACCGCCGTCGATCCGCAGAAGGCGCACGGCGGACAAGCCGATGGGATTTGGACGGCATGGTGCGCGAGTGGCGAACAGGCCGCGCTCCCGGACTTCCCGGAAGGGCTGGACCAGAAGTCGCGATCGTGGAGCGCGGTGGAGCCAGTAAACAAGCCAGACGCGTTCAAAGCCCTCCAGGTCCTGAAGCCCTGCCAGGTACTCCGGGAACACCTCTACGATGCCCTCTGTGTCGCCTGCATATACCGGCTGGATGGGGACGCTCTCTATCTCCTTGAAAGGCGAATGAATTACGCCGATGGCCTTAAGCTCCGGAATTCTCTCTGAGTGGCGTTCAGTCATGGTGACAACACTCACCGGTCGTGCTGCGGGTGGCAAGGTCACCCCGATAGTATGCAAGCGCCGCCGCTTCCGGATCCATTGGCTCGGACAGGATGAGGGCCCTGATCCCGGAAGATTCCAGGGCGGCAACGGCCCGCGGTCCCATACCGAGGCAGATGACCGCCTCGCAATCGGCGAGCATTGCCATACGATCCTGGTGGCCATGTTCCGTCTTACCATGGCAGTTGCGCTCACCGTGTCCGTGCTCGCCCTTGCCGTCGCCGCACGAGCCAGCAGCCCGGCGCACTTCGCGATGCGACACCTTGCCGTCCTCGACCTCGAGAACAAGGAAACCGTCGCAATGGCCGAAGTGCGCCGCGATGCTTCTGCCGTCATCCGTAGCACACGCTAGCTTCATTTGGATTCACTCCCGGTCGGTGTTGGGCTGTCCTTGGACGTGCGACGGGGGGTCGCCCGACCGCCGCCCTTGCGGCTGCAGCCCTGACCGCGCCCTCCCGGGCCACCGTGACGCGCCCGGCCGCGGTCCTCTTCCGCACGGTGCAGATTCTTTCCGCTGCATTGGGGGCATTCGCGGGGTCTCCCGGTGCCGTGCGGAATCTCCCACGTGTGTTGACAGTCCGAGCAACGGAAACGTCTCATAGTCGTGAGCATGATGTTTCCTCCTTCCAGTTTGAGCGCCTTGCCTTTCACAACGGCCTCGGCGACCTTTCGCCGAGCGGACTCGATCAACCGAGTGAAAGTGGGGCGTGATATGTTCATTTTACCGGCCGCCTCCTCCTGGTACAGGCCTTCAAGGTCGGCCAGCCGTATCGCCTCCAGTTCATCGAGCCCCAGGACGACTTCCTCAAGGGCCGTCATTGGCACGCCCCGGGGCTTGAAGTAGACGCACACGGGCTGATAGGCGATTCGACGGCAGCAAGGCGGACGAGGCATATGCTATCTTCTCACTACCCCACATTATGAACAAAAGTTCAAAATAGTCAAGCCCGAAATTGCACTTTCGCCGACAAACAACACGTCAATAGTCCGCCCGGATTCGTGCGTAGAAGGGCTGCGGCGGGAACGGATAACCTCTCCAGAAGGCGATGGTGCTTGTGTCGCTGTCCCAGCAGGGATCGGTGATTCCGGCAAACGAGCACCAGGTTCCCTGATAGGGGGTGTTGTCGTTGACAGATCCCATTTCGATCAGGTTGCCGTTGCGATCGATCAGAGCGACATCGGTTCTCCAGCCTGATGTCGCGGCATCGTGCCAAAAATCGATATATGCGTTGCCGTCGGGGTCGCATGCGATGCCGGTGACATTCTCGGACTGTGAGCCGGGAATGATCTTTCCCTGCCATGAGCCCGAGCGATTGTTGGTGTATGCGGCCTGGGTCATTGTGACGCACCAGGCGACATGGACCGTCCCGAGGTAATCCACCGCCACTGCGGCGAAGTTCGGATATCCCGACACGCCCGAAGATGCCACTTCGATGGAGCCCCATGTGCCGGACGCATTGCGTTTCATGTACATGATGGTGGATGCGCCGGGACCGGTCCAGACGAGATGAAGGTTGCCGAACCGGTCGGCGACCATGTCGGGACGCATGTGGTAGATGTCGGGGTTGACCTGGGTTGTGAGATCGACCGGCGCAGACAGACTCCCCGGCTGTCCATGAACATAGACCAGCTTGTAGTTGCCGCTGTACGAGGGCATGACGATGTGGATCTCGTCGTCGGGAGTGACGGCGATCGTCGATTCTCCTTCATACCCGGACGGGGAAGTGAAGGTATGAATCGTGGTGAAGTTCTGGACGGCATTGCCCGGCGTGACCATTGCGTAGTAGTAGGCGTGCGACGTGCTGTAATAGCTCGTCCATACGATGTGCGCGTTGCCCTGCGAATCCGGGGCGACATCGGCGACCTCACCGTACGCATACGAGCCGAGACTCACCTCCTGGAAGCTGGTGGGATTGGTCATGGAGGACCGTACGAACCTCGTGGGAAGGGCGTAGACCAGGTAGATCGTCCCGTCCGGTGTGACGAACGAGTTGACGAAATTGGAGGCCCCGACATTTCCCATCTGTCCGTCGGGATTTTCGAGGTCGGTGAAACCCTTCGGCGCGACGTAGACCGGGGTAGCGGACGTCATCGCGGACGCATTGGACTCGGTCGCGTCGATATCGACAGCCTTGACCACATAATCGTATGTCGTGCCGGTCATGAGAACGGCGGTGTCGATGTAGTCGGTATCGGTGAGTATCGTGGGGTTGAGGGGGTCCAGAAAGTCGAAACCGGGAGCGGTCGAGAGTTTCCGGTAGACGTTGTAACCGGCGAGCGTGGGCCAGTCGACGGGATCCCAGAAGAGATGGACCACTCCGGCAGCGGCGCAGTTATCGAGGCCGGTGGGCGTGGGGATCGAAACGGGCTCCTCGGTGAGGATCGGCGCGTCCCAGAACAGGAAAGCCGCAAGAGGCTCCTCGGGATAATCGAAGCCCGAGATGCCCTCGAGATTCGGCGCATAATCGGAGGGGGACTCGGACTCGACCGCGACCATCAGAGTCTGACCGGTCAGGCCGGATGGAGTAACGTCCGCGATCTCCACATGGAACACCGATGAAGTCGGGCCGTCCGGAGACACGACGGCTGCGGGCAGAACATCTATCGGCGTATCGAAGAGATCAGGGGACTCGACCCATATCGCGGCGACTTCCCCCGGAACCCCGAGCGGATTTTCCACAGCCTGCCAGTCGTAGACGGTAATGTCGAGGACAAGATCGCCGCCGTTCTCGGTCGGCGAGACATACCATGCGTCGGAGCCGGCATCGGCGACGGCCAGCATGTACGCTTCCTGGCAATTCGCGCTGAGAGAATAGTCCTCGGGGAGATAGACCGGGCCGTCGCCTGTCGGCGCGTCCCAGCTCGCATCGACCGCGTAATTGAATTCCACCACCGGCGAGCCCGCGTCCATCGGGAAATGAATCATGTAGCGCCGCTCGTTGAAGCCAGGGGATGTGGCGAAAAATCCCCGGGTGGCGGGATCGATCACAAGCTCGTCCTCGCTTTCAAGATCGTCCGCGAAATACTTGTAGGGGTTCAGCGTCGCCGTCGCCGTGAAACCGGGAGAGGCCAGCGCCCCCTGAGTGTATCCGAAGATCGTATTGTATGTCGTGAATTCGGTGGGATTCCACCAGCGCGTCCAACCGTCGGAGTTCAGGAGCCTCGCTTCATCGCCTGCAGCGTAAAGGAGATTGCTGTAATGGTCGCTCAGGACGCTGCCGTCCGACATGAAAATCCCCCTCACGTCGAAGCCGGAATACATCGATATCCCCGGAAACGGATGATGGAGCATGACGTCGACCGCGAAGAGGCCCTCAGGGATGTCGCTTGCGAACGGGTCGATCGACACGGTGATGCGGTTGATCGGCGAGATCGGCTTCTGCATGAACATGGTCACGTTCGCGTTGAACTCGGCCGTTCTGGACGGTTCAACCGTCACCTCGAGCGTACGTGTGTCGATGCCGATTTCGTAGACGCCCCACACGACGCGAGAGCTGCCCAAGCAGGATGCCCGGTGACCGCTGAGGTCGGGCGCCGCCGTTGGACCGAGAACTGAATCACCTGCGGTCGAGCAACCGACGATCATCGACACGAGCAGAATAATCCCCAGCCAAATAATGTTTACACGGGTGTTCATTTCGTGACCTCTCTCGTTTGTCTGTTACTGAATCACGAGGTTCTGCCGGGAGTAATGATACCACAGTATGGCAAGGCGCCGCACGCTAAGGAGGCACCGGTCCCCGCCGGTGCACGAGTTCAGTAAGCGCATACTTACACCATTCTGGGATTCGCAGAAATCATTTTTTTGGTATTCCAGTCAGGGCATGGTAAAATGAGATCGGTGCCGGGTCGGTTAAGAGTGCGTCCTCTTTTCCCGACGACCCTCCACAGAGACGCAGGGAGGAACGGCAGTGTTCTACAAATTAACCTTCAGTTTCAGGGGGGGGGCAGGTATGCGCCTGCATGCCTGACACCAGCAGTAGTCCTTGCACTTATCATTTTGAGCGGATGTAATGGGGGAGGAAGTCCTATCAGCGGAGATAATCCGGCAAGCCTTCAAAGGACAGCGCAGGCATTCGCAGGGGGAGAAGAATGGGGGGAAGCCTACAAAATGGATTCCGCATCGTCGATCTGGGCTCATCCGGTACCGGACGGAATCACACCGGGCGATATCGCCGTGTCGGATCCGGGGCTCGGCGATGTCTCCACACTCGCAACTGCTTTCGTAAAGCATGGAAGCTCGGGAGCGCCGTCCGAGATCGACCTGATCGTTTTTGACGAGGGCGGGGAGTTCCCGCGGTACTTGGATACTTTCAGCGCGCCCGAGCTGATGACAGGCTATCATGACCCGCTGTGCCGCTATCCGGCGGTGGAAGTGACTTACTCGCGCAACGAAGGCGTGAACGCGGGGATATTGGTGGTCGAAGTCATCTGGTCGCAACTCACGAACCTAGAGGCTCCTCACTGGGACCTGTATTACCACCAGGTATCTTTCAGGGTCTTCGCTGATGGTATCTGGTGGTTCCTCCCGATGGAGAGTCCGATTGTCCAGATTGAGTCGACAGCTTCGGGTTTCGACGAATTCCAGCCGGATCTGTCCGTGCATGCGGAAAGCGGCGACCTGTATGCCGTGTTCAACCGCAGAGACCCGACCGACCCGACGCTGGACAAAATCTATGCCGTCCGTCATCCCGATTGGGGCCAGGTGATGAAATGGTCGCCGCTTTGGGCCATGCCGTACAAGATATGCGGCTCCGATGCGAGACCCAGGTCGGCGCCGAAAGTCGACGCCGGGCCTGTCGAGTTGGATGAGGGCATACCGGTGCCGCGGGTTGCGGCGACCTGGTCGGAGCTCTACGATGAGCATACCTGGCAGGTATGGTACAACGACTGGGATCCGGGGAATCCCGGCACCCCGTCGCAGACGGCAGAGCCGGTAACTCAGTACGCCATGTACCGGGTGAACGCTCTTCCGCAGATTGACATCACACCGGATTCCTCGGGGATACATCAGGCCGTGATAGCCTGGTTCCATTGCCGATGGGTCTTGACCCCGGAGCCCGCTCACTATGACGAGTTCGCAGTCTGGATGACTGCAACGCCGGATATTGACGACTTCACAGCGATCCCGGAAACGAGCATCTGCCCGGATGTGGCGTGCTATCAGATGTCCGACCCGGACGAGCACTGGTTCGGGCTCAGCTATTATCTTCCTGCGGGGGAGGAGCCGTGGCTGGTGCGCGCTCATCGATTCACTTTCTCCGTGGACTGGGAGACCGAGAGCGTGACTATCACTCCTGTGTTCTCGACTGACGTGCTGGGCTCGAATGGCCGCTGGAACCTTGATAACCCCTTCACAGGTTCGACATTGAACCTGAGGATCCCCGATGACGATGACCTCGAATCGTCAAACTTTGGGATCGGCTGGGTTGACAAGGAAGACGGCGATGAGTTCATGGCCTACCTTTCGGCAGGGACCATCGACTGACTCAGGGAGGTCTAACCATGAAAGCAACCGCGCTTTGTCTTGTTGTGGTAGCGCTCCTCGTCGAGGCGCTGTCATGCGCGACGGGGGATCGTCCGACCGCTCCTGGTTTGCATCCAGTTCCGCAGGCAGGCGGTGAGCCGTGCTGCGACCAAGCCGGTGGCCGGTATCTGGACTGGGGAACGTACAATATCGAGATCGCCAGTGACGCCTCATACGTTCGCGTCGTCCCTGAGCGCAGCGCATCCGGTAAGTACGGAATTCATCTGAATGCTACAAAGCTTCTGGAAGCAGGGCCCTGCTACGACTGTCTGTCAACCAGCAACCTCTATCTGCTACCCAACGGGGATATCTCAATCGATATCTCGATAACCCATCCATATAGTGATGCACGTTACAGTGGTTTCGATGTAAGGGGGATCATTATGTTCCCCGCGAGCCAGGACTTCCCCGATGTCGAGCTTCGAAAAGCAGCCGGATGGGATGACAACTATGGGGGTTATGTCATCAGGATAGCCAGCAGTGAAAAGGGCGATGCGGAGTTGATGAACCCGGACGGCTGGACTACGATTTGGTCGCCAGATGTTGAGGAACTCTGGCATTCGTGGGATCAGATTGAGGAGGGAGACTATCCTATCCTCAAGTACTATCCCGGTAAGTACGCCTCAGGCGATAACCTCAGTGTTATCAGTCCGTTCAGACGGTTTCACTCAAACGAGATCCGTCACATGTTCGAAGTGGGGAAGACCGTTACGCGCACGTATATCCTGCGGCCACCGGCATCTGGACCGATAAAGGCATCTTATGCGATTTGCGCCCACTGGGCGCCGGCCACTAATGTTCCCGTCAGCGACCCTGCGGTCGATTTCCCGCCGGAAGCGAATTCGCCGACGCCTTACGAGTTCACGATCACACAGGACGCGCCGATAGATCCGGACGATATTTCCTGGGAATCGGCGAAACATCTTCACTACCACATCAAGGCATGGTACAGCGACTTGTCGTCATGGGTAGGTACTCTTTTGGACATAGGGTGCATCTCGAATCCGGGTGGAGAGTTCGAACCATATCCCGGAGGAGAGCCAGACGAGTACTATTTCGCTGGATTCACAGCTCTTCCCTGGGAGAACATCCCGGGATGCTTGCCGGCAGATTGCCTCTATGTCTTTCGACTCGAGATGCGTGATCCGGAGCATGTCTGGGGCACAGGAAAGCCTCTCGGCACTGATTTCTATATCTTCAAGATCGCAATAGAAGCCTCGGACGGGGAGTAAGCGACACGAACGCAGTTCGGACCGGCTAGCTTGTAATCAGGCATGGGATTGTTGTGTCTCCGTCTCTGAGGCATGTGCGAGTGAAGCCGTCCTTTTCAGGGTCCTCTATTTCTGCTATACTCCCGCAACGTATTTTTTCGACCTCCGGAGTACTGCCGGGGCAAGTTTTGTGTGCGCTTTCGCGAGGGAGGATTTCACAGTGGGCACCCAACCTCAATTCAACCGATGGCTCGTAGTACTGGGGGCCATCCTCATTCAGCTATGCCTTGGAGCGATCTACGCGTGGTCGGTTTATACGCCCGCGCTGACAGCCAAGACGGCTGCACAGCTTGCGCAGGAAGAAGCGGCGGCGAAGGTTGTCGAGCAGGCGCCGGCTCCTGTGATCGAGCAGCCCGAGGTCGAAAATGTTCCTGTCAACCAGCCGACAGGCGCTGCAGGCGAACCGGGTACGACACCGACACCGGTCGGTGAGGACAAGACGGTGGAGTCGGGCGGAATGGTCAAGCCCGGCTCGACCGGTGAGACGGGAGCGACGGGTACAGTTCCGCCGGATGCGTCGGGCAACGCGACACCCGCTCAGCCCGCTCCAGGCGGCGAGCCACCGAAGACCGAAGAACCGCCCGCAGGACTGGTGACGCCCACGTCACCCGCCACGCAGACTCCGGCGACGCAGCCCGCGCAAGTGCCTCCTGCGGTCAAGGAGAAGCCGAAGCCCGGGCTGTACGGATGCTCCACCAAGGAGTCTCAATGGCCGTTTTCGATCGGACTGGTGACGTTCGCAATCGTGATGGTGCTGGCGGGCAACTGGCAGAAGAAGGTCGGTCCGAAGAAGGTGGCGCTTACCGGCGGGATACTTCTGGGCCTCGGCTACATACTGGCAGGTCTGGTCGGGAGCACAGTAACCGCTCAGATCATCCTGATCGGTCTTGTTGGAGGAGCCGGGATCGGGTTGGCGTACGTGTGCCCGATCGCGGTCGGCGTCAAATGGTTCCCGGACAAGAAGGGCCTCATAACCGGTCTTGCGGTCGCCGGATTCGGTTTCGGCGCCACCATCTGGGTCATGCTGGCGAAAGGTATCAAAACCATAGCATTCCCCGGCCTTCTCAACATGCTTCATTTCTCATTCGCCAACGACTGCGGGGTGCGGTCCACCTGGTTTGTCTACGGCATTGTTTATCTCATCCTGGTCAGTATCGGATCCATCTGGATGGTCAACCCTCCGGACGGATACAAGCCCAAGGGCTGGACCCCGCCGCCCGCGGCCAAGGCTGCCACGACCGGGGGAATCGAGTTCGGCCAGTTCCGGATGCTCAGTACGCTGCAGTTCTACATGATCTGGTTCTGTTTCATTGCGGGCGCGGCTGCAGGTCTCATGGTGATCGGGGTTATCGCGCTGTTCGGGACCGATGCGCTCATGGTTTCCGGTATGGCGAAGGTTGACGCGGAGGGCGCTGCAGCGATCGCGATGGGCGTGTTCTACGCCTTGTTCAACGGGCTGGGCCGCATCATATGGGGCGTGGTCTCGGACAAGATCGGCAGGAAGCCGTCGATTTTCCTTATGTGTCTCATCCAGGGCATCGCGATGCTGCTGTTCTTCTTTGTGGGCGGCACGGTGTGGGGGCTGTGGCTGATGGCTGCACTGATCGGCTTCAACTTCGGCGGCAACTTCGCGTTGTATCCTGCAGCGACGGCGGACTATTTCGGCAACAAGAATGTCGGGGTGAATTACGGCTGGATGTTCACGGCGTACGGAGTGGGCGGGCTTCTGGGTCCGCAGATCGCGGCGTATTTCAAGGATGGGGCGACTGAGCTCGTGAAAAACACCACGGATCAGCTCAAGTTGATCGCGGACCAGACGTCGCCGCAAGCGCTCGACCTCTTGCACAAAATAGCGAGCACGCGTTATGAGGCGTGGCACATGCCGTTCATGATCGCAGGCATCGCCAGCATCGTGGCCGCGGCGGTCATCCTCCTCACTCAAAAGCCGAAGGCCAAATCGACCGAGGCCGGCTAGCCCGCCAGGAAAATCGGTAACAATCGAACTATCCCGCCCGGCTCCCGGGCGGGTTTTTGTAGCAACGCGCGAGACGCGCATTGCTACGTTTTGTTTCCGTGGTCCATTTATGTGAACGGGCGGGAATCAGACGAGAGAAGGAGGCCCATATGCGGAGCCTGAGTTTGCTTTCAATTCTTGCCGGACTGGTGCTGATTTTGGCGAACCCGGTCCGAGCCGATTCGGACAGAGATTACATCGAGAACAAACTCGACGAATGGATCCAATACGCCGAGAACCTCGGGTACGAGGTGATCGAGTTCGACATAGGGACGGTCGATGAGGACTCGATATTCTATTACGGCCTGGGACCCGGCAGGTATCATGTCTATTCAGAGAGCAGCGAAGGGATCACCGACCTCGATATGATAGCCAGAGACGATTGGGGCAACGAGATCGCCGGCGACACCATGGCCGACAGTTTCCCGGTCCTCGAGTTCAGACTGAATGACTGGCAGGAAGTCGAGTTCGAAATTGACGTGTATGCGTCCGAAGGAGATTACGGTCGAGGCTACTACTGTTTTGTTCTGGCAATTGAACCGGACTATAGTGGAGGGTGGTACTCGGACGACTATCAAGACACAAGGGACAGGGATGGAAACCGGGATCGGGACCGCGATCGTGGTCGCGATCGTGATCGTGATCGGTGGGGCGGCGACGACTCGTGGGGAGGCGGAAACGAAAGAGGCCACAATCGGGGCCGGTGGTCGGATGAGTGGCAGGAATGGTGGCGGGACTGGGACGATGGGCGGTGTTGCGACGGTAGCGATAATTGGTCAGGGAACCAACGTCAACGATACATGGAGGATAAGCTGGATTACCTCTACGAGTTCGCGTCGCATCGGGGACTCAGCCCGATCATGGACAGGATCGATGAGATTGAGGACACGAGGACGTATTCGATCACGCTGCACAGGGGATACTACGTAGTGTTCGCCGCGGGTGGGCCATGGATCGACGACCTTGATCTCAGCGTGACATGGCGTGACGATTGGAGTGTTGCGGAAGATATCGGAGTCGATGCCGCGCCGGCCGTGTGGTTCTATGTTCCGAACAGGACGACCATCGACATAGAGGTCGAGGCGTGGGCCTACAAGGGCTTCCACGACAGCGACTACGAGTGCATCCTGGTGTGCGAGGAATAAGTGAGAGCGCTGCCGACGCCCTCCCTTACGGTCGGGCCCCTGAATGAGCAAAGGTGGCATGAGCATTCAGGGGCCTGACCGTAAGGGAGGGCGCATTCTTTCTACAAGCCGCTTTCGGGGAGGAGTTTCAGGAGGAAAGCGCCGTCATAATCTCCACCGGTACTGTGTTCATCGACCTCAAAAGTGGGATCGAAGTCGACAGTCTCTTCGAAGACGCCGGTGAGGTAGACGTTTCCCGATGAATCCGCGGCTACCGCTGCGGCCCAGTCGTTGTCGGGCCCACCCCAGGTTCGCGCCCAGATGAAATTGCCCTGGGAATCGAACTTGCTCAGGCAGGCATCCGGATAGCCTGTAATCTGCTTGAATGGCGAGTAGATGCATTCAGCCGGTCCGGGATCGAAGTCCATCGGGTAGCTGAAGTTACTGGCCAGATAGATGTTCCCATGGCTGTCAAAATCGATTCCGAAGGCTTCAGGGAAGTAGAGGACAGGCGGACCCCAGGAACGCCCCCAGCGGTAGGCGCCTGACGGATCGAACGCACTCAGGTACACATCATAAGAACCGGAGGATGCCTCGTGCAGATCGACGCCGGGACCAGGGTCCAGATCGGCGGTATACAGGAAAGTACCGACGACACAAATCATGCCGGAATCGCTGACATCGACTGAATATGCGTCGGCGCCGCCATCACCACTCCAGGTATCGGCCCACCTGAAATCGCCCGTCGAGTCAAAGGCGCTCAGGAAGGCGCCGGGGTAGTCCGTTTCGTGTATGTTGGCCTTGGTCGGGCTTCCTTCCGGGTCGAAATCGCAAAAATCCTGAAACGAGCCGACCACGAATATGTCCCCCGACCCACCGGCTGCGACGGCATAACTGGTGTCTTCCCTTGGGCCGCCCCAGGTGTTCGCCCAGCAGAAATCGCCGGACGACTCGAACTTGCTCAGGAAGCAATCGCTCTCGTCATAGCCGTCCGGATCGAAAGGCGTGTGTTCATCGACGCCCGGACCCGGGTCGAAGTCGACAGTCCCGGTGAAGTAGCCGGTGACATAGACCCCGCCAAGACCGTCAACGGCGACCCCGAGGCCCACGTCGGCATCCCACGAGCCCCAGGTGCAGGCCCAATCCCGGTTTCCTGACGGATCGAATTTCGCAACGTAGCAGTCGACGTAGCCGACGGGCGAGCGGATATCTTCGCCAGGACCCGGATCGAAGTCGCAGTCGTATAGAAATGAGCCGGTGAGGTAGACATTGCCGGTCACATCGATCGCCAAGTCGTAACACTGGTCGTCATAATCCCCACCAATCGCGCGCACCCAGAGGAATTTACCTGAAGTGTCGAATCTCGCGAGAAACGCATCCCGGCTGCCCGGAGACACCATCTCATACTCGTCAGGACCCGGGTCGAAGTCGACGGTCCCGGTAAAATCGCCGCACACATAAAGTGCTCCATTGTCATCCGTAAGGATACCCTTGGTCACGACCGAGCCTTCGGCACCGCCCCATGTCTGCGCCCAGTCGTAAATCGGAAGATCGCGGACCAGAAGATCCAGCTCCTTAGTCTGGGATGGGTAGTGCACGCAGCTCACGGTGGCGGAGATCACCGCCGGGGAGTTTTGAGTGACCGGCGCGACCTCGAATGAAGTGGATGAAGAAGCGGGGTCGGTGAAGATACCAGCCGAAGGTGGATCGCACGACCACTGGAACCCAATACCGTCGTCGCCCACCGCCGAGATGCTGAAGGCCACGATTGTCTTTTCGTCGAGCTGGGGAGGTCCGGCCATCTCGCCCAGTTCGAGAAAGAGGACATCGCCAAGCTCGAAATCGGCGGACCTTGTTATGGGTCCGAAGTTGTCAGAGGTGACAGCCACGCTGATGGTGGGGGTCAGCGTGGAGCCGATGAAAGTGGGGATGAAATAGGTCTCGCGGGAATTCGGGTGAGTGATGCACCCGACGTCCGGCGGATCAATGGACCACTGGTACTTGATCCCTGGGTCCCCGTAAGCCTCGACTGAGAAATGCCCGACGCGATCCTCGTCGACGGAACTGGAACCTTCGATTTCTTTGACGATAAGCTCCCCGATCGCTCTGATCTCGCAATCGCGCATCCTCAGCTCAGGACCGTAATTGGTCGAGGCGACGGTGACGGTGATTCTCACACGCACCAGAGTCTTGACCGAATAGGAGCTGAAAGTAGCGGCTGCCGATGTGGCGTTCGAGAATGCTCCGGCGGACGGCGGGTCAACGGACCACTGATACGTGATGTGGGAGTCGCCGGACGCGGGCACGGTGAATTGCGTCGAGGAATTCTCCGGGATGAAATCGGGTCCCTGGATCGAGCCGACCTCGAGCCGGCCGCCTCCTCCCCCGCAGGAGAGAGCAAGGATCGAAAGGAGAACAACCGCAAGGACGTAATGTGAGAGTCGCATCCGATTTCTCCCTGACCGAGTCGCTGAGTCCCGACCGTTCAAATATATCGCAGGGTTGAGGAATGGGCAATTGTCAAGGCAACAACGACGCTGGTTCCGGGGCTACTCAAAGCAGCATATGTAGCCCGGGAACCTGTTTCATTACGCGACAAGGGCGACTTCCGCATGACCTT
>CAYGZQ010000002.1:111748-131565 GCA_964354375.1 uncultured Planctomycetota bacterium
CCGCTTTCGGCAGGGAACCGCGCAAGTCAAGGCAACAGCGATGCGGGTTCCCGGGTTACTTCAAGCAGCACATGTAGCCCGGGAACCTGTTTCATTACGCGACAAGGGCGACTTCCGCATGACCTTGACGAAACAGGTTCCCGGGACTGCGGTGACATCAAGAACCCGGGAACCCGCTTTCGGCAGGGAACCGCGCAAGTCAAGGCAACAGCGATGCGGGTTCCCGGGCTACTTGAAGCTCGCCCGCTCTCCGCCCGGTGGATAGGAAGGTTTTGGGGGTGAGGTCACCACGAGCCGTCCGGAAGGATTTTCATCAGAAACACATCGCCGCCACCGTTCGATGTTCGATCGGCGGACGAATCGCCGGGCTCGAAATCGACTGTGCCCTTGAATGTGCCGATGAGATAGACATTACCCAGGCTGTCAAAGTCGATCGAGTGGCCCCGCCCCTCACCGCTTCCCGTGAGAAGTCGCGACCATTCCAGATTACCCGACGTGCTCAACTTGCTGACGTACAGGTCGCCCTTTCCGATGGAGGTCCAGTCTCCGATCAACTGATCGAATCCCACTTCCGCGTCCCATTCCCCGGTGGAGTATACGTTGCCGGAAGAGTCGACATTGACTCCGTAGCTGATGTCGGCGTTTGACCCGCCGGATGTCCGGGCCCATCTGAAGTTGCCGGAAGAATCGAAGGACGAGACAAAGGCATCATCGTAGCCTTTGGACGTGAACTGAGCGGAGCCGGGGCCGGGATCGAAATCGACTGTTGCTCGCCAGTGTCCGGTGGCATAGATGTTGTCGAAGGCATCGACCACGACCATATGGCCGCCGCCATCGGAGAGCTCTCCGCCCCACGTGCGAGCCCAGACAAAATCGCCCGTCTCGCTGAACTTGGTGAGGTAGATATCGTCCCAGCCGTGCGAGGTAACTTCGTATTCTCCGGGTCCGGGATCGAAATCGACGGTGTTGTAGAACCAGCCGATGACGTAGAGACTGTTGCCCGAGTCGCTTGCGACTGAGTAGCACTTATCGTTCTCGGGTCCGCCCCACGTACGTGCCCAGATGAAATTGCCGGACGGATCGAACTTGACAAGGAAGCTGTCCAATTGACCGTAGCCGGAATGTTCGTCGACGCCGGGGCCGGGATCGAAATCGACGGTCCCCCTGTAGAAACCTGTCGCGCAGATGTTCCCGTCTCGATCGACGCAAAGCCCGAAACCCTCCTCGTTGCCTTCGGACCCTCCCCACGTGCGCACCCAAACGAGGTTTCCGGACGGGTCGATTTTGCTCAGGTAAACGTCGGAGTGTCCGCTGGAAGATTTTTCAACGACCGCCGTACCGGGATCGAAATCGACAGTGCCGGCGAACGGTCCGATGACATAGATCGCGCCGAGATCGTCGACAGTCGCGCGGAACGCGTTCTCTGCACCGGTCCCGCCCCAGGTTCGGGCCCAGACGAAATCGCCGGAGGAATCGAACTTGCTCAGAAAGGCGTCGTAATCGCCGTTCGATGCGTGAATGTCGGTCGACGTGGCTGGGTCGAAATCCGCGGTCCCGCCGAAGCGTCCGCAGACATATATGCTGCCTGTTGGCCGATCCAGCGCAACTCCGTAGCCGCCGTCTTCGCCCGCGGCTCCCCATGTGCGGACCCAGCCCGACGGTCCGAGGTCGTGGACGGTGATTCCGAGAGATTCCACGACTGGCCCGCCGTTATCGGATGTCACGCTGACCCGGATTGTCCCGGACGTGTCCGCGCTCACGTTTCCTGCGACGAAGGCAGTTGTAAGAGAGGTCTGAGAACTGAGAGTTCCGAGGGAAGCGGGCTCGACGGCCCACTGACATTCGATGCCGGTATCGCCGGTCGCGGTGATGGAATACTGGGCTGAAAAGTTTTCGTTTACGGCAGTCGGTCCCGAGATGTCGCCGACCGCAAGCCGGGCGCCGCCGCCCCCGCAGCCGGCAAAGGCCAGGAGGACTATCGCGAGTACGATTACCTTGAACCTCATTGGAGCATCAATTGAACCACAAATCATCTGTTCGGGAAACAGGGGAGGAAGAACCACGCGCAGGATTGGGCTGTTGAAAACCCCATTTCGATGCCGAATCGGGTGGCACCCTCAGACAGAAAGACTGCGCAAGCAGGCTTTCTGTCTGGGGGTGTTCGATGTATTGATCCCTCCATTCACGAGACAGTCAGGTAATTGGTCCAGCACCCCCAGGCTCGGGGACTCGCCTGAGTGTGCCACGGCTGATATGCCTTTCTGGCGCGAAATTGCACTTTTTCAACAGCCCAGGGACGCGTGCTACAGCCGAAGCTCACCAGCTACCGTCCGGCGAGAGCTTCAGTAGAAAGACATCCGAGTGGCCATGCGATGTGTGTACTTCGGTACCGGTACGGGGATCGAAGTCGACGGAAAGCTCATAATCGCCCGCAAGATATATGTTGCCGGAATCGTCGATGGCGACCGCGCGCGCGGAATCATCACCGAGACCGCCAAGCGTTCTCACCCAGACGAAATCGCCGGATTCGTCGATCTTGTTCAGGAAAGCGTCGTCACCGCCCGCAGATGAAACGCTGTCAGTCCCGGCGCCGGGATCGAAATCGACAGGTCCATAGAACGAGCCCGCGACATATGCCGCGCCGGAGGAGTCAATTGCGAGGGCGCTGACGAGATCATAACCATCCATAGCTCCCCAGGTCCGGGCCCACAGGAAGTCACCCGACGGATCGAACCTGCTGAGGAAAATGTCGGTAAGCCCATTGGAAGTGTGCAATTCCAGGGTGGTTCCGGGGTCGAGATCAGCCGCGCCCGAGAACAAGCCGACAACACAGGCATTGCCTCCGGAGTCGGATGAGACCCGCAGACCATCGTCACCGTCCCAGGTGCGCGCCCCGGCGTATTCGCCGTCGGAGTCGAGACTGTTCAGATAGACATCTCCGTCGCTGAGGTAATCGGCGCCGGAGCCCGGATCGAAGTCCACAGTTCCGGAGAATGAGCCGGTAACGTAGACAAGGTCGGACGGTCCGACCGCCACGCCGTTGCCGAGGGCTTCCCAGGAACGCTCCCAGATGACGGCGCCGTATGAATCGAATTTGATCAGCGTCGTGTAGCCGTAGTTACACGTGACGTAGATATCGCCCGAGTCATCGACCGCGACATCGAGCCCCTTGTCCCGCTCGTAGTCGGCCTGAAAGGTCACGACCCACTGGTAGTTTCCATGAGAGTCAAACTTGCTCAGAAAAGCGTCCGCCGCAAACAGCGAGAACGACGAATGCGGATCCACCGCGGGACCGGGATCGAAATCGACCGTCCCGATGAAGAATCCGGCCACGTAAACGCTTCCCCCGCCGTCGGAAGCCATGGCAAGCGCGATGTCGGTGTAAATCCCTCCCCAGGTGACCGCCCAGTCCAGGTCGCCGTCCGGCTGGAACTTGCTCAGGAACACATCTTCGTCACCGACCGGCGTATGGACCTCGGTTCCGCTGGAGGGGTCAAAATCGACCGAGTCCGAGAACCGGCCTGTGAGATATATGTTTCCGGGATCATCGATCGCGATTCCCCTGCATTCATCGGCCCCGTCGCCACCGAAGGTTCTCGCCCATCCGACAGGGGGAGCGTATTTCTCGATTACGATGTCGAGATAACGCAGCTCGGCCCCGCCGTCATCCGAGTCGACAGCGACGCTGATTGTGGCATCCATGTCGTCGGTCGGCGACGCCGCATTGAGTGTCATCGCAGACGAATTGATGCCTTCCATAGTCCCCGCGGATAATGGATCGATTGACCACGCATAGGTGATACCGGTATCGCCGCTTGCGGGGACGGTGTAGCTCACCGATGATTCCGCCTGAACCGTGGTCGGGCCCTGGATTTCACCCACGACAAGCCCGCCGGTCTCGCGAATGGTGAAGTCGAAGTACTTGAGGACCGGATCGTACTTGGCGGAGCTGACGAGCACATTGATGGTCACGACGGTATCGCCCCATACGTTGCCTGCATTGAACGTGGCTACCGACGAGGTTACGTTTTCCCAGGTGCCCGCGGACACAGGATCGACCGACCACTGGTAGGCGATGCCGGTGTCGCCGGTCGCGGTGACCTCGAACTGCACCGACGTCTCTTCGTTAGTGGAGAGTGGCCCGATGATTTCGCTGATGATGAGGCGACCTCCACCGGAACATCCGGCGAGAACCAGCAAGATCAGGGAAACGAAATAAGCTGAGTGTCTCATGGCTACTCCTGATGCCGAACGGCAATGCCGCACGAAGATATCACATTTCCGTAGCATGCGCCTTACGCAGCATGCGCCTCCGGCGCATGGTTCTTCGTATTTCCGCTATTAAGAACCATGCGCAGGATGCGTATGACTACATAGCGACGCCTCCGGCGCATAGTTCCTCCAAGTTAACGTCAGAAAGAACCATACGGATGCGTATAACCACCCAGGACGCGTTTGACTGCGTGCTGCTGATCACGGCCTGAGCTGTGTCACAAAGATGTCGGCCTCGCCGTTGGACGTGCGGTTGTCGATTCCAAGGCCGGGATCGAAGTCGACGGTGCTGTGGTAAAGGCCGGTAAGGTAGATCCGATCGGATTCATCGATAGCCACGCCCCATGCCGCTTCACCGTCGAGGCCGCCCAGCGTGAACGACCATTTGTAGTCGCCCGAAGTGTCGAACTTGCTCATGAAGATGTCGCGATCGCCGTTGGAAGTGATGTTGTCCACACCTCCGGCGGGATCGAAATCGACAGTATTGAAGAAACGTCCGGCCACGCAGATATCGTTGGAACCGTCGAGCGCGAGCCTGTCGGCCGCGTCCTCATCGTTACCGCCCCAGGCGCGCACCCATTTGAATTCGCCCGCAGTGTCGAACTTGCTGAGGAAAACGTCCTGCGACGGGCCGCCCGAGACTGTGGGCAGGGATTGGATCCACACGCCGCCGTCGCCCGGATCAAAATCGACCCAGTACGTGAAATACCCGGTGACATAGACTCGCCCGAAATAGTCTATGATGACCTGTCGGCCCTCATCCCCGTGCGGTCCTCCCCATGTCCGCGCCCATTGGAAGGCGCCGCTGGATTCGAATTTGCTCAGGAACGCGTCGGGATCGCCGTTCGACACATGCCAATCGATTCCCGAGCCGGGATTGAAATCGGCGCTTCCCGCGTACGAGCCGGTGACATAGACATTCCCGTTTTGATCGCATGCGACCCCCTGTCCCTCGGTGCCGTCCCACACCCTCGCCCACATGTAGCCCCCGTCGCGGTTGTACTTGCAGAGGAAGACATCCCTGCCGTTGATCGAGTAGTGCCGATCGACCGCATCGGTCGGGTTGAAATCCGTGAGGCCCTCGTAGTAGCCGGTGACATAGACCGCGCCGGACCAGTGGACCGCCACGCCCTGGGCCTTGTCCCAGTACGGTCCGCCCCACGTGTGAGCCCAGAGGAAATTCCCGTTCGTGTCGAACTTGCTGATAAATGCATCGAGATCGCCGTTGGCGGTGTGCCAGTCGACGCCTGCGCCGGGATCGAAGTCGGAGACGCCCTGGAACCAGCCCGCTATGTACACTCCGTCAAAAGCATCCAGGGTGATGCTGAAGCCCTGGTCCCAGAGGGTCCCTCCCCAGGTGCGGACCCAGACGAGATTACCGGAGACGTCGTATTTCGACAGGAAAGCATCGTAGCCGCCGTGAGACGTGCGCACCACACCCTGGCCGGGATCGAAATCCACCGTCCCCATGAACACTCCGGTGACGTACGCATTGCCCCCGGAGTCAACGCCCACTCCGTACCCGGCATCGAATCCCGTCCCCCCGCACGTGCGCGTCCAGCCCGTGAAGCGCTGGTCCCTCAAAACTACGTCGACGGATTTCAACTGGGCGCCGCTGTGGTCGGAGCTCACCGAGACCCTGATGGTGATCAGAATGTCGGCCGCCACTTCGCCGGCATGAAAAGTGGTGGTCGCGGCCTGGTTCGTGAACGTGCCCGCCGTGGAGGGGTCGCACGCCCATTGGTACTTGATGCCCGTATCCCCGCTTGCTGTGACGGTGAAATTCACCGACGTGCCCTCGTCGACCGACGCGGGACCGGTGATGTTGCCCACAACGAGATTGCCGTGGCCGTCTCCGTCTCCACCGCCTCCGCCGCAACCCGTGGTTACGAGGAAGATGATAACTAACACCAGGACGGGAATTGCTCCGGATTTCATGAGAATCACCTTTCCTGAGGATCTATACGATCTATGATCCGCCCGGAACAAGCCGGACGTCGATTGTGATTTCCCCTTTGATAAATTCGAACTAATACACATCCTGCGAGATGATTTTCGCTGCGAAAATGTCGGCCTCACCCGCGGCAGTATGGACATCTGATCCCGCGCCGGGATCGAAATCGACTGTCTCGTGGAAAAGCCCGGTGAGATAGAGATAGCCGTCACTCAGAAGCGAGATGCCCCATGCGGCTTCATCGCCGGAGCCGCCGATAGTGAAGGTCCATCTGTAATCGCCGGACGGTCCAAACTTGCTGACGAAAATGTCATTGCCGTCGTTCGACGTGATGTTCCTGACACTGTCGCCGGGGTCGAAATCCACGATGTCGGCGAATCGGCCTGCCACATAGACATTCCCGGCGTAATCGATATCGAGCCTCTCCGACGCTTCGTCCCAGCCCCCGCCCCAGGTGCGAGCCCACTTGAAGTCGCCGCTCGAATCGAACTTGCTCAGGAAGACATTGACAAGCGGATTCCACCCGGGGACCTGGCTCGGTACCGACTGGTGCCAATCCTCGCCGGCGCCGGGATCGAAGTCAACGTTCCCCTGGAAATAGCCGGTGACATAGACCCCGCCCAACGCATCGACCGCGATCTGTCTAGCCTGGTCCCAGTCGTAGACCCCTCCCCATGTTCGGGCCCACTGGAAGAGGCCGCCCTGATCGAATTTGCTCAGGAATGCATCGTTGTAGGCGCCGGCGGCGGCGTGGAGGTCAGTGCCGACGCCGGGATCGAAATCGATGGTCCGGTTGAAAATCCCGGAGACGTATACCGCGCCCAGACTGTCCGTCGCGACGGACAGACCCTTCTCGCCGTCCCACGTGAGCCCCCACTGGTAGTTGCCATACGAATCGAATTTGCTGAGAAAGACGTCGTTGAAAGCGATCTTGGAGTGAATGTCGAAGCCCGCGCCGGGGTCCATGTCCATGTCGCCTGCGAAGAATCCCGTCACGTACACGTCGCCGGAAGCGTCCACGGCGACACTCTGGGCCTGGTCCCAGTAATAGCTTCCCCACGTGAGCGCCCATTGATAATTGCCGTCCGCATCGAACTTGCTGAGAAAACAATCGAGGCTCCCGCAGGAAGCGTGCCAATCCACATCCGGACCGGGATCGAAGTCCGCTTCGTCCTGGAACCAACCTGTCACGTACACTGCGCCGGTACTGTCAACGGCCAAACCGAAGCCCTCGTCCCAGATCGATCCTCCCCAGGTCCTGACCCATTGCAGCGATCCCTGCGGGTTGTACTTGAGCAGGAATGCATCGTATCCGCCGTGCGAGCTTCGCGTGACGTTGTTCGGCGGATCGAAATCGAAGGTGCCCATGAAAACCCCGGTGACATACAGGTTCCCGATATCATCGATCGCGCTTGCGTAGCCGGCGTCAAATCCCGTCCCTCCCGACGTGCGGGACCATCCGGGCGGCAGGAGATTCCTGATGGTGACCGCGACAGATCGGATCTCGGACGAATGGTGGTCGGAGCTGACCGTAACCCGGATGGTTACCGCCGTATCCGCGTCGACCAGCCCGGCATTGAACGTGGCGGTTGCCGAGGTCTGGTTTGTGAACGTGCCGGAACCTGGCGGATCGACGGCCCATTGATAGCCGATCCCGGTGTCGCCGACGGCCGTGATGCCGTACGCCGCCTGTGAATCCTCATTGACCGATGAAGGTCCGGAGATATTGCCGACGCTGAACTGGTCTGTGTTGTCGCCGCCTCCTCCCCCGCAGGCTGCAATGAAGAGGCAGGCCAGGAAAACCAGCATAAGGAGCGGGCGCATAGCCATACGATTACCTCACGTCGCGATCAATGATTCGATCAGATTTTACCATTAGGGGAAAGACCACGCGCATTTCGGTCGCAGTCATACGCACCTTGCGTATGGTTTCCAAGTAGTCATACGCATCCTGCGTATGGTTCTTGATCAGGGGGGCAATATGAAGAACCATGCGCAGGATGCGCATTACTACATTAAGGCGCGTTGCCGCATAGCGGGCGCATGCTACTAGCCCGGCTTAATATCTGTTAAACTGGTGGGACTGTCCGGCGCGAGGTGCCCGGGGGAAAAGCGTACTCGATCCCCGAGCCAAATGATCTCATGCCGGAAATGAAGGAGGAACATCGTGAGGATATTTCTGCTCTGTGCGAGCCTTGCAATGATGCTCTTGCTGTCAATGCCCGCAGGCGCCGATGAGGCGCAGGACTACATTGGGAACGAGATCAACGACTGGATCGGAATCGCCAACAGCGACGGCTACAACGTCCTGGGGACTTATGTCGGGACCGTGGGCGCAGAAGAGGTGGTGTACAACTACGAACTGAGTCCCGGAGTGTACCACCTCTACGCCTCGGGCGGGCTGCACATAAGCGACCTGGACGTATACATCTACGACGCGGAGGGGATTGAACTCGGCAGCGACTCGCTTCCCGACAAGATCCCCATAGTGGTGCTCAAGCTGGCGGAGGCCGTCAAGGCGGAAGTCAGAATCGGTGCGTTCTCGTTCGATGAGGGCTACGGCTCCGATTATTTCTGCATAGTGGTTGCGAGCGAGGGCGAGGGAGAGGTGAAGGATTTCGCGGGAGCGACGGTGGATATCGAGGCGAGCGAACCGATTGAAGGCGCCGGCGGCGAAGTATCGGATGACGAAACGTACAGGCAGGAGGCCCAGGGCTTCCTGGACAGTTGGCTGCCGATGGAGAGTGAAACCGAGGGCGAGATTGTCGACGGCGGTGTTGTACTCGCGACCGACCTGGCTTACAGGATAGACCTTGCACTTGTACCCGGATTCTACCGTGTGGTGGGTCAGCCGGACTCTCGATGCATGGATCTGGACATGACGGTCTATGACGAAGAGGACAACCCGCTTGCCGAAGATCACCTTGAGGACAATATCCCGATCTGCGAGTTCTACGTCCTGGATGAGCAGAACATCGGGATAGACCTCGAAATCTACTCGCTGACCGAAGGTGCCGACCGGACATATGTCGCGTACATGGTCAAGAACCTGGGTCCCATTGATGAGGAGTCAAGCAGCGCTTACATCGAGGAAAGGCTGGGCTGGCTGCAGGAGAACGCGGACAGCGCAGGCGAGGAGACCGTTGACAGCGGCATTGACACCATCAATCAGGACGAGAATCCCGCCAGACTCGAATACGAGCTCGATGCGGGGAGCTATTTCTGTGAAGCGAACGGCGGGATGCTTCTCACCGACGCGGACTTGGCTGTGTACGACACCGACGGGAATCTGCTGGGTGACGATACCCTGGCGGACAACTACCCGATGGTCTGGTTCGAGCTGGGCGAGCCGGCGACTGTGGCTGTTGAAGTGACGGCTGCGTCCTTCGTCGAGGGCTTTGACGAAGCTTACTACTGCTGGATAGTGACGAGGACCGGGGAATACTCCGGCGGGATGACCTCATGGAGCGGCAACGACGAAGAGCTGATATCGTCCGCCCAGATCCTCGCGGAGAAATGGCTTGCCGTGGTGGAGAGTCACGGCGAGGAGAGAATAGACTCCTTCACTGAAGGGATCACGCAGGACGACAACGTGTGGCGGTACGATCTGCAATTGGCTGAGGGCGTCTATTACATCTACGGGCAGGGCGACGATATCTGCCTTATTGACCTGGACATGGTGGTCTATGACGAAGAGGGGGAAATGGTGGACAATGACGATCTGGCAAACAACTCGCCTGTGTGCCGGGTCGAGGCCGGTGCGTCTGGAGCAATGTTCAGAGTGGAAATAACCGCGTGCGCGCTGGAATGCGAGAAGGGGTTCTTCCATCTGGTGATCGCGCGCGGGAAGTGAGGTTTCTTCTTCGTGTCTTAGTGTTAGGTCTTTCGATTAAAGGATTAACCACCAAGGCACCAAGGGCACCAAGGGCACCAAGAAGAAAAAGAAAGAAGAGGGGGTTGGGATCGTCAGAGGGAGATGAGCCCGCTGTATTCGTCGTCGGACATCTCCGCGTCCGGCTCGGGCTTTGACGGTGCAGGTCGGGGGACATCCGGATTCTCGGGGGCCAATGTAGCTTCGTCCGTATCCGGTGGAGTTTCGGCATCGCCGGAGTAATCCGGCGGGAATGCATACTTGGGCAGGCCCTTCCATTCGATCTCCAGGAAGCCGGAACGTATTCTCTGTCTCCGCTTTTTCTTCGGGGGCTCGATACTCTCAGCCGATACCCAATGACCGCGGACTCCGCTCTTCTCTTTTTCCACAATCTTCGGGTACCTGTCGCGAACGCTCTTCCTGCGGCGGTCATCGTGCAGGGCGCGATACCTCGAGATCACCGCCTTGTAGACAGCGTAAGTCTCGATCGCCTCGACATCTTTGGCCTCGCGCGCCTCCATCATCTTGCGCATGCGGTAGGAGTCGGCTTCGTCGAAATTCCCCTCGGACAGGAGCATGTCGATGGTCGGGTCCTCGAACCTGATGGGATCGTCGGGACGCACGAACGGGACATGCTCGCACGCTCTCTTCCTGTAGAACGCGCGGATCTCCAGATCACTTGTGGGTCGAGCGAAAGAATGGACGCCAAGATCGGTGAAACCCACGCTTGCCCACTGTGCCCAGGTCCTCACGTCGATCGCGGCCACGAGGATGATCATCAGGATCAGTATGAGCCAGAAGAACGACATGGGCGTGTTTATGATAGCAGGGTTACCTCCATCTTTCCCTTAGCGGCGGGTTCGGAAGCTGCATTTCCTGATCACAGGGTTTCATAACGTATGGTCCCGAGAGCGCGAACGCTCTCAGATTGAGATCAGGTCGGTGTAGTCGTCCGGATCGATATCCTTCCTTTTCTCCTTCTCATCGGCCTTCTTGTGATCGGAGAGTTTCTCGAATTCGAGTTTGACGGGTCCCTTTTCGTAGGCTGCCGGCGCCCCCAGCTTGACCGGACCGGGCGGAGGGGGCGGAATTACCGCATCGAGTGGAATGATTGCGGGCGGCACCAGAATCGCGGCAGGGGCTGCCTTGAGTTTTGCCTTCCAGAGCGGCGGGACGACATCCTTGCCGCCGACCGCCGCAGGCACATGATCGATCGTCTCGACGGCATCGATCGTCTCAGGCTGGGATGTGGGAAAATCCGATCTCTCGGCAAACGGATGCTCAACATCGGCGTGATAGCGTCGCACGGTCTCGTCCCTGTCGGTTTCCTTCTGTCTCCTCGCGATCCTCGCTCCGTAGATGGCGTACTTGCGCAGGGACTCGTCGTCGTCCATCTCCTCGGCGATGAGTTCCATTTCGTGCCGGTACTCCCGGGCCTTGTCCAGGTCTCCCTGCGCGATAAGCTCTTCAAGCTGCAGATCCGGGTTTTCGATATAGTCGTCGGCCGTGACGCATACCACTTCAGGCACAGGATTGTTGCGCCTCGTCTCGCTACGGATTTCGAAATCGGTCTTGCGGGGTGTGCGATGGCGTCCGGGCATGCCAATGAAATACCCGTCTCCGCCCCATACGCTTCCCCAATGCCGAGTGTCATTCCCGATGAGAATGAGGAAGATGAAAGTCCATATCAGCCACCAGAACATGTCAGTTTGTCCGGGCTATCGGGAAACGGGGCTGCGATGAGTCGGGGACCATGCCGGCCTGCCTCCCCACCAGGCGTTTGCTTTCGTGAGCACCCCCTCAGCCCTCCTTTTCCCCTCGAATACTCGACGCGCGGGAGTCCCAATGGTTGCGCCCATCAAGCGTCCCGGCCAACTCACCCATATAATAGCATGATATACTTGAGTTGACTTATCGGCCGCTCTCCCAAAAGGTTAGGGATTTCCTTGGAGAAGGCACCTAATTAGGGGGCGAAACCCATAGGTCCATTCAATCGACTGCGATTGCAGGAGACTTACCATAATGAAGGTTTTCCGACCAATGAACGATTTGAGAGTATCGGTTTTCGTGGGGATGTTGTTTCTGCTTGTGATGGGCTGCTCGAAGTCGGACGGCCCGGCAAGCCCGTCGCTGACAGCCTCAGGTCCCCAGTCGAGCCGTCTGGGTTTGTTCACGGCAACTCAGGGCTTGAGAGAGGACGGAACTCTGTCGGAGGGATGCATATTGCCCACCGGAAGCGAGCCATTGTGCACCAAAGGCCACGACTTGATGGGCATATGGCGGATGCGGCTTTGGGACGACGGAAGGTTCGAGGTCATCCCGCGACGTACGGAGCAAAAGCACTGGAACATCAAGCAGATGATCCTTGACTGCCCGACGTGCTTCGAGATCACCGCAGGTACGCCGCCGGGTCCGCACATGTTCGACTTCAACGTCACGCTAACAAATCCGACAGGGATCACCGGGTACGATGTAACCGGAGTCATTCGCTGGTCGGGCGACATCCAGTTCCTTAACCCGGATTCATACACCTTCATTTACAGCTATCCCGGCGACACGACGCCGAACCCGTACGCGGCCTGGGATACGGGCGTCAACAACCGGGAATTCCCGGGGCATGCATCCTACACGGAGTTGCTGAGGTTCGAAAAGGGGGGGATCACGAAGTTCGCGGAGATCGATTACCTGTTCCAGGCGTCTTACCCGGCGAACCAGGAAGAGCCGTACGGAATCTGGGGACTTCTTGCCAGCGGGGATTTCAAAAGCGACGGATCGAATCTGGTCGATTTGCGCTGCCGGGTCGGGGACTGGCAGAGCAACGTAGACAGCGTTGTCATCGACCTGAGCCCGATCGGAGCCGGCTCCAACACCCCGATGACTTTCTACGAGGACAACATCTGGACTCTGAACGGCACGAGTTACTCGCCGACGGGACAGGGAGTCGGGCAGCACAGGCTGAAGGTCACGGCGACATCGAATGGCGTCTCGACATACAACTATCTCGTCGTCAACGTGACGAGCGCGGGTCCGATCAAGCAGGGACCGTTCCTTGTTCAGTACCAGAACCTGCCTCTGGAGGCGCCGAACGGCCCGAGCGACGGGATGGATATAGCGGTCATGGGCGCCGATGACTCAAGCCAGGTGTCGATGGTCTTCGCAGGCGACGACACCTATCATTTCTGGGACTCGGACTACACGAACGGCTCATTCGGTCTCTATTACGAATCAAGCGGCGAGCCCGTCAAACCGTTCGACACGCCGAACTGGAGATTCGATTTCGCCGACACTACAATACCCGACTCGTCGGTGGATTCGGTGTTCTCCCTCAGTTGGGGCGAGGCGAACCAGTCGAGCGAGATACTTGACGGCACGAGCATTCCGCAGGTGATCGGCCGCCAGAGAATCGCCCTTTGGAACCTGAGCGGCGGGAACCTGAAGCTGACCGCGAACGTGCTGGTGATCGGATCGAACCCCGGTCCGCCGAAGACACACGAAGTGATCGTGCGGCCGATCGAGTTTGCGTCGGGCTTCAACGAGGACGGGCTTCTGTACATGGCGCTTGCGTACGATTCCGGGAACGAGTCGAAATTCCCCGCGGTTGACGTGATGGCGCTGAAGCCTCCCCTGGATTTCGAGGATAACGACAATCTCATCAGCGGCGGCTATGAGGCGGCGCTGGACCAGGGCACCGGTCCGGGGAAAGTGAGTCGGACCGCGCTGGTGGGTCTGGATGTCGATGATACGGGTGTGCTTCCGATCACGGGCGGCTATGCGGGCCATGCATTGGTGGTAGTGGCGGAGGCAGGGACTGAGAAGGCACTGGAGATCATCGACGCCGACATCGAGGCACAGGAGAACGTTTTCAAGACCGTCTCGCTTCCCGCCGATCCCAGAGACGTGGAGATACTTCCGGTCACGAAAGCCGGGCAGCCGTCGAACCTGATCTGCGTTCTCTGCGCGGACAACCTGGTCCATCTGTATGACTACGCTGGGAACTACGCGGGATTCGTAGGCGGGCCGCCGTACATGATCGGGTCGGCGCTGAGGCTGGACATCGACGACAAGAATCTCGCCATACACGTTCTTCATCAGGGAACGTCGAGTCCGCTCGTGACCGTGTACAAGTGGGACGGGTAGCCACGCTCCGGGCATCCGAGCTGGGTTCTGTGCTAGACTTCTTATACTCATTTTCTTCTTGGTGTCCTTAGTGCCCTTGGTGTCTTTGTGGTTTATTGGTCAATTAACTGCGAGCAAACCACTAAGACACCATCGAGGTGGCTTCATCATGAGATCGAATCGCACGCATCGACTGTGGCTTTCTCCTGTAATCATCACGTTGGCGGTCATTATCGGCTGCGGCGGGAGAGGCGGGCCGCTCGATCCGGGGATTACAGCTCGGAGCGAGGACGGCCCGTGCCACAACGGCCAGGTTCTGTGGGCTCTCTACGATATCCGGGCCGATGCATCGACCGGGCAGGTCGACATCGTTCCCCTCAGAAACGTCCAGTTCCAGTCGAACGCCACTCGTTTCCTGCAGCCGCCGGCGTCGCCGATCAACCTTCTGAGCGTCTCTGTGGACATCCCGGGATCGGATATCCCAAACGGGATGATCGCGTGCGATGTCTCGACCAAGCATCCGTTCCCCGGCACCAAGTTCTGGGGCTTCGACGTGAGAGGCATCGTCATGGGCGGCGGATCAGGAGAGGTGGAGCTTCTCAACGCCGACGGATACACTCGATGGTGGAACCCGACCGAATTCACGACAGTGGGTACGATATTCGGTTACACCGAGGGCGTCATGGCGCCTCCGGGAGCGCTGCCGACGACATTGGTGCATCCGTACAAGTATTTCGCCGACTCGCTCGGACCCGACGATCCCATGGTGATAGACCCGGCTGGTCGCGGAGCGTTCAACCCGAACGACCCCGGGAAGGTCAGCCGCAGATATGAGCTTCAGTTCCCGGATGTCGGAGGGAAGCCCGATTTTCACTTCAAATACGCGATAACAGCGAGCTGGGAGGCTCCGGATGGGAGTGCGCCGTGGGAGGTGTCGGACTTCCCGATCGGTGCGAATCAGCCGGAGGCGTACCAGTTGTCGATCCTGGACGATGGGAGCACGCTGTATCGCGAGGGTGCGAGTTTCGGCGGCGATTTGAAGCTCAAGGTCACCGTGTACGACTGGCAGAAGCCGTACAATCCGGACGGCATGCCCGGCGAGCTTGGGGCGCTGAAAGTGGAATGCGCATCGGTGGGGCTTTCCTCGACGGACATTCTTCCGACTGCGATTGTGAGCGCAGGTCCGGATTTCAACTCGGTCAGCTATCAGTTCGCAATACAGGACCTCGCCCCGTCCGAGGCGGGATTGGTGGATGTCTGGATTGTCGCCGAGAGCGCGAACGCAACGACATATGCCCCCGATATCGCCGGCATCACAGGGTTCGATTACCCGGAAGACGCAGTGCTGTCCGCTTACAACAAGCTGAAAGTCGAAGTCTCGGACACCGCTCCGCCCGACGAGGACAAGATGATCCATGTGCTTGAGCCGAACTGCGGAGAAATATGGGAGATCGGCACGCAGCACGACATCAAGTGGGAGAGCGCGGGACCGATATCGCTGGTGAAGATCGAGTACTCGTTGAGCGACACCGGCGGCTGGAACGAGATAGTGCCGTCGACGCCCAACGACGGAGTGTTCGAGTGGGAGGTCCCGGACACACCCTCCGAGACTGCCCGCGTCAGACTCAGCGACTCCTCCGATCCCCTCGTGAACGATATTTCCGACTGCTACTTCATGATCGTGCCGCCCCAGATGTTCATCTACGTCGACGATTCGTCAACATCGCCGGACGAATTCGGCACAATGCAGGACCCGTTCAAGACGATCACCGCGGCGATCTCCACAGCCACAGCGGGCGACGTGATCCTCGTCGACGACTCCGGGGAGACGTACACGGAGTCGGTGGTCCTGACGGACGGCATCAGCGTGTTCAGTGAGAACTGGGACCCCATCGATGGGACGGATCGCGCCAGCATACAGACGCCGGATACTCCGGGAGCGTGCACCATCTCTGCCGACGGGGTGGATGACGCGTCGATATCCGGGTTCAACGTGAGGCCGGGCGGGTCATTCAGCTCGCTGTACGGCGGTGCGATTGTGTTCGCGCATTTGGCGAATTGCACGAGTTTCAAACTGGGTAACTGTTATTTCAACGGGGAGGAGATGGAGCGCGATTTCACGGGGGTCTATGTCGAGAACTGCTCGGATGTCGAGATATTCTGTAGCACCTTCGAGCATCTGCACGCGCCGGAACCGCCATCGTCACCCATGACCGAATTCGATGAGTGCATCTTTGCCACGAACACGCCCAACCTGTACGTTCACAACGTGCGCATGAGCCACCTCGGCGTCAATTTTAACCCGAACGGACACATAGTCGACGGGATCTACCTGGATCATTGCGACAATGCAGTTTTGCACAATAACCTTGTCTATCGCATCGAGGTTGCGTCCGGAGGCGAGGGGGCGGCGCTGGTGACGGGATTCACGCTCGAGTACTGCGGAAGCCCCACGATATTCAACAACACCGTGAATTTCCTCGACACCGTGGACAACTTCTTCATCAACCAGGCGTTCTGCTATTTCCTGATTGAGTGCCCCAACGGCGTGTTCTACAACAACATCGCAACAAATGTCACCGAGAGCGGCTGGGCGCCCGACGGAAGCTCGCTCGGCAGGGGCGTGCAATCCTACCTGTACGATCTCCCGTGCGACTACACGCTCACATGGAATATCGAGGCGCCGTATTTCCAGCAGGCATTTCCCAATGTGGGTTGTGTCGAGGCGCAGCCGATGTTCATCGACCCCGAGAACGGGCTCCACGACATTGACCCGTTGTCCGAAGGGCAGCAGGGCAATCCCGATCTCGTCGACTGGGACGACACCGGGGCACCGTCGGGAGATCCGGGGAACACCGACACAAACACGCGGTCGCGCATGGGATGTCACGGCGGACCCTACGGCGCGTCGGTGGGTTGCGTAGAGTAGAAAGAAGAGTAACCACGAAGGCACAAAGGACACCAAGGAACACGAAGAAGACGAAGACCGCTGAGACCCAGCTCTTCCGCGCTTTCTTCTTGGTGCTTCTTCGTGTCCTTGGTGCCTTGGTGGTTGGCTCTTAACGGAAAGGCGGTAGCTCCATCGCGGAACAGCCCGTACAACTCGAAATGCCGGCCTGGGTGACGTACATCAACCCCCTCTACTACATGTATTTCAACCCGGTGTTTCAGCGAAGGATGATCCGGAACGTCCTCAGGATTCGGATCACTCAGAAGGCCGCGTTCATAGCGGGATTCGTTGCGTCGTTTCCCAGCCTCGCCCTGGATGTCAATTGGGTAATGATGGTCCCGCTTCTTGTTACGGGGGTTCCTGCGTATTTCGGCCTGGTTCTCATTGTGCTTCTGGCGGCAATGATAAGAGTCCAGGGTGTGGCGGTCGCATCAACGATACGTTGCATTCGAGAGCTTGCCTTGCAGGACAGGAGGGATCCCGTACTCACAACGCCGCTTTCCGATTCGGCGGTCTTCTTCGGTGTGACCATAGGCAACCCGATGAGGGGGCATGTGCTGTTCGAGACAGCCGCGAGTTTCGTCCTTGGACTGAGCGTCATGTACGTGCTGCTGGGAGCCTCCGCACTGATAATTACAGTCATCACTTCTCCGGCTGGGGCTTTGTGGCTGCTTCTTGAGATTGCACTGACTCTTCTGCTGCTGTGTTACATGGTCGCTCTTGCAGCAACCATCCTTCTGCTGCTTACATTTTCCTCGGCCTTGTATGCCGCTTTCCTTGACGCGCTCAGTGCAGTGATAATGGCCATCGTACATTTCCTCCTCGTGATCGCGGTTGGATGCTGGTTCGTATTCGAGCCACTGATCCGGAGCATTAATATGCAAATGAGCGAGATCGATGCGCTCATCCGGCTCGGTCTGGCAGCCTTGCTGCTTCTGGGATGGCTCATACTGGCGACATATGGAACCGGATGGGCTGCGCTGATCTTGTTCTCGCGGTCGAGACGTCCGGGAGTCTATGCCGGTCGATAAGATGAGAGAAGAAGGAGAAGAGGGTAACCACCAAGGCACGAAGGACACCAAGGAACACAAAGAAGATGAAGACCGCGGAGACCCAGCTCCTCTGCGCTTTCTTCTTGGTGCTTCTTGGTGTCCTTCGTGCCTTTGTGGTTACTCCTCTTTGAATGAGCCCTCTCCCGCGGTATACTTGCACATCCACGTCTCGGCGTGGACGGTTTTTTTCGCGACAAATATCGATACCAGAGAGGTTGAGAGATGAACGAGCGCCTTAGGGATGTCGATCCCGAAATCCATAGCCTGATCAGGCAGGAATACGATCGCGTGATGACCACCGTGCAGCTCATCGCGAGCGAGAATTTCCCGTCCCGCGCGGTCATGGAGGCGACCGGCGCGCCGCTCCAGCACAAGTACGCCGAGGGATTCCCGTACCTGAGGCAGAAGAAGAACAACCAGGTCCGCGAATGGGACAAGGACGGCCGCTACTACGAAGGCAACCAGATTATGGACCAGATAGAGCGGCTGGCGATCGAGCGCGCTCAGAAGCTGTTCGGGACCGAGTACGCCTGCGTGCAGCTTTTTTCCGGAGCGCCCGCCAACGAATGCGTCTATCACGCGTTTTTGCAGATCGGCGACCCGGTCATGGCAATGGACCTCGCCAACGGCGGACATCTCAGCCACGGAAGCCCCGTCAATTTCTCCGGACAACGCTATAACTTCAAGCACTACGGAGTGATCGACTCGACCGGGATCATCGATTACGACATGCTGGCCGTGCAGGCGAAAGAGCACAAGCCGAAGATGATAGTCGCGGGCGCGACCGCCTACCCCAGGATCGTCGATTTCGCCAGGTTCAGGGAAATCTGCGACAGCGTCGGCGCGATGCTTCTCGTCGACATGAGCCATTTCGCCGGGCTTGTCGCGGGAAAGGTCCATCCTACGCCGACGGGGATCGCGGACGTCATCACGACAACGACGCACAAGACGCTTCGCGGCCCGAGAGGGGCAATCATCCTTGCGGACGACGAGCGAGGCAAGGCCATCGATCGCGCGGTTTTCCCCGGCATCCAGGCGGGTCCGCACCTGAACGAGATCGCCGCCAAGGCCGTGTGCTTCTATCTCTGCATGCAGCCGGAGTTTCAGGACTACGCGGCAAAGGTTGTCCAGAACGCGAGAATTCTGGCAGATGAAATGATGAAGCAGGGATTCAAGCTGGTCTCGGACGGGACCGACACTCACCTGATTCTCGTCGACCTGAGGGACCGGGACTATTCCGGCAACAAGGCCGCGAAAGCGCTGATCCAGGCCGGCATCTGCTGCAACCGCAACATGGTTCCCGGCGACCAGCGTCCGCCCATGCAGACGTCGGGAATCCGTCTCGGCAGCCCTTTCATGACCACGCTCGGGTTTGGGGAGGACGAATTCCGCACGGTCGCGCGCTGGATCAGGAGAGTGCTCGCCGACATCAAGAACGAGGAAGAGATCGCGAAGGTGAAGGCCGAGATCAACGAGATGTGCGCGAAGTACCCGCATCCGGAGTTCTTGTTGTGATTCGCAGCCCGGCGACTCATTCTCATTACGCCTTCCCTTACGGGACTACCGAAACAATCCGATTTGTAGGGGCACGGCATGCCGTGC
>CAYGZQ010000003.1:0-121783 GCA_964354375.1 uncultured Planctomycetota bacterium
GCTCGCGGTTGCGTGCGGCGGGGGTGGAGGCGGGGGTGGGAAGCTTGTCGTGGGGAATATCGAAGGCCCGTCGATAGTCAACGAAGGCGGCACCGCCGTCCAGTACCATGTCGACGCAAGCGGAGACACCGGCATCACGTACCAGTGGGCCATTGATCCTCCCTCCGCCGGCTCATTCAAGGTGAACGGCTCGGCGACCACCGCGTTTATCGCCGCGCCGCGCTCGAACGACACCTACGCCACGATCCGGGTCGTTGTGAACTCCGACAACAGCGACTCGGTTGTGAAGGAAAAGGACATTGAGATCAAGGACGTGGAGGCGCTGACTGTCGGCGAAATCCAGGGCCCGCCTACCGTGACCGAGAACACGTCCACAGATTACACCGTCGCCGCCGAGGGGGACGCGGGCATAGAATACCAGTGGGAGTGCACACCCACGTCCGCCGGCACCTTCACCAATCCCAAGTCCCCGCACTGTGTTTTCGACGCGGGACCGGTGACCGTCAACACGTCGGCCACCATAAAGGTCTCCGTCAGGTCCGACAACTACGGTCCCGTGGTGAAGACCCTGAACATCCAGATCAAGGATGCGAACAAGCTCGTCGTCGGCGACATTACCGGACCCGTCGCGGTGTATGAGAACTCCTCGACCAAATACAGCATCACCGCATCGGGCGACACCGGGATCACCTACCAGTGGGCGTGTATTCCCGCGTCCGACGGATCGTTCGTCAATCCTCAGAACGCGTCGACGACCTTCAACAGCACCACCGTCTACGAGGATACGCCGGTGATCGTCCAGGTGACCGTTGACTCCGATAACTTCGCCCCCGTGGTGAAACAGATCGATGTAACGGTCAAGGATGTGAATGCGCTGATTGTTCTGGACATCAGCGGTCCTCCCGCCGTGAATGAGAACACGTCCGCCGGTTACTCCATTACTGCGGGGGGAGACACCGGGATCACATACGTGTGGGAATGCGAGCCTGCCGAGCCGGGATACCTTACCGACGAGACCACGTACTCCCCGACATACCACGCCAATACCGTCGATGCCGATATCCCTGTGACCATCAAAGTGACCGTGAGCTCGGACAATTACAGCCCCGAGGTGCGAACCGCGGACATAACTGTCAAGAATGTCGTCCTCGTCGTCGGACAGATATCGGGACCGGTGACCCCGAACGAGGACTCAAACGTTCACTATTCCGCGTCTGCAACCGGCGACAGCGGCATCGCGTTTCAATGGGAGTGCATACCCCCGTCCGCAGGTGAATTCGCTAACCCGACCGCCGCGATCACCGACTTCGACACGGGATTCGTCGGGGCCGATACGCCTGCGACGATACAAGTAACGGTCGTCTCGGACAATTACGGTCCTGAAGTCAGGACTCTCGATATCACCATTCTTGAGACGAAGTCGCTCTGGGTGGGCGGCATCGAGGGGCCGGATTCGGTGGACGAGGATGCATCGGTGGACTTCGGCGTTTCGGCCACCAACGACTCCGGGATTACATATCTGTGGGAATGCGAGCCCGCCGCGGCCGGAACATTCGTCAATGAGGCTTCCCCGTCCTGCACGTTCCAGGCGGCTGAGGTCGGAGCCGACACGGTTGTCACCATCAAGGTGACCGTCGGATCGGAACACTACATTCCCGAGGTGAAGACCAAGGACATCCAGGTCGTGAACCTGGTGATTGTCGTGGGAGACATCCTGGGACCCACCGCGGTGGATGAGGACACGGATCACGAGTACTCCGTCACCGCGAGCGGGGACACGGGCATCACATACTTGTGGGAATGCGTGCCGTCTGCCGCGGGCTCGTTTGTGAACGGGGATACCGACACCGCGATTTTCCACGCAGGTCCAATATACATCTTTACAGCGTGCACCATCAAAGTCACGGTTGGCTCGGATCACAATGCTCCGCAGGTCAAGACACTCGATGTCGACATCGGTGACACGGTCGTTCTCGCTGCCGGAGATATCCAGGGTCCGACGATAATCGACGAGAACACGCAGTCGCAGTACTCGGTCACGGCTGCCGGGGATACCGGGATTACGTACCTCTGGGAATGCGCGCCCCCTACGGCGGGCTCGTTCACGGAGCCACTACTGGCCT
Source organism: uncultured Planctomycetota bacterium (assembly GCA_964354375.1). Taxonomy (GTDB): domain Bacteria; phylum JAJVIF01; class JAJVIF01; order JAPKYR01; family JAPKYR01; genus CAYGZQ01. The sequence goes on from CAYGZQ010000003.1 coordinate 2,124, forward strand.
CGACCTTCTTCGATCCCGTTCCGACCGGGATCGACACTCAGGCGACTCTGAAGGTTACGGTTTCCGCGGACCATTACGCTCCCATAGAGAGAACTCTGGACATCAAAATCTGGGACTTGGCCGCTCACGGTTACGCCCGGACCTGGGGTTCCACCGGCTTCGACGGCGGGTACAAAGTGGTTGCGGATCAGGCCGGGAATGTTGTGGTTGCGGGCGCCTACACGGGCACCGTGGACTTCGACCCCGGTTCCGGGGTAGAGGAGCATAACTCAAACGGCGATGTCGATGTTTTCCTCAGCAAATTCACCTCCGCCGGGAATCTCGTCTGGGCTCGAACCTGGGGCGGGTCGGATGAGGACAGGGGCCTGGGGATTGCGGTCAACGCGGCCGGAGAGATCTACGTCACCGGGTTCTTCAGGAATGCCGTCGATTTCGATCCCGGCCCGGACGTCTTCCAGTTCGCGTCTCTGGGAGGCAAAGACGTCTTCGTGTCCAAGTTCAGTCCGTCGGGCGATTTCCTCTGGGTGAACACATGGGGCGGAACCGGTACCGAAGAAGGCAGGAGCGTGACCGTGGTTCCAACGGGCAGCGTCTTTGTCACGGGCTTCTTTACCGGCACCGTTGATTTCGACCCGACGCCAGCAGTGGACTATCACACTTCGTCCGGCTATGAAGATGTCTTTCTTAGCAAGTTCGACGCTTCGGGGAATTTTCAGTTGGCGCACCCATGGGGCAGCACCGGCACGGACGTCGGCTACGGGATCGCATCGGATAGCCTTTCGAATGTCTACATCGCGGGGGATTTCAGAGGGCCGGTCGATTTCGATCCGGACGTCGAGGTCTACGAGAGGGTCTCGCACAACAACGGCACTGACGTTTTTCTGAGCAAGTTCAACGCTTCGGATGACTTCGAATGGGCCTGGAACTGGGATGCGTATTCGGCTGGTGTCGCGGTCGACAGCGCGGGGAACCCGATTGTGACCGGGTATTTCGAAGGCACCGTCGATTTTGACCCCAGTCCGGGAGTTGACGAACATATGTCGAACGGCTCCGACGACATCTTCGCCTGCAAGATGACCTCGGCCGGGAATTACATCTGGGCGCGCACGTGGGGCGGTACTTCCGACGATTCCGGCGGTATGGTCGCAGCCGACCAGACAGGCAACGTCTATGTGACGGGCTGGTTCCGCAACACGGTTGACTTCGATCCCGGACCGGGCACGGACGAGCAGACCGCAATCTATGGCCCCGATGCCTTCGTCAGCAAACTGGATTCCACCGGGACCTATGTCTGGTCGCGGGTCTGGGGCGGACCGGCCGACGACGTGGGTCAGGGAGTTGCAGCGTCCGGCAGCCTATGCGTGTATGTGACCGGCTACTACGAGTCCTCCGTGGACTTCTATCCCGGCTCGGAAATCGAGATTCTTACGTCGAACGGCTACGAGGATGTTTTCCTCCTGAAGCTCCTATCCGACGGCTCCTGGTGAATCTTGAGGGCTCGGTACCTGCTATCCTGAGCGTCAGCGAAGGTAGCTGGTACCGAGCCCTTCCGGCGATTGCTATCCTGAGCGTCAGCGAAGGTAGCTGGTACCGAGCCCTTAGCGGCGCGTTGCAACTTGAAAATCCCCTGTGATACAATGCGGGCTCGATGGCGATCTCCCTGTCGAGGGGCAGGGGTGGACGGCGACATGGCTGATAAAGTTTGCCACGGAAATCTTAAACGTCTGAGGGCATATATGGCGGAGGAGGCCAAGCGTCTTGGGCGATGTGGAGGTCGCGTGCATCGTATCGATCTGGATGCTGTGGCCGAAGAGAAGGCTTGCGCAATCCCCGCCGAGCCGTGCGATCCGCTGGAGAAAGATCTGGACGAGCTTTTCGGCTCGTCAAACAGGCGTAAACCGTCCTGACAGCTAACCTGATACTGGACTACTCGTGATGGGGTCTTCGAGAAGCAAAAGAGGAAAGACAGGCGGCAAGAACCGCGTCTGGGACGATTGGCAGCGTTATGTCAAGAAGGAAACCCAGAGGCTGAGGCAAAAACCCGGCGGCAGCGTGGTAGAGGTCCGGTTTGCCGAAAGGCAGCAGGCCAAGCCTCCCGAGGAGCGTCCTGAGCATCGCGAGATGCCTTTGCCGGAGGAGTTCGAGGGAAGGCGTCCCCCGGTTCCCGGTGTTCCCCGCGAAGAGGCGCTGGAGGTCAGCGACGACCAGATCGGCAAGACCGTAAGGCCCTTTACTGTCGAGGACTATAGAAGAATCAAACCTCTAACGGGGGACGATCCGTTCGACGCCGCCGGAGAGGCCGGCATCGCGGAACCCATGCCCCAGCCGGCGCCATCTTCCCGTGCCGGGCGCGACGCAGCGGATGTCGGCGTCAAGGTGCTCGAGACGAAGAAGGCTCCCCGGAAGGCCGCCGAGAAAACATCCGCTCAGCCCGCGGCCGTAACGCAAGCGCCCGCCCTTTTCCCCATCGACGAGAAAACTCCCAGGCAGCGCGGTCGCAGGAAGAAGAAGACCTCCGACGGCGAGCTCGAGCTCTTCGATTCCGTGAGCGAGCATCAGGCCCTCTCTCGTCAGCGCCTGACGAGAAAGGCCAGGATGGATCGGGAGGAGCTGATCGAGAAGCTTCTCGACCCGGTCATCAGCCTTGAGGAAGCCGCCACGCTTATCGGAGTCTGCAAAACCACCGTACGTCGCTACACCAACAAGGGCGACCTCAAATGCATCCGTACTCCCGGCCAGCAGAGGCGATTCAAGCTCAGTCACGTGCTCGCCTTCGTCAAAAAGCGCGAGGAGGACCAGAAGGTAAGGAAGGATCGGAAGCCTGCTCGCGACTAGACGGCCGAAGCCGGATCAGTCTCAACCCCGCGAGGGGATTTTTTGTTTTTGGGGTGTCCGCCGCCCGGATGTATCGAACCCGCTGAAGCGGAAATGCATCTGAACGGAGAGGATCGGCGGCGGCGAATTTGCGGATAACGTCATGCAGTGTCGAATTCCCGCAGTGAGAGTCGACGAAATCGATAATCGCGTTTGTCCCGGGATTTGCCCGGAGAGGAAACCTGTCATGTCCAAAGCTCTGGCGATTTTTCTGGTGATCATATCGGCGGTGGTCGGTGCAGTCATCGGCGTCGTGCTGGCCGCTAATGTCCTGGGAAAGACGATCGATACGCAGATCGAGACGCGACTGGCGAGTTACAGCGGACCCACCGCCCAGCCCGTGTCGACCGGCGGTTCCCCAAGCGGACAGGCCGCTGCGTCGGGGAGCGGCGGCAATCCGGTATTGGCGTCCGCGCTCGATGCCGAGGAGCAGTCGGTCATAAGGGTTTTCAAGAACGTCAGCCCGTCGGTGGTTCACGTGAGCACGATTCAGTACTACCGCGACATGTTCTTTTTCCGGGTGGTTCCGCAGGAGGGAACCGGCTCGGGTTTCATTATATCGAAAGACGGATATATACTCACCAATAATCATGTCGTCCAGGGAGCGCAGGAGATAACGGTCCGGCTGGCGGGAGGCGACGAATACCCCGCTCAGCTCGTCGGCACCGACCAGTTGACCGACCTCGCCGTCCTGCGCATCACCGGGGTCGACATCGCGCCCGAATGGGTCGCTCCGCTGGGGGACTCGGACACCCTCCAGGTCGGCCAGCGGGCCATAGCGATCGGAAACCCCTTCGGGCTCGATTCCACCGTCACCGAGGGCGTCGTCTCCGCCCTTAACCGTCCCGTCAACACCGAGGACACCTCCTTCGACAACATGATCCAGACCGACGCCAGCATTAATCCCGGCAATTCGGGAGGTCCCCTCATCGATTCCTCGGGCAATGTGATAGGCATCAATACCGTTATCCTGAGCAGGTCAGGGGGAAGTCAGGGGATCGGCTTCGCGATTCCGATCAATTCCGCCAGGAAGGTCATCGACGATCTGATCCAGTACGGTCGCATGCGAAGGCCGCAGCTCGGCTTCACCGGCCTGACTCTGTACCCCGACCTGGCGAATTTCCTCAAGCTCCCGGTCAACTACGGCGTGCTGGTGCAGGAGGTGCAGCCCGGTTCGGCGGCGGAGAAAGCGGGCATGCGCGGCGGCCGCGACATGAGAACGATCGGCGATGCCTTCCGACGGTTCAGTCTCTACATCGACGGCGACATAATCATCGAGTTCAACGGCGAGAAGGTGACGGAGATCGCAAGGCTCGCGGACGAGATTCACCGCATGGAGCTCGGCACGCAGGTGAATCTGGCGGTGATGCGTGACGGTCAGCGCGTCGACCTGACAATGACCCTGTCGGAGTGAAATCGCGGCATTAACAAGAAATCCCCCTCGGGTCGAGGGGGGATTGGTTGATCGAAGAAGGATAGGTCGCGGCCTGCCTCACCACTCCCCGTCGGGAGCTTTGATCGCGATGTGCGGCAGGTAGTACTCTCTGCAAAGCGTCTGTTGAGGAGAGTAGCCCGTCCTAATGTCTATCCGGAACACCCAGGGCAATTCGTTGGGCAGGAAATCCGGGTGCTCCTCATGGATGTTCTCGAAGGTCGATGTGTCGAAGTCCGGTCCATTATCGCCGAAGAAATAAGAGTCAGGATCACCGGAGAAATCAGGATTCAAGCCGCCGGAGCATAGACCATCCGTGGCAAGGTCAGCGTATTCGGCTCGCCAATTGGTCTTGAAGTCCTCGTTCCAAAGCTTGACATGCCAATGAAGCTTTGCCCCGTTCACTTCCGAAGGAGCGTCGGGGTCGATCGGCGCGTCCTGAGTGATGTAGAACTCATAAGGCATCGGTGAATTCGCCTCGGGCCCGAAGTCGGTTGCCGGGTTTACGACGGGTGTCTTCACCGGCGGCGCCCAGTGCGCGTATATCGCGTACGAGGCCTGAATCGGTCCTGCGGCGGGAGGCCTGATTATGTACGTGCGCGACACAGTCTTTCCGGCCTCAAACATATGCCTCGTCTCGGTCGAGTAGTACCTCTTGAACGCGTTGATCGTTCCGAGATTCTCACCGCTGGCCCATTTCCCCGGGTAATAGCCGAAGATCGGCAGCCCCTCGTCAAGGTCATGATCATGAAAAGAGGAGTCTGGAGCGAATATGCTCGTCCAGCCATCCAGATTAATGAGTTCTGCGTCTCCCTTATCCCGGGAGGACCACGTCCGCTTCCAACCTGTATACGGCCATTCCGGAGCAGCCCAAGCCCACAGATCGGGATCCGGCCACCACTGGCTCGCAGGAAACATGATTATCCCCATGACATCGAAGCCGGTGCAGTACTTATTGTCGGCAGGCCACGGATGCCTAATTGAGATATCAACCGATACGTCCCCATCCGCTGTCAGATGAGTGTTCGAAAGCTTCAGGCAGTCCGTGCAAGGGGCAACCTCGAGGAGTTTCACAACATTCAAGTGGTAGCCCCATAATCCTGATGCCGTTCGATTAAAGTTCACTTGCGCGTATGAACCATCTCTGCCGATCTGGAGGTCGTACACTCCCCAGCTGATGTAATGGCCCTGGGCCTGGCCGCTCGGTTGAGCCTTTGGAGTCGTGATATACGACAACTGAGAACTGACGGCATCGGTGCCCATGCTTCGGCTGCACCCGATCAGGAGAGTAAGTAGGAGTAGAAATAAGAGCCGTCCTTTCATGGGAAACCTCCTCTCAGGCATCAGTTGACTTGGCACCAGGAATGCGGTTAACGCATTTCCCCCCCCCCGAATACAACCGAGACTTGCGGAACATGATCTTACCCTCCGTTCCCCCCTTCCCCTCCCGGACCTGAGCGGCACCACCTCAGCCCGGAGGGGCTTATATCTACCCTCTATCATATTGTCTTGGATTCCGCAAGGATACCAGTTAAAAAATATTCGGATGGCTTTGCGATGTCCTTTTGGCATGACCGTTCATTCCCGACGCGTGCATTTCCCATTCATTTGGATTAATAATCTCCACCCGCGTCGGCGCGATACTAGGATGAGAGCCGTGCGCTTCGGATTTCCCTGCGCATGTCGCTTCCACGGAGGCCGATCGCTTTGCAGCTTGCCTACCTGATGGCGAAGGTGATGAACGACGAAAGCTGGACCGGCGGGCTTTTAGTCACCGACCAGCGCGGGCTTCCGGTCGATTTCCGGTACGTGGAGCCGATCCGTCCCACCCGGCTTCAGCGCGTCATCTACGGCGGAGCACTGAAACGGTATCTGCTTCTGGACGCGATCGCGGGGACCCTCCTCAAGGCCGCGAACACAAAGGCGGGATGGGTTTTCACCTCGGACCAGCTTCTCCTCGAGCTCGAGGGGAGCATCCCGGCACGGTTCGTTGCGCTGGGCTCCGACGGGGACGGTCCCACAATGGCGGTCGCCGAGTGGCGAAAAGAGGGGATTGGAAAAATAGCCCTCCAGGTCACCCCCGGCGCGCCTCCCGTCACGCTGACCTTCAATTCGCGCGACGACGCCGACACAGAGAGGGTCGCGACCGACCTTGCGTCTCTCGCCGGGACGCTCGATTTCACGGAGCCGCTGAACCGCGTCGGAGAGGCGCTGATGGAGATATGCCACGACGGGACCGACTAGCCGACCTGTACGCTCAGCTTCGGGCGTCTCTGCACAGGTTCCTCGCGGGCATACGAGTGGTTCGCATCTCCCCGATCAAAAGACCGCGAAGCAGAGCATTCATACCGACATTCGATCCGGCATATATCCTGCCCATCTACGCGATCAAAGGCACACCGCAGGCGGTCGAGCCGGTCGTGTCGAGCGAGATGGTCCATTTCCATTCCACGGTAACGGTGAAGGACCGCTCGCCTGCGTTCTGCATCGAATCGGACGTGCGCTCGATGGGAATCGTGAGCGCGCATGACCTTCCGTGCCGCAGGGTGTCCGGCGACTGGACCGTCCCAAGACTGAGGAGCGTAAAGCCGGAAGGCCTGTCGGCGATACCGCGGTACGCTCACTTCCCGATTGGATCGAATCCCGAGATATTCCGTCCGGGGTTTGCAAGGTTCATCGGGGGCGGCGTTCTTGATATCGATCCGAGGGGACATCCGGCGGCCCGGGCGGGTCTGGAAGCGATCTCGCGGCAGCCCATTGCCATGAATCCGATACCGTGGAGCCGTCTCGACAGGGAGTTCATCCTTCGGAGCTGGGACCTTCTTCACGAGAAGGCTGAGGCCCAGCTCGGGGAAGATCCGGGGCGGGGCCTCGAAATGACCGCCGTCTTCAGCCCGGTGGATTTCTCCAGGGTGCGACGGGTCAGGTTCGATCGCAAGAAGAGAAAACTCAATTTGTTCATCGATAAATATGCCGGCACACGTAATTCCGCACCCCGCGACTATGCTATAATAATCGGCGTCGTAAGGGGGACCGGCAAGGTCCTCCAGGTTGCGATGCCGATCGATTGAGGCGTCCGACCCGATCAAACGCTCAATTGGAGCTCTGGAAAGGCATGACACAGATGGCTGTTGTAGCGATCCTTCTTGCATTTGTCACGATCCTGCTTCTGGTGATGGGAAACCGGTTTCTCAAGGACGCGCGCGCGATCAGAAAGGAACTGAGCGAAGGCGCCACGCTCAAGGATCTCAACGATATGGTCAACGAGACCAGGGACCAGCTCCTCGGGGACTACGACGAGGTGACGTCGGGGCTCGACAAGCGTATCGAACGCCTGGAGAAGGTCAACCGGGAAGCCGAGGCCAACATTTCCAGGCTTGAGGGCGTGCTGAACAGCGACCGTCTGAGAGTGCTGGAGGAGCGCGGAATTCTGTTTGCGATCGAAGCGGGCGAGAAATCGGGAGGGCAGGGAAAGGACAGGAATCGCAGGATCGCGGACCTTCTCAGGGGGGGCGCGTCGGTCGAGGAGGTAGCCCGAATCACCGAGGCGAGTGTCAGGGAAGTGGAGCTGGTCAGATTGCTCCTGAAGCGAAGTGAGAAGGCCGAGGGCGCATAGCCTCTTTTTAACTCAAAGTCCTCCGACGCCTTTCTGAATCCCCAACTGGACTTCCCCGGTTTCGAGACAGCTTTCTCTTTATCCGCCCGTCCCGGGTGGTCAATGGAACGGCCCGAACTGAGGATATTAATACGAGTTAAGGGAATCCTTCCCGGAGGTTCGAGAGATGCGAAACTCATGGCATACAATGGCAGTCGCTGTCCTGATACTTACTCTCGTAATGGTGAGTTGTAACAACGGCGTGTACTCCAACCCCACGTCGCCTCCCACAACTCCCAGCGAATGGCGGACGGCAACATTCACCAGTGCAGGCGGAACATTCGATTTCCCCGAGATCGGCTTGTTCATGTCCGTTCCTGCCGGTGCGATTCCTGAAGGGGAATTGTATATCATCCAGACCAGGCTTCATCCGCCGGATATCCCTCTTCTTCCCTCTGGACCGGTTCTGGTCAGGCTTGGAACATTTCAAATTTCGGGGCAGGACATCGTTTTCGAGGAGCCGGTGGAGGTGAGGTTCGGGATCGCCGAATTCAGATCACCGGGCATATTCAGCCGGGGCTACAGGCTCAACGAAGATCAGTACTGGGAGCAGTGCGGTAACGCGCAGATCCTCAGCGACGGTCTTCATGCCCTGATGAGCATCGAAGGGCCGGGCGTCTACGGCGCATTCGAGGTCGTCCCGCTGCACGTCGAGGCCACGGTAAGTCAGCAGCAGGGACCGCTTCCTTTTTCCGTCGGCTTCAAAGCGATAATCACCGGAGGGCAGCCGCCCTACCAGGCCGTGTGGGATTTCGGCGACAATACCGACCCCTCGGCGGGCCTGACTGCTGCGCATACCTATGTGGACCCCGGTGAATACACCGCAACCGTGCTTGTCTCGGATGCGAACCAACACTGGGTCACGGATTGGGTGCACCTGTCCGCGTTGAATATCGGCGGGCCTCACGATATACCCTAGCGAAATCATCCGGAAGCGGGGAAGACGCTCAAGGTCGAAACTCATGCCCCGGACGGTCCGGGGCTTTTGTCTGCTTGGATCGGGCTAGTCTCCGCGAGCTCCCCTGAATTTTCTCAGCCGCTCCTCAAGGTCGGCGATCAATGCCTCGGTTTCCAGCAGCTTCTCCTGTTCCTTCTCAATCACCTTTCCGGGAGCTTTGTCCGCGAAATCCGGGTTGTTGAGTTTCCTCGAGAGGCCCTCGTGGTACTGCTGCTTCTTTGCCAGATCCTTCTCGAGCCTCTCGATCTCCTTCCCGAGGTCCAGCGATTCGTCCAGGGGCAGGTACACTGTGGCTGCGCCGGACAGGATCTCGGTGCTTATGGACTTGGCAGGCGGTTTTCCGTCCGCGAGTCTCAGGATTCTGCCGGCTCTGAGAAGATGTGCGATGTCCGATTCGGCCTCGCGAATGGTCTTCGCAAGGGCCTCGTCCTCAGTGCCCAGGACAATCTCCCGGACCTCCCTCGAATCGGGCAGCCCCACGGACTTGCGAAGGTTCCTGGCCGCTCTCACGAACTCCATCAGCCTTAAGAAGGCCTCCTCGATATCGGTCTCGCGCTTCAGGTCAATGAAAAACGGACCCGGCCAGGTTTCCACGATCAGGGGAGTGTGTTCCCCTCGATGTGTCCTGCCGCCGTCCTCGCCGTGCAACGCGGCATGAAGCTCCTCCGAGATATACGGCGAGATTGGATGAAGCAATTTCAGTATCGTCTCGAGCGTGTGGTAGAGGATGCTTCTCACCAGTTGCTTTCGCTCGGCCGCCTCGCCTTCGGTAAGGTGGAATTTCGAAATCTCCACGTACCAGTCGCAGAACTCGTCCCACACGAAACTGTAGAGCGCGCCGGCGTACTGGCCGAAATCATAGATATCCATGAACCGCTCGATGTCCTGCACGCAGTTGACGAGCCGCGAGATGATCCAGCGGTCTGCGAACGTGAGGGTCGGGTACTTCACGATCTCTCCCAGAGGAGTGGGAGTGAAATCGTCCCCGAGAGCCGCGATGACGTATTTCGAGGCGTTCCAGATCTTGTTCATGAAATAGCGGGAACCCTGCAGACGTGTCGGCGTCAGGTTTATGTCCTGGCTTCCCGAGAAGGACAGATGAGCCAGTGTGAACCTCAGTGCGTCACGGCCGTACTCCCCTATCAGGTCGATCGGATCGACCGCGTTGCCGGCCGATTTTGACATCTTCTTCCCGTGCTCGTCCCTGATAAGACCGGTGTACACAACTTCATAGAACGGAGTGGCGTCGCGGAACTCGTACCCGGCGATCACCATCCTCGCGACCCAGAAGAAGATGATGTCGTACGCGGTGAGGAGAAAATCGGTCGGGTAGAATCTCTTGAGGTCGTCGGTCTCCTCGGGCCATCCCAGGGTCGTGAGCGGCCACAGCCAGGATGAGAACCACGTGTCGAGCACGTCCCGGTCCTGGCGAATCCGGGATGAACCGCACTTCTCGCATTTCGCCGGGGGATCGACCGACACCGTGATGTGGCCGCAGTCATCGCAATAGTACGCGGGAATCCTGTGACCCCACCATAGCTGCCGGGAGATGCACCAGGGCTGGATGGTCAGGGGATTCAGCCAGTCGAGATACACCTTGTTCCATCTGGGCGCGTAGAATGCCAGATCGGCCTCGCCGGTCTCGCCGGGCTTGATGGCGTCGATCGCGGGCAGCACGAGCTCGTTCATGCGGCAGAACCACTGCTCGCTGAGCATCGGCTCGACTATGCATTTCGATCTCTGGCAGTGCCCGACCTGGTGCTTCATCGGCTCGATTTTCACGAGGTAGCCGTTGTCGGTGAGCTCTTTTATCGCACGCTCGCGGGCCTCGTCCACGCCAAGGCCCTTGTACGGAGGATAGAGGTCGTTCAGAGTGCCGTCGGGATTGAGCATGTTCGGCATGGACAGATTGTGCCGTTTCCCGACCTCGTAGTCGTTGGGATCGTGCGCGGGCGTGATTTTCAGCGCGCCGGTCCCGAAGTTCATCATGACGTACTCGTCCGCGATGACCGGCATCTCCACGCCGGAGAGCGGCTGGATGACCGTTTTGCCGACAATGTCCTGGAAGCGCTTGTCCTCAGGATGCACGGCCACCGCCGTGTCCGCGAGCATCGTTTCCGGACGGGTGGTGGCGACCTGTATGTGCCCCGTCCCGTCCTTGAACGGGTAATTCATGTAATAGAGCGCCCCGTCCTCTTCCTCGTAGATCACCTCAAGGTCGCTTATGGCGCTCCTGAGGGCAGGGGACCAGTTCACCATCCGTTTGTCGCGGTAGATGTAGCCTTTGTCGTGGAGCTGCTTGAAGGCGGTGAGAACGCCGTGCGTGGGGCCGGGGTCCAGCGTGAACCTGAGACGGTCCCAGTCGCAGGAGCTTCCCAGCTCGCGAATCTGCTCCAGGATTCGTCCCCCTTTCTCCTGTTTCCATTTCCATGCCCGCTCGAGAAACTTCTCGTAGCCCACTTCTTCCCGGCTTGTGCCCTCCGCTTTGAGGGCTTTCTCGACCTGCACCTGGGTGGCGATCCCGGCATGGTCGATTCCCGGCAGCCACAGCACGTCATAGCCCTGCATCCTGCGGATTCGGGTCACCAGGTCCTGGAGGGTGAAATTGAGGCCGTGGCCCATGTGGAGCTGGTCGGTGATGTTGGGAGGCGGGATTATGCAGCACCAGGGTTTGCCGTTCCGGGCTCGTCCCGGACCGTCATACTCCGGTTTGAAAGCGCCCATGCCCTCCCAGATGGAGTACCAGTCGGCCTCCACTTCCTTCGGGTCGTAGGCCCGCCCTTTGAGCGGTTTTATTCGTTTGGACTTCAATTTCCTGGCGGTTTTTCCAGCCATTTTCAACACCTCGTCGTGGTCGTCTCGTTCAACGGGTCCGCTCCGAGAAGGCCGAAAATGAAAAACGGCCTTCGAGTTCTCTGAAGGCCGGTCCCGCGTCGGAGCATGTTATTGCTCACGGGCCGGCCCGGGGAACAGCGACCACGACTACAGTGACGGTAAATATCTGCGGTAATGAACGCATCGTCTGCAAAGTGTACCCCCCTGACGCGCCCCCGTCAAGGGCACACGATTAGTATTCGCTTACACCCCTCGGGTGTTTCCTTGCCTCTTTCCTGGGTTTTTGAGATGCCTATCCGGTGCGGATGACCTATAATATGAATAGTCTTCCTGCGATGTTTCCGGGGAATACAAAGCCGAATCCGGTTCGGCGGAGGTTCGAAATGAGAAGCCTCAGTTTAGTCGCTATATCTCTATCTTTTCTGGCGTGCGTCCTGGTATTGTCTGGATGCTCGGGGGGCCAGAATCCGGTGATACCCGCCCAGGGCCCCGATCAGACCCTGAGACAATCGACAGTCGGTCAGAGCGCTCAGACACATCTCTGGGGTTACTACGAGGTCTTCATCGATGTGGAGAACCAGGAAGCGTACGCGGTGCCGCTTCGGGGCGCGATGTTTACCGCCAACGTGGTGAATTTCCTGAACGGCAAACCTTCAGGCCTGTCGTTCCACATCAACGGCACTCCCTGGACGCCTGATTACGTCGATGTCGACATCGATGTCTCTCTGACGCACCCGTTTCCGGGCATGCCCCAGTACGACGGGTACGATGTCAGAGGCGTGTTCATGGGCTACGGCTCCGACTCGTTGCTTCACAACAGCGACCTGGTCTATGCAGTGTCGGGCGTGGATCAGTCCATGTTCCCCGATCCCCTTGACGGCTTCGGTGGCCCGGACGGCTATACCCGCTGGTTCAACTACTCTGAGTTTCCCCTGGGTGGCATGCCCCTTCTGTCCTACACGCATGGAAAAATGGCATCACCAGGCTTCGCCGGAACCGCCACGGTCAACCCGTACAAGTGTTTTGCGAACGGGCTCGAAACAACCGAAGACCTCTGGTCATGGCTGCTCAGTCACGCGGACCAGCACGGCGAGTTCACGTCCGGAGCAACCAATACCCGCAACTACTACCTGCGTTTCCCGAACGCCACCGGCGTGAAATTCGGTTATGCCGTGCTTGCGAACTGGAACGGCCCCAATCCCGACGACCATCCGTCGAACGCGGTCGAGAGCGTCGCTCTCAAAGCAGATGTCACCCCCAGCCTGTACTATGCCAATCCCGACGACAAGGGCGGCAAGCTCATACTCGACCTCAGCCTTTTCGGCTGGGAGTATCAGCCGTCAACGATTCTGATCGAATCGACCGTTCTCAGCAGCTATCACGAGCTCGATTCGAGCGAGATGATTCCGACCGGTGGGGGCGACAACTACTCGACCTATCATGTGGAGATTCCCGCAGACAACATTACCGGAATAGAGGGGAACGAATTCTGGGTAATCGCCCGGTACGATGCGTTCGACTACTCGAACGATTTCGGCGTGCCGAACGAGGCCGACGGAGACCCTCTCGAGTCGCTCTTCCGATACGATCTCGAGGTCGCGACAGAGTCGCCCTGCCAGAACTGGGTTCCCGTGGTCGACACTCTCAACGACAAGGCGACCTACTGCGCTGTCAAGCGTCCCTACACCGACTGGACGATCAAGGGCGATCTCTTTGAGGACGGCGACCTCGGAGTTGCGGTCAATAACGGGGCAAGCGATGTTGCGGTGGGCACGAATGTCCAGTGGATCGATCAGAACACGATCACCTTCGACATCGATCTCACGTCGGTTGCCGTCGGCACCTACGATATCGTTGTCACCAACGGATGCGGGGATCAGGAGACCGGCGTCGGGGTCGACATGCTCAAGGTTCTCAAGTGGATTCACGTGGTCGGGGATCCGAACATCGACGTCGTTACCGGCCTGAACACTCCCATCGACATAGCAATCGATCCGTCGTCCGACCAGGTCGCGATTTCGTACGGCAAATACTGGCGGAAGTGGACGAGCGACTATGCGTCAAGCTCGCCGAACTACAACTCCTGGTACAACCTGTGGCTCGCGGACTACGTGGAGCTCGGGGCCTGGGATGCGCAGGCAGGGCTGATCTGGTACTGTCACGAGGCGAGTCCGTGGTATCCGGGGATGTACACATGCTGGTCGTGGACGAAATGGAGCGGCGTGAATTCGACCCTTTCATATTGGCAGCCGGGTCCGAATGATGAAATGAAGGACATCGCGAATCTCCAGGGCACGTCCGATCTCTGGGGAGTGTACGACTGGGCCGACAACGGCGGCGGTCCATACTGCAGCATTCTCAGGACCTGGGACGACGGCGCATTCACGTATCCCGCTCATATCACTGCGCCTTTCTACAACGGCTCCGGCACGACCGGCGTCGTGATGGATAACATTCGAGCGATTGACTTCCCTCAGTATTCCGGCTCGGGGAATCCAGCCATGTATTTCCTTGAGTATCTGCCCGACACGGATACCGCCGTGGTCGAGAAATGGCAGATCAGCTACACGCCTACCTACCTGTCGTCTTTCGGAGAGGGTCTCTTCTATGATCCGATCGATATGACGGTCGACTCGAGTTACAACGTCTACACGCTGGAGGAGAACTCGGACGGTGATCCTGTGATCTGGGCGCACGATTCGTCCGGACAGCTTGTCGGATACAGCGAACCCCTGACGACGACTGAGATCTCCGGCGATCCGCTCAGAATGGATGCGCATCTGTCCAAGAACCCGGACGAGGTGCACGTGCTTCACACGCTCGGAGTGACGAAATTCGCGATGTGATGCTGCCGGCCCTCCTAGTCGCCGGTGGCACAAGTTCATGCATGAGAAGTTCTCGCTCAATCCTCGTGGCGCCCATATGCCCGCCTTGGCGGGCAGATGGGTGCTTCTCTTATAGGATAATTCCTACCAGTGATTGGGTTTGTGGGATGAAAAACCACGTTGGGGAGACGAACTAAGCGTTTCTCTGTAAGTCGACACACCCATCCGTCCGCCCCTCGAAGAGCTCGGAGCGGCCGTATGGGCGCCACCGAATCCCGCAGTTAGTGACAACATGGAAATCCCTTTGAACCACAAGCTATAATCCCGTTGTCTCTATTCGTAGTGCTTGATTTTTTTATCAACCGCCTTTCTCCTGGAGGAGTTGCACATGCGAATCAAACGTCGAGTCTTCCTGGTATCATCTTTCGTCATTTCCCTGATCCTGGTGTCATTCGTGCCACATGCGTCGGCCTCAAGCTCGCAAGTGGAAACGACCGCCGACGATCAAACGAGCGTAGCTATTACGATCTACAACGACGGCACAGGTCTGGTCAAAGACACGCGGAACCTGAACTTGCCCGAGGGACAGTTCGACCTCAAGTTCATGGACGTCGCATCGTCGATCGATGCCACGAGCGTCCACTTCATCAGCCTGACCGATCCTGATGCGCTTGCGATTCTGGAGCAGAACTACGAGTACGATCTCGTCAGCACTGCTGCGCTTTACCAGAAGCACATCGACAAGCACATCACTGTGAGAACTGCGGACGGGCGCAAGATCGACGGCACACTCCTTGCGGTGTCCGGAGGTATGGTGATCAAGACGACCGAGGGTGTCGTGATCGTCACAAACCCGGTCGAGGTCACGTTCGAGGAGCTTCCCGAGGGGCTTATCACGCGCCCCACTTTGAAATGGTCGCTCATAAGCGGCTACGCAGGCGCGCAGGAATGCGAGATGAGTTACCTCACAAGCGGGCTCGGATGGAGCGCGAACTATGTTGCGGTCGTGGGCCAGAACGATGACGTGCTCGATTTGTCGGGCTGGGTGACGATCAACAACACGTCCGGCGCCGCCTATCACGACGCCACGCTGAAACTGGTCGCGGGGACTATTCATCGTGTGGGTCCCAGGATAGATGCCCTCGGTAATCCCATGAGGGCAGGCTACGGCGGGGGCGGTGGGGGAGGATTTGAAGAGGAAGCGTTCTTCGAATACCATCTGTACACGCTTCAGCGTCCGGCCACCGTCCTCAACAACCAGCAGAAGCAGATCAACCTGCTCGAGGGGTCCGGGATCGGAGCGACGAAGATACTTGTTTTCAGCCCGGCCGGCTACTCCAGCAAAGGAGACACGGTTGAAGGCAAGATCCAGGTCCGGCTGAAGTTCCGGAATTCCGAGGAAAACGGACTTGGCATCCCCATTCCCAAAGGACTGTTGCGGGTCTACAAGAAGGATTCATCAGGGGCACTGCAGTTCATCGGCGAGGACCAGGTCGATCATACTCCCAAGGACGAGGACATCGAGGTCTTCCTCGGAGAGGCGTTCGATATCGTGGGCGAGCGCGTTGTTCTCGACCGCAGGGAGGTCCGATACAACTACTGGGAGTATGATGTCAAGGTGACGATCCGCAACCACAAGACCGAGCCGGTGACCATCACCTACTGGGATTATGTCTGGGGCGATTGGGAAGTGAAAACAAGTTCGCTCGACTATACTCAGAAAGACGCGAGCACTCTCGAGTTTCTGATTCCGGTCGCAGTCGACGGCGAAACGGAACTGACATACACCATCCGACGTGCGTGGTGAGAGAACGGGGGAATCCAGCCCTGCATTTCATGGGAAGGACGTTTCTCCCGATACAAACGGAGGAGAATCATGAGAAAACGCATTAAATCGCTGATCCTGTGCTGCATGCCGCTCATTGCCGTTCTCATGGTGGTGATGCTCTCTGCCGGAGGGGTCGTTGCCGGAGCGCAGGTCGAGACGACCGCTGACGATCAGAGCAATGTCGCCATCACGATCTACAACGACGGCACGGGTCTCGTGAAAGACACCCGAAGCCTGGACCTTCCTAGGGGCCAGTTCGACCTGATTTTCATGGACGTCGCGTCGTCGATCGATCCCACCAGCGTCCATTTCATAAGCAACACCGATCCAAACTCCATCGCGATCCTGGAGCAGAACTACGAGTACGATCTCGTCAGCACCGCCGCGCTCTATGAGAAGCACATCGACAAGCAGGTGTCGGTGAGGACCGAGGACGGCAGGACGATCTCGGGGACGCTGCTGTCGTACGACGGCAACCTGGTCATTAAAACCGATTCCGGCATCGTTATCGTGAGCAACCCGGTCGAGGTCACATTCGAGGAGCTTCCCGAGGGGCTGATCACGAGACCGACGCTGCGGTGGTCGCTCATAGGCAACCGCGAGGGTGCAAACGAGTGCGAGATGAGCTACCTCACAAGCGGTCTCGGCTGGAACGCGAACTATGTGGCGGTTGTCGGCCAGAATGACGACAGGCTCGATCTCGGCGGCTGGGTTACGATCGACAATACGTCCGGCACCGCCTATCACGACGCCACCCTTAAGCTGGTGGCCGGGCAGGTTAACAGGGTCCAGCAGTACGAGACGATGTACGATCGCGTTTCCGGAGCGGAGGGCGGCGAAGAGGAGGGTTACGGCTTTCAGGAGGAGGCATTCTTCGAGTACCACCTGTATACCCTGCAGCGACCGGCAACGGTCCTCAACAACCAGCAGAAGCAGATCAGTCTTCTGGAAGGCGAGGGGATCAATGTGGAGAAGATCCTTGTCTTCGACCCCCAAAGCGACTACTACTACACCGGGGACACGATGGAAGGCAAAATCGCTGTGCGGCTGAAGTTCATGAATTCCGAGGAGAACGGTCTGGGAATTCCTATTCCAGCGGGCATTCTTCGGGTGTACAAGGAAGACTCGTCCGGAGCATTGCAGTTCATCGGCGAAGACAGGGTGGATCACACTCCGAAAGACGAGGAGATCGAAGTTTTCCTCGGGGAGGCTTTCGACATCGTCGGCGAGAGAGTGGTCAAGGACCGCAGGCAGGTTCGGTCCGACATATGGGAATACGATGTCGAGGTGACGATCCGGAACCATAAGACCGAGCCGATCGAGGTGACGTACTGGGACCACGTGTGGGGCGACTGGGAGGTGCGGTCGAGCAGCCTCGATTATCGCCAGAAGGACGCCAGCACGATCGAGTTCAAAATCCCGGTCGCGGTCGACGGCGAAACGGTTTTGACCTATACCATTAGGAGATAGGCTCAGGCTTTTCGGCGGGCTGTGAACGGCGATTCACAGCCGAAGTAAGTAATTATTTATTGACGACACAATCCGATTTCCGGTATGAAAGCATTCATTAGGAGTCTTTTCCTATTTGCTTATCCCGGGATTTTTGGTTAAATGTGTATGTGCGGAACCTCGACCGGACTGAGGCGGCCCGTGGCCCCGCACAAGGAGGGTCAGGCGATGAGGAACAGAATCTCCGGGAAACCGCCGGCAGCAAGGGAACAAAAGGAGTTCTTGAAATTCGCTGTGGACAATTGTCCCGAGGTAGTGTTCTGGATCGGCAGGGAAGGCGATTTCATCTACGTGAACAAGGTCGCCTGCTCGCGGCTGGGCTACTCCGAAGACGAGCTGCTGGACATGAGCGTCATGGACATCGATCCCTGGTACAACATTACGGAGTGGCCTCACCACTTTGAGGAGCTCAAGCAGGCGGGCAGCATGGTCCTCGAGACCCGTCATCGGAGAAAGGACGGCGCCACGTTCCCGGTTGAGGTCAATGTGTTTTATCTGGACCTCGACGGCAAAGAGTGTCTCTGCGCCATGGTGAGAGATATCTCGGATCTGATGACCGCTGGGGAGGCAATCAGGGAGATCGGCAATCGCTTCGATGCGGTCTTCCGTGCATTTGAAGACCCGGTTTTTGTTCTCGATGACAGCGGGGTGGTTCTTGACGCCAATCCGGCTGCGCGCGACGCGCTTGGTTTCGGAAAGGATGAGCTCGTGGGCAAGGGGATCAACGAGTTCATGACGCCTGCGTCGAGAGAACATTTCCATCAGGTCTTCAACAATGTCCTGAAAGACGAGAGCGCCGGATGCAGAATGGATTTCGTACGCAAGGACCAATCGGTGCGATCGTTTGATTGTCGTCCCGAAGTTATCACCGACGATGAGGGCGTGATAACGTCCGTGATGCTGTTCCAGAAAGTGGCTGCGAGTTAGGCGAACGCAGCGAAACCTATGCGCTTAATTGATGGGGGTCCCTGAGGGCTGCAAATGTGAAAAATCTCACAAAAAAGCCCCTTTTTTCGCGTGTTTTTGCCGAAATCGCTTGCAATCGACCCGGCGGGTAGCTATATATACGCGGGTTCGTCCCGAAAGCTTGCGAGGGTTCTCTATCGCCTGAATGGGCGTGATAGGTGGTTTGCGCCCTTGATATAGATACTTCAGCCATCTTGCGAGCAGAGCAAAAAAAGCAACAGAGGAAGCACTATGACTCAGACTGACATTGATTCCGTACTGAAAGAGACGCGTATCTTCAATCCTCCGGAGGAGTTCTCCAAGAACGCTCACATCAAGAGCATGGAGGAGTACCGGAAAATCTGGAAGAGGAGCATCGATGATCCCGAGGGGTTCTGGGGCGAGATCGCCAAGGACCTGGTCTGGTTCGAGCCCTGGCAGAAGGTCCTCGAGTGGAACGAGCCCTTCTCGAAATGGTTCGTGGGCGCGAAAACCAACATGTCCTACAACTGCCTTGACCGCCATCTCGACACCTGGCGCAAGAACAAGGCCGCCCTCATCTGGGAAGGCGAGCCGGGCGATTCGAGAACCTTCACCTATCAGCAGCTCCATTACGAGGTCTGCCGATTCGCTAACGCTCTCAAGGACCTGGGCGTAAAGGTGGGCGACCGCGTCTGCCTCTACATGCCCATGATTCCCGAGCTGGCGATCGCGATGCTGGCGTGCTCCAGAATCGGAGCCATGCACTCAATCGTCTTCGGCGGCTTCTCGGCCGAGGCGCTGAAGGACCGCATCAACGATGCGGGCGCGAAGATCGTCGTCACCGCGGACTTCGGTTGGCGACGCGGGAAGGCCCTGCCTCTCAAGGCCAACACCGATGAAGCGCTCAAGGGCTGCCCGACAATCGAGAAGTGCATCGTGGTCAAGAGAGTCGGCGACCCGGTCCAGTGGAACAACAAGAGGGACCTCTGGTGGCACGAAATCGTGGCCGGAAAGAGCGGAGAATGCGTTCCGGAACCGCTCGACGCAAATCACACCCTGTACATCCTGTACACCTCCGGTTCCACCGGAAAACCCAAGGGCGTTCTGCACAACACCGGCGGCTACATGGTCATGGTCTACTACACGAACAAAATCGTGTTCGACCTCAAGGATGAGGATACATACTGGTGCACGGCCGATATCGGCTGGGTTACCGGACATTCCTATATTGTCTATGGGCCCCTGTGTAATGGAGCCACTTCGCTGATGTACGAAGGCGCGCCAAACCATCCGCATGACGGCAGATTCTGGGAGATCATCGAGAAGTACAAGGTCAACATCTTCTACACCGCCCCGACAGCCATCCGCGCTTTCATGCGCTGGGGCGAGCAGCATCCGGCGAAGTTCGATCTTTCCAGCCTCAGGTTACTCGGCACGGTCGGCGAGCCGATCAATCCCGAAGCCTGGATGTGGTACTACAGGACCATCGGTCACGAGAACTGCCCGATCGTCGACACATGGTGGCAGACGGAGACCGGGTCCATCATGATCAGCCCGATGCCCGGCGCCACTCCGACGGTTCCCGGCTCGTGCACGCTTCCCGTCCCGGGTGTGGATCCTGAGGTCGTCAATGAGTCGGGCGAGCCGGTCGAGTTCGGCAAGGGCGGACGTCTCGTCATCAGAAAGCCCTGGCCCGCCATGCTCCAAACCCTATACAAGGACGATGAGCGTTACAGGAGCGCTTACTGGTCGCAGGTTCCTCACATGTACTATGCGGGCGACTCGGCGCGCCGGGACGAGCGCGGTTATTTCTGGATCATGGGCCGCCTCGACGACGTTCTGAACGTTTCGGGTCACAGATTGGGCACTATGGAGATCGAGAGCGCCATTGTGGCACATGAATATACCGCCGAGGCAGCGGTCGTCGGAATGCCCGATGACCTGACCGGCGAGGCCGTCTGCGCTTTCGTCACTCTCAAGCAGGGCATCGAGCCGAGCGACGAGATCGTCAAGATGCTCAAGGCGCATGTCGACAAGGAAATCGGCGCCCTGGCCCGTCCTAAGAAGATCATCTTCACCGACGCTCTGCCCAAGACCCGCTCCGGCAAGATCATGCGGCGCCTTCTCAAGGAGATCGCGAGCGGAAAGACCCCTATGGGCGACACGACGACGCTCGAGGATCGCAGCGTCCTGACAAACATCGCCGCGATGTCCAAGGGCGAAGAAGATTAGCCCCACCAAAGTCGGTCCGAGTCTTCGCATACTCGAGGGAGGCTGGAAATCACAGCCTCCCTTTTTGTGTCCGCTGTCAGACGTTCTCATGACGCTTGCAATCGATCTGGCTATGTTATAAACTGATATAAGCTTGGTCTGATAGGGCCGAATCAGCTTGAGGAGGTCAGCCATGAAACCGAGGACACTGGTTCTGCTGGCGGTGATTGCCGTTGTGGGGCTTGCCTGCGGCTGCTCCGGCGGACACGAATCCCCCCTTGCCCCTGGAGTCACCCAGGAGACATCTGTCGCCCAGACATTTGCAGCTCCGTTACATCAGGCAGCGACCCATTTGTGGGGCTACTATGATGTCTGGGTCGACATCGAAAAGATGGAGGCTGTGCCGATACTCGACCGATCGGCGATGTTTACAGCCAACTGCGTGAACTTTCTCAACAGCATCGTGGCTGGTGTGAGCTTCCAGATATACAACGTCGAGACAACCCCGGACTACGTCGATGTTGACCTGATCGTGTCGCTTAAACATCCATTCCCGGGGATGGACCAGTACAACGGGTACGACGTGCGGGGCGTGTTCATGGGAGATGGGTCGGGCATAATGGCGTACAACTCAGAGCTCCTATACCCAATCCTGGGGCAGGACCAGAGCTTCGAGCCCGATCTTACCGACCCCTGGGGCGCCAACGGCCACCCCGACGGATATACCCGGTGGTTCAACATCTCGGAGTTTGGCGGTCCGGGAATGCCCCTTTTCCTGTATACAAAGGGAAAATATGCTTCGTCGGGCTTTGAGGGTACCGCGACTCTGTGTCCGTACAAGTATTTCGCTGACGGTCTTGGCGAGAACGAAGGCCTTGCTGACTGGCTCGAAAACAATCCCACCACTCATGGCGTGTTTTCCGCCGGCAGTGTCAACAAGCGTGACTACAAGATGAGATTCCCCAGCGGCAAGCCTGTTGAGTACGGCTACGCAGTCGTGGCGAACTGGAACGGCCCGAATCCGGAGGATCATCCCTCAAACGCTCCCGAGGCGATCGGCTGCAGGGCCGACCAGGGGGGCACCGTCTATTATGCCGACCCGACAGACTGGGGAGGAGACATCGACCTTACGCTCGATATCTTCGATTGGGGAGATCACCAGCTCTCCGGCGCGATGCAGGACTATCAGATATACCTTGAATCCACGGCTCTTTCATCGGTATATGAATTCACCGAGTCGCAGATGACTCCGGTCGACGGCGGCGTGAATTACTCGACATACGAGGCCGAGATCGCTGCGGACAATCTTGCCGGCGCAGAGGGGAATGAATACTGGGTCATCATCGAATGCGCCGACGCCGACTATTCCAACGAGTTCGGCGTCATGAACGACGCATGGGACGATCCCCTGGCGGCGTTCTTCCGCTATGACCTTAAGGTCTCCGATATCAGCCCAAACGAGTTGCCGGTTTGCGATCTTCAAGTCAATGAATGCACTGTGGACTACTGGGACATCACCGACCATGTCGCGGTCGAGTTCGATGCTTCAGGCTCGTACGATCCCGAGGGCGGCCCGGTCACGTACGAGTGGGATTTTGACAATGACGGCAACTACGGCGAAGCGGGGGACGATGACTACACCGGAAGCCCCGACAAGCCCTCACATATCTACTACGCGGACGGAGCCTGCAATCTCAGAGTGACCGACCAGGAAGACGATTCGTCCGAGTGCTCGATAGGAGTTGACATCACTGAGCATCCGTCCAAGAACATTGCCCTGCGGGAGGCCCCGTGGGAGGCGCGAGACCTCGCGGTCGACCCCGCGAATGGGGACTTGCATGTCCTCTATTACTGGCACCAGATCGTCATCCCGAACGTCGAGGAGTACTACTGGATTGAGACGTGGAAATACAGCCCTTGCGGCTGCTATCCCGATCCCGAGGAGGCGTTTCATGTTCAGCCCGAGGGAAGAATGTTCCACAGAATCGATGTCGCCGCGACCCACTACAGTGTGATCGGAGGGCCCGGGCGGGGATTCAGCGGGAGGGTCCGCAACATAACTCCTGATGGAGTCGACATCGGTCCCGACTGGGTCATCAACTGCACGGAGCTCTGGGCGTTCAATGGGGGCGGGAACTGGGAAAACGATCACTGCACTATCTATCCATTCCCCAATCCGCCCTGGAATGTGAACGGTAACTCGACTTTCCTCTACCGATCATCCTATGACGAGACGTTCGCGACATGGTATCAGTCCGCCCTGATCTACTGGAACTACCAGCCCACCGGCTACGATGTGCTGTATGCGGGAATTCTGAGAGGCCTTGAACCATCAAAAACCGGGGACACTTTCTGGTGCGTGAAAGACCCGGGGGACGCTGGGGTGAATGACTACTACGGGAATCGGTGGAGACTCGACCAGAGCCCGGGCGGCCTTAGCGGAGTGAACTTCGACAACGCATGGTTCGGAACCGGCTCTCAAACCGAGTCGGATGACGGCTGGTTCAATGCCCAGGACCTGACAAGGAATGTTGACGACGACCTTATGGTCCTCGACAAAATGTCCGATGGTCATGGGAGAGTCAAAGGCTTCAAGGGCGATGCATCCGGGGGAAGCTCACTGGGCGGGTTCGATATTCCGAGCGATGTGAGCGCGACGCCGGTCCGCATCGATTCCAGCGACTACCTCGACCCGGTCTACGGCAACCTCGTCTACCTGCTTCACGGAAACCCGACGGACGGCTTCCTGCTCAGCATATATTTCCCTGAGGAATTGCCCTGGTAGGGAAATCGGTGCTGCCTTCTCACCTTCAGAGCCGCGAGCGTAAGCGAGCGGACCGCTCCTTTACGGTCGCGGCTCAGTTGGCAGCCAGTGAGAATTTCCCCGGCTGGTCCACCAGAACAAGGTCCGTATCGAACCGCCTCCAGTAGAGGTTCTCGCGACTCGTTATCCTCTCGCTCGACCAGCCGTCCTTAGGCGAGATAAGAGCCCGGTACGCATCCTCGTCCAGCACTACGACCTGTCCCGCATCCGGATTAGTGAGTAGGAGCGTCGCCTTCTCAGATTCCGGAGCGCCGGGAAGGAAGAAATCGCCCCTGATCGTGTCACTGTCTCTCATGGACGCGAGCCTTGGGTTCAGATACTTCGGATAAAGCGCGTGCATCGGGTGATAGATCGTGTATTCCGGCAGAGCTATCCCCCAGCACCTGAACTGCCTCCCGGCGATTATGGTCACTGAGTCCGACGTCCCGAGCTCGCGGACATACTGAGCCACGTGCCGGGTTTCTCTTTCGAGCGACCGGATGTGCGCAAGAGAGTGAATCCCGTTTCCCGCGAGGAATGCGTGACAGGAAACGAGCAGGAGTACGGCGGGTATCGCCCATCCCGCGGAACGGGACCACCTCTGAAGCCTGAAGGAAGGGATCAGAGCGGCTGCGTTCTCGAGAACGGACGCCCCCAGCCACGCCAGGACGGGAGCCAGGATGGGAAGGTACAGAAGTGAATACCGCAGGGAATACATCAGAAACACGTGGAAGAGGAGCATCGGAACGAGCGCGAGGAGGGTGATGGTTCGGTGGCTTACATCGAGAAAACCGCCCTTCCTTCTCGTCAGTCCGGCAAGTCCGAGGAATATGAGGGCGATCAGCACCCATCCCGCAATGTGAAGTCCGCTCACTGCTGAAGGTGTGTTGTACAGCGCCTGCAAGTTGTCCGCAAGCCTCGACCAACCCAGCCCGGTTGAGACAAAGAAGGAGCTCTCGCCCTTCACGGAATCGACATATCGAGAGAGTCCGCCCGAGGCGATGATCGACGGCACAAGCCATCTTACTGTCACGAGCAAGACGACTATCGATCCGAGCAGGTTCTCCCACCATTTCTGTCGCACGGCCAGGAAAAGGGCAAGGGGCAGGAAAAGCAGGAGCAGGTTCGGTCTGAAGCCGCCGGACAAGGCCCAGAGCAGAAGCCATCCAAGCCATGCGAACCTGTTCTTCCACCCGACCTTCGGGTTGAGGTCAAGTGCCAGGGATATCAGCAGCGTGGCGAACAGTCCCTCCCAGGTGTACGAGAGCGCCTGGGAGCCGAAGAACAGCCTCGCAGGCGCAGCAAGCGCGAGCAATGCTGCGCCGATGGAGATGTCAATTCTCCCGGGGAACAGTTTTACCGTAAGTCTTCGAACCGCCGGGATCAAAAGAGCTGAGGCTATGGCGCTCATCCAGAACAGCGCAATGTGGTTCCCGACACCCGAAACGACCTTCACCATCTGACCGAAATGTATGAAGCAGTAGTAGCCCGGTGGATGCGGCTGATGATCGGGAGGACAGAACCGGGTCATGCCGAGGACGAACTGGCAGGAGTCCCAGTCGGTCGGAAACGCAGATGCTGTAAGGAGGATGAGCCCGCCCGCGAGAAAGAGCGCGAGGTCCACAACGAGCGGCGCGAAACGTGCGTATCGAGTTGCGGGCTCCACTGAAAAGAGTATATCAGCGTCGTTATGGGGATGTAAAAGCAGTCGGGGTCGCAGGGCGATGGGATGCATCCTGCTCAGACGATCCGTATACGCGAGCCGGGTTGCCGGATGAACCTTTTACGCGCACCGCGGTCTTTCGGGTCGGCGGACATTGTGCTATTCTCATGACCTGTCAAATAAGAGCCCTTATTAATGGTTGGCCCAAGGAGGAGCGACAAAATGGCCAAGAAGATAGGAGTCCTGCTGAGCGGCTGCGGCGTGCAGGACGGCTCCGAGATTCATGAAGCCACACTGACGATGCTGGCGCTTGACAAGCTCGGGGCGGAGATAGTGCCGATTGCGGTCAGCAAGCAGGCTGAGGTGGTGGATCATGCGAAGGGTCAGCCGGTGCCGGAGAAACGTAATGTGCTGACCGAGTCGGCTCGGATTTCGCGCGGACGCATCAGTGACGCTGCGAGAGTGCGGGCGAGAGAGCTTGATGGGCTGATCATGCCGGGAGGTATGGGTGCGGCAAGGAACCTGTCGAATTTCGGGCTGCGAGGGAGCGGCTGCACTGTGGACCCGTCTGTCGGCAAGCTGATCGCCGGGCTTACCGACGACAAGAAGCCGATAGGCGCGATGTGCATCGCTCCGGCAGTACTTGCCGCGGCGCTCAGAGATATCGACATCAGCGGTGTGAAGATGACTATCGGAAATGATGCGGGTACTGCGGGGAAAATCGAGGCAATGGGCCAGATTCATGTCGAGTGTTCGGTCGACGATTGTGTTGTCGATGAAGAGCACAAGATCGTGACGACTCCCGCATATATGCTTGGGGAGTCCATCAAGGACATACAGCCGGGAATCGAGAAGCTCGTCAGGGCTGTGTTCGACCTGGCGCAGGAGTCCTGAGTTTGTAGGACCCGCAACCTGCGACCGTCACAAGGATCTGCACAGTCGGGTCCGCTCAGTCAGAGAACCTTATAGAATACCATCGTGGGAAGGAGAGATTCATCGTTCTTCAAACGAACGATATAGCGTTGTATGCTCTGGAGGCGGGCGCCGACCTTGTTGGGATCGCGTCGGCCGAGCCGCTTGCCGACGAGGCCGGGGACCTCGAAAAATGGCTGCACCTGGGCTATCACGGGACCATGTCGTGGATGGCCGAGAATACCGAGGTCCGCAGCGATCCGCGCCTGCTGCTCCCGGACTGCAGGTCCATCATCGTCATTGCCGTCAATTACTACACGCCGCAGCTGCACCTGCGATTCCCGAATTTCCCCCGAATCTCCCGTTATGCGTGGGGAAGGGACTACCACAAGGTCCTCGGGAGAATTATCAAGAAGATCGAAACCCGGATTCGCGAGATGGCCCGGGAGGAGGGGATTGAGAAGCCGAAGTTCACGGCTGCCGTCGACAGCGCCCCGTTTCGCAACAAGGTCTGGGCGCAGCGAGCGGGTCTGGGCTGGATAGGAAAGAACTGCCTCCTCATCACCCGTCAGTTCGGATCCTGGGTTTTCCTTGGAGCGCTCCTGACGACGCTGGATCTGGAGCCAGATGTCAAGGGCCCTCACCCGGACCATTGCGGCAAGTGCACAAGGTGCATGGACGCCTGTCCGACAAACGCGATCGTGGACCCGGGGAAACTCGACGCCCGGGCGTGCCTGAGTTATCTCACGGTGGAGCACAAGGGGCAGATTCCCGTGCGACGCCTGGAGAATCTCTCCGGCTGGGTTTTCGGCTGCGACACGTGCCAGGATGTCTGCCCCTGGAACCGGTTCTCCAAACCCTCCAGGATCGTCGATTTCCAACCGCGCGAAGGACTCGTTGTTCCGGACCTCCATCTTCTCAGTCAATTGACCGACGAACAGTTCGCATCACTGACCGCGGGCACTTCCCTGAAACGCGCGGGACGAGAGCGTTTGAGGCACAATGCGCTCGCGGTCATGGGGCTTCTGTAGGCTTCAGGAACAGGGATCGAGTTCCCCCCTTCTTTGACTCCGGAGGCAATCGGCGTATAGTTAATCTCCCTTTCCGATTACGAACGAGGAATCGTGTTATGAGCAAAATCACGGAGAAACAGGTTCTCGATGCCTTGAGACGCGTGATCGATCCGGACCTGCAGAAGGACATAGTCACGCTGGGGTTCGTCAAGGATATTGAGATCGAGGGAGGGACAGTCCGGTTTCGCCTCGTTCTCACCACACCCGCATGCCCGATGAAGAACAAGATGAAGTCGGAAGCCGAGGAAGCTCTTCGAGAGATCGGGGGAGTCGAGAAGGTCGACATCACGCTGGATGCATGCACTCCGGCCAGTCGTGAGCCGGACGAGTCCTTTCCGGACATCAGGCATGTGATCCTGGTCGCGAGCGGGAAAGGGGGCGTCGGCAAGAGCACGGTCGCGGTCAACCTGGCGGTCGCATTGAAGGAGACAGGCGCATCCGTCGGCATAATGGACGCGGACATCTACGGACCGTCGATCCCTCCCATGCTCGGTTTGAGCGGTCCTCCGAACGTGTCCGGCAAGAAGATGGTCCCGCCCGTGGCGTTCGGAATGCCCGTGATGTCCATCGGCTTTCTGACGAGAGAGGACGATGCGCTCATCTGGAGAGGTCCCATACTCCATCAGGTTCTCACTCAATTCATCCGCGATGTCGACTGGGGCAGCCTTGATTACCTCGTCATAGATCTTCCGCCCGGCACGGGGGACGTCCAGATTTCCCTTGCCCAGCTTGTGAGGGCGTCCGCGGCCCTCATGGTCTCAACGCCACAGGACATCGCCTTCCGCGATGTGCGTCGCGCGGCGATAATGTTCAGCAAGGTCGACGTGCCGGTCATCGGACTGGTTGAGAACATGTCTTTCTTTATCTGTCCGCATTGCGGCACGAAGACCGACATATTCCCGCGCAAAGAAGACGAGACACTGAAATTCATTTCCGACGGACTCTTTGTCCAGATACTGGCGCGGATTCCGCTCGAGCCCGCGATCGCGACTTCATCCGAACAGGGCGTGCCGATTGTGATCTCGCACCGGGAGAGCGATACGGCAAAGGAGTTCAGGGAGCTTGCCGGAAAGCTGGCCCGGAAACTCTCGATGCTTGCGCTGGGTCCCCGGGAGGTCGTACCCGCCGCCGGGGGTCCTGCGGACCAGGACTGAGGCGGTCATGTTACAATTGCGGACTGATCGACAACCATGGAACTAATGCTGCGCGGCGGGCTTCTGATGTGGCCGATTCTCCTCGAGAGCATCCTGGCGCTCTGGGTGATTCTTGAGCGCTGGATGTTCGCCGCGGTAGTGCTGCCCCGACGCCGCAGAGCGCTGGACGATTTCACCGACAGCATAGGAAACCCGGATGGGAGCACTCCTGAGGCGGTCTCGGCCGAGCTTCGTGACCTCGTCCGCGCCGTGGATCGCGCGAACGAGGACGGTGCTGTCAACCGGACCCTCCTTGCGCTCCAGGGAGACCGACTGGTTCGCGAGGCCGAGAGAAACCTGACCCTGCTCAATGTCGTGGCTCAGACTGCTCCGTTGTTCGGACTTCTCGGCACAGTGACCGGCCTGATCCGGGCGTTCGTGGTCATTCAGAGTCTGTCCGGGCAGGTGACTCCGTCGGACCTCGCGGGCGGTATCTGGGAGGCGCTGCTGACCACGGCTTTCGGCCTGTTCGTGGGGATACCGGCCCTGATCGCCTACATCGGGTTCAACAGGGTCGCCGACCGATATGCGCAGGTTGTCGAGGCGGCTCTTTCACAGATTATCCACAAGCTCTCGAAGGCCGGCCTGGAGATTGTGTGAATGTCGTCAAGGCCATTCATACGTCAAGTATCATTGCTGCGGAGAAGCCGGTCCAAGAGGATCGAGCCGCAGATAATGATCGCTCCCCTGGTCGACATCGTCTTCAACCTTCTCATCTTCTTCATGCTCGTCACGAAATACCTTTCTCCGACCATTGCCGTGGCGCTGCCCCAAAGCGGATCGGGAGAAATCGACGAATCCCGTGCGAGGACGGTGAGCATCGACCGTGACGGAAATACGTTCATCGACAACACTCCCGCGACCCTCTCCGAGATCGCCCGCGAGCTTGAGAGCGCCCGCGCCGCCGGAGAGATCGACATTGTCCGTCTGCGCGCCGACAAGGATACTCGCTTTCAACGGATCATCGATGTGCTCGACGCGATACGCAAGTCGGGAATAAGAGATATCTCGGTCGAGACGGAATGGATTTCAGATGAGGTCGCGTCGGAGAGAAGCAGGGCAGGGGAAGTGCAGGCGCCCTGAGAAAAGATGTACCGCATTCTTACAGCCCTCGCGGCAAGTCTCATTCTCCACACGCTTCTGCTTGCGAATCTCTCGTTGCCTCGCGTGCATGTGAGCAAGCCTTCCGGTATCCGGCTTAGCATAAGCACCGCTTTGAAAGCTCAGATGGATTATGAGACCCGCGAGCAGGTCCCGGATGAACCGAGCGTTATTGCTTCGAACCCTCTGTCTCCTGTCGTCCCTGCATCGCCGTCCGCTCGCCAGGCCGGTTCATCGCTCCCAAGCCCCCTGGAATCCGAGACGGAGGGTTCCGGGTCCACTGCGCCGTCCGCGACCGATTCCGGCGAATCCCAGGGTGAGCCGGGGGGAGGTCTCGGGAGTTCCGCGTCGATTCCCGGTGAGGTCGGAGGCGGAGGTGGAAGCCTTTCGGGCGACGGGACGGGCGCCGACTCAGCAGGCGCAGAAGCGAGCGGGTCCCAAACGCCTCAGGGACCGGACCTCGACGCGATGAGGGCCGAGTACGGCAGGCTCGTTCTCGAGCGGATTTCCGCCCACAAGGTCTACCCAGATGTTGCCAGACGCCTTGGGCAGGAAGGCGAAGTGAGAGTGGGTTTTGTGGTTGCCTCCGACGGGACTGCATCTTCGGTCAAGGTGCAGGCTTCAAGCGGCATAGCGTCGCTGGACACCGCAGCGTGCGTCGCGGTGGAGGCGGCAAGCCCGTTTCCTGGGGTACCCGCCGAGCTCGGTACCGATTCCCTCGCATTGTCGCTCCTCATTGTGTTTGAACTGGACTAGCGGACGCAGCAAGCTGCGTACCCGCGATCAGGCCCGTGCCCGGGATAAGCGACGCGCCCCGGTTGAATGGGGCGCGTCGGAAGGAAGAGGGTGGGGTGGCAAATTTAGAGAAACGTAATTCGTTGGAGGAGAATCCCCCCTCAATAAATCTAAGGGGCGAAGCTCATCTCCACAACCGTATTGGATGTTTTCTTCCCGGATTTTCTTAGACCAGGATAGACACCTTCCTTCAGAGTCTCAATCCGAAACCCTCAACTTCATGTATCTCTATCGACAGTCACAAGTAAATCCTTAACCTGTGAAGCTTCCTCTGCGCAGGAACGCAGGGATGTCGAGTTCGTCTTCGTCGATCTTCTCCTCGCGCCTCGGACCGGACTCGCTCACGCGCTCGCGCATGGGGATCCTGGGCTCAGGCTTGACGTCGTCGAAACCGGCGGCAAGCACGGTCACCCTTATGTAGTCCTTCATGCGTTCATCGATGACCGCGCCGACGATAATGTTGGCGTCAGGGTCGCAGACGCTGTAGATCTGGTCGGCGGCCGCCATGACCTCGATCAGCGTGAGTGAAGGTCCGCCGGTGAAATTGAGCAGAACGCCCTTCGCGCCCTCGATGGAGGTTTCGAGAAGCGGAGAGGTGATGGCCTGTCGCGCGGCCTCTATCGCGCGATTTTCGCCGGCCTGCTGGCCCATTCCGATGAGCGCCGTGCCCGCCTCCCACAGGATCGCCCTGACATCAGCGTAGTCGACATTTATGAGCCCGGGGATCGTGATGAGGTCGCTCACGCCCTGGACGCCCTGTCTGAGGATATCGTCGGCGATCTCGAAGCTCTCCACCAGGGTCGTGTCGGGACCGACCACCTCGGCAAGCTTGTCGTTCGGAATGGTGATCAACGTATCGAGTTTTTCGCGAAGCCTGGTTATGCCTTCCTCGGCAATCTGAGCGCGACGTCCGCCCTCGAAAGTGAAGGGGCGGGTCACGACAGCGACCGTCAGCGCGTCGATGTCCTTCGCCAGCTCGGCGATGATCGGCGCGGCGCCGGTGCCCGTTCCGCCGCCCATCCCCGCGGTGATGAACACCATGTCCGCCCCATTGATCGCCTCGGCGATCTCGGACTTCGATTCGCTCGCCGCCTTCAGCCCGATCTCGGGATTGCCGCCCGCTCCCAGTCCGCGCGTGACCTTCTCGCCTATCTGGATCTTCATCGGCGCGGGATTCTCCGAAAGCACCTGCAGGTCGGTGTTGATCGCTATGAACTGGACGCCGGACAACCCGGCCTGCATCATCCTCTGAACCGCATTCCCGCCCGCGCCGCCGATACCCACCACCTTGATCCTGGCGGGGCTGCCCTGGTGCCTCGACTTGGGTCTCAAATCGATCGACACCTGGTCCAGCGAGATCACAGCGCGTTTCCTCTCCTCGGGCTTCAAAATCCCGGCCCCAGGGGCATGGGACACATCCGAGGGGTCCGTGGGATCGATTCCGTTCCTGTTGCGTTTTTCATTCTTGGCCACTTGGCACTCCCGTTTCCGGGCGGGGAGGCGGCTGTCCTCCGAAACGCCCCTTGCGTTGGGAATTATATGCGCTCCTCAAAATATATCAGCGAAAAATCGACCTCAAAACCGATTTTCCCCAGCCCTGTACCCTCGTCAGCGAATCGTACACTCCCGCCTGTACGGTCTCCCGCGACTTGCTTTCGTACTCCTGCGCGCCGACCTTCACCAGCCCGATCGCCGTCGAGTACATCGGGTTTCTGAGATCCTCCGGGAGTCCGCTCACATCGCGCGGATAGCCGATCCTCGCCTGGACCCCGAAAATACTGGACGCCATCTCCGTCATCCCGGGCAGCAGCGACGTGCCGCCGGTGAGCACGACGCCGGAACGTACGTCCTGAATGAACCCGCTCTCATCGAGCTCCCGGTATGTCAGGGAGAGTATCTCCTCGAGCCGTGGATAGATTATCTCGGCTATGATCTTCAGAGGGATCGTCTCTCTTCGCTCGCCCCCGGCTTTCGAGATCTCGATGATGTCCTCGCTCGCAGCGTAATCTTTCCCGACCCCGCCGAGCTTGATTTTCAGATGCTCGGCCTGCCTGGGCGAGATGCCGATGCCGTAGGCAAGGTCGCTGTCGAAGTGGTCGCCGCCGACGGGAAAGATGGCAATGTGTGCCAGCCCTCCGTCGCGGTACACGGCGAGGTCGGTGGTTCCGCCGCCGATGTCGATCAGGGCGACGCCGGTCTCGCGCTCATCCGGTCCCAGGGCGGCCTCGGCGGAAGCGATGGGCTGGAGGATTATGTTTTCAACATCTATGCCTGCGTGATTCACGGCCCGGTAGATATCCTCGAGCTGCGGGACGGCGGTGGTTATGAGGAGAACGTTGGCCTCGAGGCGCATGCCGCTCATGCCGACCGGGTCGCTGATGCCCACCTGTCCGTCGACGATGTAGTCGCGAACGTGAACATCGATCAGGCGCCGTCCGCGGGGGATCTCGACGTGCTGCGCGATATCCAGCACGCGCTCCGTGTCCTCGTAGGTGATGCCCTTGTGAGGATCGGCTATGGCGATGACGGCATTCGAGAGGATGGCCTGGACATGCGCGCCCGTCACGCTGACGAAGGCGGAGTCGATCGTGGTGGAGGCCGCCTGCTCGGCCTGGATTTTTGATTCGCGTATGGATGAAATTGTGCGCTCGAGGTCGATGATCGTGCCCTTGTGCAGACCGCGCGACGGCACGCGTCCTACGCCGAGGATGCCCAGGTCGCTGCCTGGCTCGACCCTGGCTACCACCGTACAGATTTTGGTGGTACCGACGTCGATACCAACTATGGCGTCTGTCAGGTTCACGGTCGGAGGCTGTCTAACTTTTAGCCGCTATCCTTATAATACTCCCCTATCAGAGTCCGAAATTATAGCTGCGCTCTCGGTCCGAATCAAGTTGGCGTAGCACAATTCCTGTAATTATTTCGGCAGAAACTTATACAGATTCAGTGCGAATCCGAGCGCAAGCGGCAAAAGCGCGACAAGATAGAGGTCGAGCTGGCTTTTCTCTCCGAAGTAGATTATGAAGCCTCCCAGCACGAGCCCGAAGAGGAGCCGTACGAACACCGGACCGTTGTTGCTCTGCTGCCCCGACAGATCGCGTACCAGCCCGTATGTCATGCTGTCGAGAAGAGCGAGGAAGATCAGTGCGAGGAACTTGGTGTCGACGAAGTGAAACGGGACATTCACGAAATACCCGATTGCGAATCCCACTACCATGACTACCAGAATCGCGTACATGACGTTCACTCACCTCCCTTTACGCCGTGTGCGTATTGCAGGAGAGTCAGGCCGCTGTAAGCGGGTAGCACCATGTCATCCATTTTCATGATTTCGGCCCGGATGTTGAAATACTGGAGCGGCTCGATCACTCCGCCCGGCATGGTGATCGCGTTATAGAGCTCGTCCGGATTTCCGATCGCGAAAATGTCGAACGGCGGCGTCATGCGCGTGTTGTTGACGTCTATGAGGCTTCCGACGCACCTGATCGTGCTGCTCACGATCAAGCGCTCCGTACGGTCTCGCGACCTTATCGCTATCGCCTCCGCGCCCGCCAGCCAGAGCTCGTTCACGATGTTGAGCAGGTCTTCCTGGTGAATGAGATAGGGCGCGGCCTCCGCGCCCGGCGGCAACTGCGATGTCTGCTCGCTCAGCGTCAGCCGGATGCCCGGACCGTGCACTGCGTCCAGCCCCGCGAGAATTCGATACCTCGTCAGGGACTCGGTGACCTGAGCGCTCGCCTCCTGTCCTGCCATGAGCGACTCCTCGAGGTCTGATGCGTGATTGCGGCTCTGCTCGAGCTCGGCCCGGAGCTGGTCGTTCTCCTCCGTCAGCTTCGTCATCCGGTTGACCAGTTCCTGGCGACTCTCGCTCGGAAGGGGCTCCGTGCTTTCCTTGCGTATCACCTTGAACGGCAGGGCCAGCATCACACCGACCATGAGGCTCAGTACAAGCGTCATGGCCGATAGTCTCAGTCCCCTGCGGTTCTCACTGTTGGCTTCCATTGTCGGATGTGTCACCGCCTGCGAGCTTGAAGATGTCCGGGTTGAAACTCACCGCGACGGTCTGAGGGGCGGGACCGGCGCCGGCATTCCCGTCGGCGGTCGCAGTATCCACGCCTTCGGACGCCTTCTTCCAGTCCGCCATCGCCTGCAGCTCCGCTTTTGTAAACGCGCTCGCCCTTACGTGATAACACGGAAACTGCTCAGATGAAAGGTCTATGTCGATTGTTTTCATCGGATCGGTGATTGACTCATCGCCCAGCACCGCCAGCATGCGTCTCACCTGCAGCTCCGGTTCCAGAAAATCGCCCAGAAGGATCGGGGCGCAATCGTTGAACTCGACCGTGAGGCGGCCGCGAAAGTCCATGCAGACGGCCTTGACATCAGCGGCGTGGTCTCCGGCGTACCGACGCAGAAGATGCTGCAGGTAAATGAGCCTGTCGAATTGAAGGTTCATAGTGTCAACATCGCACCCGCGAGGCAGGCTCCATGTCTCGGCCTGCAGATGAAGCGGCACTCCTCTGTATCTCAGCAGGCCCGGCGGAACCCCTCTTACAATCGGGCACAGGCACGTCTCGTCGGGTAACAGAATAT
Source organism: uncultured Planctomycetota bacterium (assembly GCA_964354375.1). Lineage (GTDB taxonomy): Bacteria > JAJVIF01 > JAJVIF01 > JAPKYR01 > JAPKYR01 > CAYGZQ01. Next base: position 37,311 of record CAYGZQ010000003.1, read on the forward strand.
CGAGCAGCTCACCGTTTCTGTCGAAGAGGAATTTCGATTGGGCGTACTCGACGGCCGCGAGGGCGCGGCGCTCGGTAATCTCTATGCGGAGGGACCAGGGTCCGGTCAAGTGGACCTCTGCGTGCTCGATGAGAGGATAGGCTTCGAGCGACGAGCGTATACGCTCTCTCGGAACGCATATGGTCCAGATACCATCAAGATTTTCCAGAGCGGCAAGCTCGATCACGTCGCCGTCGCTCAAACTCATGCCGCCTCGAACGTCGACGTTTCTGACGCAGAGCCATCCCGCACTGAGGCCGTAGAACGCCAGTGCGAACAATCCGCACGCAACAAGCAGGCGCAGAAGCACATCGTGACGCGCCCTGGGTGGGCCCGCCGCGGTTGCCTGCACCTTCGCCGGGGTCCTGACCGCGACATCCCTCGTTTTCCCCGGCGGTCGACGCACCCTCAGTTTCAGCTTAACCCTGTTCCCATGCATCCAGCATCACCTCGATTGGCTCATCGAAGCCGACAGCCTGAACTTCCGGCGCGAGCTTGACGCCCGTCAGGTTAAAGACCTTTTTTCTGGCTTCGGCCATGAGCGAAAGAATGTCGTGAGCGGTCGCCTGTCGGTCGTTCACGACGAAATTGGCGTGCTTGTCGCTTATCACGGCGCCCCCGTGCCGCGCACCCTTCAGGCCGGCGTCCTCGATCAGACGCGCCGCGGAAATGTCGCCCGGCGGGTTCTTGAACACGCAGCCGCAGCTTGGAATCTCGACGGGCTGGGTCTGTCTGCGGCGCGAAAGCCGCCTCTCAACCTCGGCGGCAAGCTCTTCGGGATTCGCCGATCCGACCCGGATGCTGCATGCCAGTATGATTTCATCCGAGTTCTGAAACCGCGATGAACGATAGCCGAAGGCGCAATCGTCGCTGTACACGACAGACTCTTCGGACGATGTCGTATGTACCTGAACCGATTCCACCATCTCGCCGAAATACCTGCCGTGGGTCCCGGCGTTCATGTAGAGCGCTCCGCCGACCCATCCAGGGATCCCGGCCAGCCTCTCGACACCGGCCATTCCCATTCTCACGCCCTCGCGAACAAGTCGAACCAGAGGCACCGCGGCACCGCACCGGACTCTCTCACCCTTGTCAGGGGTCTCAAGATTTGCGAAGCCGTCTGAGAGCCTGATAACCACTCCTGGAAAACCGCGATCGGAGACCAGAAGATTCGTGCCGCCGCCCATGACAAAACAGGGCAGGGGAAATTCCGAGAGAAGGCTTTTCAATATCGCCAGGTCTTCGGTTTTCGGAACTTCGGCAAACACCGCCGCAGGACCGCCTATCTTGTAGTACGTGAATGGGGCCAGGGGAGCGTCGAGCGCGATCCCTCCAGTGAAGCCTGCGTCCAGTAGTCTCCGACGGAAATGGAACACGATGTCTTTTCGAGCGGTCATCTTGCGACCCGCTTTTGTGCCCGCGAAACGGAGTCTCTGTCGAATCTGCGAATTCCCGCCGACCTTGGCTCCCCGACTCGCATGTGGTCCGCCTGCCTTACACGAGCGGCTTCTATCCGTCGTGAGCCTTGGGATCTGAACCGATTCGAGTGTCTCTGAGCCGCTGAAGAGTTGTTTCTTCTGGGTTGTATTGGGTCGCCGACCGCTCTGTTCCTGACGCTTTGAGTTGCGGGACGTGAAGCGGTCTTTCCCACCGGGGGGGAATCCGTCTTCGCAGGCGTGCCGACGCGTGCCGATTGTTCCGCGCGGGCGCCGACGGTCTGGCCGAGATTCAGGATAAGTCCGATTTCCATAAACGACAGGATGAGGTTGGATCCTCCCGCGGAGAGGAACGGCAGCGGCATTCCGGTCGTCGGGAGGAGCCCGAGGGTGACGCCGATGTTAATCGCGGCCTGAAGCCCGATGATCGAGGAGATCCCGCAGCCGAGAAGAATCCGGAAGGGATCGTTCTGCATCAGGGCGAGACGGAAACCGCAGTAGACGAGCGCAGCGAAAAGCAGGATTACGATCGTGCCTCCGACAAAGCCCCATTCCTCGCTGATTATCGAGAAGATGAAATCGTTTGCGTGATCCGGAAGCGAGTACATCGCGATGGACCCCCCCGGTCCCTGCCCGAAGAGCCCGCCGTTTGTCACGGCCCAGAGCGATAATCCCACCTGGTAGCCTGCTCCGCCGAGGTCGGTCAGCGGACGGAAGACGGGGAGAAATCTCTGGAGCCGGTCGGGATTCAGTGCGAGAAGGCCTGCGAACGCCGCTCCGCCCGAGAGAGCCATCATGAGCGTGAAACGTCCGTTTATCCCGCCGATCCATGCCATCGCCAAAGTCAACACTATGAGAAAAAGCGCGCCGGAGAGGTTCGGCTGCGCACCCACAAGAGCGATCGCAATGACGACGGCGAGGCCGGGAAACAGAAGCCTGTTGGGGGCCGCTTTGTCCAGGCTTCCGATCCTCGCGAACTGGTCGGCCAGAAACCAGACCAGCGCGAGCTTCGCGAACTCAAGCGGCTGAAAGCGGAAAGGCCCGAGCTGCTCCCATCGCATGCTGCCGCGCTCCGCAACCCCGATGGGCGACCATACCAGCGCCAGCAGAGCGACCCCCGCTATCATGGCGGGGAATGAGAGGCCGCGAACCCATCTTGCCGGGATCGCCCAGAGTCCAAGGAGAAGAACAGCCCCGACGGTTGTCCCGAGAAGCCTCGCCCTGATGAGATGGGCGAAATTGTCGGGATTGGCCTGACCCTCGAACACAAGCCCCGAGTCCAGCAGCATGACCCATCCTGCCGCGAGGAGCAGGAATACGCAGAGAAGCGCAGCGCGCACCGAACGATTCGCGCTTTCTCTCAATGCGGTATCCGCCGAGACCGGATCTCTGCTCATGAGTCGCTCCTCTCGAGTTTTTTCTCGACCCATCTGCGGAACGTATCTCCGCGGTCGACGTAATCCCGGAACTGATCGAAGCTGGACGAAGCGGGGGACAGGAGCACCATGTCTCCCGGCTCGGCAAGCATGTTGGCGGTCGCGCAGGCTTCCTGGAGAGTCTTCCTGACGGTCAGGCTGTTGTAGCCCGATTCCCTCAACGTCCTGCGAAAGCGGTTTCGCGTAGAGCCCATAAGAATCACGTGCTTGACGTGCCGCTGGATGTGCGGGATCAGGTCGGTAATGTCGAGATTTTTCTCATATCCCCCGAGGAGGAGGATTATCGGCTTCGTGAAACATTTGAGAGCGCTTATGGTCGAGTGTACATTTGTCGCCTTCGAATCGTTCACCCATAGAGCCCCGTTGATCTCCCCGATATTCTCTATGCGGTGGGGAAGGCTCTCGAATGACGACGCGGCGGCGCCGATTTCCTCGATCGGGCATCCGACCAGCCGGCACGCAAGGATCGAGGCGAGCGCGTTGAGCTGGTTGTGCTCACCGATGAGCCTCAGGTCGCCGACATCCAGAACCCGCTTGTGCTTCCCGCCCTCCTCCAGCATCAGGCTTCCATTCTGTCGCCATGCCCCACGCGGGACTGGTCCGGCCAGGCTGAATCCGTGCAGCGTCGACTTCGCCTGTCCGTAGGTCTGAAGAGTCACGGGATCGTCGAAATTGAGCACGGCGTGCTCCTCGGATCGCTGGCGGTCAAAGATGCGCCCCTTGGTTCTGATGTACGTTCGCATGTCACCGTGCCGCTCGAGATGATCCTCCGCTACGTTCAGGAGGACCGCGATGTAGGGCCGGAACAGGCGCACGGTCTCGAGCTGGTAGCTGGAGACCTCCACTACAAGCCAATGGTCGGGCTTGGTGCTCCCGGACAGGCCTATGAGGGGAGAGCCGATGTTTCCGACAAGATGCGCCGTCAGGCCGCACGATGTGAGGATGTGATGGATCAGGCTGGCGGTGGTCGTCTTGCCGTCGGTACCCGTGACCGCGATGATCCTGCCCTGTACCAGTCGCCACGCGACCTCGATCTCTCCCGCGATGTGAATCCGGGAGTCTTCGCAAGCCCGGACGACTTCGGGCGGGACTTTGATGCCCGGCGACGGCGAGAGAACGTCCGCTTCCTTCCGCACGAAGGCGATAAGGTTGCTCACGCCGCCGAAATGGAACGCGACGCCGGACTTCTTGAGTCTCGCGATGTCATCCGCATAGGCCGCGAAATCGCTCTCGGGTCGGTCCTCGATTACGCTCACCGGGTAGCCGCGCTGGTTCAGAACTTCGGCGAGAGCTTTTCCGGTGACACCGTAACCCCAAACTGTGAATCTGGTTTTCTTCGGATACGCTTTCATGCCGTCAGGTTAGCCGCTGTCCTGGTCTTGGTTCGTTCAGTGCACAACGCTTGTGGTCGATAAAAATCTATAGCGATTCGTCTCAAGACGGGGCTCAGGGGGAGGGAAGATGGATCCCTCCCCCGGAGACTCCCTCTAAGGCCGAACATTGGAGTCGAGGAAAGAGTCGCAAATAGATAGGCGGGAAGGGGCCTGGGACTCGGCCCCTCCCCATTCGCAGAGGTACTGATCGCGGCAGCGATACAGTCGCTGCCATGCATTTTTTTCATCTTCGGTTCGCTTCGTATTTTTTCAGCCGATACGTCCATAGTTCCGCCCTTACGCCGACCACCAGCCTATTGCGCCTGAGACGGCTCCGATCGCAACCGCTGAGGCTACTATGGCGGGCTCCTTGTATCCCCTGAGCTCCCATGCATGGTGTATGGGGGTCATCCTGAAGATTCGTTTCCCGCCGGTGAGTCGGAAATAGACCACCTGCATGACCACGCTCGTTATCTCGATGATGAACACCAGCCCGATGATGAGCAGGACAATTTCGAGGCCCGTGGCGATCGCGGCGGCGACGAGCGCTCCCGACAGGGCAAGGCTTCCGGTGTCGCCCATGAATATTTTTGCGGGATGCCGGTTGAACGGGAGGAACCCGGCGCACATTCCGATGAGAACGACCGGCACCAGCGCCGACCCGTCATCCACCGATTTCCAGATAGCGCCGCCGAGGCATAACGCCGCCACCAGCACCGTGCTTGACGCCAGCCCGTCGAGCCCGTCGGTGAAATTGACCGCGTTGATTATCGTGAGGTAGCAGAAAAGCCCGAGCAAAATCTTCCATTGCCCGATGTCAAGAGATTCGTGCATGAATGGAATTCTTACAGTGCTGTCACGGAAGGTCCAGAACACGACCCCGGTCGCGAGCAGTCCCACAATGATCTGGATGGACAGCTTGAAGCGGGCTTTCAGTCCCGACGAACTCTTCCGCGACACTTTCAGCATGTCGTCCGCCAGCCCGATGAGACCGGTGAGAAGCCCGGCGGTGATCCCCACTATCGCGCGCGGGTCCATCATCAGAAGCGCGCCTGGGAAGCCGACCAGGAAGAGGGTCGCCAGGAATGCGCGACCGCCGGTCGACGGTGTCGCGAATTTCGCCTTGTGACTCTCCGGACCCTGTCCGCGTATCACGGTGCCGCCCGCGGGAGCCCTCGACAGAAAGTACGTGATCAGCGCGGTCAGGGCGGCCGATGCGATCAGGCAGCAAAGCAGGATGATCTTTCCGGGAGGTCGAGTCATTCCGTCGCTCACCATCCCCCCTTGAGCATTCGCTCAAAAGCCAGACCCCGACTGGCTTTAATCAACACAAGGTCGCCGGGTCTCAGCCACTTCGACAATTCAGCCGTACATTCCTCCGTCGAGTTGAAATGCCTGCCTTCGATCGTTCCGCCGCGACGCTCTTCCGCCGCAGTGCGCATTAATGTGGCGAGCTCGCCGACGGTAATCAGGCAGTCGATCCCAAGTTCCGCGACGAGCCTTCCCGCATCGGAGTGGTATCTTTCCTGGTCCTTGCCGAGTTCGAGCATGTCTCCCAGGACCGCCACTCGTCTCAGGACGGGTGAGCCGTCGCTCAGGATGTTCCTTGCCGCCAGCACCTCAAGAGCGTTTCTCAGGGACAGAGGGTTGGAGTTGTACGCGTCAAAAATGACCTCGACGCCGCTGGGTCGAATGATCGTCTCCATCCGACCGGGCGTTGACGGCAGCGTGTTTATTGCCTCAGCGATTTCGTCAAGGGTCAGCGATTCGATCGATTTTCGTCGCCCGACCCTGACCTCGATCGCGCAGGCGGTCGCACAAAGCGTATTGAGAAGGTCCGCGAGACCGATGCCCGGTATTCTTGCTGCGAACGATCCCATCGGCGTGGCTATCGTGCACTGCATCGATTTCTCGTCGCTCGATATATCCACCGGATGAACCGTATCGGCCTCCTCCAGTCCGAACGTGATCAGTCTGTGGTCTCCGCGGAATGGGGCTGTGTAGATCGATCCGCCGGGTGCGACAACGACGCCGTTTTCCCTAAGGCCGTCCACGATTTCCCATTTGCCTTCGGCGACACTCTCGATGCTCCCGAACTCGCTCAAGTGCCCGGGACCGATGGACGTGATCGCCGCGACGTCGGGCCTCACCATGTTGCTCAGGTACCCGATCTGTCCCTTGCCTCGCGTCGCGCATTCGATGACCGCGACGCGATGATGTGGACCGAGGTCGAAAATCGTCAGGGGCACCCCGATCTCGGTGTTCCAGTTGTGCGGATTCTTCAGCGTGGGCCAGCGAGTCGACGCTATGTGTGCGATGTTCTCTTTGACGCTGGTCTTGCCGACCGTGCCGGTTATCGCAATGACAAACGGTCTGAACTTGTCGAGAATCGCGCGCGCGGCGTCCGCCAAAGCGATGGTCGTATCTCCGACGAGCAGGACATTCAGGTCGGGAAGCCTTGACGCCACGAGCGACTCGTATGCTTCCCTGTCGGAGACGATCACGCCTGCGGCGCCGGCGAAAATCGCGTTCGACAGGAACTCGTGACCGTCCCGTCCCGATTTTCCCTTGAGCGCGATGAACCACTGACCCTGCCGGACCGATCGGGAATCGATGGAGAGGCCGCCAGGAGCGTCGCCCCCGACAAACGCTGCCGGATCGCCTGCGAGAATCTCGCCTCCGGTCGCTTCAGCCCATTCTGCAGCCGTCAGTTTCATTCTATTTGCCGCCCGTGTGTCCATGCTTCTCAAGCCATTCCCGAGCTGTCTCCCGATCGTCGAAATGAATCGTGCGATCCCGGAATATCTGGTAGGTCTCGTGACCCTTTCCGAGAATCGCGACCGTGTCTCCTTTGCGCGCCCGCTCGAGCGCCGTCTCGATTGCCTTCCGCCGGTCGACCTCCACAATTATTTCCGCCGATGCTTCCTTGACGCGGCCGACTCCCACGAGGATGTCGTTGATGATGTCGAGCGGCTCCTCCTTGCGGGGATTGTCGGACGTGATGACCGCGATATCCGCGTCTTTTGCGAGCACTTCGCCCATCATCGGGCGCTTGCCGCGGTCGCGCGAACCGCCTGCGCCCATGACCGCAATCAGGTTTCCCTCGGTTGCCTCACGCAGGCACGCGAGAACTTCCTGCGCAGGCTGCGGAGCATGCGCGTAGTCGACGACAACAAGAAAAGCCTGCCCGAGGTCGATTCTCTCGAGGCGTCCGGGCACGCTCTTTGCGCGGTTCAGGCCCTGCGCGATGACATCGGGCGCAAGACCCATCGACATCGCAACCGTCGCGGCCGCGGCAGCGTTCTCGGCGTTGAATCTTCCAATCAGCGGCAACAGCACTTCTCGTTCCCATTTCTTGGTGCGGACAGTCATGCTGAGGTCGATGGATGAGCGTGAATGAATGATCACAGCAAGATCGCTTGCGGGATCGAGCGGATTCTCCCCTTCCGCGAAAACAGCGAACCTGAGCCGATTCTCGGGTGCGATCGGGTCGAGGAACTGGGCGGAGAAAGTGTCCCTCGCGTTTGCGATCCCCTTAACCGACGGGTTGATTTTCACAGCGTCGCGCGCGATCGTCAGCTTCGCGTCCACGTACTCTTCCCACGAGAAATCATCGAGGTGGTCGCGCGAGAGATTCAGGTACGCGACCGTCTCGAATCGTGCCGAGGAGGTGCGAAGAAATGCGCCCGCATGCGCGCTGATTTCGCACGCCAGGTCCGTTGCGCCGCGATCGGCCAGGTAGCGCAACCGCCTGTGAAACTCGATCGGTCCGGGAGTCGTGAGAGCCGAGCTGAAGCGGTTTTCCTCGAATTCCACCCCGAGAGTTCCCATCGCCGCCGGACGCAGCCCCGCTTCGCGCAGGATGTCTGCAATGAGATGTACCGTCGTGGTTTTTCCCTTGGTTCCCGTTACCCCGTGAATTCTCAGCTCTCGGCTGGGATGCCCGTAGAACTCGTCCGCAAGGATCGAAGCCGCCTGTCGCGTGTCGGGGACAAGCAGTATCGCCCGGTCCTTCACCGGCTCAAGCAGACCGGGATTCCCTTCGACGTGTTTCGAATCCACGATGAGCAGCGCCGCCCCGGCTTCCACGGCTTTGGCGAGATAGACGTGCCCGTCGGTCTCATGCCCGACGATCGCCACGAAAGTCCCGCCGGGGATCACTTCCCTGCTGTCGTCCGCCACCGCGATGAGCTCGGCAGGCGCCTGGCCGCGCCACACGCCGTCGGGGAGAAGCTGCCTTATCTTCTCGATCTTCACTGGTATCTGGCGCGGTTCATTCATTGATTCGAATTGACTCGATCAGTTCTTCGCCGAATCCGCCGCGTCGTTCGCCGCAAACGGATTCGGGTTGATGATGTAGTCGTCCGACGTCGAGACTTCGTATCCTTCTTCCGCGGACTGGGTGAAATCGGTCCCGTCTGCATTCGATTCGCCGTCGGAAGTCGATTGATATCGTCCCCCATCCCGGAGCATGAGAGCGTTGAAAATCTCGCGAAAGACAGGCCCGGCGGCGGTCCCGCCATACAGGTACCTGATGTCGGTCGGGTCATCGAGGACGACCAGGATCAGCCATTTGGGGTTCGGGATCGGACCATAGCCCATGAAGGTCGTGAAGTACCGGTCCCGGAAATATCCGCCGTTGGGGTTTACTTTCTGAGCGGTGCCGGTTTTGCCTGCACAGGTCCATTCGGTCTTCGCGGCCTGAGCGGTACCTGTCTCGATCACGCCGACCATGAAATCCTGCATGATCGAGGCGGTCTCGGGACTGATGACTTGTTCAGTCGGGCAGACAGGCGCAGTTGTGGCGGTGTCCCAGAGCGGATCGCGTGTCCCATCGACCAGCCTGAGCGGAACAAGCACGCCGCCGTTAGCGAAGACTCCCATCGCCTGCGCGAGCTGCAGGGGAGATACCGTTACTCCGTGACCGAACCCCATGTTCGCCAGGTCGATTTCCGGAAGACGCCGGGTGCGCTGTTTCAGGTCCCCGGAAGGCTCCCCCGGCATTTTCAGCTCCGTCCGCCGCCCGAATCCGAATTTTTCGAGATATCCCGTCAGCCTCTCGCGGCCCAGCCTGACCGCCACGATCGCCGCGCCGCGGTTCGAGGAGTGCACGACCACGTCGCGCAGGCTCAGCAGAGAGTCGGTGTAGCTGTGGTCGGGTACCGTCCCCCCGTGAAACCTCAGCCTCCCTTTCGTGACCTCGAGCATCGAATCCGGCTCCACCGCACCTTCTTCGAGGCCCCCCGCGATTGTGAAGATTTTCATCACGCTGCCGGCCTCGAACGAAAGACGCGTCGACCTGGAAAATGTCGACGCCTCGTCTCCGACATACTGACCGAAGTGCGAGGGATCGAACGCAGGAAGGCTGGCGAGCGCAAGCACTCTCCCGGTGGACGGTTCGGTGATCACAATTGTGCCGCCCGATGCGCCGGTTCTGTTGAGGCCTCTCTGAAGAGCGCTCTCCGCGAGCGCCTGGACATCCGCGTCCAGCGTCGTCAAGAGATCGCTTCCGTTTCGCGCAGGCGTAATCTCCCGTCGCGATCCCGGAATCCTTCGACCTCTTTGGTCCCTGAGGTCCTCGTAGGTCCCCGGACGTCCTGCCAACACATCGTCGTATGTGCTCTCCAGCCCGGCCCAGCGCACAACCTGCCCTTCATCCCTTGCATCCGTAACCCCGAGCACCGGACCTGCAAGCGCGCCAAGCGGATACACCCGGGCTTCTCTCTCCGCAACCCCCACCTCGCGCATGAGTTCGGCGATCGGTCCGACCTGAGGAAGCCCAAGAAACTGCTGAACCTCGGCAGAGGTCATCTCTTCCTTCAGCTCCCTGTACGTGCAATCCGTGTCCCAAATGGCCTCCAGGACCAGGTCCGAGTCGCAGGCGAACCGGCGGACGATCTCGGCAATCAGCTCGTCATGCTGATCGTCGGGGACCCGCGACGGATTGACATACAGGGTGTAGATGATCCGGTTGTCAGTGAGAGGCCTTCCTTTCGCGTCCAGAATCCGTCCCCGGGAAGCGGGGATCGTCCCGGTGTGCACATTGTCGAAAGGAGAGAGCTCGGAGAATTTCTGAGCGTATGTGGCCTGTACGCAAGCGAGCCGCCCCCCGACCGTGCCGATGAACCCAAGGCAGAACGCCATGAGAATGAGTCCGCGGACCCGAAGCCGTAGCAGGGCAGGGTCGGGCGGGGTCATCGATGTGGAGTGTTTTTGCCTCATGGCGCTAATGGGTCGGTGGAGGAAGCGTCACTTTCGGCACATCGCCGGGATCGATCGGGAGTGTGCCAATGCCTTCCAGTGCGTCGAGGGCATCGAGGTTCTTGTAGGCTTCCTGAAGTTCCTCCCGAAGCCTGCCGATCTCCCCCTGAGTGTTCTGAATCGAGACGCGAGTGTCCCGGGCATGGATTCTCAGCTTCAGCGATTGCAGCGAGATGCATGACAGGGTCATCAGCCCCAGGACGATCAGGGCGATAGAGATCCCCCGCTCGTATCTCAGGAGAATCGGCAGCGGGGCGATGCCGATTTCGATCGGGCGCAGGACGATCTCCTTGGATCGGACCGGCTGTGCGGCCGGTTCCGGGCTGTACTGCCGCTTCGTAATCGACAGCTCGGCAGCCCTCGTCTCCATCCAGAAGCCGGGATTGTTCTTGGGTACTGCTGACACTTTGACCCTTCTCCCTTTTCCTTGTGCCCCCTCCCAGGGAACACGGACTTATGAATTTGAAATGATAAATTAAAGCAAGAACTATAGATTGGAACTATGCGATTTTTCGATATGCTCGCAAACGGGCCGACCGGCTCCGCGGATTGGACGCCGTCTCCGCTTCGCCGGGCCTGACCGCCTTGCGCGTGAGCTTCTCCCACAGATCCTGCGAGGAGCGAACGGACGCCTTCACAATCCGATCCTCGAACGATGAGTAGCAGATGACAACCAGCACACCGCCGGACCCGAGCACGTCAGGGCAATCTCCCAGGCTCTTCTCAAGCGATTCGCGCTCCGAATTGACTGCCGCCCTCAATGCGAGAAACGTCCGGGTCGCGACATGAATACTCCGGGGATGGAATTTCCGTGGAACCGCCGACGCCACCAGATCCGCAAGCTGCCCGGTTGTCTCTATCGGAGTCCGCGCACGGGCGCTCACGATTGCCCTCGCTATCCTGCGTGCGAAACGCGCCTCGTCCATCCCGCGCAGGAGCTCCACAAGCTCCTCTTCCGACAGGCCGTTGACGAGATCGACCGCCGAGACCTCCCGGTCCGGGTCGAAGCGCATATCGAGCGGAGCGTCGTGACGGATGCTCATTCCGTAAGATGAATCGTCGAGCATCCCGCTCGATACCCCCAGGTCGTATACTGCGCCGTCCACCGGGATGAACCCTTCCTTCCGAGCGATATCGAGGATCGACGAGAAATTGCCCCGTACGCGGACGCTTCTTGGGCCGAACTCTCCAAGGGTCTGATTCTGCTGCTCGAGGGCGCGAGGGTCGCAGTCGATCGTCAGCACACGGCCGTCCGGCGCGTTTCTCGTCAGGAGCGCCCGGCTCACGTTGCCGGGACCGCCCGTGGCGTCGATGAAGTTCTTTCCGCTCGCAGGCTCCATAAACTTGACAACCTCGTCCAGCAGAACAGGCGTGTGCGAGCCGATCGGGGGGGTGGAGTGAAGAGAATTCTCAGGCGCAGTATGTCCCCTGCTCACAGTCCCGCTCTCCGTCAACATAAGAAAACGCGCTAGATATCGAATGCCCCATATGCCGCAGGAACGCGGCGGGTGCGCATATCGCCGGTTTTGAGGAACAGTGAAGGCAAGAGAGCTTCGGGCCGCTGAGGGGAGTAAGAGAGTTGCGAGATTCTTGAAGCTTTGGCATTTTCCCTTGCCTGGCAATACAATTAGTTGTAATTCGGACGATAAAAATGACTGCAGGTCGCAAGAAGTCTATGGCGAACATTAGATTATATCGGATTTCATGCGATATCTACAAACATATGTTTAGTTTTGTAAAAAAAATATCATTTTAATGTAATAGCAAGATGGCAAATGCCAAATTTGAGCCATAATTGGTTGTCTAAAGTCAAAAACCCGGCCCGCCACTGTCCCCTCCGTTGCATTATTCCCCCCTCCCGTGTAGAATCAACCCGCACTTTCCGACTCTGACGATCCCGCCACAATGAGGAACCGCCATGCCCTCAAAAAAACCCTATTCCCGCCTCGTCTCCCAGGATCTGTGCGGTAAGGTCACGGACTTGAGACGCGACATCCATCAGCATCCCGAGCTCGGCTACAAGGAGGTCCGGACGCAGAAGCTGATACTTCGCGAGCTCGTAGCGCTCGGCATCGAGGCCCGTCCCATGGGCGGGACCGGCGTGCACGCCGTGGTGCCCGGAGGGGGAGAAACCCGCGACGGCAAGGTCCTCATGCTCAGAGCCGACATGGACGCCCTTCCTGTGCAGGAAGAAGTCGACTGGGAATACAAGTCGAAGAACGATGGAATCATGCATGCGTGCGGCCACGATTCTCATGTCGCGATGCTCATCGGGGTTGCTGCGCTTCTGAAATCGAAGCCGGTACGGGGCCCGGTGAAGCTGTGTTTCCAGCCCGCGGAAGAGGGCGGCGTGGGTGCGCAGGTGATGATCGATGCGGGCGTGCTGGAAAATCCACCGGTCGGCGCGGCGATGGGCATTCATGTATGGGCCAGGATTCCCACCGGAAAGATGGGGATCGTGTTCGGACCCTGCATGGCGGCGGTCGATGAGTTCGAGGTGACGATCAAGGGGGTAGGGGGGCATGCGGCCTACCCGCACCTCAGTGTCGACCCCATCCTCATCGCTTCCTACACCATCACGGCCCTGCAGACCATAGTCAGCCGCAACTTCGACCCGATAGATACGGCGGTTGTGACGGTCGGAAGTATCCAGGGAGGCACGGCATTCAACATCATCCCACCTGAGGTGAAACTGAGGGGCACGTGCCGGACCTTCAGCGACAAGGGTCGGAAGCTGGTGAAGAAGCGATTCTTCGAGATTGTGAACGGGACGGCGAAAGCGATGGGCGGGTCGGCTGAGATCGATTTCCAGCACAAAATCCCGGCCACAGTAAACGACAAGGGTATGTGCAAAATCATCTGGGACGCAGGGGAGATGGTCCTGGGCAAGGGAAAGGTCTTCGAGGACAAGCCGACCATGGGTGGGGAGGACATGGGTCTCTACCTGAGGAAAGTGCCCGGATGCTTCGGTTTCCTGGGCATGCAGAACCCGAAGGCGGGCTCCGATTTCCCGCATCATCACCCGAAATTCTCGGTTGATGAGGCTGTGCTTCCGCTCGGCGTGGAGATTCTCTATCGCGCCGCGGAGCTTTACTACAGCAGGTAGAAGTGATCGGCCCGTCCGGGTCCGCCGCTTTTCCAAGCGGCATCTTATTGGCAAGAGCGGACTGGAAAGTCCGCGGACCCGGACGCACCCGTGCTTTTGGACATTGGCGGCCCCTTCCGCGCTGTGATATCATTCTATGTTGTGTGAACGATGGTTTGCCGTCGCTTCTGCATCTAATTAGTCGGGAGGGGACGATTAAGCCGGCTTACGGAGGTCTGCGATGCGTTCGAAAGCTGCACCCCTGTTCCTGTTGTGCATTCTGCTGATCCTGCTCGCTTGTATCGGCTGCTCGCACGGCGGCGCGACGGGGCCGAACCCGTTGACGCCGGGACCGTCGGGCGATCCGAGTCTTCCGAGGAGCGGAGAGGTCCAAACGAGCCATTCGCTGCTCGGCCTGTATGAGTTCATCGTGGTTCCCGACGTACCTGAGATCAGGACGGTTCCGTTACGGGACGCGATGTTCCATCTGAACGCCCTGAGATTCCTCGAGCCGCCTCCCCCGGTCAGAATCGTCCTGTCCAACTTCCAGTATGACGGACAGACAGTGGATGTGGACGTGCAGCTCGTTCATCCCTTCGCCGGACTTCCGCAGTTCACCGGCTTCGATGTGTGCGGAATCGTGATAACGTCCGGAAGCATCTCGGGCTTCAGCGATCCCGATCTTGTTGTCGCGGGGGAGGGTGACACGAGGCTCTGGAACGCGGACGGTTTCACGCGCTGGTGGAATCCGAGAGAATTCCCCTACAACAGCCAGACCCCTATGTGGGGCTATATCAATGGCAACAAGGGCACTCCCGACGAGACGGCGCATTACACGGCCACTTTGAACGGCTTCAAGTACTTTGCGGATGGTCTGGGAGCCGGCGATACTCTGTGGCTGCTCGACCCGCTTTCGAGGGGGGTTTTCACAGCGGGATCGGCGAATACGCGTCACTACAAGATTAGATTGGGCGCTGGCCTGGTCTTCAACTACGCCGTCGATGCGTGCTGGCTTCCGCCGGACGAGACCCCGGTTATCGTCCCCGACAGCTTCCCCCCAAGCGCGAATCGCGACGAGCCCTGGCTGTTGACTGTCACTGTCACCGAGAACACGCTGTACTATGATCCGAGCGCAGGGGCGGGCGGCGGCGAACTCGGTTTGGATATGAGCTGCTACGACTGGTTCGACGCAGATCAGAACACCGTCCGTGCGGAATGCCCCGGTGTTTTTCAGCCGACGACATCCAGCGTCCCGGTCGGCGGCAACAGCGTCTACTCAACATACCACGTTGATTTGACCAATCCCGTTCTCACTTCGGATGATCCGATTGAGATCTGGGTGTCCGCGGAAGCGGCGATGGACTACGATGGTTTTCTTCCGGGCAAGCCCACCGCGGCGTACCTGGCTCCTCTGCAGGTTGATGTGGAGCTCCTGACTCCTCAGCAGGGCATCGTGCTGGAGTGGGGACCCGAGGGTGTGATCGATCACGCCAACCGGATCGCCAACAATGACATCGATCCGGCAGTCATTGTGGACGGCGACGGTGAGGTCCTGATCGCGTTTGTCTGGTACTACTGGAGCAGTGTCCTTTTCAATCGTCCCTTGTTCTCCAGGTCAACTGACCAGGGGCACACTTTCAACTATTGCGAACAGGGTTACTGGCAGTCGCACAGTGTCGATGCGGACTGGAAATGCTGGAACAGCAAGTACACTCTCGGATCGGACGGGCAGGCGTTCCATTCGTATTGGGCGCCGTGCGGACACACGCTCCACAAAGCGCCCTGGGGCGGAACCTATCCCGATGTGAACGGGGGCTCGCATTCCGGACCGGAAATGGAGCATGCGGGAGAGATGCTCTATACCGCTCAGGGCTATCCGATGATGTTCGGCGACAACGGCGGCACGATCATCATGCATCGCGGCGATTACCCCAACGTCGCGGGCACCGGAACCTGGCCAGTGTTTCAAGGAACCCCGTACACCCTGGTTGCGGAGGGCACCTCCAACTACCTCAGCCTCGCCCGATCCGCAATGAAGACATCCGACGGGCTTTGCCACCTGATCTTCTGGCACGAGGGTCTGCCATACATCAGGATGGTCTCGACGACCGATATCTCCGGCCAGAACTGGGGAGCCCCGATCCCGGTCTTCGAGGGCCTTGCGGAAATATGGGTCGGGGCGAAGGACCCGAGCCTCTGGATCGACAAGAACGACGGCTTCCACACGTCGTTGGCCGCCGAGGACTGGATGGGTAACTACCATCTCATGTACGGCTATTCCGCGACGGTCGACGGCTGGGACGAAGGTGCATTCAAAAATATCATGATAGTCCCCATCGCAGACGGCCTTAACGACACCCATGTCGTCGTCTTTGACGCCTTCGACGAAACCTACGTGTTCCTGAGTTACGAGACCGCAGGGAATGTCTGGTGCCGATATAAGAAGTTCGAGGAGAGCGAGTTCTCCGACCCGATACAGGTCAACGAGCATTTCCCCGCTAGGCTTCCGGACATCTATCCCAACGGCGGCACCGGCGCAGTCTTCGTGTACGAGGCTGACGACGGTTCGGGCAAGGACCTGACCGACATCTTTTACCGTCTGGCTGAATTCAAGGAGGAGTAACCCTCCGGGGCAAGGCTGCGGGGCTGTTGAAAAAGCCCGATCTGTAGGGGCACGGCATGCCGTGCCCCTGCGTGATGCCGCATGAATGGCAGGCTGGAAAGCCTGCCCCACATCCGGATACTCACCATTCAGTATATCCTGCCGATCTCCAGGGATGCGAGAGGGATCAGCGCGGGGCCGACGGTGTCGAGCCCGCCTGCAATGCAAACATACTGGCCGTCCGTCGCGACCGCAGGCACACCTCGCTTGCGCAGAAGCGAATTGATCGAGAACCACGTGTCGTTCTTCACGTCGTAGGCATCGACATTCGGGAGCATCATGGCTGCGCTGCCTCCGCCGAACGTGTAGAACCAGTCGTCGACGATGACAGAGACATTCCCGTCGCGACCCGGAATGATCGGCGATCGCCACGCCCATGATTTCCAGCCCGGCTCGTGATAGAGCACGTCCTGTCTGTCAGGATGCCCGCCGCATGAGATGAGATACCCGTCTCCCGCCGCGAAGCCCATCGTGGATGTCTCGAATTCCAGGTCGGTCTGACCGACGAAATCGGGTCCGGGCGGTGCGAAACTGTAAGTCTCCTGATGAAAAACCCATGAGGACCCGGTGAAATGCCGTCCCCCGGCGATATAGAATGTGTCCGTCATGAGGGCGCATCCGAGGGTCGCGAGAGGCTCGGGAAGGGTGGGCGGAGATGGGTCGGGGGTTCCTGTCGCGAGGTCGATCACAAGGCACGTGTCTGTGACAACGGTCTCTGCAAATCGCCCCCCGAAAAGGTAGGCCTTGCCTCCGAGCGTTCCGCAGCCGAACCCGTCCCGCGGCTCAGGAAGGCTCCAGGGACTGTCCCAGGTGCCCGCATCGACATCGTATCTCTCGACAGCATCTAACGCAGTGCCTCCGGCGCTTCCCCCGAGCACCCAGAAATATCCGTCCGCGAAAAATCCCCCGGCATAGCCCCTTGGCGTGGGCATGTTGGGACCCGCGGTCCACCAGATGTTGGGATGCTCCCCCACTACCGCGCTTTCGAAGTCGACATTCGTCGTCTCGTTCCCGAGCGAATCCTGTGCTCTCAGGCATAACGTGTGCAGGACGGGATTGAGACCCTCAAGCAGATAGGGCGGCCCCCCGATTCCGGACACTTTGTTGGCCGTATCGAAATCGAGCGTGTTGCCTTCAACCCAGTATAAATTATACGTCACCGGACCATTTGGATCGCTCGCAGTGCCGAAATCGACAAGAATGCCCTGCAAACCCGGCGCGGCACTGATGATACCCTCATCGGCATCCCATATCGGCGGGTCATGATCCGAAAGGTCGGTCACCTCGACATCAACCCACTGGAAAAGGTGGCTGACCACGAGCTGATCTCTCGCCGTGATGAGGCAGGGATAGGTTCCGGGAGGCATGCCCAAAACGTTCTCAACCGCGCCGGCCCACAAATCTCCGGACACGTGGGACAACTGCGTTTCCGTTCCCCCGAGCGCATCCGGCTCGATCGTCACTTTGATCGTGTCGCCCTGCCAGTCCGAGACATACACACTGACCAGGGCGTCGGCACCGGGAGCCATGTCTAGGGGATCCTGTGCGAAGTCGTGGATGTCGTACGCCTCCGGGCAATGGTCCGGCCAGCTTGCATCGATCGCGTACTGAAGATCGATGAAACCCGCACCGTCCGGGAAGCCCACGATGTATGTATCGGTGGAGCTTTACAATGGGCCAAGCGCGCGATCAGGGTCCTCGGTCTCGTATGCCCGGAAACCTGCCGGAGTGGCAACTGTCGGCGGAGCGTACAGGAGAGTGTACGCGTAGGCGTTCTTGAGAACATAATCCCCCAGGGGGTATACGATGCCCCTGACATCGCGTCCGGTCAGCTTCTTCGTGAAGTTCTTCACCGTCACGTCCGCGGTGACTTCGTGGTTGACCAGATCGAGATTGGTGACAGTGATCTTGAAGCAGTCGCTGCAGTACGGGGGCATGAGGAAGTGTGTGACGTCATAGTGCGCTTCCGGCTGACGCGCGGGCACTACACCCACCGATCGGGTTTCCAGATCGATGCTGACATTGAAAATGCCCATCAGGGCGTGCCCCGATGCCCCCCGCCCGCCGGCCTGCTGCGCCAAAGGCGGGTCGAGAGGACTCGTCCGGTTGCATCCGGACGAGAGGCTCGCGCAAATGCCGAGCAGGACCGCCAGGGTCAGTAAGTTGTATCGCATACCAATCCGCCCTCCTTGCGTGTGCTGGATACGCGGTTAGCGTCCGATTAATCAATCTTGCGCATCTTTCTCGCGCGACTCATCGATGGAATCCTCCTCCGACAGACCCGGCCCCTCGACGTTGCCGGCTCTCGGTGCGCCGTTCGGAAACCTCTGCTTGAGTGCCGACGCGAGCGTATGGAGAATGAGGATATGGACCTCCTGAATTCTCTGGGTGCTGTTGCCGGGCACGATGATCGGGTAGCTCACCTGGCTGGCGATCCTGCCGCCGTGTTTTCCGAGGAGTCCGACAGTGCTGATTTCCTGCTCCCGCGCCCACGCGGCCGCGTAGAAGAGGTTCATCGACTCGCCTGACGTCGATATCAGCCAGAGCTGGTCGTCCGGTCTGACGAGCGCACGGACCTGCTGCAGGAAAATGCGATCGAACGAGAAATCGTTGGCGACCGATGTCAGGACCGCGGTGTCGGTAGTCAGGGACACGGCGGGCAGGGGAGCGCTGTAGTGCTCGAAAGAGCCGACCAACTCGGCCGCGACATGGGACGCGTCGGCGGCGGAGCCCCCGTTGCCTGCGAAGTAGAGAGTTCCGCCCTGCTCGATCAATGCGATGGATTTCCTGATTGCCCCCGACAGTGGCGGCCAGCAGGCCGTCAGCGCCGCCTCCGTGTGGGCGATGGAGGAGCGGAACATGTCCTCGATGAGCTGCTGGTACTCCATTATCGCTTCCTCATCCCGGTCCCTCGCGTCACAGTCATTCTATTGCGTGAATGGACGTACGTCAATCGCCCGGAAGGGAAATCGGCCTTTGGAGGTGCGCCGCGTGCCCTAAAAAAGTAACGGGCTCTTGTCGAGCCCGTTGGAAAGACCGTCTAGTTGACAACTACACGGTACAACCCGTGTTCCGGGATCACTGGGGATCCCAAATGCCGGCCACACCGTCAAAGAAGACAATGTCGAGAAGCCCGAAGTAAACGGGCGCACTGATTCTGACCGTAGTAACATCCAGCCCCGGAATCGTTCCGGACGGGATGTAGTACGTATCGTTCAGAACCTGGTAACCGGGCGAGATCACCCCGCTCCAGTTGTAGATCGGGTCGCCAGGCATCAGACCGCCCGGGACTATCTCACCGTACTGACCATAAGACGCATAATGCATCTCTGCGGTCACTTCGGCAACCGATCCGAACCCACCAGGACCGCCGATATTGAACCAGAGGAGCGACAGTATGTTGATGTCATAGTCGACCGTCTGGCCGATATAGTAGTACGGCAGACCGGCGTTCGGGCCCGTGAGAATCGTACCCGCAGGGTTGTTGTAAGTCACCCAGCAGTTTATCAGGCCGAGAGGAATCAGGTTGATGTCAACCTGAGCACCGCGGTTCTCGATCACGTAGAACCCGTCGTCGTTTCGACCCAGAGTCCCTTGCGCCAGAACATTGCCCTGGAGATCAGTGTAGGTGTACTCACCTACGATGGGGCTCGACAGGTCGAAGGAGTTGAAGAACTGCTCCATCGACTGATTGCCCTTGTCAGGTGCGACTGGGTTGGAACCGTTTGAGCAGCCGACGCCGATCATGAACACGGCAACAGCTGCAAGTGCCAACACTTTTCTTAGCATGCTTTGCCTCCTTTCTTGTAGAATGCAAACAATGGAAAAAGCGTTACCTGTTACTGTCGTGCTCGGAGACCTTTCAAAGCACTCCGCCTGACTGCAGCCCTTATCTCAAAGTGCCCACAACGAGGACAAATGGTAGCATTCCCCGAAAGAAAAATCAACATTTGAATGAGGATTTAATGCAATCTGACACGATAATTTTACATGGGCCGAGACTGCGTTCCCGAGTGGTTCGAGTCTTTCCCCGGCCGTGAGCCTTCATTCAGTATATGATTACGGCGATCTCGTCAACCCGGGGTCGCGCGTGCGCGTCCGGCGTAGCGCCGCTTCCAAAGCCGATCGCGGCCCTTACACGTCCGATACCGTTCGGGTCCAGGTCTGCCAGGCGATACCTCGCCCAGTTGAACGGCCAGCCATATTCATTCCGCCCCCAGCCATATCGATCGTTGTACGTGGCGGGGGTCTCGTCGAACCTGACGTTATTGTTGTTGTAGTACTGCGCGGTATAGTACGGGGTACCCTCGATGTAGTCGGCGGGACGGGCCTCACTGTATTCGTAGTAGTATTGCTGTTTGTTGTGCAGGCTCGGATCGTCGGGGACAGTGCCGACGCTCAGTCGGGCGTAGTTATCCCAGCATTCGTTCATCGGCGTCACCTGGGCGCCGAAAATCAGCTCTATGTACCATTCCTGCGTCGTTGCGGCTAAGGCCGGATCGGTCAGTATGGGCAGCGGGGGCGATGCGATGACACTCCAGATGTGCTGCCGCATATAGCCGGAGTCCGGGTCCATCATCCAGCATCCCCCGGATACTGCGCCACCGTATCCGGGTCTCTCGAACTGCCTGTAGAACGCCTGCTCATTTCCGCCGTACCCCATGGTCCACGGGAACTTGTCCTGCGAGGCGCCGTCCGGCTCCGCGTTCTCGAGCTCGATGAACGCCCACTCGGTAGAGCCGACACTCTCGGAGTTCTTGTTACCCGCGACCGACCGGGCTTTCACCATGAAGTAATACGATCCTCCGCTGTTGTATGCGCTCTGCCCGCTCAGCAGGTTCAGGCATGACCAAACCTCCGGCGGAGTTGTCCCTATCTCTTTCCAGTTTTCCTGGTCGTCGTGAGGATCGCCGTCCCGGTATACGGCCCACTCGGCCACAACCCCCGACACCTGGCTTCCGTCCCACCTCACGACTATCGCCGGTATATCGCTAGGGTTATTTATGTACTCGTAAGAATGAAGCGCAGTGCGTTTCACCGAAAGCTCCAGATTCAACCCGGACGTGGGGAACTCCGGCGGGTCAGGCAGCTTGACATCCACCATCAGCGAAGCCTCGCTGTATCCGAAGGTGCCGTTCAGGTCTTTCACTCTGGTATCCACCGCATAGGAGCCCTCATCCGGGAAGCAGATGTCGATAGAGCCGTTCCCGAACGGGTGAATAGCGTCTATGTTTCCCGTCCCGTCGTTATACTCGGGCGGTGAGTCGTCTCCTATCTCCCAGGCAAAGACAAGGTCTTCGTTCAGGTCCTGGCAGTCGTAGTAGTTCTCGACGTTATAGGTATGCACCTCGCCGGCTGTTACCTCGATCGGACCTGTGACAGGCCCCAACTGCGGCGGAGAGTTCGTACCTACATATGGCTCGTACACCTGGTAAAGGGCCAGGGGCGCATCTTCAGAGCCCTCGAACGATATCGGTAGTTCTTCAGGGCCCACTGTATAGCTTCCGAGGGGGCTGGTTGCCGCCACCAGCACCAGGGGGTCGTAGGTCTCGAAATTGTCCGGCACCAGCTCGGCGGTGAATGTCGAGATGTGAGCAGAATAGACATCCGAGCCTCCGACCTCCGTGGCGGGCACGAAATCCACGCCCAGGTCCGGCGATCCGATAAGCACCTGGTCGATCCCACCTGCTCCCTGCCACGTCGAGACATCGATCCTGACCTTCAGCACTCCACCGGATACCGGGCAGTCCTCCAACTGCGGGTCGAAATAGAGTGAGTTAGCCTCTTCGTAAATGTCGATGTTAAAGGGCTCGAGGGAGTTGGCCGAGATCGGGAAGTCATCGAAGGACTGCGGGGGGATGTTGGCGGGTCGTTCCCAGCTTGCATCGACAGCATAATTGAAGACCATGAAGTCCGCGGCGGCAGGACCGAAATTCAGGGAGTAATGGCGGCGATTGGTGGACGAGCATGAGAAGCGACCCCGTCCAACCAGAACCAGGGGCTCCATGACCTCGTCGTTCGCACCCAGTCCGTCGGCGAAGTACTTGTAGCCGTTCACCGTGCTCGTGAAATGTGCGGCCTTGTTCGGCTTGCCCAGAAGCCCGTCCTTGTACCCGAGAATCCCGCCGCCGGTGAATTCCGTGGGATTCCACCATCGCGTGTAACCGTCCGCGTTCTCGAGCCTGGTCTCGTCCGCTCCGGGCAGGACCAGGTACTCGCCGAGCAGGTAGTTCTCCCATGAACCCCTGGAGATGACGATCCCGCGAACGTCGAAGCCGGTGTACTCGGGATGGCCCGGTAGAGGGTGCTGCAGGATTATGTCCAGAGATACTTTGCCTTCGGGAACATCGACTTCGAGCGTCTTCGGATCATAGGTCAAGTATTTGAGCATGACCGGCTCGAGGAGCGAGACGACATTCAGGTGCGCCGAGCTCTCTCGAAGGGGCACGATCTCAACCGTCTTCGTTCGGAGGTCCACCTGGAACCGCCACATGCCCCACAGGACGCGGTTTCCGCCCCCGATTTCGCCTTGGGATGTAAGCCGCATCCGATCGATGCCGGATGATGGATCGGGTACTACCGGGGGTGTTTGTCCGCAGCCCGGAAGCAACAACGCTGCGACCAAGAGGAGCGCTGCGGTAGCCGGCAGATGATTCGTCTTGGTTCTCATGATTCCTGAGGCCTTCCTGACGGGTTGGGACGCATGGCGACCCTCAAACAAGCTCCCGACTCTGTTTACCCAGTCACGACAACATTTAGATACATCTTACGAGAGTTTCGATAGCAGCCCGGGTTTCCCGCTGCCTGTCCCCACCCTCCTGCATGCGCTTCCGATGAACGTAAATATTATAACAGAATACATGGTTTGTTAAAAGAAAAGCGGCGTACATGTCCGCTTCCTGCAATAAGTGGGAAAAAAGCCCGGCGTCATGCCGGGCGGATCGGGATTCCATTGACTGTGCTGCTTCAGCCTGGGTTGCCCTCGGTCTGATCGAGCAGGTTGTTTCCCTCCTCGTTGGGAGCTCCTTCCTGAGGCGGAGCGGTGGGCTGAAGTAGCCTCGACTGCTCATCGATCGCAGCCTGGCGTTCCTGCTCGGCCTGTTCCTTCCTCGCCGTCAGCTCGTCGACCTTCTTCTGTACGGTGTCTCTCAGCTGGCTGAGCTGATCCCGCATCTGCTGGGTCAGAGGACCGTTTGGCGCCGGAATCGGCACCTCCGGCACCAGGACCTCCGTTGCGTCCGACGATTCACCGGCGACCGAAGGCTCGGTTCCGGCAGAAGACGTATCGATATCGGCCCCATCGGCGGCGGAGCCTGTCAGCCCTTCCGACTGGCCTGCGGAAGCAGCCGGGGTCTCGGTCGTTTCCTCTTTGGCCTTGTCGATCAAGGCAATGAACGGGGCGTCAAGCGACTCAAGCGTCAGACCCATCTCATCTTCCGGCAGCACCGGGTCGGTCCAGGCCTCCGGGCGCACTCCTCCGGCGAGCTCGAGCGCCCTGTCATCGAGACTGATCATCTGGTTCAGCACAGACACGACTTTCTGCTCAAGCTCGAAATCCTCGCTTGAATACTCATGGGCAAGGCTCAGGTCGGAAATGTCCCTGGCCATGAGCTGCTGCCGGGCGATATCAAGCTGAGCCCGCTGCCAATGAGCGAATGGAGCCATGTCCTCGAGCTCAAGGGAGCGGTCTATGTTCTTCAGCGCGATGGCGAAGAAGCCCTGTTCTTGCCTCTTGAGATCTTCCGGGAGCTCGGGGAACGTTCCTCCGAACGCTTCCGGGTTTGCCTGGAACTGAGCCCAGATGTCCTGCATCCATTTTCCCTCAACTCTGAAAGCTCTCGTGGCCCAGAGGTTGGCCGCGAGGTAGCGCAACCGCGCTTCGCCCATCTCCACCTCTACTCGGTTATCGAGTGCGACATCAAGCTTGGCGGCGTTTGTCCTGAGCGCTTCCTGGTAGTCGGCGGCGGCCAGGTCCCATTTCTCGTTGATGACATGATGCATGGCGCGAATCTCGGGATCGTAGATGACGATCTTCATCGTCGCCTCGTCCGCCCTCACCGCCTCCGATACCCGCTGCATCGGATCCTCGGCCTTCAGGTACAGGACTCTTATGGTCGCTTCCTCGTAGTCGGCGATCACTTCCTCGTCTGTGACAACAAGGTTCCCCTCGGCAGGCAGCTCAAGCTCGCCCGCCTCCACTTTCTTTCTCTTCTCCTCGAGCAGTTTCTGCCTGATCCCTTCCTTGGCGGACTCCCAGTCGGGACCGCTGGCGCCTGTCCTGCTCAACACTGTCACGAGCCATGCACCCATGTAGTCCGGCTGGTTGGTCGTGATCGTGAGACTGGTCTCCCCCACGGGAAGGCTGAAAGCGCTGTCGATGACGGCTTTCGGGAGATCCTTGGAGTCATGCCTCACCATCGGCACCAGTCCGCCCGCTTCGCTCGAGGATGCGTGCTCCGAGTACTGCTTGGCAGCGTCGGAAAACGGCAGTCCGCCCACAATCTCTCCCCGGATAATGTCGCACCGAGCCGAGAGCTCCGCCATGATCTCGGTTTCCTTCTGCTTCGAGATCGTTGTCACGTACTGCTGAGCCGTCAGAGTCTGGCGAATGATTCTGCGAAGTCGGACGAGAGAGTTGGTCGGATCGTACTGCTTCAGCTTCATCTCGAACGCCTTGTCTTCCTTGGCGGAGGTGAAGAGGTCGGCGATTCGCTGAAGGATGCTCTTCGAGCCGGCCGACTCGACCTGAGGCATGAGCTGGTTGCGGTACTCGTTGACTTTCTCCTCGACCTGCTCGTCCGTCACCGTGATGCCGGTTGCAGCGGCCTTGATGTCGAAGTACTCCATGTCGATCATCTGACGGAGCGTCGAATACTTGACCGAAGCCGTCCATTCCTCGGGGTGCAGCACAGCCTCGCTGGAGGACTCCTGCCTCTTGAGCTGCGCGTCATAATCCCGGTAGAAATCCTCGTACGTGATCTTGTGATCCTGGATGGTCGCGATGGCATCGCCGGGACCGGTTGTTTGCGATCCGGGACCCTGCTCCCTCTGGTTTGCGCATCGCGATCCGCCGAAGCTAAGGCTCCCGCCGAACACGAGCGCGAGACCCGCGATTATGTATGCTATTCGGATCTTGTCGGGGTCTCTGAGAGTCGCAACGAGACCCTGTCCTCTTACTTTTCGACGACGTTTCTTACTGGCCATGTCTGCTCCTCAGGTAAAGCAACGCGAGAGCATCCCTCTCGCGGCACAATCTTTTATCGTATGCCAAACCGGCTTCTTTGTCAATTTTCCGTTGACACAGGTTATGGTTGCCCCGCTCATTCTCTCATTATCAGAGCCGCGAGCGTAAGCGAGCGGTCCTTCCCTGTCACCGACTGATGTCACCAGTTGCCGTCGGGGGGGAACTTGCTCAGGAAGGCGTCATAGCCCCGGTCTTGATTTCAAATCCTCTTGACGGATCGAAATATACGTGTTACAATGAACTTAACAAATCAGGCTTGGGAGGGTTCTGATGTGTTATCTTCCTCGCGCCGGCGTCTTGGCCTTTATTCTTCTGATTTCCCTGTCGTTTGCCTGTGATGAAAGGGGCTTGCTTTCTCCAGAAGCGCCTTCAGTCAGGTCGGATCGGGGGGCGGCTGAGGAACCGCCGGAAGTCGATTGCCCCCCTGACCCCTAGGTCCCCGTTGAGCCTGAGCCTCGTCCTCAGCATTGGAGCGGTCCATGGCCGTTGTATCGATACCGATTCGAACCTGAGATTCCGATAGAGGAGCCATACATCCCGCCGAATCCACCCGAACCGGATCCATATATCGATGGGTCTGCTGCCGTGAGAGAGACGGTGCCCGGCATCGTGGAGCCTTCTCAGGGACTCGAGCCGGCTCCGATGCCACAGTACATCCCCGCGCCGCTGTCTACGGCGCCCTGTGAAGACCTCAACCCGGATTGCGATGCTGCCGATCCCAATGGCGACCCTGATGGCGATGGATTGCCGAATCAGGAGGAGCCTGATAACGACAACGACGGAATACCCGATGAAATGGACCTGGACTGTCTGATGGCGGGCGCTTGCGATAATCCGGGGAGCCCTGAATACGAAGCTTGCCACGATGATCCGGATGATCCTGATGATGATGACGATGGAATACCGGATGAATTCGACCCCGACTCGATAGACTCCGATGCCGACGGCATCGTAGACATCTGTGAGGATTACTGCGATCCTGAAGACAAGGCGGCAGGCTACTGGGACTTACTTCACGAGTGTTTAGGCTCGTGGGAGGGCCAAGACGAATGGACAAATGATGAGGATTGTGATGGCGTCCCCGACCCATACGAGGATTGGTGGGATAATCGCGACACTGACGGCGACGACATACCCGATGTAAGCGATCCAGACGACGACAACGATGGTAGACCGGACGACGATGACGACGATGACGACGGCGATGGCATACTGGATGTGGCGGACCCGGACGGCGACTGTGATAACGACGGGATTCCGAACCTCTACGACTGCGAGTCTCTATGCTACACCGGGCCTACGTGTTGTTGCCGGGCCGAAGGCGTTCTCCAGCCAAAGATATGGTGGCCGGGCGAGTTCAAAGAAATGAGCGAGTTTGACTACCTGGAGGTGATATTCATCAATTTCGGCGTTATAGATCATTGCCCCCCCTGCTACGAGTTAGGGCCCTTCCCCCCGCCAAGATACCGCGTCTTCTTGTTTCTGAACGACGTTTTGGAGGCCGTATTCAGCACCGACGAGACGGAGACAAGAGTGCTCCCCGTTGCCGTATACCGCCGTGATGCGGCGCGCAATGTGCTTGGCAAATTCGTAGACGGGCAGAATGATCTTAAGCTAATAATCGAAGACCAGTGCTGCAAGAGAGTATTGGGCATTCAGAAGGATTTCACAGTGAATGCCACGGTCTCTTACAGAGTCAAGCCATACAGAATGACGTATATTGACCGTGCGGAATTCCCGGCTGGTTATGTGAATAACCCCCTTTATAACATGCAGGGGTTCGCCGGACAGGGCCAGATACACCAAACGGATCGTTATCAACATGTGTCTTTCAGCCTCCAGGACGAGCTGCCTCACTACTCCGTTTACCTTTCACCCGAATGGTATGAGGGCTGCGCCCCAAAGGATACCTTCGCGGCTTACAGGATGGGCTCCCAAGTCGGCGTTAAAGTGGATTTCTATAGCCCGGGGACTTACGCAGCCAGCGATCACCTTTTTCTCCTCCCCTACCAGGTAGCAGGTCTGGGACCACTGCAACTCTACGCAGAAGCCCACATGGTTGTCGTTAACCGACAGAACCCAGGCGTTGTCAAACAAGGGACTATGAAGCCTGACAGTTCGTACGGCTATGATGTGGGCCGCCAGCTTCGCCTTATCCGTTGGGATGACGACGACAGAGTGAACGCGGACGATATTCTGAGCGCCCGATGGATTCTTCCCTCTCCGACATTCGATGGCGTGAACGCTTGGTACGACTTCCAGAATGGACAGATCATCGGCAACAAGGTTGAATTCACTTACTACGCCGGCGGTGTGTCGTGGGGACCTCCGGCTAATGGCGGAATTATAGAAGAATTCAGGTTCTTCACCTCATACGCCCAGAACTGGACCTCTAGATCTCATCTCTGGCCGACTGATTTCGCCCTCGAGATGGTCGGACGCTATGCAAGCGGACTGACTAACCCGCAACAGATAATGACTGCAGTTACGGCGAGAATGCGAGGCCCGAACAACGTCTGGACCAGCGAGGTGAACGATCTGAGTAATGTTACCCTGGACTATGACACAACCCAGCCCGGAAGTTATGACCCGTATAGGGCGTTTGATGAGCTTCACGGCCCTCCGGTGGACTACATAATTTATCATTTGGAATGTGACGACTATGCTAACATCCTCACAAGATTCATGCGTGACCAGGGCATAGACGCGGAGTCATGGTATGTGTCCGCAGGTCATGACTGCAACCAGCATCCGGGGGGACTGACTAAGAAGGAAAGGGTACGCATGTGGATGTATGCTCCCGGTGATCCCGGTGATCCCAATCCCCCGGCTTCTCCTCCTCCTTTATACAGACATCCCCCATGGCAGGCCGGATATCTACCGCGGAATGAACATTGGCCAATCGTTTATAACGACTTGCAGTGCTTAGACGGCGCCACGGACACGTGGGGATTTAGGTTCCATCAGGTATGCGAGTACGACGACGACATCTATGACCCTGTGCTCTATGATGTGCAGAAGGGGATTGTGCCGTGGGACCAATACAAGCAAGACTACCTGAGTATTTGGGATCGCACGTGGGATATTCCTCCGCCTCCTTTTCCCCCAGTCCCCGGTGACCCGTGGGTCGACTGCCTCATGTTCAAGCTGCCTTACCCCTGTGCGTACGGGGTCGCTGACGAGGAACACGAAGGGCTCAAATCTGTGCTACAGGTAGGTGTTGAGGATCGCGACTATGTGTACAGAATCAAGCACAGCGGGTATCGCTATCCGGATCCTAACCCTGAGTCCAATCACCAGTACGTTGTTCCCCATTTCTACATTTGGAACTGGGAGCATCCGATGGATGGGTGGCAACAACGGTTGGACCCATAAATGGAGTACAATACTCTGCATAGGAGACAGCAAGATGAATACATTACGAGGAATAACACGGACGGCCCTGGTTTTAGCGGGGCTAGTGGCTGCGATGATGATGATCTCCTGTAGTGAAAGCCCGACGAGAGCGGAGGAATTCGTCGATATCGTTCCCTGGAAAGTCGATGTGAGAGTGCCGGGTCTACAGCTTGCCGATCTCTTTCCGGACGTTAGCAGCCCCATTCGCGTGGAGCCCAATTATATCTCCTTCCATGTTACACAGGCGGTCGAAACGCCGCAGGTGTATTCGGACCAGATGCTGGCCCTGGAAATGACTGACGAGAGACAAGACGAGGTGAGGAGAGCACTCGAACGAGTATTCCCCTCGTGGCTGGTCAGCGACAAGGTTCTGGCTCTTGTCAGACTCGATTCCCTCGATTCCTCAGAGTTCTGGATTGACAGCACTATGCACATGGGTGATCTCAAGGGAGGGTATCAATACTGGTTCAGTCTGGCGATAAGGGTGGACGATGTCAGGATCGCGGTCGCAGGCGTCCCTGAGGCGGGATTGGCCGAGGCTTGCATACTGGCCGACTACAAGAGCATCGACGAATTCGATCAACTGGCTCACCAATATCTGAATCTCTCGGAGGACGAGAAGGCCGAAGACGATTATCGGCCAACACGGGGTCTGAGTACCGCGTCAGGCCTCATATGTGTCGACTCCGGCAGCTGGCGGACTGAGGGATACAGGATCAGAGTGGAGGAGGAATACCGGAAAGGACGTGTGCGCAGCTTCACCCGAGATTTCTCCTCGCCGGACGGCGGACAAACACTGACAACCATAGAGTTCAACCTATCCTACGGCCAAGAGGTCTCCAAGGGCGCCGACTGATGGGTCGCGTCTCTCGATATTTTCGGCGTCCTCGTGGTTGATTCGGTCAAGAGAATAACCACCAAGGCACCAAGGACACCAAGAAGAAAAAGAAAGAAGATCCGGCTACGCAGGCGCTTTCCGGATTGGCACCTTAAGCTCGCTTACAGCGGGGATTGTGAGGATAAATTCGGCGCCGCCGTCGGGATGGTTCCGCGCGATCAGCTCGCCCCCATGATGTTTCGCAATCGAGTAGCTCACCGAGAGCCCCAGGCCCGTGCCTTCCCCCGGAGGTTTGGTCGTGAAGAACGGATCGAAAATGCGCTTCAGTGACTCTTCGGGGATTCCCGGTCCCGTGTCCCTGATTCTGATCTCTATCAAATCCTCCTTGCCCGACGATTTTACGAGCCTCGATGCTATCCGAAGAGAGCCGCCGTTTTCCTTCATCGCCTGCGCCGCGTTCATGGCGAGGTTATGGATGATCTGCTGTATCTGCTTCGGATCGACCACGACCTGCGGAAGCTCATCGTCAAGGTTCCATTCGACGGTCACCCGCCGAAAGATCGGGTGGAACTTGAAAAAGTCCAGCACCTGAATCACCAGCGCATTCAGGTCCGCTTTCTGCGGCTGGATCATCGCGGGGTTCGCGAAATCCAGAAGCCTTCGTATGATGTCCTTGATTCTGTCGATGTTCGCGAGCACTCTCTGGTACGGCTCCTCGTTGCCGCCCTCGCGTCTGACCCTTTTTGCGAGCATGTCGATGACCGTGTAGATTCCGGCGAGGGGATTGTTGATCTCGTGGGCTATGCCCGCAGCCAGGAAGCCGGTGCTCGCGAGCTTGTCGGCCTGAAGAAGCTGCTCCTCGACCCTCACCATCTCGGTCCTGTTCTCCACGATGACAAGCACGCCTTCGACGCGCTTCTCGGGGCCCATAAGCGGCACGGCTGTGAGGCTCACCGTCAGGTCCTCCGGACCGCCTCCTCTGAGCGGCTGATTCGCAAGCGAGACCTCCTTCCCGCCGAGCCCGGCTTCGATCGCATCCGTGAGATCAGGGTTCATCGATTTCGATATCCTGTCGAACGGCTGATCCAC
The DNA here is from genome assembly GCA_964354375.1 of uncultured Planctomycetota bacterium. GTDB lineage: Bacteria > JAJVIF01 > JAJVIF01 > JAPKYR01 > JAPKYR01 > CAYGZQ01. Next base: position 68,170 of record CAYGZQ010000003.1, read on the forward strand.
GAGCGTCGCCCGCTTGCCAAGCTGCATCAAGTCGGTGAATGCCCTGTTCACGGCAAGGAACCGACGATCCGTGTCAAGCGAGAAAATGCCGATCGGAGCGGCCCTGATTATCGAGCTGGCCAGCTCCGCCCGCTTGCGTATCACCTCCTCCAGCTTCTTGCGCTGCGTGATATCGTGCGCGATTACCAGCACCCTCTCGATATCCCCGGATTCTCCCGGGATCGGGCTCGCCGACACGTACGCCGGGAACACGTCGCCGTCCGCGCGCATAAGCAGAAGCTCGCCGTGCCAGTCCATTTGTTTGAGGGTCTGGTCGAAAAGATCCTCCGCCAGGGAGCGCGAATGCTCCTCGACCCCGCGTAGCAGGTCCCTTCCGATAATCCGTTTGGGCGGAATCCCCAGGGCCTTGCTTGCCGCAGCGTTGATGTACGTGACACGCCTCTCGGGATCGCACACCATCACCATGTTGTGCGTCTGCTCGAGATAGCGCGACAGCATTTCGGGGTTGTCGATCATCCAGAAACCCTTCGAGCCCGACCCTAGGGGCCAAATTAGTATCTGATTAAACGGGGGAGCTTATCGCGACGCGCGGAATGCGCGCAGAAAAAACGGCAGGCTGGAAAGCCTGCCCCACAAGATTACCCGATGAAGAGTCTGAGCAAGGGACGAATTCACCCGGCCCGGCTGCTACCGTCGCTTTTTCTTCTTCGGTTGCTTCCGAAATGAGAATGGGCGTCTTATCCCGTGAACCACTTTGCTGGCGGATTCCGCAACCGCGCCGCCGATGCTCGTGGCGCGGGATTTCGCCATCTCGAAATTCGCTTTGGCCTGGGCGTTGTGCGGGTCACAATCCAGCGCTTTCGCGAATTCGCGCGTCGCCTGAGTGTACAGAGCTTCCCGGAAGTAATAGCTTCCGATCGCGACGTGGGCTTCCGCGGAGTTCGGGGCTGTCGCCACGGCGAGCTCGTATTCCTCCCTGGCCTTGTCCTTGTTGCCGCGCTCGTAGAGGATATCGGCCATACGAATGTGACCCTCTGCAAAGCCCGGAAACAGGTCGAGCGATTTCTGGCAGTGCCTCAGCGCGAGCTCGAGTTGGCCCTTGTCCTTGTATGCCTGCGCAAGCTGGAAATTCAGTGAGAAGTTGTCCGGCTTGATCTCCAGACCCTTCTGGAACTCGGCGATCGCCTTGTCGTACATCCCCTCTTCCATGTAGGCCGTGCCTTTGGTGACGTAGTGGTGTATCACCGGCGCGGCGGGGAATCTGCCGGGAAAAATCCGCTGTGTTTCGCCGACATCGCCAAACTGGATCACGACGCACGCCATGCTCTCCTTGATCGACGATCCTGCTCCCTTGTACCTGGAGCCTGCGAGCGAGATGATCCGCTCGCACGCCTCCTGCGTGTCTATCGTGCTTGTGACGCAGTTGCGGATTTCCACGTCCGACAACACGCGCCCGAGGTCCGATGTCCCCACGATGAGGACGTCTCCCGCCCTCAAATGTCTTTCGGCGGTCTCGACCTGCACCGTCAGCTCTTTCCCCAGCATGCGCTTCTCGTCGCCGCGTTTCATGAACGTGCGTATCGTGGCGCTGCGAAGCAGGTAGGCGAAGCAGGCCCCGACCTTGGCGAGGTAAAGGCGATTCTGGCTGATGGACGCGATAAGGAGCTCCGCGCCGATCGATCCTATCTTGTTGAGCCTGAAGGCCTCCTGGTTGACGATCCCGTTTGCCCTCTGCATCGCCGATATCGCGAGCTGGTTCGGGTCCTCAAGTATGTCGAGCCGGCTCAGAGACGAGTAGGAGTAGACCTGCTCGGCCTCTCTGAGCGCGAGGTCGGCGCACCTGAGGGCCTCATCGACCTGCGGGCTGATCCCCGATGCGACTCCGAACGCGCCTCGTATGCCGATGCTGGACGGGGGATAGCGCTGCGCAAACGTCATCCTCGATTCTTCCTCAGGTGGGGCCTCTTCCTCCGTCGACACCATCGCGAGGTAGCTCGAATTCCCGGGGATAAACGACAGGATCGATTCCTCGATCTCCGCCGCTGCTGCGCTTGCCTGGTAATCGTCCAGATCCTCGATCAATTCCCCCCAGCTCGAATAGCGGGCCGTGTAGTCCTTTCTGAGCGCGCGCTCCAGAATCCGTCTCAGGTCGACTGATATCCCGGTGGCTTCGAGCCTTTCTCGCGGGTCCTCGTACACGTGCATCGCCGATATCTCGTGCGGCTCGCCGTGGAAGAGGTCGTGGCCGGTGATCAGGTAGTAGATCACAAGCGCCCACGCGTACACGTCCGACGCACCGGTCTGCTCGCCCAGCCCCGTTATCTGCTCCGGGCTGAGATACTCCGCGCGGTTGAGTTTCATGGGCGTGTCGTAGAAAACGTCTCTCTCGAAGCCCGACAGCTTTACTTTGAGCTGGGGTTTGGACACGACAAACGCGCTCTCCGGCGACAGACGCCCGTACACCTCGAACCCTTCCGCCCTCAAATAGATCAGGGCCTCCGCGATCAGTCTTCCGACTTCGACCGCGTACCCCTCGCTCATCGGACCGTACTCGGCGACATAGTCGGCCAGAGTATGCGTCCTCAGCTCGCTAACGAAGAAATACGCGCCCTTATCGCGGCCGTGGTCGAGGACGCGGATAAGTCCCGGATGCTCGTATTCCGCCGCCAGCTTCATCCGCCCGTTCCAGGCCTCGTCCAGCTCATGGGTTTTGGGCACTCTGTAGAACCAGAGCATTACCGGGGTATCGGTGCCAAGGTGAGTTCCCGCGTACAGAACCAGGTCCTTCTCGGGTGACAGCCCGTATGCCCCTCCGATGTTCGTGAGCCGCTCTTCGAGACGGTATTTCCCCTTGATCGTCGTTCCCTGGTCTATCAGATGAATGTTGATGCCGCTGTCGGCGCTGCCGATAAGATGATCGATATCGTCGGCCAGATCGTCGTAACTCTGGTACCGCTGGAGCGGGTCCTTCTCCAGCATTTTGATCATGATGTCGTGGAAAACGAGGGGAATCTCATATCTTTCCTGGATTTTCGCCAGTGCTTCCGTCTTGATGTGGGCATCGAAGATGTCCTGGGGAAGGCCGTCGAAGAGGAAGTCGCCGGTCACTAGCCGGAACAGTATTCCCCCGAGAGCGTAGATGTCGGAGCGCTGGTCCACCGGAACATCGTCCTCGTCCAGCCACACTTCCGGCGACGCATACTGGTAACCCGTCGGCGGAACCCCGTATGTCTTGCGTATGAACCTCTCGGTCTCGTGCAGACGAAAGTCTTTGAGGAGCACCTCGTCGCCGCGCGGGTTGATGAGGATATGCTCCGGCCTGAGAGCGCCATGGGCCTCCAGAGATCCCTTGGTCTTGAGATAGGAGAGAGTGGCCAGCACCTTCCTGATAATCCTGAGAGCCTGTTCCGGCGCCAGCTTTTTTCGATCTTCGAGAACCGCAGCAAGAGAGGAGGTAACGTGCGTCTCCACAACGTAGTACTGGTTCTTGTGCCATCCCTGGGCGATGAGATCGACCACGTGAGGGTGTTTCAGCTGCGCCCGCCCGTAGAGGTCCTTGTTGATCGCCCTGATGAAATCCTCTTCCCGCGACAGCTTATCGTCGTAGAATTTGATCGCGACGAACTTGTCGCGGCCGCGCTCGAGGGCCTTGTAGAGGCCGGAAAACTGGCCGCTGCCGAGCTCCTCCAGGACCTCGTAGCGGTTGTCCACGATCTCTCCCGCGAGGCTCCCCTCGGGTCGGGCCTTCTTGAAGCTGACCGCCGCCAGGGCGTACGCGACCGCCTCCTTGAACTCCGTCAGCGATGCGTAGCGCTTGGACGGATTCTTCTGCAGCGCCGCGATGAGAATCTCCTTTACCGCCATCGGAATCTGCTTGTAGTACTCGATGTGCGGGGTGGCGTCGACATACACCTGCTGGTACCGGACCTTGGCGACATCGCTGTCATGGAAAAGCGGGAAACCCGTCAGCATGTGATAAAGCACCATCCCGATCGAGTAGATGTCGGCCGCCTGCGTGATCTCTCCAATCCTGTGGATTTGCTCGGGTGATACGTACTTCGGGTCCTCCCATCTCTTCCGCGGCTCCTCGTCCATCATCTCCATCGCTCGACCGACATACCAGTCGGCAAGCTTCACGTCGGTCAGCTCGTCATTAACAAGTATATTGTTCGGTTTGATCGCCAGGTGCGGGGGAAGTCCGATGTTGTATCCCGTTTCCAGCGCCTCGATCACTTTCAGCGTAATCGACAAGGCGCTGGTGAGGTCCACGGTCTCGTTCTCGATCAAATATTCTTTCAGGCTCATCGGCAGGAACTCGGTCGCAATCTTCATTCGGTCCGAATGCCTGCCGACCTCCCATACCGGCACCAGGTTGGGATGCTTGATCGTGCGAAGATTGTTCGCGACATTCTCGCATTCGTCGATGAACCCCTCGTGGACTCCGTAGGGTTCCTTGAAGATCTTTACGCATGCCACGCGCGGGTCTTTGGGGTCTTTCCCCTTGTATACAAGGGCCGCTTCACTGCCTCGTATGCGGTCTACGGGTTCAAAAGGCATCAAACACTCCTGCGGAATGGTGTACCCACATCCGTCCGAATGATTATACCATTCAGACGCTTTTGAGGGCGCAAGTGTTCCCGACATATGGCTGTCGCGTAGCATGCGCGGGGTGGGGCTGTTGAAAAAACCTGTTTCGATGCCGAATCGGGTGGCACCCTCAGGCGGAAAGACTGCGCGAGCAGGCTTTCTGCCTGAGGGTGTTCGATCTATTAATCCCTCTATCCATGAGGCATTCAGGTGATTGGTCCGGCACCCCCAGTCCGCCGCGGCGGACGAGGACTCGCCTGAGGGTGCCACGCCTGATATGCCCTCCTTGCGCGAAATTGCGCTTTTTCGACAGCCCAGGACGCGCATGTTGCGCGTTTCCCGAATCATGTGATATACTCTGGTGGCTGTAAAAAAAATTTCAGGAGAGGAAAGAAAGTGACAGGGAATCCTTCGATCCTCTTTGTCGCGTTAGTACATCGCGAGTACTCACCGTTACGGTCTGCCTATTCCGGCATGGGGAATACCTATGAGCTTCTCCCGCACAAGTACGCGGTGCTTTCGCTTGTGGCGTGGCTGAGGGAGAACGGCTGCGACGGTCGCTATGTCTGGATTGAGAGCAACGATCGCGAGGCAATAGCCCATGTTGAAAAGGCGATCGAGAGGTACAAGCCGGACGCGATCGGGATGAGCCTCACCACGGAAGAAGTGATCCCGCACTTCAAGATCGCCGGGGTTCTTAAGGAGAGGTATCCCGACCTGCCGATAATCGTCGGCGGGCCGCATCCGAGCGCACTTCCGGAGCATACGCTCGAGAACTTCCCTGCCGTCGATTACGTTGCGATAGGGGAGGGGGAGCGGACGCTCACCGAGTGGCTGTTCGCGATCTCTCTCGGGGGCAGAAGATCCAGGATGCGGGACATTCCCGGCCTGGCTTTTCGCGACGACGACGGCAGCATTGTCGTTACGTGTCCAAGAGAGAAAATCGAGAACATCAATGTCCTCCCGAATCCCGCCTACGATCTGATCCTCGATCCCTCGGATCCCTCCGAATCCAGACCCTGCGTGCCAATCGTCTTCTCGTACGGATGCCCCTTTTTCTGTACCTTCTGCTCCGCGGATCACGGAAACTATCGCTTCGTCAGGCCCGTGAACGCCGTGAACCGGATTGAATGGGCGCAGAAGAAGTTCGGCGTGACCGATTTCGCCTTCTGCGACAGCTTCTGGCCGCCCTCGGGGAAGTGGCTCGACGAGTTCTGCAAAGAAATCGAAAAACGCCGGATCAGCATCAGGTTCCACTTCGAGACCCGTACGGGCGTCCTGACTCCCAAGCAGTTCGAGAGGCTGAGGGATATCGGGGCGCAGGCGATAGCCGTAGGCGTCGAGTCCGGCGACTCCTTCGTCCTGAGGAGAATCAGGAAAGGGATCACCGTCGATCAGGCCAAAAAGACATTCGACGCTCTCAACAGTGTCGGGATTTTCGCGCGCGCGCTTTTCATGTTCGGGAACCAGGGAGAAACCCTCGAGAGCATCCAGGCTTCAATTGACCTCATGCACAGGCTCAATGCTCCGGTTGTCACCCTCAGCGTTTTCCGTCCGCTGCCCGGCTCCGATGATTTCGGCCTGATTACCGACCGCGAGAAGGACTGGTGGATGCGCGGCGACGAATCCGGTCGATGGTGGGCGGGCGGAACTTATCCCTCCATCTGCGAGCTTTCCGTGGAAGACCTCCTGCTCCTGGCAAGGGAAGTGGGCCTGCGTTACCCGCTGCGGGCATCGTATGTCCTCCAGCACATCATCGGCGGAAGTCTTTCTATGAAATACCGCATGGTTGCCGCGCGAATCTTCCTTGCGCATCTCAGACGCTACCTCCTCGGCATTTCGGAGAGGTACGAGTTTCTGCGCACCCTCATTCGGGGCGCAAAGACGATGCTGAGAAGCTGACCATCCCCGGTTTTCCCACAGCATTCCTGCGAATCCTTCTCTTCGCATGCTCGTCATAAGGCTGCCCAGACCCCTGCGTGTGCGCCGTGCTATACTCGATACTAACCTGATGGACGAGAAGCCCACGATCCTCTTCATCGCGCTCATCCCTCGCGACTACTCGCCCTACTACGCCAAAACCTACGGCATGGAGCGGTCGTTCGACCTCATGCCGCACAAGTACGCCATTCTCACATTGGTGTCGTGGCTGAGGGAAAACGGCTGCGAGGGGCACTATGTCTGGGTCGATGGGCCCGACGAGGAAGGCCTCGGGACGATCGACAAGGCCATCGAGCTCTGCAATCCCGATGCCCTCGGGTTCAGCCTCACCACCGAGGAAATGGCTCCCCATTACCGGCTTATCGAGCTTCTGAAGCAGAGGCATCCCGACCTTCCGGTGATCATCGGCGGACCACATGTGACGGCGGAGCCCGTGCATTCTCTCGATCTCTTTCCGCTTGTCGATTTCGTTGCCGTAGGCGAAGGGGAGCGGACTCTGACGGAACTCCTCCACAGGATCGCAGCGGGTCACGGCGATGATGAATTAACGTCCACCAGGAGCATCGGTTTCCGCGACAGCTCGGGAAGGATCGTCATCACTGCGCCAAGGGAAAAAATCAACGACATCAACATCCTCCCGGACCCGGCGTACGATCTGATAACGGAGTCCGACCAGCCCGCCGATCGGCGCTCGGCCTTCCCCATAATCTGCTCCTACGGCTGCTACTTCTTCTGCTCGTTCTGTTCGGTCGAGCACGGGAACTACCGGTGCGTCGCGCCCGAGAGGGTCGTGGATCGCATATATCGGGCTCAGAGGCAGTACGGGATCGAGTACTTCGCAATACGCGACAGCTTCTGGCCGCCGACGCGTGAATGGCTGGACAGGTTCTGCAGCGAAGTCGAGAAGCGTAAGCTGAAAATCCAGTTTCATTTTCAGACCCGCGCGGGGACGCTCACAGACGAGCACATGAGCCGATTGAAGAAGATCGGCGCGCAGGCGATCGGAATCGGCGTCGAGGCGGGCGATCCCGCCATTCTGAAAAGCATCCGCAAGGGCATCACGGTGAACATGGCGCGGAAAACCGTCGCGGCCCTCAATCAGGCGGGGATTTTCTCGATCACGTTTTTCATCTTCGGGAACAAGGGGGAGAATCCCCGGACCATACAGGCGTCGGTCGATCTCGCTCGCGAGATGAACCCATCGATGTCTCTCTTCCATGTCCTCTCTCCGCTTCCCGGCGCTGAGGCGTTCAAATCGGTTCCGGACGGTCGGAAGGACTGGTGGTTGAACAGCATTTCCATGCCGCCTTCTATCTGCGACGTTGAGCCCGAGGGACTGGGACATCTCGCCAATGAGGCGTTTCTCAGGTACCCGCTAAGATGGTCGTACTTCCGCCAGCATGTCGTCGGGGCCAGACTGTCCCCCGATTTCCGCCGTATCGCAAGGCGCATCTTCTTTGTGCACGTGAGAAAATACATCCTGGGGATTTCCGAGCGCTACGGTCCGACGAGAAATCTCATACGCTGGGTCAAATCGATGCTGCGCCGGTCCGGTAGCTGCTAGCTTTTTCGTCTTCGAAAAAGTAGCTGCTACCGGAGGATCACTGCGCCGGTAGCAGCTACCTTACCGCTCGCTGTGCTCGCGGCAAGGATAGCAGCTACCGGCAATACTACCGGAGGATCACTGCGCCGGACACATGCTATAATCGCCCGACCTGAGGTGACCTCGTGCAAGAAACACAGACGATGACATATCCCCTGGCGTTCCTGGGAGGACTCGTCAGCTTCATCACCCCGTGCGTGCTTCCGCTCGTGCCGGTCTACCTGAGCATTCTCTCCGGCACTTCGTTCAACCAACTGACCGGCAGGGGCGGCGAGCTTACCGCGCAGGAACGCTCGGACATCCATAAGCGCGTGATTTTCAATGCGCTCGCGTTCATCATCGGATTCTCGATCATCTTTATCGCGTCCGGAATCGTGGCGGGAAGCCTCGGCGAGTGGCTCAAGAATTTTCAGGGCAAGTACGGTCCCTCCGTCACAAACTGGCTGCTTCTCATCTTCGGCGTTGTTCTTGTGGTGCTCGGACTCAACATGGCGGGCATCTGGAAACCCCGCTTTCTCAACGCGGAGGCCAGGTTCCAGTTGCAGAAGGGGAAATTCGGAGTCATCTCCTCCGGCATCGTCGGCGCCGCATTCGCTTTCGGATGGACCCCCTGTATCGGTCCGATCCTGGCCATAATCTGGGGGGTCGCCGCCGAAAGCGGATCACGTCTCACCGGCGGCCTGCTGCTCGCGACATACTCGCTCGGCCTTGCCGTCCCGTTCTTTCTCTCGGCTTTGTCGGTGAACGGCCTTCTCGCCTTCACGGGCAGAATGAAGCGGCATTTCCACACAGTGGAGATCGTGATAGGGACTATTCTTATTATTCTCGGACTGGGGATGGGCTACTTCGGTGGGTACGGCATGAAGACCGGTGTGGACGGGCTCACCCCGATCAGGCAGAACATGGGCTGGCTGTGGACATACTCCACCGAGCTCGAGCAGGGTCTGTCCCAACAGCCTCAAGGCTCCGAGCAGACCGAGGAGCCCGCCGTTTGGAAGGAGGAGATCGAGGCCACACAGGAAAGCGCGCAGCCTGTAGAGGACAAACCTGTTGTCGGCGGAAACGCCCCGCCTGCTGCGTCGGGCCCTTAGTCTCACTCGCAGTCGGCTTGGGTTCGGAGACGAAAAATCAGCCCGGGACATCGCCCCGGGCTTTTCGATATGGAGAATATCATGGAGATAGGTGCTTGCTGTCCTTATGGATGGCGGCCACTATTCATCGACGGGCTGGAGGACAATGTCGATCACGGTGAACTGGTCCGGGAAGACAACCACCGGCCCCTGGTGGACATAGGGCTGGAACTTGTCCTTCATACACTCAAGCTGATACTTGCCCGGCTTCACCGGATCGAACCTGTAAAGCCCCTTGGGGCTTGTCACTTCCCACATGACGAGCGGCGGAGCGTCTGGATCGTCGGGATTCGGGTGGATTAACCTCACAATCGCCTCGGGAACAGGCTTTCCTTCAGGATCCGAGACCTTCCCCTCAACGCCGCCGCAATTCGCGGGCTCGAGGTGGAAGTTGATCATGTTCTGTCCCGGATGGACGTCCCATAATCGATGTCCCACATTGAAGCATGGAGCCTTGGCCCACAACTGATGCGGTCCCAGCGGGATGGGCGGGAACAGATAGACCCCGTGTTTGTTGGTGAAGGTCTCGATTTTCTTAGCGCCCGGCACGCCGATCGGCTCAAGTTCGACCAGGGCGTGGGGAATCGGCTTGGGAGCCTGCATCGGACCTGTCACTACAAATCCGCCCACGATGCCGAAATCGAGCTTCGCAGGGAGGAACAGGTTCTTCTGCACCTCGCCCTCGGCGATCACGAAGACCTGGTCCTTCGCAGTCGCATGTTCCGGGGCAAAGGCGAGGACAAGCCCCGGTCCGGCGGGCGCATCGGGAACGTTGTAGTAACCGTTTTCGTCCGTGAAATCAGCCCCGAAATTCTCGGTCTGGTTGAACACGACAACAAAGGCCTTCTTTACCGGGCCAAGTTGATCATGCACGAATCCCCAGACCGTGCCGCGATCGATCTCAGGATCGGGATCGCCGAATTCCTGCGCGTTTCGCGCCGCCAGCACAACGGTGGTCTTGTACACGACCTCCCCGTCGATTCGAGCTTCAAGTGCAGTTTCGACCTCTTCATCGACGCCGTAGATTGTGAATGAGCCGTCTTCCCCGGTCCATCCGGCGATCTCGCCGTCGATGTAGATTTCCGCCCACGCCAGAGGGTCGCCGTTGGAGTCGGTCAGGACCCCGCTGAATGTGCCGTCGGCGGCTGTCCTCGTCCCCTCGCCGGTGTCGGATGACGCGACGACCTCAGACGCTCCGGGCGCGGCTGGGCTGCTCGCGCCGGTGCAGCCCAGTATTCCCCAAAGCGACCATAGTGCGAGAAGGAGGAGGACTGATGTTGCGGTTCGACTTATCATGTCGGGTACCTCTCCGTTCAGTTGGTATTTGTACGTAACGGGGTTCCCTCGAAAGGAAACCGGTACCCACATCCTTGCTGTCTGAGGTGTCTGACGAATCCGCGCGGACAATGTTCCCGGGACCGGGGCGAAAGAAAAATCCCGGCCGATGTCGGCCGGGGACGCTTGAGAGGAGGCTGTAATGCGTAGGAATGGAGGCTAGATGATTACGAGTTCCGCCTGGAGTGCGCCGGAGGCTTCGAGAGCCTGGAAGATGGCGACGATGTCCCTCGGCGTCGCGCCCAGGGCATTCAGGGCCGTCACGAGGTCCGCCGACGTGATGCGCACGAACTGAGCGGGCGTTTCCTGGACCTCCACTCCGGCCCTGGGAATGGCCATGGAGAATCCGCCGCTGTAGGGTGGGGGCTGTCCGGCCTCGAAGGATTGAGTGACGGTAATCGACAATGCGCCGTGCGCAATCGCCACCGGAATTATCTGCACGCCCGCGCCCATGACTATCGTGCCGGTTCGCTCGTTGATGACCACCTTGTTCGCAATATCCGGTTGGATCGTAAGGTTCTCGATCTCCGAGATGAACCGCACGGTATCGTTTCTATACTCGTCGGGCACCCTGATATTCACGCTTGCCGGGTCCTGGGCTTCCACGAGACGGATCGACGGGAATGCGGTCACGATGGCGTCCCTGAGACGGATCGCAGTGGTGAAATCAGGATTCATCAGGACGAGAGTCACAATGTCGTCCTGCACGAAGCTGAAGTCGACCTCTGTTTCCACGTACGCCCCGTTAGGTATTCGGCCCACTGTGAGGAAATTCGTCTGACGTCGCGCTCCCGCCCCACCTGCCGCTCCGCCGGCGGTGCCGAATCCGGCAAGGCTTACCGGGCCCTGCGCGACCGCATAAATCTCGCCGTTCGCAGCCCTAAGCGGGGACATGATCAATGTTCCGCCCTGAAGGCTCTGGGCGTCGCCCATCGCCGATACGGTGATATCCACCGTGTCTCCCTCGCGCGCGAACGCGGGGAGGTCACAGGTGATCATCACGAGCGCGAAGTTCTTGACCTTGATCCCGGTCGGATCGGTCGGCAATCCGGCGCGCTCGAGCAAGTTGGCGATCGCCTGCGCTGTAAAGTCGACGGAAGACGCGTTGTCGCCGGTACCGGCAAGCCCGGTGACAAGGCCGATGCCGTAAAGCTGGTTCCCGCGCACCCCAAGAACGCGGGCGATATCCTTCACCCTGACAAGCGGCGCCTCCGAGTAATAGATCGGTTCTGCGAACTCCCATACGTCGGGCGTCTGACCGGTGTCACTGGCGGCAGCATCCGGCGCAGGCGCGGCAGGAGGCGTTTCCTGTCCGAATGCAGCCAGGGGAGCCGCTCCCAGGATGATTATCAGAGTCAACCTGATGAGAGTGTCTGCTATCTGTTTGATCGAGCACATTGCGTTGTCGAGTAGAGTCCTCTTTCCTGCTGTCCGTCGAAAGCTTCCGACGTCAGAAGAAGAAATTGAATATTCTGGACAGGATTCCGTCGTGCTGGCGGTCGGCGATGATTCCCTCGCCCTGGTAGAGGACTTCCATGTCGGCGATCTGGCTCGAAAGAATCGTGTTGTCGATCGTGACATCGTCCGGACGGATCACGCCTCGGATGGTCAGCTCAGCGGAATCCTTGGCAATCGTGATCGAACGCAGACCCTCGATGACGAGATTTCCGTTGGGAAGGATGTCCACAACCGTCGCGGTGACCTGGGTGGTGAACGTCCCGGCGGTCGACACTCTTCCGTCGCCCTGGAATGTCTCCTTCGGCGTGAAGGTCAGGTCTTCGATGGGGGCGATGGTCTCGGGCAGGTCGGCTATCCATTGCAGAAAACCCTTGACCGAGATCTGACCGTCGGTATTGAGGCTCTTGTCGGTTTCTGTCGACGCGCGGTTGGTCGCGGAGGTTGTTTCGGAGATCAGGATCGTGACAAGATCGCCGATCTGGGCCGCCCTGTCGCACGTTATCAGGTCGCAACCGTCCTCGTCGAAAAGGCTCGTGGCCGACGAGGGCAGGGGGACAAGAAGTCCCAGGACGATTATCATTGAGAAGATTAAATAGCGCATGTTTGCTTTCCTCATTGAACGAATAATGTGCCCATCTAATCCTGAATATTTATTTCCGCCCTTGATTGTCCTGTGACAACGGCCGTTATGATCGCGTTGGAATCGGGGTTCCTCACACGGATTTCCTCGCCGAGACGTCCCGAGTCGAGCGCGATGCCGTGCAGCGTGACCGTTGCGGCACCGATCGGAACGACGACGGTCACCGCATCGCCCCGAACCACCAGGATCGGCAGTTCCACCATGGCGCTTGTCAGCACCCGGCCCGCGGGGATGTCAGTGCGAGCCGCGAGGCCTGCGATCTCCTCGAAGCTCCGATAGACGTCACCTGACGGAAGCTCCTTCACGTTGACGATCGTTTCCTCGACATCGTCTTCCGTCAGGACCTGCCCGCGCTCGATTTCTCTCGCGGCGGCAACCGCGGGGACCGTGACTTTCAGATACGGGCCTGGATCGAAGCGAAGATACAGCGTGCCGTCGACGCGAACTTCCACCGAGACAGCGCCGATGTCCTTGATGCCGTTGGGAGTGCGCTCGAGGACCGCCTGCACCTCGATCAGTCCGTCGCTGTAGACCGTTATGTCGCTGGGAGTCTGGTCGATCTCGACCGTGCAACCTGCAGAGGCCCATGGATCGCTTGTGAGCACCAGGTTCCGGGCGGCCTCCAGAAGCCAGCCCGAGTTAAGGGTCCGGGAACCGGACGCGTTCACCCGGCTGAGTCCCGTCAGCGCGCAGATCGTAACAAGTGCCGCCATGAATCTTATGAAAGGCTGACTGGTCATCTTGAATCATGCAAACTCTCCGGCGGTCCGCCGGAGCAGTGCTGGAAATATCAAAGGGGAGGGGAGAAGAGTTCCTTTAATTGTTTCTGTGGTGACGTGGGCGCCGCGCCTCCGGAACAGCCCGCTTCGCAACCCTCTCTTGCGAAGAAGCCGGATAATTTTTGCCCCTTGCGGCCGGGCCTCATCGCCCTTTATGGACTCTTCCCCCTCCCTGTGAAAGTCACTCGTCGTCTCTTGCTTTCGTCTTCACCTCCCCACGGTGAGAATTATCGCGCAAGATTGTTGGAGATACTCAGGAGCTGATCCGCCACGCTCACAGCGCGGGAGTTGGTCTCAAACGCGCGCTGGGCGATGATGAGCTGGATCAATTCCTCGACGATTGACACATTGCTGGCCTCAATGAAGCCCTGGGCGATCTGGCCGAAACCTTCCTCGCCGGGAGTTCCGGTGACCGGGTCGCCCGAGGCGTCGGTCTGCCGGTAAAGGTTCTGGCCTATGGTTTCCAGACCTGCAGGGTTCTGGAACCTGACCAGTTGTATCTGCCCTACCTGCGTGAGGGTCGTGTCGCTGCCCACCTGCACCGACACGGTGCCGTCGCTCGCCACTTCGACACGCACGGCATCGGCCGGGATCGTGATGGGCGGCTCGATATAGAGCCCGTCCGCGGTCACCACGTTACCCTCGGAGTCGAGCTTGAACGTTCCGTCACGCGTGTAGGCCGCCGATCCATCCGCCAGCGTGACCTGGAAAAACCCGTCGCCGCTGATCATCAGGTCCAACGGGTTCCCGGTCGACTGTGCGGCGCCAAGGAGGAAGATTTTCTGGGTCGCGATCGGCCTTACACCGTGACCAACCCTGAGGCTCGTGGGAACCATCGAACCGGTCAGGGTGCTCTGACCGGCCCTGCGGTAGGTCTGGTAGAGAAGGTCCTGGAAATTCAGCCTGTCCCGCTTGAAGCCGGGAGTGTTCGCGTTCGCGATGTTATTCGCGATAACGTCGGTGTTCATCTGCTGGGCCTGCATGCCCGTTGCCGCCGTGAATAACGCTCGAATCATGCTTAACTGCCCTCGCTTAGTGCCGCAACCGCATCCATCCGCGTCCTAGTACGGGACGAACGCGGTTGCCAGGTAGAGAACCAGCAGAACGACCCACAGACATAGGTCCCCAAGGTCGTCCCGCATTCGTCGGAGCATCAACATCGGGTTCCTCCTGTATCTGTTCTGTTCTCGCTAATCCTCATTCTCCCCCCAACCCGGTCGACTGATGTTGATTATTGATTTACAGATCCACCTAACCCGGTAACCTGCCCAGCTCGTTGCTTACGCGATTGAGACTCTGGTTAAACATATCGACAGCTCTCGCCGCAGCTTCATAGGACCGTTGCGCCGAAATGAGCTGCACGAGGGAATCTATGGCGTTCACATTGCTGCCCTCGATCACACCCTGCTCGATTGTGGAGTTGAGCGCGTCGAAGGGGGGCGCCGAGGTCGGGTCCACAGTTCTGAAAAACGTCGAGCCCTCTTTCTCGATCAAGCTTATGTCGGGGAATTCGACGATCCTGAGCATGCCCACCGGGAGACTGTCCTGAGTTATCTCGCCGTTCTGCCTGATGATTATCGGCGAGGGCGACGTGATTAAGATGGGCTGACGGTTAGAGCCCTGGACCGCATAGCCGGACTGGTTCACGATCCTGCCCTGGCTGTCCAGCATGAAGCTGCCGGCTCGCGTGTAGCGCTCTCCCTGCGGAGTATCGACGACGAAGAAGCCCGGACCCTTGAGGTAGAGATCGAGCGGATTGCCGGTGGTCTTGGGCACACCCTGGGAGAAATCAACGTATTCGCTTTCAGCGATGGGCCCTCCGAGGTTCATCCATCCCACCCTGGGCGGGATGGCCTTCATCCGCAGAGGCGGTTCGGGCGGAGACTCGAGCCGCGACATCAGCATGTCCCCGAACGACCTCATCGCGATTCGGTCGCCCTTGAACCCGTCGGTGGAGACGTTCGCAAGGTTGTTCGCCACCGTCTCAACTTCATGAGCGCGGTAGCGCATTGCGTTCGCAGCAGCGTAAAGACCTCGAAGCATAGGAGAACACCGGACCTGGGGGCGATTCTTCTCGCCCATTCTGTTTATCGGAAAGAGAGTGGGGGGCTGAACGAGGAACGGGATGCAAGAGGCGGGAAAAGTGGACCCGAATGGCCTCCGGCTTCCGATGAAACTACCTTCTTCTGCGACGCATCTGAAGACGTGGTTTTCTTTGGCTACCGCTCGCCCAGATCTCGGCCTTGGACCGATCGCCGTATTTGTTCTGCATGGAAGCGTGTCGTTTCTTCGCCGACGCGGAGCCGGCAATGTCGTAAATGAGATAAACCGGAAGGCCCCAGAAGTGAAAGACCGAGAAGAAGGCCCACCAGAAATACATGTTGCCGTGCTTCCGACCCAGGATTTCGGCGAACACCCTGGTAAGCAGGAACCATGTTGCGGAGCCGAAGATCGCGAGCACGGGCCAGGCGGCGTTGTCGAAATCGAGCGGATGGTACAGGCGAGCTTTGTTTATCAGCCAGTAGACCGGATGATAGTAGATCATGTAGATATAAATGAAACGCCAGACCGAGTACCACATAACTGTGTTTTCCTCTGCTCCAAGCCTGCTTATACCATCGGTACGTCCCCGGTGAAATTCATAAGCCACTGTGACCGAAAAAAACGGGCTCGACAAAAGCCCGTCAATATTCGCGCGATCTCGTCCACTTGCTACTCGCTGGTCACATTTATGATTATTTCCGCCGAGTCGCTTGCGCCCTTGTTGTCCTCGACCGTGCATGTGATCTTGCATGATGCGGCCTCATCGGGGGCGCGCCAGACCGCGACGTTTTCGTTCACCGAGTTGAACGTGCCCTTGTCCGCAGTCCAGTTGTACTCGAGCGGGTCGTTGTCATCGTCGGTGACCTCGAGAGTTATCGTTACGAGCTGGTTCAGTGTCACGCTGTTGCCGGGATTGAGGTCCCATCCCTGTACGACAGGGGCATGATTTTCCTGCACGATGACGGGGATGATCCTCGACACGTTTCCGCCCGCCTGATCCGAGACAATGAGCGTGATCTGGAAGCTGCCGGGTGCAGGGCTCAGCCACTTCGCCTCGCCTTCTCCCTCGGACGTGAAGTAGCCTCCGCTCGCTTGCCACTCGTATTCAAGCGGAAGGTTCCCATCCGGATCGTTCGCCTCAACCGTGACGGTCACCTCTTCATTCACGAAGGGGTTGTTGTTGGAAATCTCGAGTCCGGTTATCACCGGCTGCTTGTTTGCGTTCACCTCGACCACCACGGTCTCCTGCGACGGGGTGCCGTAGTAATCGCGGACCTCCACAAGGAAACGGTAGAAGCCGGTCACGGACGGGGCGGTCCAGATGCACGGGTTCTCGTCAAGGACTATGAAGAAATCATTGGGGTTGAACGTGCCCGTCCCACCCCCGACTCTCTCCACGGCCCACGTGAACGAGTACCAGGCCTGGTCGGGATTCTCCCCTGCATCCGGGTCCGTGTAACTTACCTTGATGGTGAGGACACTGCCGGGCTCCATCTGCAGCGTGCCGGCGGGAACCGCTGCGGTGCCCTCCACCGTGAAATCGAAACCCTGGATGATCACGGGCCTGTTTGTGTTCTCGGCCGTCTTGTCGCAGGACGCGACCATCAAGGTCAAAACGGCTGGAGCGATGACCCACAGCATCCGTCTCAGGACACAATCTCGCATCTCGTCTCTTTCCTCCGGTGCAAGTGAATGAACTACAAGTCAGACGAACTATCCAATGTCATAAATGTCCGGACTCGAAATGCGCTGATCCTGCGGTGTGGACTCGGGCTGAGTCTGCTCTTCGCCGGAGTCCTCAGTGTCTGAGGCCCCGCCGTCCGAACCCTCAGCCCCTCCTTGATCGCCGCCCTCCGAAGTTGAATCGATGGGCCGGCCGGTCTCAGGGTCAATCTCGGTAGGACCGACAACAGCGGGTTCCTCTGCGCCGGGCAACTTGAACAGATCGATGGGCTCGAATGCAGGCTGCTGATCGAGCCACCGGATCGTCTCGGCGAGGCCCGTCAGCAGCGGATTGGCCCTGGTCAGCGCAAGGTAGTTTATCGTATGCCAGGCAAGCTCAGGCTTGTCAAAACTCTCATCGGGAATGGGGAATGACGGGACGAGAAGCCTTCTGCCGGCCCAGACGTCGTGCACCTCGAGGCTGTTGATCTGCCGCAGGTAGGCAATCAGGAACGCTTCGGCATGATAGCGGGCGGACTGCGCATCCATGTCCGGCGGAATCTCTATTCCGGCCATCATGCGAAGGTTGTCCACCATGCGAAGCTTCCTCACGACCTGCAAAAGCGTGAGCATCACCGGATCGTTCGCCGAGTACGCAACGATCTGATCCTCCGGCACGGTCGGTTTCCCCGATGTGATGTCGATTCCCCTGAGGTCCACGGTCTTCAGTATGTATTCGCCGGGGAAAAGGACATTGTCGAGGTTGTCCAGGACATCCGTGCCGATGGGCAGGAGGTACGGGTCCACTATGCGGTACGGATTTGTCTCGCCGCTGTACGACCTCGGAGTGGCTTCCTCGGCCACGTGAGGAGTTATGACTATTATGATCTCCGTGCGGTCCTTGATCTGGCGCGTGCGACGGAAAGCTGAGCCGATCAGAGGAAGGTCGCCCAGTATCGGAATCTTGTAAGTCCTGGTTTCAAGCTCAGTCGAGATCAGCCCGCCCAGGATCAGTGATTGATGATTGGGGATTCGGACGATGGTCGAGACCTCGCGCGTATTCAATTGCGGGGCCACGAGGCTGAGCTCGCTGACCACGTTGTTGAGTGTCTCGACATTCGAGACCACCGCGTTGACCTGCATCTGCACCTCGTCCCCGCCCTGACCGATCCTGGGCTTGATGTTGAGGGTTATTCCGACCGGGACGAAGTTGATGTTGAAAACGCTGCGGTTGTCGCCGGTCTGTGTCTCCTGCACGACGGGGACCTGTCGGCCGATGGTGATAATGGCCTGCCTGCCGTCCACAGTCACGACCTTCGGCCTTGCACGCACGGTTGCTTTTCCGTCCAGGATCAGGGCAGCCAGGGCCGCGCTGAAGCTTCCTGCGGGCTCACCAGCATCGTCGTACGTAAAGAAATTCCCGCCACCCGCGCCGCCGCTGCCCGACGAACTCCCGCTTTCGCCCGGAAACACCGGGTTCACCGTTCCGGACAGGATGTCGTCCAGCCCCGAAACCTGCCTGAGACCCAGGTCCGACATATCGTCCACGTTGAGCTCGATCACCTGCGCCTCGATCAGAACCTGCCTCGCCGGAACGTCGATCAGCGCAAGAAACTGCTCCAGTGATGCCATCTCGGACGAGGTCCCGAACACGATCAGCTTGTTGATGTCGGTCGTGGCGACAGGATTCTCGAACGACAGCACGCTGAACTGGTTGCCCTGGATGCCTCCTCCGCCGCCCTCGGTGAAGCGCGTCGACAGCTCGTTTGCCGTCGAGTTCACCTGCGGAGCAGCATAGATGATCGGTCCCGCACCCGACTGGAGCGCGGTCAATACCGCCTGGTCGGTTCCCGTGGTTGTGTTGACCGCATTGAATCCGGCGGCCTTCAGGCTGTTTATGGCTTCATCCACCTGCAGGTAGTACAGGTTGACTACGTGAAATGTCCGCATGCTGACAGGCTGATCGATCGTGACCAGAAGGTTCTTGACGGAGCCGATGAGCCCCTGCTCGTTGGACGTCGCCCGTATATAAACCTGGTATCCCTGGTACCCCAGCGGCTGCACATTGAACGCCTGCACGGCCGCTTCCATGTTCGGGATGTAGAACGTGACCTGGCCCGCGCCCTCAGCGTTCCTTGCGTAGATTATGAAATTGTCCGACGAGGGCGTGAGTTTCACCATCCCGATGAAATTGTTCATGATCTCGTCGAGCTTCACTGCGAATTCGCTCGGGGAGAGATTTCTGACCGTGAAGGAATCGATGAGTTCCGGCGGAGGCGGCGCCGGAGGCTGCGGGGGAGGATCGATGGTCTGGAGAATCTCCTTGGCGATGTCGATGAGGTCCCTCGGTCCCTGTAACACTATCCTGTCGCTGACGGACGCGATGGTCGTGATGACAAGGTCGTCGCGGCTGATCCCCACAAGTTCCAGATTCGCGTAGAGTTGGAGGATGGCCTCTTCCTGGCTCAGGTTGTAGATCGGGACGAATTCCATGTCCCGCTCGGTGTCCTGCGCCTGGGCCGCAGAAAGCCCGGCCAGAAATAACAGGCAAAGGCACACACCTAGAGTGCGCCTGAATCGGGCGACCGATACCTTCATCGCCTTGACTCCTTCTCTTCTGATTCCGCCAAAGAGACTACTGGAAGATACAGATCCCTGGCCAACCAATAATATCATCTTTCTCCTCCGGTTCATGAACTAATAGGATTGATTTTCCGCCGATTTTGACCGTTTTCCTGCTACCCTGTACAATCGGCGCTATGCAAGAACCGCAACCGTCCCCGAAAGCCTCCCTGGGGCCGATCCTGTATCTCGTCCGTCATGGCGAGACTGAATACAACAGGAAAAGGATTTTCCAGGGCCGCAGCGACATCCCTCTCAATGACCGCGGGATCGAGCAGGCCTGCGCCCTGAGGGAGCTTTTGGTTCCTGTTCCCCTGACTCGAGCTTTCGTCTCTCCGCTTGACAGGGCGAAGAGAACCGCAGCCATTATCTTAGAAGACAGAGAAGTGCCTCAAACGGTTGAGGAAAGGCTCACGGAAATTTTCTTTGGGGAGTGGGAGGGTACGCCTGAGGAGACCGTCAAGCTGACATGGGTCGAGGACTACATGGACTATCGGAACGACATGTCCCGCTTCCGTCCCCGGAACGGGGAGAGCGCTTTGGAGGCACAGAGACGTTCGGGCGAATGGTGGGACGAAATCTCAATCCGGTACTCCTCACCCGATGAACACATCCTGGTCGTCTCTCACCAGTCGCTGAATGCGGTCCTCGCGTGCTATGTCGCAGGGGTCCATCTCAAGGACGCCTGGCAGGTCTTCAAGACGAAGCCCGGGGAAGTGATGAAAATCATGCCGGGCAGATTCCCCCAGATCAGCCGGATGATTCCCGATATAGGGTAGTTGCGCTCGGGGCTGTTGAGATTCTCATCTAAGCGAGTCACCCTCATTCCCCCCCGCTTCGCAGGGGAGAGGTTTTCGACCCAACCGTCCCCCCCGGTCTTCCTTTAAACTAACCATCCCCCCCGGTCTTCCGGGGGGGATTATAGGGGGGGGCATACCTGCCGCGTCCGGGAGCGTTTTAGTGTCGGATTGAACGTCCGATATTGGCAGAAGGGGTATTTGTGGCATATAATGTTCCCGACAAGGGGCGATGGTTCGATCCATCGTCGCATTTTCGGCATCATAACTAATGCATGACCCTTGGCATGCTCTTTGAGTTTTAGTCTTTATAACCTGACATTATTATATTATTATATCATTCAAAAGGAGCGCAACATGGGTCTTCGTTTCATGAAGGGCGTGTGCCTCTTCCTCGGCGGGGTCCTCGGTTACGCAATCGCGCTGCTTCTGCAGCCCTACCTGGGCAGCGAGAAGTACGACGAAGTCAAGAGCATTGTCCCCAACCTTCCCGGCATAATCATCGTGTTCGCCCTGGTCGGGTTCATGCTCGCCAGCATTGCGTACCGCGGTCTCATAAGGTTCAACGAGTGGTTTCTCAAGCTGATCCTGCAATCCAACGGTCCCAGGCTGGTCAACGGCATCCTGGGCGGGGTTATGGGCCTTGTCCTCGCGTTAGTGATTGACGTGTATTTCATCAACACGTTTTTCAGCACTCTCGCTGGAGACTACGGGGGCTTCATTTTCCTGGCCTGGGTGGGGATCATCATCATCCTCGTCTACCTCGGTGCGTTCTTCATGGCCAGCGTGAGGATCGGGATCGGCTCCGAAGAGGGCGGGGATGTCGCGGCTGCAAGCCCCAAAGTGCTCGACACGAACATCATCATTGATGGCCGAATCTCGGACATCATCCGCTCGAAATTCCTTGAGGGTCTCGTCATCGTGCCCCAAAGCGTGCTGAAGGAGCTCCATAAGCTCGCGGATTCGACCGACACTCTGAAGCGCAACCGCGGACGTCTGGGTCTGGAGCATCTGAACAAAATTCAGGAAGCCCAGGACATCAGTATCCAGATTTACGACGATTTCTCCGAGCCGGACGAGGACACGTTTGACGTCGACAGCCACCTGGTCAGCATCGCCAAGAAAATCGGGGGGAGCATTGTCACGAACGACTACAACCTGAACAAGGTCGCTGTGCTCCAGGGCGTGCCGGTTCTCAACATCAACGAGCTCGCGAATGCCCTGAAGCCGGTCTTTCTCCCCGGCGAGAATCTCCAGGTGCAGATTATCAAGCATGGCAAGGAATCGGGTCAGGGCGTGGCCTATCTTGACGACGGCACCATGATCGTGGTCGAGGGCGGCGACAGCTACATCGGCTGCAATGTCGATGTCGCGGTGACCAGCATCCTCCAGACCGTCGCGGGCAGGCTGATTTTCGCCAAGCCCCTGAAGGGGTAGTGACTTCAGGTCAGTGTTCTCTCTCGGTGAAGACAGCAGGCCCCGTTACGGGGCCTTTTTTTTGAGCCGATCTGAAGGAACCGAGTCATGAATCGGCGAGAGAAGCCTGTCTTCTGCCCTGCGTCTTCACTTCACTGCCGAATCCTGCTACACTACCGCCACTGCGACAGGGGAATCCGGCCGGAGCCGGTGCAGGTTATCGACATTCCCTGACTTCGATTGTCGGCAAGGAGGACGCCACATGTCCGACCAGTGGTACTACATGGACAACCAGCAGACCAGACAGGGTCCGGTGTCTCAGGAAGTGCTGGAGATCATGCTGTCAGACGGCGTGTTGCCCGGCGGAGCGCTTGTATGGGCGCCTCATCTGCCGTCCTGGATGCCGGCGAGGCAGGTCGCCGATCTTCACTGGACCCAGCCCCTGTATGCTCCCCCGGACCCGCAGTCGATCTCGCCCCCGTCAGGCGCGCAGCAGCCCGCGCCGCGCCCGGCGGCGCCTCAGGCTCAGCTGCCCTCTTATGCCCAGCAGCCTTCCTATTCCCAGCAGCAGTACGCCCCCCCGCGTCAGCAGCAGCCGACGGCCCAGGTTATGTACGGAATGGACGACGAAGCCATGATTCGATCTCTTTCATCGGCTGAAAATACGTCCGGGGTTGTCTGGTTGATCATCGCCATTCTCCAGATTCTCAGCTGTGCAGCCATAATAGCCGGAGTCTGGAACATATTCGCAGCCACCACCAGCTTCAAGCTCTCCAAGAGGATTCTGACAAGAGACCCGGCGATTCCCTCGATCTACGAGAACATGCAGACGAACCTGATAATCACTCTGGTGATCAACCTGGTTCTGGGCGGGCTTATCGGAGCGCTGTGGGTCATTTACGATTTCAATGTGCGCTCGAGGGTTCTGGCGAACGCCCATTTGTTTACGGGCCGATAGCCCGACCTGATGCCGGCTCCGACGGGGAAAGGAAGGCTTCGAGAGCCCTGTCGAATCGCGAAGTCATGACCGGGATCGACCCGGTCGTTTTTTTCCGCCTCGGACTCTCCCGGCTATCGCTATTTATGCTATAATATCGCCGTACGCTGCAGGACTGATCTCCCTTTTCGCATAACTAAAATGGGAGATGTGCAATTATGGGATCAGCAAGAGTTGCAGGCATAGTCCGTGTCGCCGGGGCGCTCATAATCCTCCTGTGGTCCATGAGCCCGCTTGGCCTGGCGTCCTGCACAAAGGCCCGGAGCGGTGCGGGGAAAATCGATCCCGAGCTGGAGAGATCGCGCCTCGCCGAAGCTTCAAGCCTTCTTGACAAGGGCGCGTACGACGAGGCGATCGATAAGTGCAACCAGATCATCGCGTGCAACCCGAACTGCGCATACGCTTATCTTGTCCGCGGGAATTCCCATTTCAGAAAAGACGAGCGAGAACTGGCAATAGAGGACTACTCAAAAACGATCGAGCTCGATCCCGACAACGCGAAGGCGTACTGTAATCGGGGATCGGTGCTGGCGAAAAATGGGGAGCTGGTGGCCGCAATCAAGGACCTCCAGAAGGCGCTGGATCTGGATCCATATCTGGCTGAAGCTCGCCAGATGCTTCAACGGGCCGAGCACGAACTCAGCCTGCAGCAGACCGGGGAGTAGAATGCGTATCCTGCGCATGGCTCTCACTTGTATGTTACAATCCGTTGCATGAAAACCGCTTGCTGCATTGTCGCAGCCGGTCAGGGGAGTCGACTCGGCGAGGAGTGGGCCGGTACGCCTAAAGCGCTGGTTCCGATCCTCGGACGTGCGATGCTCTATTACTCCCTCCACGCTTTCGACAATGCCGGTCCAATCGACAGATTCGTCATCGCGGCTCCAGAGGATTCGGTGAAGGTTTTCCGGGAGCAAGCAAGGATATGGGGGTTTTCCCGGCCGTCGGAAGTCGTGGCCGGCGGCGAGACCCGTGCCCAAAGCGTTCTGAACGCGCTTAGAGAGCTGAAAGCGGACCCTCCGGACATTGTTCTTATTCACGACTGCGCGAGGCCGTGTCTGACCTCGGAGATGATATCGGCCCTTTTTCAGGCATCGTCCGGCGGTAAGGCCTGTGTGCTTGGGCATCCGACAGTCGACACGCTCAGGGAGGTCGAGGGCGACAGGATCGTGCTCGAGATCGATCGATCCGCCGTCGCGGCCCTGGAGACTCCGCAGCTGTTCCCGTATCAACGGATTCTGGAGCTGCATGAGCAGTCCCAGGGAGATGAGGAACTGCCCGACGACACCACCTTATTCACTCGCGCGGGCGAATACGTGAAACTTGTTTATCATGAAGGCAGCAACATAAAGGTGACGTATCCAGAGGACATCGCGGCGGCCGAAGGGATACTCTTCCAGAGGGGCTGGCAGGACGCCGGGGAAGGAGAGGAATAGATGTCTCCGACCGGACCCGAGAACGCTGCCTGGCGCGTCGGCATCGGATACGACGTCCACCGGCTTGTCGAGGGCAGAAAGCTCATCCTCGGCGGCGTGAAAATCGCCCATCCCACCGGCCTTCTCGGACATTCCGATGCGGACGTCCTCGCTCATACCGTGATGAGTGCACTTCTCGGTGCGATGGCCGCGGGAAGCCTTGGCGACCATTTCCCCGACACCGACCCGCAATACAAAAACATCTCGTCCATCGACCTACTTGAGCGAGTCAGGATCCTCATGGAGGAAAGCGGGTGGGTGCTTGAGAATGTCGATTGTATGGTTATATGCGACGCTCCAAGACTTGCTCCACATATTGAGCTCATGAGAATGAACCTTTCGGAGGCTCTGCGTGTTCCAATAGAATGCGTGTCGGTCAAGGCGACCAGCACCGAGGGGCTTGGATACACCGGGACTGGAGAGGGGATCGCCGCGCAGGCGATCTGCCTTCTGAAAATGCCCGGAGAGGAGACCGAGAAGCCTGCCAAGGATAAGCGAAAATCCGAGAAAACGAAGAAAAAGCCTCAGATGCCGCCGCCCTTGCCGACGATCCGTCCGGGCGAGCTGGAGGGATGCGTTGCGCAGATAGACGGCGCATCGTCCGGGAACCCGGGACCGTCCGGTATCGGGATAGTTTTTGAAAATCCCGCCGGACATATGATCGGGAAGCTTGCGGAGTCGATCGGCGAGCGAACGAACAACCAGGCTGAATACCTGGCCGCCATCAGGGCGGCCGAGATATGCGCGGAGTGGGGGGTCAGGAAGCTTTACATCCTGACCGACAGCGAATTGTTGTCGAAGCAGCTGGGTGGTTCATACAGGGTCAAGAATCCGGGGATACTAAGACTGTATAAGCGTCTTTCAGAGATTCTGTCGGGGTTCGAGAAATGGAAAGTGAAACATGTGAGCCGTGAGGAGAACAAGGAAGCCGACAGGCTGAGTAGGGCGGCCTTGAAAAAGTAGGGCGGAAGCATATACTAGCAAGGTTTGGGGAGCAGGCGAGGCGATCGCCGTCGTGGGCCCCGAGATTTTCGAGGGGCGCACGTCGGAGGAAAGTCCGAGCACCGCAGGGCAGGACGCTGGGTAATACCCAGGCGGCGCGAGCCGATGGAAAGTGCAAAGAAACCAGACCGCCCGGGCGGAAGCCCGGGTAAGGGTGTGAAGGTGAGGCAAGAGCTCACCGGCGGCCTGGCGACAGGTCCGTGCAAGCAAACCCCGTCCGGTGCAAGTCAAATCGGGAATACAGGGCTGCCCGTCCTTTCCCGAGGTAGACGCTGGAGGCAGACGGTAACGTCTGTCGTAGATGGATGATCGCGAGCCAGGGTCCCGAGCGTTGCGAAGGACCGGGCGGAACAGAACTCGGCTTATCGTCCGCTCCCCTTTCAGCCCCTGGTCCGGCGAAGGGCTGATGTTGAAGACTTTGCGCTTTCGTGGCTGAGAAACCGATAGACATGGCGAGTCCCCGGACATCCGGGTTGAGGAAAGACTGGTGAATGAAATGCAAAGGCAGATTACTTACTTGCTCGCGGCAGCTTTGACTCTGTCGCTACTTACTTCCTGCGGCGGAGTCGCGTCGAATCCGACATCTCCGAATTTCAACCAGCCCGGTCAGGGCGGAACGGCCGGCCAGCAGGGAGCCGCAGGGGAACAGACCGGCTTGCCCGGCCTGCCCGGACAGGTGTCCGGCGGCGGGGCGGCCATGGGTGAGCAGATCCTCGAGGGCACCTATGACACGCTCTGGCCTCAGGGGCTGAGCGCCATGGAAGGCGGTCAGGTGGTTAACGCCGCGCAGTGCTTCAAGAGCGCTTTGGCACAGGATTCCACAAAGGTCGATGCCGCTCTTGCCTACGCGGTGTCCGACGTCATGCGCGACCATCGAAGGTATTCGGTCTTCCTGCATCCCGGGGTGGACAAGCTCTTCATGAACACCCCCCTTATCGGACATGCAGAGGTCTTCCCCAATCCCTTCCTGCCCGAGGATTCCTACTTTCTCAGGCTTGCCGCTCTCGGCTACAGAACCAGGAAACTGGTCCCAATGATGACCTACCCCATACTGGCACCTGTCGATACAGAGCTGTTCTTCACCCCGGATACATACCTGGCGCTTTCGGGCCTGCGGCAGGAGGGCAATCAGACCGGCACGCAGACCACAATGGGTGGGACCGGTTCAGATGCAGGTGGAAACACTGTTGCTCCACCCGGTGGAGGGCCACCGCATGGCCCGCAGCCGCCGGCACCGCCACCGCCGGGCGGCGAGTCCACCCAGGGAGTCCACAAGCTGAACCTGGCTCCCCCCAAGCCCGCTGATGCGAAGCAGGGTCCGGGACCGGGCACCGGGTCCGGATCCGACACGGACCGGGGCGGGAACACCCCACCTGGGGGAACAATCGGCGGGCTGGGCTTCGGCCTCGAGGGTCCGGCTGGGCCCCCTAAGGCGCTTCCCGAGAGGGATGAAGCCATTTCTGAACTTGAATGGGAAACGTTGTTGTCCGAGTACAGGGACGGCGCGTCCCGCGACGGAGCCGACATGTTCCTGTGTGCCAACTTCTACGAAAACCTGAGGACGCTCCACGAGGAAGTCATCGAACACATCACGAATCTGGAGAATGTCCGGTCCGGTGCCGAGGCCGAGGGCTACTCGCTAAGTCTGCCCTTCAACTCGATCGACGGCACCAAGAAAGTGACCATGGCGCTCGATGTGGACGACTATCATCTGATCCTTGATTATTTTAAGCTCCTCGATGTCCTGCTCAGCTACGTGGAAGCCTACAATCATGAACTCCAGTATATGCTGCCGACCGATTCAATCGCGGACATGAACGGCGACCAGATTCTCACACCTGACGAGTATCTGCCCGACGCCCCGTTTGGCACTCTCGACCAGGGCGGCAAAGACACCCTTGGCGGCCTCCTCCCTGCTTTCACCGGTGCGCTCACGATCCTGAACAACGACATGCGTCCGTTACTTCAGGCCACCCAGCTTATCCAGGCGGGCGATCCTGAGAAGAAGGAAATATTCTATCTGTCGAGCTTCCATCGCAATTACATTCTCATTGAGGAATGGACAGATCTTGTTCAGTCCATCGGTGAGAAATCCTCCGGCGGTACCGCAATCAAGCTGGCGAGCGGCGCGGACATCGTCGAGGCCGTCGCGGTGTACGATGCTCTCTTCGTCACTCCCCTCGAGGACATACGGGGTCCGCTGCCGTCGTACGATTTCGCGACACGGGCGCTGATTACGGATGAAGAGGGGAAATGGAGCAGCGATCCGACATTCGGCGGCTTCTTCCCCGAGGGTCTGAGCGCTGAGGGGACATACTCGACCGCAGGGCGTTTTTCCGCGGCCGTATACGATGAGCAGATGGGCAGGGCTGTAGGAGACAAGGTAAACCTCGGTGACCTTAGTGGCGATGTCGGTGAGACCGGGCTGGTGACTGTCAATAACGCTCTCATCAACGAGCTCACCGGGACTCCGTTTGCAGTGTTCGACAAGGACGGCGAGGAAGTCGGGACCGGCGCCGTCCGGACTCTGTTCGAGGTGATCCCCCTGTTCGACGTGGCCAAGATCAGCATGATGCTCGCGCCGATGATCGGCGGTGGGCCTGAGGGAATGATTCAGGAGGCCACTGGCGCAACCGGCACAAGCGCGCCGGCGGAAGGTGTCGGCCCTGAGCCGACTCCTCCGGCCGAGGGCGCCGCCGATCAGAACGGCGAAGGAACCGGCGGAAACGGTGAGAAGCCCGTCGATACGGACGGCGAACAGAAGCCCGCTTGAGTTGCAGAATCGCTTGAGCCGATTAACCCGACCGCCGGTTCGCCGGTGGTCGTTTACATTATGCCGATCGACACACACTGCCACCTTACCCTACGATTCGATCCCGGTGAGATTGCCCAGGTTCTGGATCGCGCTCTCAGGGCAGGCGTCCAAGGAGTCATCTTGGTCGGCTACTGTCCCGTGCATTACAGGAAGACCGCCGACATACTGGACGGCTTCGGCACCGGCGGCTGGACTCTCCCTGCGCTCGCCGGGACTATAGGCATCCACCCTCACGAAGCGGACAATCACTCGCCGTCTGACATTGACAAGCTCCGCCCGGAGCTGGATCGTCCCGACATTGTCGCCATCGGTGAGACCGGACTCGATTTCTTTCGCGACTACGCCGACCGCAACAGGCAGAAGGAGCTTTTCCGGGCCCAGGTGAAACTCTCGGCCGACAGCGGCTTTCCACTTGTGATACACTCCCGCAATGCGTTTGACCGCACGGTCGCGATACTTCGCGAGGTGAGGCTTCCTGAGCGCCCCGGTGTATTCCACTGCTACGGCTACGGGCCTGATGAGGTCGAGACGATAATCGGCATGGGGTTCTTTGTGTCCTTCGCGGGTAATCTTACTTATCCGAGTGCATCCGATCTGCACCAGGCTTCGAAGCGGGTGCCGGGGGACCGCGTTCTGGTCGAGACCGACAGCCCGTTTCTCGTGCCGCAGAAAGCGAAGAACCGCAAGGTCAAACGGAATGAGCCTCAGTACGTAGCCGAGATATTCGTCAGGCTGGCTGAACTCCGCGGATGGGACCCCATCGAGGCCGAATCTGCTATGATTGCCAATACGCTTTCCTGTTTTCCGAGGCTTCGCGACATCGGATCCTGGTCCTTGCTCTCCGCGAGTCAAAGCAGGGAGGCGTCGATCTAGATGGCCACCCGATATTTCATAGCGTTGTCCGTGGTGTTGGCCGGTATCGACCAGATTACCAAGTATCTCGCGATCAGGCTGGTCGATTTCGAGAGGCTTGAGGCGCTCCTGTCCGGCCAGATCAGTCCCGAGCGGAACGAGATTATCCCCGATTTCTACTACCTGACTCTGACGTTCAATAAGGGCATCGCCTGGGGCATGCTTCCCGAATGGAGCGAGTACTTCACCTACTTCGCCATCATCATGGTGCTCGTCATCCTGATGATCCTGAGGAAGCTGGATCGTGACGAGGTCTGGCTGAAGATAGCGCTCGCGTTCCAGATGGCGGGCGCGATCGGCAACATGTCCGACCGTCTGATTCACCACAGGGTGACCGATTTTGTCGATGTGGTCCTTTTCCCGGGCACGAGATGGCAGTACGACTGGCCGATTTTCAATCTTGCCGACAGCTTCGTGGTAATCGGGACCGTCGTCCTTGTGCTGGTGCTGGTTTTCGCGAAGGAAGCCAGACCTGAGCCTTCCGAGGTGCAGGCGCAGCCCGTTTCGGGCGACCTTTCCGCACTGCCTGCGAGCGGCGCCTGGGAGAGTGTCGAGAGGCTCCAGGGCAGCGTGCCGACTGAGGAGGGTCTTGTCGAGATACCGGCCGAGTCGCGCTCCGAGATGCTCGCCCCCTTCGAGGAAGCTGCGTTTCGGGCGGAAGAGATCGAGGAGCCGCTTGGCACCCGTCCGCCTGCAGGCGACGAGAAGGTTCACGAGCCTGATTCGGTGGTTGATCGCGACAAGCTGGACGAGTTGAGCAAACGTCCCGAGCGGGATGAGTAGCGCCGAAAATGGAACCGTCATTGTTTCGACATGCCGGTGAGGTGAGTGAAGATCAGGCAGGGAAACGTCTCGATTCGTTCCTGCTGGGTTTTCCTTTCACCCACTTCGACAATCGACTCGGACCGTCGCGCACCACTCTGCAGAAGTGGATCGATGAGGGGTGCGTTCGGGTGAACGATGAGGTCAAGGCGGACAAATCCTACCGGGTGCGCGCAGGCGACATCGTCTCGATCGAGGTCCCGATACGGCCGGACATCATGGTTCCGCCGCCGGAGCCTCTCGACATCGGGATCGTCTTCCAGGACCCCTACATCATCGTCATCGACAAGCCCGCCGGCATATCGAGCCATCCCGTGACTCACGCCATGACCGGCTCAGTCGTGAATTTTCTCTACTACAAGAAAGTCCCGCTTCCTCCCACATCGCACCCGCTGCGTCCCGGCATCGTACATCGCCTCGACAAGAACACTACCGGCCTCATGGTCGTCGCCTGCACCGACACGGCCGCGGCAAAGCTGATCGAAATGATCAAGAGACGCGAGGTGGAGCGCACTTACATCGCCATCGTCTGGGGCAATCCCCCGCTGAATTCCGGCATAATCGACGCTCCCATTGCCAGATGTCAGAAGGATCGCAAGAAGATGGCTGTCACTCGCGGCGCGAGCGGGAAACCCGCCCTCACCCATTACCGCGTTCTTGCGAGATACCCGGCGTTCTCTTTCGTCGCCTGCAAGCTCGACACCGGACGGACGCACCAGATACGCGTGCATATGTCCTACATCGGTTACCCCGTCGCCGGAGATCCCGTCTACGGCGGTCGACACGCGCAGGACAAGATAACAACTGCACTCGCTTCCGTGCAGAAGTACGATCCCCAGTTGAAGAGCACCGAGCGCATTCTCAGGCAAATTGCCGCGATTCTCACAAGGGACAACGTTCACCTCCTTCACGCCGCAATGCTTCGATTCCCTCACCCGATAACGGGCGAGAAGCTTTCGTTCAAGGTCGAGCCTCACGGCAAGTTCAATGAGGTGCTCGGACTTCTCAACACACTTCCGCACGAGGAGACCGCAGATGCGCTTTGATGTCGCTCACACCGACTCCAATGCACGTGCGGGCCTGATGCAGACGGCGTATGGGACCGTCGAGACTCCCGCCTTCATGCCGTGCGCGACAATCGGCGCGGTCAAGGGTGTGAGATGGGATGAGCTCGAGGAACTCGGCTATGCCCTTATCCTCATGAACAGCCTCCACCTCCATCTTCGTCCCGGAGCGGATACGGTGAGCGACCTCGGCGGAATTCACGCCTTCTCGTCCTTCCGAAAATCGATCCTCACCGATTCCGGCGGATATCAGTTTTTCAGCCTGAAGGGTCTGTATCGGATCGACGACGACGGCGTGGGGTTTCAGTCGCCATACGACGGCAGCCATCACCGCTTCACCCCCGAGAGTGTCGTCGAGCTCCAGGTGAAGCTCGGGTCCGACATCATGATGCCGCTCGACCATTGCGCCCCGGGCGATTCGCCGAGACAGGGATTTGTCGAGGCGGGCGAACGGACGGTCAGGTGGCTGGAAAGAGCGAAGAGACGTTTCGCGGAAATCGCCGACCCGGCCCGTCAGGCGCTTTTCGGCATCTTTCAGGGCGGGACCTGTCTGGATCTCCGCCGCGAATTCCTCGAAAAATCAATCGAGCTTGACATGCCCGGCTACGCGATGGGCGGGATCAGTGTAGGGGAGGACCGCGTCGAGGGGCAGGATGTCGTGGATGAAGTCATCCCTCTGATGCCCGCGGACAAGCCTCGCTACCTCATGGGCGTCGGCCTTCCGGAGCAGATGCTGGCCGGGATACGAGCCGGGATCGATCTGTTCGATTGCGTCCTCCCCACGCGCATGGCGAGGAACGGCACTCTGTTCACGAGCGCCGGTCGACTGAATCTGAAGAACTCTCGATTCAGGAATGAGGCGGGTCCTCTCGATCCGAAATGCTCCTGCACGACCTGCCAAAGATATTCAAGAGCTTACCTTTCACATCTATACAAATCCGGCGACCCGGGCGTGCTGGGCCTTCTCTCGCTCCACAACCTGGCTTACTACCTGAGGCTGGTTCAGGACGCCCGCAAGGCGATCATTGCCGACCGTTTTGACTCGTGGAAAGCCGCGACCGAGTCGGGATGGCGGCACGAGGATAGCGACACGTAGGCGGGGAATCCTCGTATCCAAGGCCCGAACGTTAGTGAGGGCGCCTTCTCGTGAACGATCCGCTCGAGAGACCTGAGCGCCCTCACTTACATTCGGGCCTTGGATGCAAGCATTGATCACGTTTCTCGAGCTTTTTGCTATACTGGCGGCCTCGCGAGCGGGATTTCCATGCTGAAGCTGACCGAACAATCCGGCGCTGTTGAGTTCGAGGTGCTGGCGAAGCCGAAAGCCTCGCGAAATGAGATCATTGGGGTGCATGACGGGGCGCTGAAGGTTGCCGTCACCGCTCCCCCTGAAAAAGGCAAGGCCAACGCGGCGATTGTGAAACTGCTGTCCGAGATTCTTGAGGTGCCGCCATCTTCAATCGAGATTGTCTCGGGGGAGACATCCAGACGGAAGCGCGTACGCATCGAGGGTGTCGATGCCGCGGACATGGCGAGGCTGGCCGGGGGATCGTAAGTTGAGTCCTGACATGCGCATTATCGCGGGCATGTGGAAGGGACGGAAGATATCGTCCTTCTCCTCAGGCTACCGTCCTACCGCCGCGGTCGTGAAGAAGAGCCTGTTCGACACGATCGGAACGGACATCGAGGACGCGGGATTTCTTGACCTGTTCGCAGGCGCGGGAGCGGTCGGACTGGAGGCATTAAGCAGAGGTGCAGGGTTCGTGTGTTTTGTCGAGAACAACGATTCGAGGGTTGGCGTTCTCCGGAGGAACCTTGAGATACTCGGAGCGCCCCGCGACTCGTTCGGGGTGTTCGGACTGGATTACCTGGGGGCGCTGCAGATGATGAGGGATCGGGGAGCGGTTTTCGATTTCATTTACGTGGACCCCCCCTACAAAGGTCCCGTTCCGCGGCGTATACTTGCCGAGATCGTGGCGTCCCGTGTTCTTGCCGAGGACGGCCTTCTTATCCTGGAGGCGGACCGTCGCAATGGCAGGGAGGTCCTCGATTCGGCCCCTGAGGAGCTGTACCCGTTGCGGGAGCGGCTTCATGGGGGAACGGCGCTGATATTTTTCAGGTGGCGGCGCGAGCCGACGGAGGCCTGAACCGAGCATTTTTGTTAAACGGAGTATTTCATGAGAGGAATATATCCCGGGACATTCGATCCGATCACGAACGGTCACCTGGACATAATCGATCGCGCCAGGAGGATCGTGGACAGCCTTGTCGTCGCGGTCGGCGATAACCCTCAGAAAGTGCGCACGTTTGATCTGGAGACCCGTGTCAAAATGGTCCGCGAGAGCATCCCCGACTCGTGGAATATCGAAGTGGTGACATTCTCGGGGCTGCTTGTGGACGCTGCGCGGGACGCGGGCGCGAAGGTCATCGTCCGCGGCCTCAGGGCGATCAGCGATTACGAGTTAGAGGTCCAGATGGCGATCGTCAATCGAAGCCTCAACAAGGACATCGACACGATCATCCTTGTCGCGAGCCACCAGTATTCGTTCATCTCAAGTTCGCTCATGAAAGAAATCGCCCGCTTCGGCGGCGACATAAGCCAGTTCGTGCCGAAATCGGCTTTGAAGTATTTCAAGTGAAGTAAGGGAAAGAGGGTGAGAGGCGGCCTATGATCGAATCGCCCGACATCATCGAGCGGCTCAGGGCTCTGGTTGAGAGCGGGGGGGCGTTCATGGCCCTGTTCGACCGCTCCATGGTTCAGCGCTCTCGAGCGCTCGAGCTGATCGAGGTGCTTCTGGAATCGCTGCCGGAGGAACTGGAGCAGGCGAAGAGCATTCTTGAGCGCCAGGACCAGATTCTCGAGGAAGCCCGACAGCAGGCGGGGGAGATTGTCGATGACGCAGTGAAGCGGGCCGAGCGTCTTGTGGACGCCGATTCGATCACCAGGCGTGCCCGCGAGCGCTCCGACGAGATCATGGACGACAGCGACAGGTATGTCGTCGAGCGTCTTGAATCGCTGGAACACGAATTGAACACGCTGCTCTCCGAGGTCCGTGCGGGGATGGAGTCGATGCAATCGAGGACTCAGAGCGGAAGGGGTCGCGCTGTGGACAACGGCTCATCCCTTGACAAGGGTTGAGTACCCGATTATACTACCGCAGCCTTCATTGTCTGAACGAGGCCGATTATGGCATTACCGAAATACAAGCTTTCGAGGTCCAACACGAAACAGAGACGCGCCGCATGGAAGGCTCAGCCGCCGGAGCTGGGCACCTGTCCGTCCTGCGGAAAATCCAGACCTTCGCATACAATCTGCCCACACTGTGGTTTCTATAAGGGCCGTCAATTCAAGCCCCGCAGGCGTGAGAAGCGGGAAGAGTAACCACCGAGGAGATATCATGAACGAAGAGATTTTCGAGAAGCTCAAGGGCATCATCGTTGAGCAGCTTGGGGTTAAGGAAACCGAGATCAGACCTGAGGCACACTTCGCCGACGATCTCGGCGCCGACAGCCTTGACATCGTCGAGATGATCATGGCCGTGGAGGAAGAGTTCGCCATTCAGGTTTCCGACGAAGAAGCCGAATCCCTCCAGACCGTCGCGGACGTCATCCGCTTCATCAAAGAACACAAGGAAAGCTGAACCCAGGACGTCTATTCCTTGAACCCTGGCAATTCGGAGGATGACATGTCCTCCTTTTTTTGCTTTAGCGCAAAAGAGAATTCGCCTCCCCGGGCGAACCTTGTGCTGAACAGGTCTCTTACTTGGAGCTTACTTCAAGGGTGCGCGGTTTACAGGACTCGCAGCGGCTTCCGGATCGTACAGACGGCGCGAGTACAGGTAGTACCCGATGCCCATCAGGGAAACCGCCAGACCCACGGCGATCGCCACGGGCGGGTCGAGCAGGGTGTGCCTGAGGAGCGTGGGATCGAGGTACCATCTGACGAAATAGAAAGCGAAACCGGCCCCGGCCGCTCCGCCCGCCGCCGCGAAAGTCTGTTTCATTGCAAGCGACAGGGATTTCCGCTCTGTGTATATCCCGAAGAAAAGCGTGATCAGGCCGATCAGGGGCGACGCGATCGAGAACCTGGTAATGCAGATGTTGGCGCAGCCGAGCACGATCAGAACGCCCGATACCATCCTCATCAGGCGAGAGCGGTTCATTCCCCGCATGCGCGACCCTACGAGGTGCGAGATCAGCACGCCCGCCGTCCCGATACATCCGGCGCTTACCGCAGCCACCGAC
This sequence comes from uncultured Planctomycetota bacterium, assembly GCA_964354375.1. Lineage (GTDB taxonomy): Bacteria > JAJVIF01 > JAJVIF01 > JAPKYR01 > JAPKYR01 > CAYGZQ01. Next base: position 103,512 of record CAYGZQ010000003.1, read on the forward strand.
AAGTCGATCATCCCGAAGCGATAGAGGTAGAAGGCCGCGTTCGCGAGCAGAACCGCCGCTATGACACCGATGGTAAACGATATCCGACCGGAGAAGACCCTGATGTTCTCCGAATTCAGCAGCGCGAATCCGGCCAGCTTGATGTACCCCACGAATCTGCTGACCACAAGAATGCTCGTAGCCAGCAGGATCAGTATGCGCCGGTCTTCCTCGGAAGACACGAGCATGATGTTCGGCACACCGGCAATCAGCGCCGTGACGCCATAGATCATCAGAAACAGCGCGCTCCTGGTGCGGTAACGTTCGAATGGTCGCGACGGTTTACCCATAACAAAAAAGCCGGGCCGCTCTGTGACGACACCCGATCCTCTGGCTTATCTTAACACGTTCCGACTCCAAGGCCAATAGCCCTCATGCTCGGTGGGGGGTTCGGTCCATTCGGACACCTTGTCGACCTGCGCGGCCGCAGGTACACGCCCCTCGACTCTCCCCCCATTAAGATCGATTAAACCTCATTAATCGTACACTATCGGGACGGAAATCACGAAAATCGTGAGGGCGTGCTGCTCCAGCTCCCCCCGACTGACCCTGACATCGGACGATACACCGGAGGATGCGAGCATGAGATAAGCCCTCTGGGGGCGGCCCGTTGTCCAGGACTGGGTGTAGTACTGCGATCGTCCCACCGGCATCGCATAGACCTGCTTCCACAGCTCCTGAAGCACCTGTCCCATGAGTTGGTCGATCGCATTCATGCCGGGTCCCTGCAATCTGGACGGGAAATCGCCCTGGTATTCCGGGGCAAGCCCCTCGCCCCGGTTGATCTCCTCTCCGTCGACAAGGTTGCAGTCGAGGTGAATCTCCGTGCCCTCCGGGACCACATTCTTCCCCACCGTCAGCGCACGCGAGGATACGGAGATCCGTCCCGCAACTGCCGGGAACGACAGCTTTGCGTCGAGCTTGAGGTGAGCCGTGGTCGGGCCGACCGTCAGCTTGCCGGTGGCCGTCAGCTCGGGTGCCTGCCGACGCATGACAAACGTGCGCTCGCCCAAACCGTCGGCACGCATCGAGACAGCCTCCAGAGGGAGGTCCGGGAGGCTGATTTTCGATCCTTCCTCGACTGTGACCGTGCCGTATGGCCATACCGCGGGGTCCGCCAGCTCGTCCAGAATGGCGTTCGAATGATTCCACGTGAGCGTGTGTGGGGCCGAAGATGTCGCGCTGTACGACATGCACGAGTATACGTGGGATTGTCCGCCTGTCGCTCCAGAGGACTCCTCGGGAACGATCGCCTCGCACCAGTACAGGTTTGCCTCGTTCAGCCTGACCTTCTCCGATGAGGGTTTTCCGGTCCTGAAAAAGGCGATGCCAGTGAAGACCACGGACCATAGTATGAACGTGGCCAGAATGATATTTCCCCGACCTTTCGCCAGGATTGCGATGATCGGCAACGCGAGGAGGTAGATCAGCACTGGTCCGAGAGCGTTGAGCCATCTCATCACCCGGCCCGGACCGCCTCCCGAGCCCTGCCTGAAAAAGGTCTGGATTCTCGCGTCGTAAAATCCTCTGAACTGGATCACCGAGTCGGCGGCAAGCTGGCGTGCCGGAGAGAAAGGATCGAGAAGCCCGTAGACGGCGAGCAGTCCGATCGGCGGATCGCCGGCGGCTGGTCCGCCCTCGAACGGATCGAATGCCGCGAATCCCGCGTGACCTCCTCCAAGCGTCCGGACAACGAGTATCGGCGACGTCATCCCGGAGACTGTGACCGTCTCGCATTCGACCGCAGGCGTGACCAAGACCGTATTGTAGCTGTCAGGGCGATTCCACACATTCTGCGCCGCATCCTCCCCTGCGTCGGGGACTCCGTCACCGCTCGATTCCTCCGGGGGAGTGAAAACCTCCCCGTGAATGCCCCGGGTCTTGCCGGTGGCCCTTCGAGGCATGAAGCTGTCGAATCCGCCCTCCGGCAAGATTCGGTCGCACGTCTCCAGAAACGCTTCGATCGGCACCGATCCCTGCCCCTGCGCGGCCGTCACAGCGAGCAATTGATCGCTCTCCCAGCCGTCCACCGGATCGATCCCGTCCTCGTAATAGATCAGCATGTTTCCGCCGTGAAGAACGTACTCCAGGATCGTGTCTTTCTTCTGTCGGTCCAGAGCGAGGTACGTGCTCACATTTGTCGCGATGAGGCTCACGCTCTCGAGGAGGATCGCGTTGGAGGGCAGATCGCCGGGGTCGAGAACAACCGGGAAGATCTTCGGAGGATACTCGACAAGGCCTCCGGACGGATGCACGCCCTTCCAAGCCATGTTCAGAAATCCGGGATTGTTGCCCAGGAACAGGTTCTCCAAAGGCCCCCACGGCGTTCCAAGATGGATGACGAGGCTATCGAACTGGCTGAGCATCCAGGAGTCCAGGTTCACCTGCTTCAGGGGGTCTCCGTTTGCGCTCAGCACGCTCACCGGCACCGTGCACGGGCTTTTGTCGAAGCAGCCGAAACATCCAATCTCAACTTTCTGCCGCGCGCCGGGGGGGATAATGATCGGCTGAGTGTAGTAGGTCGGCGGGACCCATCCCTGCATGTCCGCAAGCGCCCAACCCTCCAGCAGGTCCCCCTTGTTCTCGATCAGGAGGCTTATGGGCGACGGAGTCTGGATTCGGTAGTATCCACCGAATCCCACGGAGCCCGTGAACTCGATGTTTCTGGACCCTGCCTGTGCGTGCAACGGCCGCGCGGAGGTGAAGACAAGGCAGAGGAAAGTCAACAGAAAGACGCAAAATCGCAGAGAATCGATACCCCCCCTTTGTTCCCCCCCAAGGTGGGGGACGGCGAGGAACCGATATCGGAGATGAGTCCGACCTGTCAGTTCAGTGGAATGCGGCCTTGTTCTGAGCATCCGGGGTCAAATTGTAGCACGGGTTTTGGTGAAGGGCAGGGGCAGGGCATGGAGCGTGATCGCGATGACGGCGAGAAGCGCGTGAAACGACACGGCGGTCCAGTCCGATTGCACGATCTCGCGCGCCTGCGGAGCGATCAGAAACGCGTCAGCCATCCCGCGTGCCAGATGAACGGAGCCCGCGAAAATCCAGGCCGTCAGGGGTCGAAGGCGGGGATGCGGCGCACGGGAAAGGGCGAAATCGACTCCCCAGGCCATCATCGTGCCGAGAATCATCAGGTCTATGACAGCGGTCGCGAGCGCAGCGGGTCCGGGGAACGCGTTTGAGCCCGCGATCATGGGCATGCTGAGGAGGATGAAGAGGCCGTACAACGTCAGGGCCGACAAGGGAAGTACGCCGCCGGAGAAAGGTTGGCACGCGGCTGTGTCGACCAGGTGTCTCTGGACTCCGTGCCAGTACACCAGAACGGAGGGAATGATCAGAAGGCCCGCGAGCGCCAGCATGGAATGAGGGCCGAATGCGCCTCTGGACGGGCAGAGAAGGCTGAAGCCGAACGGGTCGATCGACTGGAACGCGTCGCCCCTGAACGGGGATGTGCCGCCCGAGAACGGCAGCATGCAGGCAAGCAGGAGAAAAAACGCCATGAGCCATTCCGGACGCGCCAGGATTCGACCGAGAAGGATCGGGACCGGAGAGAATATGGATGCTTGGTCACGAAGCATTTATGGTGATGCCGTTCAGGGCGATGATATCGCCCGCGACCGCGGAGTCGCCTTCGATCCTCAGATACAGAGTTCTCCTGTCGGGGGCGAAGTACCTTTCAACATCGTTCAGCCTTATCATCACCCTGCCCCTCGTCGAGCCGAACTCGGGCATGCGCACCCATATCCCCTGTTCATGGTTGAAGACCCAGACAGTGAAAGGAGCGCTCGTGTCGGTCGTGCCGACGCTCACGCGAAGCATCGCGGGAAGGTCGACCGACGGCCCGGTGGGGGGAAGACTGATCGAGTAAACCATCTGCCCGTCCGTCAGGAGAAGCGCGCCGGAGGGCTCGATCTCCATGTTTGCGGCGGAAAGGGCGACGATCTGGCCTTCGGCTCCCTCGACGGGCGAATTGCCCTTCTCGATGACCAGCGGAATGTGGATGAGGACGAGCGTTTCCTCATTGTTGGCTCTGATGCGCGGGCTGGACAGAGCCCGGTCGCCCGCCGAGGACCTCCAGCCCGCAAGCACGAGCTCGTCGGCGCCGGAGCTGTGCGTCGGCCTGGCGTTGAGGACCTCCAGCGCCCCATCGCGAAGCCTGCGCGACCTCGGCGTTACCTGGCTCCCCATCGTCCCAAGCGATATCGAGTCCGCACGCGAGTCGGTCAGAAGATCGAAATCGATCGAGCCGTTCCGAAGTCCGGCCTCCGACCCGGCCTGGAGACGTTTACCTACGAACTGTCCCTGCGTGTAATAGTACAGGAACGGCTCCTGAAGATCGTAGTTCAGCGCGACATTGAGTTTTCCGACAAGATGGTATCCATCCAGCGACACGTTCTCCAGGAACGCCGATCCGGGGCTCTCGCACGCGCCGGAGCTCTCGAGATGGAGCTCCGACCAGATCTTGATGTACGCGTCGCTTACGAACGCATCGCCCCGCTTCCCGTGCTGAACGAGGTTCAACATGTCTGAAGGAGAAACATCCTGTTGAGACATGCCGTACATGGGCGACTGGATCGACGGTGTCTCGAGGCGCCTGATGAGGTCCCGGCCCGTCTCAAGCTCGACGTCGTAACGCCTGGCAGCCGGACTGAACAGGCTGAACCAGCTCGATTCCCACGCGGTCTGCGCCGACGGAAACGCATCCAGTACGTTTACCCTCGCAAGCATCAGCCTGGCGCCCTTCGTGCTCAGCGCCCAGCTGTACGATGCGATCACGAACGCCGCCACCACAAGGGGAATCGTGTACCACAGCCACTCCCGTCTCCGCATCCTCAGGAGGATGAAGTAGTTGACCGGACCGACCACGATGATATATGCGACGAGAAACAGGGCGACCGATTTCACCGCGGGAAGCGCTGTCAGGTTGTCGGATTGAAGGAGGTTGTCGATGTCATAGGAGAGCCTGTAGCGGGACCGCTCCACGAACGGATTCGGGTTCTGCCCACCCCGACCCCATCCGTAGCGGTACGGGGACTCGGTCTTCACTATCGGCCTAATTCGATCGTCCGCGGCCATCAGGTAGCCCATCATGAACGTCAGGTAATCCCCCAGACCCGCGCTCGTGGTCGCTTTCATTGCGCCCAGGTTGAGCCCGGAAAGAAGGATGTCGCCCTCCCCAAGTTTCAGGTGCTGAAGGACTGGAATGTCGCCTTCCGCAAAGAGGGTTCTTGCGCTTGCCTGGGGCGCGAAAGTGACCGGGAAGTCCCCCGTTATCGGATTGTGCCCTGTGAGACCGGGGACCGTTCTCAGCTCGGCCAGCGTGGTCCTCACGGTGGGTTCCGTGATTGCCGACGGTCCGGCCCAGCCGCTTCCGTCGATCGCACCGGTCAGAAACGATCCCTGGTAACGATTCGGATCCTCTCCGAGCCAGATGATCACTCTGCCGCCGGATACGATCCACTCCGCCAGGGCGGCCTTCTGTTCCTCCGTGAGTTCGTAGAAGCGCCGCGTGTTCAGGATCAGGCCCTCGACGGACTCGTAACCCTCGGGACGATCGGGAAGGCCGGACGGTTTGATCCAGACCATCAGAGGGTCCGCGGGGGAGTAGCGAATATTCGGCGGAGGGGACCCTCCGCTGGTGTACGGACTCCGGTAGCTTCCGTGTGTAGGTCCCTGAGCTTCAGCAGCGAAACGCGCTATGTCGGCGAACGACGGACCCTCCGGAAGGGAAACGCCGCTCAGGAATACGAAATCGGCGCCTTCGTCCGCGACCTCGACCCACAGCCTCTCCTCATCCAGAAGGCTTTTCAAGTCAATCACTTCGGTGGCCACAGGCGTGGTCTCAACGTACTGCACGTAGATCGAAGGCGACGGGTCCGCCTCGAGGAAATAGGGGTACAGGAAGTAGGTCTTTCTTGAGTTTGTCGGGATGTCGCACTCGGCTAGGAAAGTGGCGGTAAGCGGATTCGCTGTGTCCTGGCTGACGACCCTCAGTTGCCCCTTGCGGGACGGTCCCGAATTCTCCAGCGTCACCCTGATCGGGAAGTAGCAGCCCTGGCGGATGAAACCGTCCAAAACCTGGCGCGCTTCCATCTTGAGCCCTTCTGCGTTCTTCTCCGCGCCCTGGCCCGGCTCGCTTTCGGTCTGAGCGACCGCATGTCCCGTGAACAGAACGGCCAAAGCGAGAAGCATCAACACGAACCAGGTCGCGGATTTGGGCCCTGACGATCCTTTCCTCTTGATGTGGATCCCCGGCTGTCGCTTTGATGAGGTCATATTTCCCTACGCCACAGTCTGAAAATCGTCCTTCATCGAAATCGAGGAACTCACTATATCAGACCGAATGAGGCATTGAAAGTTCAGCCAGCAGCGTGGTTTCGAGTCACCCGGGAGTGTTGATGCAGCAACGGTGTCCATCTCCCTGATTTCCTGGGGACGGTCCGAACGGGCAGGGGAGGACAAAGTGTCCCCTGTCGGCGGAATTGCGGGGATATAGCATAATATGCCTAGAGATTCTGAGCCGGTCGGCCTCCCGGTGGCCATCAGCAAAGGGATTCAGCGGCCTCTTAAATCTGCGCTATAATGTGCCATTTGGTACAATAACTGCCCCGTTACGCTCACAACACCTTCGGGAGTGTCCGACCATGAAAATGTCGCGCCTCGCGTTCCTCTTATCTTTTCTCTTCCTGGCCGCAGCGCTTTCGTCCTGTGGCGGAAGCGACCCTGTCACCGGCGGGCCGGGCAACACCCCGGACCCTCCTGTCTTCGGCCTCAACACGGACGGGGTGAGCATCGATGCCCAGGATGCCGGGCAAGGAACGTGGAGGCTCTCCATCGCACCGGGAAGCTCTCATCTTGTTACATACAGCCCGCCCGGCGGCTATGCAGACGCCATTTTCGAAGCCCGGTGCTCCGATGGTTCATGGCGCGTGGACGGGAAAGATGCCGGCAAGTGCATCGCTACGCGCGACCGCTCCCTCGAATGGGTTGCACCTTCCTCCACCGCCGAAGTGCAGCTCCTGTTCTTTCCCAGTGACCCTGGAAGCGGGCTCAAGTTAGGCATGATGGTTGTTGTGTCGGATGAATGGTATATGAATCCTCGCCGGCCGGTTCCGTATGACCGCGAGGCTACATTCGCGAATCCGTTGACGGGCGAAAAAGTCGTGGCGGCTGCAGGAGAGCTCCTCATAAAACTGGCGAGCGATCAGCCGGTCACCGCGGTTCTGTCACTCAGGGCGGGCCGGGACTACGAAGTGCTGGAGAGAGTCAGCGCGACCGATCCGGTGTTCAGGGTCCGACTGAATTCATCGGTGGACATCGGCAGCGCATGGCTCGAGCTTGTCAATGATCCGAGAGTGGCGGTTGTTGAGCCCAACTATCTCGCATATCCGACGGTGGTTCCGGACGATCCCGATTACGGGAACAAGCACGAGTTTCCGATGATCGACGCCCCGCTGGCCTGGGACATGGCGACCGGCTCGCCTGACGTGTGGGTGGCAGTTGTCGACACCGGCGCGGATCGCGATCATCCCGATCTTGCCGCCAACGTGCTGCCGGGCGCGGATTTCATCCTCGGGGGCGACGGGCTCGGAGGCGAGACCCCGGGCGACGGCATCGACAACAACCAGGACGGGTGTGTCGATCAGAACGTGGGACACGGAACGCATGTCGCAGGAATCATTGCAGCCCAGGCGTTCAACGGCGTCGGGGCCTGCGGAATAGCATACAACACAGCAATACTGCCCCTGAGAATCTTCCCCACAAACGGCGATACCGGCGCGACCTTCTCGAGCATTATCGAGGCCGTCGAATATGCCACAGCCGAGAGCAACGTGAAGGTCATCAGCATGTCCATAGGGACCACGTACGAGTCGAGCCTGCTTCAGTCCGCCATAAACGACGCCTGGGCGGCGGGCAAGGTGCTGGTCGCGGCCGCTGCGAACTCGAACACGAGCGCGGAATTTTTCCCGGCTGCGCATGATAATGTCATCGCCGTGGCGGCCCTCAACAAGAGCGGGACCAAGGCGAGTTTCTCGAACTACGGCGCCTGGGTCGACATCTCGGCTTACGGGACCGGCATCTACTCGACATATTTCGACAACATGTATGCCTATATGTCGGGAACTAGCATGGCGTGCCCGCTGGTCTCGGGTTGCGTTGCGCTGCTCTTCTCCTATGACCCAACCTTGTCGAACGAGCAGTGCGTGGACATGATTTTCAGTTTCACGGACGATGTATACGAAGCGAATCCCGACTATCCCGGTCAGCTCGGCAGCGGCATTGTGAACCCGTACATGGCGATGGACGGGCTGAATCACAGCCAGCCGGGCGGTGTCGGGGATGCGGGCAGCGACGGAAGTGTCTCAGACACCCGGATCGAGCCGGGCCCGAAAGCCTAGCGACGAACCGGGAGAACAGATTCAATGAGTTGACTGGAGGACGCGAAAATGAACGGACAAAGACTGGCGATAGGTCTTATCATACTTTTCCTCTGCGCCATGTGCCTCATCCAGACTTCGATGACAGGCTGCAGTTCTGCAGACAAGTCTGCAGGTGCGGCGGCATCCGATTCCGCCGACGCCGACTCCCCGTTCTTCCACGGAACGAGCGACAGTGAAGAGTCACCCGATCAGTGGGAGGCGGTCTCCGAAAAAGTCCTGGACCAGATCAAGGACATGTACGCCGACAGCGGAGTCGAGATCCGGGCCCTTGAGAGAAGCCACTACGGAGCCCCCGGAATAAGGTGCAGCCTCGTAAGGAAGGAGGCCGTTCCGACCCGGAAACAGCTCCTCGACGGCATGTATCTCCTGTACCTTACGTTTCCCCGCCAGAAGGTCTACATGGTCGACCTGGGCGAGGACACTCAGGACAGGCTGGAGACCCGATGGGAGGCGCTTGCCGCGTTCGCTGAGGCCGGCTATTCGTTCGAGACCGGCCCGGGCGAGACTGAGAGCTTCTGGTCGATCCTGACCGCGGCGGACTCCGCCAACCAGCAGGGGAAATCGATCCAGACCGAATCATCCGATTAGATCTTTCTGAAACAAATCCCTGGAGCCTCGGCGCGGATTTTTCCGCGCCTTTTTGCCTTTCCCGCTCGCTTCCGACCTTGGTCACCGCTTCTCCGCCGGAATCCCAGGGGAATATTTTCTGCCGGTTAAGTGGTCTGGACGGTTGACAGAGCCGTAATAAGATTATAATCTTTAATGTGTCGGTTTCGGGGGACATTCTATACCTCTGGCGATGCTTCTTGCTCGTATCCCATTTTCAAGTGGAACTCGTTGGGTTCTGCCATATTATTCAAGACGCCTGCCGAACTTAGAACCGGCCGCGCGTTAACATGGAGGCGAATCGATGCCTGATGGAAGAACCGTGAAGACATTGGAGCGTGCTCGACTTTCCAGTTTCCTTATATACGCTCTATTGCTCATCTTCCTGTTGCCCGGCTGCGGAGGCAAGGGAGCCGGCGATGTTACCGCTCCCGCGACGGACAAGAATCCATCCACGGACGGACCTCCCGCGCTTACCGCCGCAATAGACTATCCGCCTTCGGTTCCAGGGCAGGTCGGTGGTAAGGCGTCCTGGGGACTGTGGGACATCGCCCTCGACCGCGAATCCGGGTTCCAGGTCGTTCCCTTGAGAGGTGTCGAGTATTCGCTTAATGTCAACACCTTCCTGCAGCCCCCCATGGGCAGTCTCGCGAACCTCCAGATCAATGTCGTCAACATGGAGAAGCTCTTCATCGCGGGCGATGTCACCGTGGATGTCTCGATCAGCCATCCCTTCCCGGCGGCTTCCCAGTTCACCGGCTTCGATGTTCTCGGGGTGATCATAGGCAAGGGTACCTTCGTTGCCAACTCCGACATCGGCATCGTCTTTGCCGACCCTCACAAGAATCCTGTGTTGAAGAACGCGGACGGGTACACGCGCTGGATGAACCAGCTTGAGTTCACGACGGAGGGCTTACGGGGCTATACAGAGGGTGCCAGGGGGAAGAAGGGCCAGTTCTGGAATTCGTCCCTCAACGGTTACAAGTACTTCGCGACTAACCTCTATCCCACGGAATCGATCGTCGAATTCTACCAAAGCTCGTCCATGGTCTCTCAGCGCGGGATGTTCTCCACCAATGCGACAAACACGAGGCGATACGATCTGCATTTCCCGATGGTCGGGGGCTTTCCGGACGTGCGGTTCCAGTACGCAGTGGTTGCGAGCTGGGTCGAGCCCGTCAACATTCCGCCCCACAATCTTCCGGGGGATTTCCCGGCCGCCGCAAACATGCAGGAGGCCTTCCATTGCGAGATCTCCACGGTCGGCAGCAGCCTTTACTGGAACAACATGTACGACAACGGCGGAGACCTTTTCCTCACCCTGGAGATTTTCGACTGGCAGGGCATGACGAATCTCTCCGGCGTCGCGGGCGAGATCAAGCAGGTCACCCTTGACAGCCCGGACGAGTTCATCAACAACGGCAGCAAGATGGTGTTCGACTCGAGCAACTGGACCATGCTCGCGGGGACATGCGCAAACTCGGTGCGCCTCGCTCTCGATGTGGGAGAGGTACAACCCGGCGGCCCATGTCCGTACGACAACGATGTCCTGGTGACCATAGTCACGGCCGAGGAGGGGAGCTACGACAACGGTCTCGGCGGAGCGTACCCGGTCACCGGCGTGCTTTCCGGCTACGCCAGGCTCTTCTACGACATGGGCAACATATGCAACGACCCGCCGATCCTCATTTTCCTGAACTGCCCGGTCTCGAGCATCTCAGTTCCCAACCGCACGTTCATGTGGGAGGGCAAGGACGACGTCACGCCGAACAACCAGCTCCAGTATCGGTACAAAGTGGACAGCGATCCCTGGACCGAATGGGAGACGGGCTTGAAGCAGGCGTATCTCGAAAACCTCACGCAGGACACGCACACCATCTGGGTCGAATGCCGCGACATGGACGGGCAGGTCTCGCAGGCGCAGTGCACGTTCCTGGTCGAGCTTCCGCCGGAGCCTCAGCCTCCCAGCGTTGAATTCATCGACTGCGGCCAGTACGTACGCACCGCGACGTACACATTCCATCTCGATCTTTCAGATGACAATACATCCATATCGCATCTGAAGGTCCGCTACTCCTTCGAGGGCGGCCCGTGGATTAACCTGCCGGACGGCTCCACGAGCATCACGCTGAACGGTCTGGTCTCCGGTGGCCCATATCAACTGATAGTCGAAGTCGAGGACCTCGACGGCATGATCGACCAGGCCCTGTGCGAGTTCAATGTCAATCTCGAGCCGTCCGCCTCTATCATCAACTGCCCCGCGTTTGACATCAACAACGATTTCTACACTTTCAACTGGACCGGGGCCGATCCCGAGATGGATCCGCTTGAGTACCAGACTCAGCTTGACGCAACCGGCTGGTCCGCCTGGGGCGGCGCCACTTCCCAGGCTCTGTCCGGCCTTCCTTCCGGAAATCACACCTTTTACGTCAGGGTCAGGGACATAACGGGCGGCACAGACCAGGTCCAGTGCAATTTCAAGGTCAATTTGTATCCCACAATCACAATAACGAACAAGCCGACACAGGATGTCAATGCGACATCCTACGACTTCACGTGGACGTCGTCGGATGATCTCGACAGCCCGTTGACAATGCAATACAACGTTGAGCTCGATGGCGTGTGGCAGGGCTGGCAACTGGGCATCAACCACTACGACTGGAACCCTGTGGGCCCCGGCGGCCACTCCATCCGCGTCCGGGTCCGCGACTCCGGCAATCCCCAGCTATGGGTCGAGGATCTCTGCAATTTCATCGTCAACACCAAGCCCAGCGTGAGCATCGACAACTGCCCGATCGGGTACTGGGGCGGCACGAGCATCACTCTCGACTGGACCGGAACGGACGACAACTCTCCCGAGGCCGGCATGTCCTATTCCTGGAAGATGGACACCGATCCATGGTCGGCCTGGCAGCTTGGACAACTGACCGCGAGTTACGTGGGCTTGAGCAACAGCGATCACACCTTCAGCGTGAGGGTTCGCGACACGGGCAATCCGGTCCTGGCCTGCGATACGCCCCCCGACACCTGCGACGTGTGCGACTTCTCGATCGACACCAGTTGCGCCGTTCCGCCGGGCAGTGTGACGATGTTCACGGCAAGCGACGGCGACATGACCCTCGGGGACCGGGAAGTGAAGCTCGACTGGAACATGAATCTGGGGTGCGTGGACACCTACGATATCGAGAGGTTGGACTACAACTGGGGTTCCGGCGCATGGGAATGGGTGCCCGTCCAGTCCGTTGTGCATCCGACGATAACCTGGACTGACACGGATGCCCGTTACAGCGGCTCCGCGAACTCGATCATGTACAGGATAAGGGCCACGAATGTGTCGGGAAGCTCGCCTGTGTGGTCGATGGATTCGGGCTTTCCCAAGATGAGAAATGTCCACATGGCCCTGTGGTGCCTCGCTGACGACGCAAGCGGCACGAACCCGGTGGTGACCTGGCCTCGCGGCGCGGCGGACTCGTTCGACTGCAACGATTTCTGGAACGACTACGGCTTCAATTTCGTCCTGCAGAATTCGGGCGATTTCTTCTGGGTCGGCGAGCCCGGTTTGAAGAACCCCGTGAATATGGCTCAGACGAACTGGGTTCACACCAACTATGGCCAGGCGACATTCTCGAACTCACTGAACATCTACTACTACAATTCGTGGAACGGCAATACGGGCGCCGGGTGGTGCACGGTGTTCTGCCCGGGATCAAGCCACAATGTGCGAAACGTCTACATTCTCCTCACCAGGGATGTCCGCGGGGTCCCGCCCAACGAGGCATGCACTGTCCTGGCTCACGAATGCGGGCACGCGCTCGGTCGACTGTGGGATGAGTATCTGCTGGACACCAACCGGAACCTGATTCTGGACGACGGCACCTCATGTGCGACCGACGACACCTGGTGCATGTCGCCGTGGCTGTTCTGCGACGACAACGCCGCGTATCCCGAGAACCCGGGTGCCGCCGGCAAAGTGCCGAAGGACCTGATGTGGTATACGTTCGCCACTCCCGTGATTCAGTTTAACCTCTACCCCACGCAGGGGGTGTGGGCGGGCGAGTGGGTCCACGGCTACGAATCTAATTATCCCTGGCCGTAGGCCTTCGCGATGAGAGGTTGCATGGAGGGCAGTTTGTCGGCTACGATCCGACATGAAATGTGAAGGAGACATCATGCGAGCAAGATTCCTCATTATGATCCTGATAGCCGTCCTCCTGGTGCCTGTAGCCGCAAAAGCAGTCAGCCAGGAGACCATCGATCAGTTCGTCTTCCTTCTCCAGCAGCCGGAGTGGGACAAATGGGACGAGGGCGTGTTCGACGATGCCACTCTGACGGAGGGTCTGGACGCTGTCTACGACAAGGCGACCGCCGACGCAGACGACATCCTGCTGCGCAGGGTCATCTGGGCGATGGGCGAGACCGCTCTTCCCGTCTTTGTGCCCACCCTTGTGGAAAGCCTGGAGGATGAGCCCCTTGTGGCGTGCTTCGCGCTCGGCAAGATCTCATCGGAGGACGGCGTGAACGCCCTGATCGGCATGCTTGACAACGATGACATCCAGGTTCGCGATGCCGCCGCCTGGGGGCTCGGCAACATGCTCTACACAGACGAGATGAAGGAAGTTCGAGACGATGCCGTGAGCGGTCTCAAGGACCGGCTCTTCGTGGAAGAGGAGGACTGGATACTCGAGGACATCCAGGCCGCGATAACTTTCATCGAGACCGGCATCGCTATCAATCCTGCCTACATGGAATCGGACGAGTAGTCTCCTGAGGCGTCCAACAAGCTGAATCGGAAACCTGAGCCGCGCGCATCTGCGCGTGGTTTTTCGTTGTAACACGCGCATCCTGGGCATGATTTTTTTGAAACGAAGAGCAGGAACCATGCGCGGGACGCGCATGCTGCACCGTTCATCGAGGCGGGCGTCCAAGGAATTCGATCAGTCTCTCGTTCGACAGCGGTTCCGGGATGAACAGCGGAAGGACCTCCACCGACTGCGTCGACCCTTCCCACACGAAACCGATCCCCGGTCTGTCCCACTTCGAGCTCCCTGCATCCCACCAGTCATTTATCTTCTCGGGCTCCATGCGGATCACCTGTGTGTCGACGCCCGTGATTCCGTGGCGGAATTCCACGTACCCCCCGTAGCTGAGCGGCGCGCAATGCGCCCCTTTCCACAGCCATGGGAAATTGACGGCATAGATGGTCGTGCCTCGCGGGACGGAGGCGGTGTATGTCTCCATTACGGCGTGAATGCGGTACGCGATCCTTCCTGCTTCGATCCATGTGGCGTTGTGACGTCTCAGCGCAACTCCGGAGAAAATGAGCGCGGACACGAGCAGAATCACAGTTATCCACCGCACGACCCTTCTGCTCGACCAACCGGTATCGACAGCCACACCGATCCATATCGCCAGACCGGCGGCGGGAATATAGAGGAAGCGCGAATAGTCCAGCGAGCCCTTCACTCCCTCGAGTGTGGCCACGGGCAAGAGCAGGATCAGAATCCAGAGGGCTCCGAGCAGCGTCCGCACCAACGGACTTGTGTCGATCTTTGCCGCCGCGAATGATGCCGATACAGTGGCTGCCACAAGTCCAAGTCCGACCAGCGTTCCGACAATCAGAAACCCGGTCTGCAGGCCGACGGTCCAGGTCGGCCAAAGGATGCGGCTTGCCGGCGTGATCAGCATCCACAGGTCGCCCAGTACGAAATTGCGCCAGATGTCGGACCATTGTGTAGCCAGGTAAGCACTGCGGTTGTGCTCGGTCCAGTAACCGCCCAGGTCTCCGAAGAGCCACACTCTGAAAGCGATTACACACACAGCCACAGCGAAGAAAACGACGTACCATCTCCAGTTCCAGCCGATGCCTTGTCCCCATTCGCGACAGGTGCGACTGTGAAGCGCCCAGTCGATGAGCGGCAGGATCGCCACTCCGGCGACCGCGTTCTCCTTTGACAGCGCCGCCAGCAGGAATGCGATCACCGACGGGATCATCCATCTCACATCATCCGAAAGTCGGGACGCAGACCAGGCGAGAAAGGCCGCGAGAATGAATGTCATCGCGAGAACGTCGAACCGTCCGCTGATCCATGTGACCGCCTCGGGGTTCAGCGGGTAGAGCCCGAAGACAAGCGCGCATGTCGCGGCGCCGAATCGCTTCAGCCCGATCGCTCGCGCAAGAAAGAAGAGCAGGACCCCGTTCAGTGAATGAAGGAGCAGGCTGGAGAAATGAAACCCGACCGCGTCGGAGCCCCACAGGAGGTAGTCCAGTCGGAAGGACTCGATCGCGACCGGCCGGAAAAACGGGAACTGGATATCTCCCGCGCGAATCTCGACGATCCTCTTTATGAAATCGGAGAGCTTGTACGTGAACGTGGCATGATAGAAATAGTCGTCGGACACAAACCCTGACTGAAGCACAGGCCAATAGCAGAGCAGGGGAACAAGGAAGACGAGCAGGGGCAGCCAGAGCGAGGAAAGAGTCTCCACCACAACGTCGATCAGGCGCGCGATCGACAGGGGTCGAGGCGGAATCGGCTCGGTGAACCGTGGACGTTTGCGGTAGTGTGTCCGGATCGGCATTTCGGTCTCGCCGAAAAGGCACGCGAATCGGCACCCCGTCTCCCAGGGCGCATACAAACTATATCGGCCCAATGGGGTTGGAGTCCAGAGATCGCACGGGGTCACAGCAGCGCTACTTGAGCGGAATCAACACGTCTTCCATGCTCACCTCGTACGTCCCCCCATCGGTGAGATCGACCAGAAGCGATCCGTCCGTATCGATGCTGCGGGCAGTCCCTTCGAATTCCTCGCATCCGGATTCCGTGTCGCGCTTTGCCTGAGCGCCTTTCAGAACCCGAACCTTCCGATCCCGGTAGAAGCTCACGGAATCGAACTCGCGTTTGAGGTCACGGAATCGCTTGACTTCCGCCAGCGGCCACAGATTCTCGAACGCGGCCACCCACGAGCCGGTCAGAGTCTCCCTGGCGACCTCTCGACCCAGCTCGGCAAAAAGGGTCGTCCTCCTGCGAGTCTCCTCAAGGATGATGGAATCGGATTGAGAGTTAACGTTGATGCCGACTCCGCACACGATGGCGTTCGGGGTCGGGAGATAGCTTGATAAAATCCCTGCCAGCTTACCTTTCGGGGTCACTACATCGTTGGGCCAGCGCGCCTGGGCTTCGAGACCGAAGCGGCTTCCGACAACTCTCACCAGCGCAAGCCCGGCGCAGAGCGACAGCTTCGGGATATTGCCCCGCTCCACCGGCGCAGGAAAACAGACCGACACGGTGATGTCGGCCCCCGGGACGGAAAACCATCGCCGCTGAAGCCGTCCTCGGCCTTCCGTCTGTTCTTCGGCCCATAAGAGAAAATGTGAGACAGTCCTTTCACCACTGAAACGCCGCCCAAGCTCCAGGTTGGTGGAGTCGACGCAATCCAGGCATTCCACGGTCCACTTGTTTCTGCAGGATGCCAGCGCTTCGGCGAGAGCCTGGGGGTCGATCATTCTGCCGCCTGCTCCTCGTAGAAAGCGACCCAGGCTTCGATGTCGAAAATGTAGCTGCCGCTCTCGGGGTCGACTTCGTCACGGCTGACTTCATACCAGGTGATTCTGCCGTCGAGAATCCCCGGCAACAGCTTGTTGCGCTCCGTGTATTGCTGCGTGATGGCCTCCCTGACAGCTTCATCGAATGCGCTGGACCGCGCCTCGCTCCTCGCCCAGGCCTCGTCCTCCAACTCGCTGACCCCGTGCCCCTGGTAACTTGTGCCCGTTCGAGCGGCGACACGGGTGCTCGACGGCACCCAGACCGTGTAGTCGAAATAGAGGACTCCCATGCCTTCGTCCCTGAATCCCCTGTATTCCAGCTTGTCCGCGGCCTCATCCACCTGTTCGAATACGGTCAGCTTGTCCCGGCTTGCCTCGTAGTGGAAGGGAATCCCGGCAAGGAATCCTGAAGCCACCCGGTACGCATCAAGCTGCACGGAATCCGGCGCTGTCTCCTGGTCCCAGGTGTCGAAAGCCAGCTCAAGGGTGCTGCACACCAGGACGAAATCCACTCTCTGGTTTGTCGAGACGGGAGCCTCGTCCTGTGCCGAAGTCGCGACCGGGACCGTCAGAAATGCCGCTAACAAGAACAACATGACAGAATGGATTGTGCGCATAGCCGTGTCCTCATCCTGCGGAAATCCGCAGACCCGACCCTAATAAGTATACCTCAGGGAAACGCCGGAAGGTTCATTGCGACCCTGCAATCTACTTCAGTCTCTCGACGAGGTGGCGACTCAGGCGATCGGCCGCCTTCAGCCGCGCGAAAATGTCATCTCCCCACAGCGGGCCCTCCGGGTAGCTCAGCGACGGGGCCGCGCCGGGAAGCGTGATCTCGGGTCCGGCTGGATCTCCCAGGTCGTGGGTCAGGCTCTCGATGGCCCACACAAGGCGGTGTTCGAGGAGATGCCTGGCAACTTGAGCGATGGAGGCCAATTGTCTGGCTCCTCCCGCGAAATAACGAGCCTCGACCGGAGCGGACACCGTAAGCAGGCTTTTCTTGCCCGGTCTGAGATGGTAGGTAATGAAGTTGTCGTTAATCGGGGGACGTCTGTCGCTCGCGTTTATGACGCCGACCACGGACTGCTTCTCCGAATGCCCGTCAACGCGACCGAACCAACTCATCCATCTTATGGAACCGGCCGCGTCCCTGTCGGTCGGCTCCGAGGGATGACGATAGCGATCCGATTCCGGCACTACCAGTATCTGGGCTGCCTTCAAATGCCCGTCGCTGCACCGTACGACATTCATGCGCTTGCCGAGAAGCTGTACCGAGGCCACAGATGTAACCTTCTGGCACAAGGCTCCTTCTTTCTGAAGTCTGCGCTTGATGATCTCGCGCCAGTCCTTTTCATCGCGGGCCGGGATGTGCCATCCCGTGAGAAAGCCTGCGAGGACGATCGGGAAATCGCGCTGGTCCAGCTGGATCACTCCACGGCCCACTGTGACGATGCAGAGAGCGTCGAGAAAGAACAGGAACGACTCAGCCTCGGGTAACCTCAAGCGCCCGACGGCATCGGCAACACTCTTCTCGACCATCCTGAACTTGCCCATCCTGCGCTTGTCCGCGCGTTGGAGCAGTTCCTCAGCCTTCTTTAGCTGCTCCTGGAACCAGTCGGTCCATATGCTTCTGCCGGTCG
>CAYGZQ010000004.1:0-2479 GCA_964354375.1 uncultured Planctomycetota bacterium
CGGCGGTCGTGTTTGTGCAGGACACATGCGACCCGTACACGGGAGTGTATGGCGTTTACGGCATCAGCTCGCTCGACTACAGCGCCTACACATGGTTAAGCGACCCAGGTGAGACTTGGGATTTTGACGAGGGCACGTGGCCCTCCCTTGCCGTAGACAACTCAGACGGTGACACCGCATCGGTCACATTCATGGCGACCGACTCGGAATCCGATTGGGATACGTACGCGAATCTCTGGTCCATCGACAGCGCAGGCAGCATTGTCGAAGCAACCGGTGTCGACCTTTATGCTGAGGGCTACTTCAGTCTGGACGTGAATGATTTCATGCTCCACAACTGGGGTACCGCATCAAGTCTTATTGGCGAAACGGAAGGTGATGACAGCCTTTACTGGACCGCATGGTCGGATCGTATGGGCGGGGACACACCCCACAAGGTGAAGGGCTGCATGGGCTACGCCGAGGAGTGAACTGTGGTAACGAAGTCACCTGAACTCCGCCGGGCATAGACAAAGCGATTCCCCGAACGTGCCCGGGACCGCGGCGACGAAAAGCCCCGCGACTTTCGCTGCGGGTGTTTCAATCTACTTCAAGTGACAGGCCTTTTCTAGCTCGCGATCTCGTGCGCGCGGATTTCCCGGATCACGGTCACCTTTATCTGGCCCGGATAGTCCAGTTGCTCCTCGATCTTGTCCGCCACCTTTCTCGCCAGCAGCGGTATGAGCTGGTCGTCCACTTCCTCCGGAACGACAATGACCCTTATCTCGCGACCCGCCTGGATCGCGAAACACCGGTCGACGCCTTCGAACTGGGCGGCGATATCTTCGAGGTCGGTCAGTCTGCGGATATAGCTCTCGAGCGTCTCGCCGCGCACACCGGGTCGAGCCGCGGAGATCGCGTCCGCGGACTGCACGAGTATAGCCTCGATCGTCTTCTGCTCGATCTCGGCGTGATGCGCGGCGATGGCGTGCACGACGCCCTTCGGCTCCTTGTACTTCCGCGCGAGCTCCGAGCCGATCGAGGCGTGCGTGCCCTGCACATCGTGATCGAGAGCCTTGCCTATGTCGTGAAAAAGACCGCAACGCCTCGCGAGCGTCGGGTTCGTCCCGAGCTCCGCGGCAAGGTTGCCCGTGAGGTACGCCACCTCGATCGAGTGCTTGAGGATGTTCTGGCCGTAGCTGGTCCGGTACTTCAATCGGCCCAGCAGCTTGACGAGCTCCGGGTTCACATCGCCGATGCCGACCTCGAGAACGGCCTGCTGGCCGGCCTCCCAGATCGACTTGTCGATTTCCTTCTTGGATTTTTCGAATGACTCCTCGATCCTGGCGGGATGAATCCGGCCGTCCTGGACCAGCTTCTCGAGGGTGAGCCTCGCGATCGCCCTTCTCACCGGGTCGAATGCCGACAGGACCACCGCCTCCGGAGTGTCGTCGATAATCACCTCGACGCCCGTGAGGGTCTCGAAGGTGCGGATGTTGCGACCCTCGCGCCCGATGATCCGCCCCTTCATGTCATCCGACGGGAGTTTGACTTCGCTGGTCGTGGTCTCAGCCACATGATCCACGGCAGTGCGCTGGATCGCGAGAGTGACCAGCTTCTTGGAGATTTTGTCGCCGTCTTCCTTGACCCGCACCTCATGGTCGGCAAGTCGCTTGGCGTATTCGAGGTCCAGCTTCTTCTCAGTGCGTTCCAGGAGGAAGTTCTTCGCCTGATCCTGGCTCAGGCCGGCTATCCGCTCGATTTCCTTGTCCTGCTCGGCGACCTTGGTTTCGAGCTCCGTTTCCAGAGTGACTATGCGCTTCTCTTTCTTGTCGAGATTCTCGAGACGCTTCTGCAGGTTCTCTAACTTGTTGTCGAACCCTTCCTCCTTTTTCTGGAGCTTGATCTCAAGCCGCTCGATGTCCTTTCTGCGCTTCTTGTTCTCCCGCTCCGCATCGATCCTCAGCGCTTCCGCTTTGTCCTTTGCCTTGATTATTGTGGCATTGGCTTCAGCATCCGCTTTGGTATTCGCCTCACTGACTATGCGCTCTGCCTTCTGTGCCGCCGTCTCCGTCTTCGCTTTATCGAGGTAGTGCTTGATAACCCAGCCTACAATTCCGCCGAGAATGAATCCGGCGGCAACGCTTGAATACAAAAGGATTGACGTCATGTATGTGTAACACCTCCGAGGGTAGTTCTATCAGAATGGTCGGTCGCATATGCTTACGCCTCCTTGTCAGGTGCGCAAAACAAACGCACAGGTTCCCCATGCGGGCATGGGAAAAATCTGCACCCTCCGCAAATGTTAATTTTAACCGAAAATCCTTCCCCAGGCAACCCGAATCCCAGCCTGCGACTCGGGACGAGTCAGCTCCGAGACCCGAAGCACGGGACGTGCTCGACACATCCGAAGCACGGGACGTGCTCGACACATCCGAAGCACGGGACGTGCTCGACACATCCGAAGCACGAGACGTGCTCGGCACGGGCTCACTCGGCT
>CAYGZQ010000004.1:2579-26473 GCA_964354375.1 uncultured Planctomycetota bacterium
GACGTGCTCGACACATCCGAAGCACGAGACGTGCTCGGCACGGGCTCACTCGGCTTCCAGAGCTTCGGCGGGCACGCGGTCGGGAATTTCCACCGAATCGTCGTCGCCAAGGCCGAACTCGCGGCGCACCGCGGCTTCAATCTCGTCCAGAAGGTCCTTGTTTTCCTCCAGGAAGTCCCGAACATTTTCGCGGCCCTGGCCCAGTTTCTCGTCATTGTACGAGAACCATGCGCCGGATTTCTTGATGACGCCGTGCTCGACGGCAAGATCGAGCAGGTCCCCGATCCTGGACAGACCCTTGCCGAAAATAATGTCCGCTTCAACCTGCCTGAACGGCGGCGCCATCTTGTTCTTGACAACCTTGATCACGACCCGGCTGCCGACCATATCGTTCCCCTGCTTTATGCTCCCCAGCCTGCGTACGTCCATGCGGATCGTCGCGTAGAACTTCAGCGCCCGTCCGCCGGTGGTTGTCGTCGGATCGCCGAACATCACGCCGATCTTCTCGCGGATCTGGTTGATGAACACGATCATGGCGTGAGACTTGCTCACCGCGGCGGTCAGCTTGCGCATCGCCTGGCTCATCAGCCTCGCCTGCAGACCCACATGCACATCGCCCATCTCCCCGTCGATCTCGGCCTTGGGTACCAGGGCGGCGACCGAATCGATGATGACCAGGTCCACCGCGTTCGACCTGACCAGCATCTCGCAGATTTCGAGAGCCTGCTCCCCGGTGTCCGGCTGACTGATCAGGAGTTCGTCGGTGTTGACGCCGATGCGACGGGCGTAGGACGGATCCAGCGCGTGCTCGGCATCGATGAATGCCACCGTGCCCCCGATCTTCTGCGCCTCGGCAGCAATATGCAGTGCAAGAGTGGTTTTCCCGGAACCCTCGGTCCCGTAAATCTCCATTATCCTCCCTCGAGGAAGTCCGCCGACCCCGAGCGCCAGGTCGAGCGATAAGAGCCCGCTCGAGATGACATCAGGACGCGCCATCATCGCGGAGTCCCCCAGCCGCATCACCGCTCCTTTCCCGAATTGCCGCTCGATCTGTCCGATCGCCAGCTCCAGTGATTTCTTCCTTGTGTCGCTGTCTTCCCGTTCCATATCTTGCCGAGCCTTTCTCCTCCCGTAAGCGGGAGGTTTCTTTCTGGGGATTTCGATTCTACAACGGATCAGACCTGCAAAAGCTGACCACAGTATAGCATTTCAGGTCGCGATTCCTTTGTCGGGTAATACCATACAAAAGTTTAGTCTGCAATGCAAGTGAAAAACGCCCCTATGCGCTCTTTTTTCCGACCCTCATCCCCCGAACCTGAACCTCTCAACCGGCGTATATATGGCGCCCGACCGCGTGAGCTCGCTTTCGAAGAGAATGAGCTCATCGACGGTCAAGGACAGGCCTTCGAACGAGGAGAGAAGCGAGGCTATCCTCTCCTTCTCGCCGGGAGATATCCTCTCCTTGTGACGAGACAGAGTAATGTGAGCCTTGAACGGCCTCGTCTCCGGGTTCTCGAGATAGTTTCCGCACCCATCTGACAGAACGGATGCAATCACTGTGAGTGTCTCGGTTTCGCCAACGAGTGTCAAAAATGACACGCGGGGGAAGAATCCAACCGGCCCGATTTCCAGTCTGCACGGCCTTGCGCCGGCAACCGCCCCCTTCGCTATCTCCACCAGATCGGGCAGGACACTTGGAGGCTGCTCCCCAAGGAAAAGGAGGGTCGCGTGCAGGCTGCCCTCCCCGACCGGCCTGACGTGACGCCCCAGATCGCCAAGCGAGCTCACCACAGGCGCGATCGGGGCTTTGAGCGTCTCAGGAAGGTCGATGGCAAAGAAAAGTCTCATCATGTCCATGGTCCCGTTCAGTTTTTGTAACACGTATTCAACTTCCCAAATAGTTTGCCATTAATTAACCAAAACTATTGACAGTCCGCAGGCGCATGTGTTATAAGGTTCTTAGTCGAGTTCAGGCGTTCCCCCCCTACGTCTAACTCGGCTGCTTTTTTTTGCCTCGACGATCGCGCTCTGGTCCGCAAATGAGTAGAATTGCCCCCTGTTCACCCTTTTGGCATTAAGATTGTATAGACTATCAGCGTCTTGATGTCCTGACAATACTAACAGGAGAGGGTTGGTCCTTCAAGGGCTTCGGAGTGGCTGACAGGAAGGTCGAAGGAATGTTCCGCTTCAACACCGCAAAAATACTGCTTTTCGCAGGAATGCTCAGCCTGATGTGCCTTTCCGTCTCCGACCTGAGCGCCCGTCCGATTGCCGACACCGAGACGATCGTGAACGAGAAACCACCCTCTTTCGCCCAGTGGAGACGCACCGAGGGTCCGACCGAGCTGATCGGTCCCGCGGCGCCCCCCGAACCGCCGAGTGTGCCTCAGCAGAGCATTATCATCTCGCTCACAGACCAGCGCATGTGGGTTTTCGAGGGCGACATGATTGTCCAGCGATTCCCCGTCTCAACCGGCGTGTCCGGACATCGCACACCGCCGGGACACTACAGCGTGAGAAGTCGCGCTCCGAGAGCGTATTCCCGCAAGTACGACGCATGGATGCTGAACTGGATGGCCATCACCCCGGACGGATCGTTCGGCATGCACGCCCTACAGGGCACGAGTTACCTGAGGCATCTCGGGTCGGTCGCGAGCCACGGCTGCATCCGGCTCAGTCATGAGAACGCCAGGTGGCTGTATGACTGGGTCCGGATCGGCACCCCTGTGGATATCGTCGTTGACTGGGACGAGCCGCCCCCGACCAAGAACCTGTCGTACAGAGTCTGCAAACGCTACTGCCTCTGAGTCTAATCCCCTATCAGGTCTTGCAGCAGGCAGACAAGGTCTTCCTTTCTGAAAGGCTTCGGGACGAATCCCGCAGCGCCGCTCTGGAGCACCTTGTCAATCGCATCATGCTCCGTTATGCCCGACAACAGGACCACCGGCACACCTTTGGTCGACTCATTCGACTTGATCTCCCTGAGCACACTGAGACCGTCCATGCCCGACATCAACCAGTCGAGAAGGACCAGATCTATACCATTCAAGCGAACGGTCTGTAAAACCTCGGAGGCGGTCGGGGCAGTCACGACATCGTACCGGTCCCGAAGCATCCCCTGAACCACCGCTGCCGTCACCGGATCATCGTCGATCACCAGAACCCGCTTGCGCCGGGTCTTCAAGCTCAATTGCCGTCCGGACCTTTCGACTCCCTGACCGTCAGAACCTTTACCCTCCCCTCCCTGCGAGATCTCCCCCTCAGGCGCCAGGGGTAAGGCAATCGTGAAAGTGCTGCCGACTCCGAGCTCGCTTTCCGCCTGGATCGTGCCGCCCATGAGTTCCACCAATCCGCGGGTGATCGCCAGCCCCAGGCCGGTTCCCTCATGAGTTCGCGTGTCCAGATCCTCGACCTGGTAGAACCTCTCGAAAACGTGAGGCAGATGTTTGCGCGAGATCCCTATCCCGTTGTCGGAGATCTGGATGAACCCGCTACCATTCCGCTTTCCGGTTCTCACAGTGACAACAACGCTTTCCTTCGAGTACTTGACCGCGTTGCCGATCAGGTTGTGAAGCACCTGTTTCAGGCGCTCCGGGTCGGCCATGATTTCACATGGCTCGCATTCATGAAGGAAGCTCACATCTTTCCCATGATCCAACGCCTGGTAGGATTCCAGAAGGCTCCGAACCAGGTGATCCGCAGAAACCGGTTTCGATTCGATCCTCACCGCACGCTGATCCATCCGGGAGACGAGAAGCAGGTCCTCGATCAGTCGCTTGAGGTCCTGCGAGCGTTTGTGTATGACGCGGAGGGCATCTTTGGCCTCCTTCGACAGATCGCCGAGCATCCCGTCCAGAAGAAGCTCGCTGTATCCCATAATCGGCACGAGGGGCGTGCGAAGCTCGTGGGAAACCATCGACAGGAATTCCATCTTCACGGCAAGCGCGGCCTGCAGCTCGATGTTTTTCTGTCTGATCTCCTCCTCCGCGAGCTTTCGCTGCGTGATCTCTCGCGCCATCCCCTGCGCGCCCGCGAAATTCCCGTCCTCATCGACTCGAACTGCCGCGATTACCTCCGTCCAGACAGTCGACCCGTCCTTCCTTGCGAACTCGACCTCGACGGTGACCGGCTCCTCCAGATTGCGGGACCCGGCTTTCTCTTCCCAGATCGGCAACACGGAAAGCACCGAGTCGCTCGACAGGCTATCCACGAAAGGTTTGCCGATAAGCTCGTCCGGCCGATACCCGGTGAGGTTGTACACTGAGGGGCTGCAGTATGTGATCCTCCCTTCCGAATCAAGCGACCACACGAGGTCGACCGCATTGTCCGCAAGAATCCGGTATCTCTCCTCGCTCACCCTCAGGGCCTCAACGGCGCGCTTCTCCTCGGTCACATCAACCAGCACACCTTCGAGGTAGTCCCTGCCGGGGCAGAGCCTGGCCGTGAACCGGGCCCAGATCGCCGAACCATCTTTGCACCTGAAACGGGCCTCGAAGTTCTTCACCTCCCCTTTCTCCATCAACTCGGCCACCATACGCTCGCGTGTTCCGGAATCCACATAGTGCTCGCTCGCGAAGGAGTCATTCATGATTTCTTCTGCGCGCGAATAGCCCAGCATCTGCGCCATCCCGTCATTGGCCATCAGCACCTTCCCATCGCTGAGCCTGGTGCGAAAGAAGCCCACCTGGGCGTTGTCGAAGAAATTGCGGTACATGTCCTCGGCATGCAAGGTTGTCTTCTCATTGAGGCCTCGGATTGCCTTGCTCACTTCACGTTTGTTAGCCATGAGTCTTCACAGATCTCCTGCCACCGATATCCTTTTCTCTATTAGTGTCCTTCCCGGAACGCGCGCTTCGCATAAACACGCCTTGACCTGCCGGGAAGCATGGCCGGCCGCACAGATAGGTCGGGCTGTTGGCAAAGCTGCAAAGGTTCGGTAGAATTAATGTTTCCGCCCATCCGGGAGCCGGACATACATGGGTTATCTCGAAGGCATGCAGAAGCGCTTTGCAGTCATCGCCCTCGGAGGAAACGCGATCCTCCACAAGGGGCAGCCCGCCGAGCCGTCCATCCAGATGGCGAACCTGCGTCAGGCTGTCGGAAAGCTCACCGCAGCGCTCGACCGTTACACCGCCTTCGCCCTGACTCACGGCAATGGTCCCCAGGTGGGAAACGACCTCATCCGCTCTTATCGCGCATTCGAAGCCGAAGGCCTTCCCGAGCTCGGCCTTGCCGATTGCGTCGCCAACACCCAGGGACGGATCGGGCACTGGATCATCCATGAGATGCAGAATCACCCCCGATTCCGCGAGCATCCCGCTGCCTGTATCCTGACACACGTGTATGTCGAGAAGAACCGGTTCACGCTCGACGAATACACAAAATACGTAGGACCGTGGCGTCCCAATGATGAGGCCGGCCGGAGAGAGTTTGAAAAGCGCGGGTTGGTATATAAGGTACCGGACGGCGAGCCCGGCAAGATCAGGCGCGTTGTCCCGTCTCCGAAACCCTATGCGATCGAGGAATTCGGGACCATCGCCGCTCTTCTCGAGAACGGCGCGATCACCATATGCTGCGGCGGCGGCGGAATCCCGGTCTTCAACCCCCGCCGCGGTCAGCCTGGGACCGACGCAGGCATCGACTCCTTCCAGCCCAGCGAGGTGGTTATCGACAAGGATCTCACTAGCGCACTTCTCGCCTCCAACCTTCTCACCTATTTCGACGGGGCCGAAATCGAGCTTGTCATTCTCATGGAGGCAAAAGGGCTTTACCGCACCGCCCGTTGCAGGGACGACGAGTTCATCCCGACCATGACCCTCGGTGAACTCGAATCTTTTCTCGATGGCAACAACCTCGATCCCGGCTCGATCCGCCCGAAGCTCGAGGCCATTCGCGATTTCCTTAAATCAGGGGGACGCAGAGCCTTTCTCGGACCGCTCGACGATTTCGAGAAAATATTCGACCCCGAATCCCCTGTCGGGACGGTCTTCGCACAATCGCCCCAGCTCAGCCTGTACGACTAACTCCAATCTGTGTATACTACGCCGCGGTCCGGACAGCCCGGCGCAGATTCTCGCACGAGGTACTCCCCATGAAACACCTGATCGATCTCGACACGCTCAAGCCCGCCGATGTGAAGGGCCTCCTCGACCTTGCGGCCAAGGTCAAATCATCCATGAAGTCCGATCCCGACGCCTACTGCAAGCAGCTTAGCAAGCCCCTGCGCGGGAAGACTCTCCTCATGCTCTTCGAAAAACCCTCGCTGAGAACGAGGGTCTCCTTCGAGGTCGGGATGACCCAGCTTGGGGGTCACGCCATCTTCTACAGCATCAAGGACTCACCCCTCGGAAAAAAGGAATCCATCGCCGACACCGCGAAAGTGATCAGCCGCATGTGCGACATCATGATGGCGCGTCTTCACGAGCATAAGCACATCGTCGAGCTCGCGAAGAACAGCACGATACCGGTCATCAACGGGCTCACTAACTTCTCCCATCCCTGCCAGATTCTCGGCGACCTCCTTACGATACGCGAGCATTTCGGGAAAACCGAGGGTCTGACGCTGGCGTACGTCGGCGACTGCAACAACAACGTCACGCACTCCCTCCTGCACGGGTGTCCGCTCGCGGGGATGAACATCAGGACCGCGGGTCCCGATGAGGAGGAATATCAGCCGCTCCCGAAGGTCGTCAAAACCGCGCAAAAGCTCGCTGAGAGCGCCGGAACGAAGGTCGAGGTGCTCGCGGACGCGGTCAAGGCGGTGAAGGACGCGGACGTGGTCTACACCGACAGCTGGATGAGCTACCACATCCCGGACGACGAGCGCGAAGAACGGTTCGGCTATCTGATGCCTTTCCAGGTGACCGCCAACCTGATGAAGCTCGCGAAGCCGACGGCCGTATTTATGAATTGCCTTCCCGCGATGAGGGGCGAGGAGCAGACCGCGGAGGTGCTCGACGGCCCGCAGTCGATCGTCTTCGACCAGGCCGAAAACCGCCTGCACATCCAGAAAGCGATTATACTTAGGCTGCTGGGAGCGGAGTAGGAGACCGGTGGCTCCCACAAGCGGAGTCTTCGGAGCTTGTGGGAGTCTCATATTATTATACCGGCGAAGTCACGCCCGACAATTCTTGCACAGGTAACCGAGACGACCAAAGGGTGTCGGCGGACTCGTTACGGTTATCTCCCCGATTGGATACTCCACATCGCAGTTTGTGCACCAGATCTTCAGGTTGTCCCGATCCTTAGGGTTGATCATCAGGTTGATGTCACAGGGGAGAATAGCGTCAGTTTCGCACAGAGCACGCAAGCCCTTGGTGAGATCGATCCGCAAGTCCGCAAGCCCGGCCCAGAACTCACCCACCAGTGTCAGTCTGGGCTTGCACCGGTCGATTAGCTTCTGGACTCCTCTGTATCCGAGGTGTTTCTTTTTCAAGAATGTGGGATCAGCGAACTCGTCAGGGTCCGGCTGACTGATATGCGCAATCAGGATGTTGCAGCCACCGAGGCACAATTCGGTACAGAGATCATCGGAGTACTCGGTGTCGCTCGAGTAGCCAACGATCAGCGCAGCGTCTTTCCCTCCTTCGTCGAAACACTCGACCCGAAGCCCAATCGAACGAGGGACATCACTGGTATGAATCGTCTTGAAGTACTTGACGCAGAAGGGCAATGGATTGCATCTGAGCTCTCGGAGGTCGTGACATTCGGCTCGATAGTCCCGTAATCTGTCCGTATCGAAGTGTTTTGGCATGCGAGGCTGATAGCCTGATTCCGACCGTTCGGGGAGGAGAGGAATCGAATCCTCGTCAACGAGGAGGTGGTACTTCCATTGCTCCCGCTCCTCGGGAGTTCCTCCCCTGCGTCCCAGTTCATATCGCAGGTCGTCGATGGCCCGCATGTCGAAGTTGTGGTCTGTATGGTTGTGAGTGACAATGACGGCGTCGATTTCGCAGACGTTGAAAGGTCGGGCATGGAAGTTGCGCAGGAAATCAAAGCCGGGATCAATGACCAGCGCTTTTCCTCTCCACTTGAGCATGTATCCACCGCCCCGGACCTCTTCCCGTGTGGCATCGCCGACCACAGGAACGGATGAGCTGAAGCCCCGTAGAGTCGCGAGAGCATACTTTCTACCAGACTCCGGTTGCTTTGTCCGGTAGGCCCTGTAGCAGTCCTCCTCCTCACTGCTTATCTTGGAGAGCATTCGAGACTCGACGCTTGGCTCAGGCTCGGCGGCACCCGGCTCGGCTGGCTTGGCAGGCTGACCGGAGTCTTTCAGGATCGCATCTTCGACAGGGCTCCTGAGTTCCGGCGCCATCTTCGCGCTACGGATCATCGATTCGGCAATCGAAGCCCACTCAGCATCACCTGCTTGTCGGAACAGATTGACAGCTTTCTCCCAAGCTTCGAGCGCCTCAGAGATCTTTCCCTTTTTCAGATAGACACCCCCAATCATCAACTGGACAGTGCCCAATGCGTCGAAGCCTGGACTCTCAATGGCCTTACCAAAACAGTCGATTGCCTTATCGAACTCCTTCTTGCTGTAGCAAGCCAGCCCCATGGCACTCCAAACCTCACCCGATGCGTCGAAGCCGGGGGTTTCAACTGCCTTCAGGTAATATTCGACTGCCTTGTCGAATTCCCCCTTGTGATGGTGAGCCAACGCCATAACGGCGAATGCATAGGCGGCGTCGCCGTCCCCTAGACTCTCGCCAGCTTTCGTACAACACTCGATTGCCTTGTCGAATTCCTTTTTCTCTAGGAAGGCGAGCCCCATGCCGGTCCAGGCTATGCCCGGTGTTTCGTAGCCAGGACTGTCAACCGCCTTCTGGTAGCACTCGATCGCCTTGTCGAATTCCTCCTTTTCTCCGTAAGCACTCCCCATGTTGAACCAGGAATTTCCGGGCGTGTCGTATCCCGGTGTCTCAGTCGCCTTCCGATAACACTCGATTGCTGCGTCATGTTCTTCCTGCGATTCGTGAATCGAACCCCGAAGGTGCCAAGCTTCGCCAGTAAGTGCGAAACCTGGATCTGCAAGTGCTGCATCGACGGCTGTATTGGCCTCGTCGTACTTTGACTCCATCTCCAGAATGGAAGCCCTGGCGATATTCGCCTCGCCGCCCAAGCCCGCCTCTTCCGCCAACTTAATGGCCTGCTCCAGGAGGTCCCTAGCCTCCCCCTCCTTGCCAGCGGACTGCAGGCGGCGTCCTTCCCAGAGTAGGCGCTTGAATTCTACAAGAGTGGGGTTCTCATCGGACACGGCGTCACTCCTCTCGTACCAAAAGCATGTCGGAACTTCGTAATTATATCACATATGCAGATCAATTCCCCATCCCTTCCCCGGCTGCTTGCGCCACCGTTACGATCCCGCTATACTTCGCGCAGGTCTGATTACCACTTAACCGAGGGCAACCCTCAATGTCGACATTCCTAGGACGCAGTATCATTTCGATGCGGGACTTCACGCGCGATGAGATTCTTCACGTGCTCGAGGTCACCGCAGCGATGGACCGCGAGCCGGAGAAGTTCTCGGAGAGCCTTCCCGGAAAGATTCTCGCGACCCTTTTCTTCGAGCCGTCCACCCGTACGCGGCTTTCGTTCGAGTCGGCCATGCTTCGACTCGGAGGCAAGGTGATGGGTTTCGCCGACCCCGGCTCGACGTCCACCAAGAAAGGCGAAAGCCTCGCCGACAGCATCAAGATCGTCGAGTCGTACGCCGACCTGATCGCGATGCGCCACCCGGTGGAAGGCTCCGCGAGGCTGGCGAGCGAGATCGCCGGAATCCCGATCCTCAACGCGGGCGACGGCGCTAATCAGCATCCGTCACAGACCTTCCTCGATCTCTACACCATCAAGCAGGAAAAGGGGAGGCTTGAGAATCTGAAGGTCGGGTTCATGGGCGACCTGAAGTACGGTCGCACGGTGCATTCGCTTGCGCACGCTCTGGGCCGGTTCAACTGCGAGCTTTGTTTCGTTTCGCCGAAGGGCCTCGAGATGCCGTCGGATCTGCTGGAGGAACTCGCCGCCTCGGGAGTCGCGTTCCGGGAGTTCGAGAATTTCGAGTCGGCCAAGGGCAGCCTCGACATTCTCTATGTGACGCGCATACAGCGCGAGCGTTTCGGCGCCGACCTGGATTACGACAAGGTCCGTGAGGGCTACAACATCTCGAAGTCCTTCCTCGAAGGGTGCAACCCGGACCTTCGCATCCTGCATCCTCTGCCGAGAGTGGACGAGCTTTCCGAGGAAGTGGACAGCACGCCGTACGCGATCTACTTCCGTCAGGCGGCGAACGGAATCCCGACCCGAATGGCCCTGATCAGCCTTGTCATGGGGGCGGTATCATGAAAAACGAATCGAAAAAAGCCACGCGGACAATCTCCCAGATCGAAAAAGGAACAGTGATCGACCACCTCAACCCCCGCGTCGTTTTCGAGGTCGTGAGAATCCTCGGCATCGACGACCAGATCGAGGAGACGGTCACGGTCGGCACGAATTTCCAGAGCAAGGCGCTCGGCAAGAAGGGCATCATCAAGATCGCCGACCGGTTCCTCACCCAGGAGGATGTCGACAAGCTGTCGGTCATCAGCCCCAACGCCACGGTGAATATCATCGAGGACTACGAGGTCAGGAAGAAATTCAAGGTGAAATTTCCGGAGGAAGTGAAAGCCATCCTGAAATGCCCGAACCCGAACTGCGTGACGAATGTCGAGGGCACCGCCACAAGATTCAAGCTGGTCCAGGAGAGTCCGATCCTGCTGTTCTGCATTTATTGCGAGCGGTACATGAGGGGGAACGAGATAGAAATCCGATAACATGAGCCCGATAGACTGGAACAAGTCGCCGCTGAAGAACCCCCTGGGAGAGGACACGCCCTCAACCGCGCTTATCCGCAGGTGGAATCACCGGATTCTGTACGAACTGGGCTGGCTGAAGGTTTACTGGCTCATGATGCTGGGCATTCTCTATCTCGCCGGGATTTTCGCCTGGCGCCTCTATTCCGACAGCCAGGCCGGGTGGAACCAGCAGGGCATTCTGGAAAGATACGCGACAGGCGTGCTGGTGGGACTCTTCATCCTGATTCGGTTTCAGCTGGCGACGGTTCCCGCGCTTCTGGTCTGCTCCGACACGAAGAAATCCCTCTGGGAGCATTTTCGCATCACACTGGCGCATGGTGACGATGTCGCGGCAGCGATGGCGATCACCGCACTCAATCGCGGCGCGATCCCGTTCGCGCTCGTCTCGCTCCCTGAAACCCTTCTCTACCTCTGGTTCATCAACACAAACATGGGGACCGCCTCGATCCTTCTCAGCGCGCCCGCGATCCTTCTCGTGTTCGCAGTGCTTGGCATGGCCCTGACCGCGTTCGGCATGATCGGAGCGCTTGTCTGGCGAAATCCCGTGGGGGTTGTTGCAGCGGTCCTTCTTCCGGTCGCTCTGACCCTCCTCGCGGCGGGAAATGATTTCCTGCGCGATTTCGTTCGCAGCTTCGGAGCCTACATCCCGAGGCCCCTGGGCGATCAGCCGGTCACCCTTTTTCTGTCCCTCGAAAACCGTCTCGCGTTTTCCGGCCAGACCTTCAGCCGTCACGGGTTCACCATCGGCGCGGGTACCGATCCCGTGGCGATCCTCCAGATGGCACTGTGGCTGGGGATTTTCGCGACAGTCGTGTGGATCGCGCTGTGGCTCGTGCTCAGATACCGATTGCGGATGGGATGACGGAGGTCGCGCGTGTCTTCCGGTGGCTGACGCCGCCGGGTACGCGCTCGCTGACGCTCGCGCTTCGGAACCGTTGCCTCACAATGCGGGTCGGAAGCGCGAGCGTCAGCGAGCGCGTACCCGATGGCGTTAGCCATCGGCCTCCCGAATCCAGCAAAGCACTCAAGACCGGCTGCTCATAATCGCCAAACCGACCTCCGATGGGATGGTAATAGGAGACTCCCACAAGCTCCGAAGACTCCGCTTGTGGGAGCCACCGATCAGAACAAGCAAGCGGCGAGAACGAATCGACGTAGCGGTCTATGGCTGTCAATCACCAGGTTCCGCCGGCCGGCATCTTGATCAGGAAAACGTCATTCGGACCGTTTGCGTTGTGAATCTGCTGACCTGCAGTCGGATCGACATCCGTTTTTCCTCGAAATTCGCCGAGAAGGTAAAGGCAATTCACATCGTCGACCGCAATATCTACCGCTTTGACCATGTCATCGGGATAGGAGCCGCCGAAGGTCCTGACCCATTTGCTGGTTCCCTTGGGATCGATCTTAAGAATAAAACCGTCTCGTCCGCCCGTGGCGGTGACTTCGTAGATCCCATCTGACGTATCGAAATCGGCTGTTCCGTGAAAATGCCCGAAGACATATGCGTTACCGTTGGCATCACTGACGACATCCGCCGCCAAGTCGTCATAAATGCCGCCCCAGACCACACTCCAGTCGACTGAGCCGGCAGAGCCGATTCTCACAAGGAAGCAGTCGCTGTAGCCGACGCTGCTATGTCCATCGAATTGGCCGGTATAATAGCCCGCAATATACGTTGATCCGTCCGGAAGCGGTGCGATTTTCCCTGGAAAAACATCATCCCCGCCGAGTTCAACCCTCTGGAACGGAAGGTTGAGCGCAGTTCCTTTCATAAACAGGGCGGTGACATTGGTTTCCACATAACTCCAGTTAGACGAGATCTCGCTCTCTCTCCCGGAAATGAGGATATCTCCCCCAATCACTTGAAAGTCGGACATTTCCATGTGAGTTCCGCCGGCCAATGTGGGACCGTAACCGGAGGTAGTGGAGGAGTGGGACCACTCGAAACTCTCCAGGTCCAGAAGCTCCTTACTAAATCTCTGTGCTGTCACGCTTACGGCCGTTTCGTGATCGCCCGGATGCCCCATTCCGCCGGGCTCCCAGGAGTAGTTGTATTCGTATTTCCGGACCATGTAGGACCCGTAGTCATCGGAAGCGACTTCCAGTCCCCTGTATTTCCTCGTTATCAGGAGGCCGGAAAGCCCGCCCCACTCGGATATGCCCTGCCATGCCTTGCTGAGAAGCTCGGTGCCGTCGACGCTGTAAATTCCAAGTGCGGCGTTGACGTAATAACATCCGAGCATGTCGTTGCTGCAACTCGTAGTACCCGCAACGCAGACCTCGCCCGCCGGGCTTATATCAATCGATCCGAATGTGGCTCCGATATCAGTCGACCATAGTGGGATTCCGACATTTGAACCGACCGGGAATGCGTTCAGCAGCGACCCATCGGGTGAGAAGCGGCTCACATACGATCCCGCAGGTCTGATGTCCACAATGGTCGAAGGATCGATGTCCAGGTCAGAATCGTAGTCGGCAACGACGCAGATATTGCCGCCCGCATCCAGCGCCATTTCTCCGGCATCGTCCAGATCATACCACTCACCAGCGGCCCCGCCCCAGGTGAGACCCCATCCGTCGGCGATATACACGCTCAGGGGCTGGTCCAGGATGTCAGTGTCACCTTCATCGTCGGTTACCCTGAATTGAACCAGGTGATTTCCGAAAACATGAAATGCGTGATGTTGATCGTAGCCTTCGTCGTCGAATATCCCGTCGTTGTCCCAGTCCCATTCCCATTTGACAATATCGCCACCGCCGGGATCGAAAGAGCCGTCGTCCGTGAAATAGATGTCCACTCCAGGTTTCTGACTCAAAGGTTCAGCCTTTGCGACGGCAATTGGCGAGTCCTCGTCCGGCGGCTGCGCTACGACAGGTATATCTACGATCTTGACGCCCTTGAATACTGTCTGTGGCTCGCAGTTGTCCGAATCGACGGTAACAGACAGGAGAGCATCAAGGTCGGAGTCAACTTCCGACGCGTGAAGGTCGGTCGTCGCGAATTGCGGGTCGCTAAGCGTTCCGGCAGTGTCAGGTTCCAGTTTCCAGAGATACTTGATTCCGCTATCTCCGGATGCGGTGACGGTATAGGAGGCCGTGTCGAGTTCAAAGACCGTGCCGGGACCTGTGATTTCACCGACAACAAGGCTTACAGGGCTGTCGTCACCGCCGGGATTGTGGTCTTTGGGATTGTCATCACCGGGATTACCTCCGACAGGATTCCCACCCCCTCCGAAACAGCCGCAGACAAGCGCTAATGCTGTCAGCGCGATCGCGGGAATTATCGCTCTGGATTTCATGGAACCCCTCCTTGCCCCCTTAAATACTTTTACCATGTTTAATTGATAAGAACAAGGGGGCTGGTGGCTCCCACAAGCGGAGTCTTCGGAGCTTGTGGGAGTCTCATATCATTCCAAAACTGACCGGTGGCTCCCACAAGCGGAGTCTTCGGAGCTTGTGGGAGTCTCATATCATTCCAAAACTGACCGGTGGCTCCCACAAGCGGAGTCCCCGCAGCTTGTGGGAGTCTCATATTATTCCGAAACCGACCCGAACTTGTCAGGTTTCCTTTCCCAGAATCGTTCCTTGTGCAGCCGACGAACTATCTCACGCAATCCGGGCCTTTTCTGACAGAGAAACCTATGAGCAAGCCGATCCGCTACAACGTACCCGGCGACGCCCACGGTCTATCATTCAGCTGCTACAGGAACCGGAGGTTCCTCAACTGTGACCGTACCTGCGGTTATCTTGCAGACTCGATCGACCGGGCCAGAATGAAGCACAATTTCGACTTTTGGCCTGGGTCTTCATACCTGACCATGTGCACCTACTCATCCATCCAAGGAACGAAGACTATCCTATCTCCGAAATACTCAAGTCAATCAAGCAGCCGGTGGCGAGGAAGGCGATCAACTACCTGAGGAGGTGGGACTCCCCTATCCTTGGGTTCATGGAGACGGGTAACGAGAGCCCGAGATGGCGATTCTGGCAAAATGGCGGCGGTTACGACAGGAACATCACAGTCGACAAGAAGCTCATAAGGTTCATTGAGTACATCCATGACAATCCTGTAAGGAGAGGGCTTGTGGAAAGGGCAGAGGAGTGGAAATGGTCGAGCGCAAGGCAATGGCTGATGGAAGAAGAGACGATCATCAGGATTGACAGAGAAAGCTTCGATTCTATAATAATATGAGACTCCCACAAGCTCCTAAGACTCCGCTTGTGGGAGCCACCGTGCTTTCTCCCGCGTTCAAGATCGGTGGCGCCTGCAAACGAGTCCTCGAGTTTGTAGGCGTTTCACATTATTCTTCCTTCAAGACGAGGTACTTAGGAATAATGTGAGACTCCCACAAGCTCCTAAGACTCCGCTTGTGGGAGCCGCCGATCGCC
Organism: uncultured Planctomycetota bacterium; assembly: GCA_964354375.1. Classification (GTDB taxonomy): domain Bacteria; phylum JAJVIF01; class JAJVIF01; order JAPKYR01; family JAPKYR01; genus CAYGZQ01. The sequence goes on from CAYGZQ010000004.1 coordinate 17,822, forward strand.
GTGACAGATTGTGGAAGTTCCTCTGCGATCAGCCGAATCTCTCCTCGATTATCTCTTTCAGACCCGGTTTGCTGGTGACCTCGAGGCTGTAGTTGACCCGCACGCTCGGTTTGTCGATCTTGACGATCCGTCTCAGGTCGATCGGGGTGCCGATCACAACGACATCGCAGTCGACCGCGTTGATCGTGTCCTGAAGGTCCTTCACCTGCTGATCCGAGTAGCCCATCGCGGGGAGGAGCGCCCCGATTCCCGGATATTCCCTGAACGTGTCCTTCAGAGTCCCCTTCAGGAACGGCCTCGGGTCGACAAGCTCCTTCGCGCCCGAAGCTATCGCCGCCACCGTGCCCGCTCCTATCTTCATCCCGCCGTGAGTGCACGTGGGACCGTCCTCCACAACGAGCGCTCTCTTTCCCCTGATCATCTCGGGATGCTCGGCGACCGCCGGCGAGTTCGCGTACACGACGGTCGCCTTCGGATTGTATTGCTTCGCATTGGCCTCGATGATCTTCACGTTCGCGGGATCGGCCGTGTCCATCTTGTTGAAAAGAATGACATCCGCGTTGACGAAATTGTCCTTTCCAGGGTAGTACTTGAGCTCATGCCCCGGACGGTGCGGGTCGACGACGGTGATCCAGAGGTCCGGCTTGTAGAAGGGCGTATCGTTGTTGCCCCCGTCCCACAAAATCACGTCAGCTTCCTTCTCCGCTTCCCTGATGATCGCGTGGAAATCGACACCCGCGAAAACCACCGTGTGATTCACGATGTGAGGCTCGTACTCCTCCATCTCCTCGATCGTGCATTCGTTCTTCTTCAGGTCCTCGATCGTCGCGAACCTCTGCACCGCCTGCTTCGCGAGATCGCCGTACGGCATCGGGTGACGTATCGCCACGACCTTCTTCCCCATCCCGATGAGGATGTCCCTCACACGACGGGTGGTCTGGCTTTTTCCCGACCCCGTGCGCACCGCGCACACGGCTATGACCGGTTTCGACGACGGGATCATCGTCTCCTGGAAGGTGGCGGTACGGAACGATGCGCCCGCGCCCTCGCATCGCTTCCCGATCGCGTCTAAGTAGTCGAAGCTGACGTCGGAGTATGCAAACACGCATTCCTCGACCCCGTATTCCCTGATAAGCTCCTCGAGTTGGTCCTCGTCCCTGATCGGAATGCCTTTGGGATATCCCTCCCCCGCCAGAGCCGGCGGATAGACCCTGTCCTCAATCCAGGGGATCTGCGTCGCGGTGAACGCAACCACCTCGTATTTGTCCCGCTTGCCTCGGTACACGCAATTGAACGTGTGAAAATCCTTCCCTGCCGCTCCGAGGATCAGTACTTTCTTAGCCGCCATGAGGCGCCTCCTTAGGGGTTGATAAGGAGGGGTCGTTATTCCCGGGCATGCAGAAGGCCGACCGGTGACTCGACGGCAGGACACCCGACCGCTTCGAGTCAAGCGGGGAGTGTAACGAAACCGGCTGATCTTGGCAAGCGCCAGGGCAGCGGGAGAAAAATCCCGCACTTATTGACACATCCCCCCCCCGGTATGTTATAATGTGATTAACGTGGTCGGATAAGGCTGCCGTTGAGTGTGGTGAGGGCGCGGGAAGGAGGGTTCCTCGATGTCTCGTCTGATTCTTCCTGTCATCGTCATGGTGATGCTGGTCGGGTGTGCTCGCGGGTCGGGAACGCCGGTCGCGCCGAGCGCTGAAAATGCGCCTCCTCCGGAAGCGAGTCACATGGCTGCGATCAGCGACGGCCCCCATCAGCTCTGGGGACAATGGATGTTCTATTTCAATGCAGCGCATGATCGGGTGGATGCGATCCCGCTTCGCACAGGGCGATTCCACCTGAACTCGCTCAAGTTCCTCGAGGAATACTGCTCGGATTGTCTGAAAATCATCAGTCTCAAGAAGAACTGGGACGGGACTTACGACCTCACGGTGAGGATCTCGCATCCGTTCAAGGGGCACCTCGAGTACACGGCCTTCGATGTCAAAGGAATTCTTATGTTCAACGGTTCCTACGAATACCCGAGCGTGTTCAGTGATTGGCCGCCTTACCCGGAACCGTACAGGATATCCTGGCGTGTGTACGGCGACGCGGAGCTCTTGAACCCCGACGGATGGACGCTGCGGTGGAGCCCGTCGTGGGAATCCGAAAGCAAACTCCCCATTTTCAATTACTGGCCGGGGAAATATTCGATGGGAGTTCCGACAGCGAATCTGAATGGGTTCAAGAATTTCTACACACATGAGCAGAGGCACATGTTCACGACCGACGGGCTTGTGCAGCGCACGTATACGATATCGCTGCCTGCGGGTCAGCCCGTGATTGCCGGGTATGCTGTCGAGGCCTGCTGGGCGCCGCCGACGAAGACGCCGGTCACCGACCCTCTCAACGATTTCCCCGTCTCCGCGAATCAGCCGGAGCCGTACCTGTTCAACCTGATTCTGAACAACAACATGACGATAACCGAGTCGCCGTGCTGCGGGGGGGATTTTCAGGATTGCAGCAGGACGAGAGTCGAGTGTGCGCGATGGGACGGTGTGGACCCGGGAATGGGAGGGAACACGTATTTGTACCTTATCCGGCCCCATCCCTACACTGAGTACATTGGGATCGGCCCCCTGTTCAAGTGTTCGCCAGCGCTCGACGATGTCTACTATGCGGCAATAGGATACAGCACGCTCCATAACGGTAACGGCGTCTATCGAAAGCTGGTAAGGTACATTGAACAGACAACAACATCGCCGATAGGAAAGAATGAGGTCCTTGATGTCTATGACTTTGTTATCGATATAGACCAATAACAGTAATTGGAGGGAAACATGTCTCACAGAGTAATGCAATGTGTCGTGTTCGTTGTACTGTTTACTATCGCAGGATGCAGACACAGTGTGAGTCCTGTGCTTCCGTCGGATCGTGCGAGGGGGCTGGAATCGTGGACTAGCCCCCTCTCTCTCTATACGGCCGAGGTCGACGTTGACAGGTTCTGGGATGTGGACCTCGCAACCGTGGTTCCCTGAATCTGCCGAATTAATCTTGATGTTCCCGTTAGCGATCCACTGAAGGTGCTGAATGCTGAGAACATCAACTTCACTACGCTCGGCGAATGGATTCCGTATCAGTATCTGCAGATCAATCCCGGTCTTTCGAGCTCGGTCGTCGTGAGGGAGGATCACGGCTACTGGGCAGGCTTCTGCGACAGAGTCGATCGCAACGACAATGATCCGCTCAAGTTGCCCAAAATGCCTTATGTCGCCTTCGGCCGCTCAAACGGCTGATAGGGCTTTTCCATAAGAGCCCAGACGCAGCACCGGCACGCCCGGCCATTCCGGAAGCTCAGTAACCAACGCATCTTGACACCCTCTCTTGCTCTGTGCTAATAGGCTCCCCCGTGCCTAGGGACTCTTGCTGCATTTCACCTTTGCGAACCTTTTGCCGCCACATGGTGTCTGTCAGAGATTAGAGGGCATTTTTGGCTGCGCTTTAGGTGAGGGGCTGAAATGCGGTAGAATCCCTGTCCGTTGACCTGCATGCCAAAGACAAAGCAAGGGAGACTGATCCCGCTATGATTCAAGTCAAGAACCTGGTCAAGACCTACGGGGCCACCAGAGCAGTGGACGACATCTCCTTCAAGATCGAAAAAGGCGAGGTGGTGGGTCTCCTGGGTCCTAACGGTGCCGGGAAGACCACCGCCATGCGCATTCTGACCTGCTACATCGCCGCGGATGACGGGGACGCGACGGTCGGCGGATACAGCGTGTTGACCCACCCGCTCGAAGTCCGACGGATACTCGGTTATCTCCCGGAATCCGCCCCCCTGTACCAGGACATGAACGTCATCGACTACCTCACGTTCATCGCCGATATCCACCAGATGGGCGCAGCCAGGGCGGGGCGGATCGACGAGATGGTCGAGGTCTGCGGTCTGAACGAGGTGGTGTACAAGGACATAGGCGAGTTGTCCAAGGGGTATCGTCAGCGAGTCGGCCTCGCGAGCGCCCTCATCCATGACCCTGCGTATCTTATTCTCGACGAGCCGACCACCGGTCTCGATCCAAACCAGATCGTTGAAATCAGGAATCTCATTCGCGAGATCGGCCACCAGGAAGACAAGTGCGTCATTCTCTCGACGCACATCCTGCCCGAAGTGGCGGTGACGTGCGACAGGGCGATTATTATCCATCAGGGGAAGATCATTGCCGAGGGCACAACAGCAGAGTTGACCAGTTTCGCTCGCGGGTCGGATGTGTACCATGTCGGCGCGATCGGTAGTCGCCAGAAAATAGAGAAATCTTTCTCCGGCAACCCCCTTATCACCGGCTTCGCTACGGCCGACGGCGGCGACGGAAACGCCCTGAAGTATCGCCTCACATCGTCGTCCGATCGCGACATCTCCGAGCAGATCTTCGACCTCGCGGTATCCAACGGGTTCAAGCTCACGGAGCTGCATCGCGAAGTCGCCTCCCTCGAAGATATCTTCCGCACCCTGACAACCACGGAGGTGGACTGAGATGAAGCGTGTGGCGCCTGTCTTCTCCCGCGAACTGTCCCAGTACTTCAACACTCCGCTGGGGTACATCTACATTGTCGTTTTTCTCCTCGTTACCGGTTTCTTTTTCTTCGAGATGTTCAAGTTCTTCCTCGGCGGCCAGGCAAACGTGCGCAACCTGTTCATGCTTCTTCCCTGGGTTTACCTTTTCTTCGTGCCTGCCATCAGCATGAGGCTCCTCGCCGAGGACAAGAAAGTCGGCACAGTCGAGGTCCTCATGACCCTTCCCTTGAGGGACTGGGAAGTGGTTCTGTCGAAATATCTCGCGGCATTCATTTTTCTTACGCTGTCGCTGCTTCTGACATTCCCCATAGTCATCGTGGTCGCCCGAGCTGCGGCGACCGGGGTGACTTTGGACTATGGCCCGATCTTCGGCGGCTATTTGTCCGCCATCCTGATGGGAGCCGCGTTCCTGGCTGTGGGGATTTTCTTCTCAAGCCTGACCGACAACCAGATTGTCGCGTTCATCCTTTCCGTCGTCACCATGGCTATCCTCCTGTTCATAGGCCTCCCGAACATCGTTTCGTACTTCCCGCCTTTCCTGCAGCGTTTCGCGTCCAGCATCAGCCTGGTCAGCCACTTTTACTCGGTCGAGCGCGGAGTGATCGACTCCCGCGACATGCTCTACTACGCTTCCGTCGTGTTCCTCTTCGTTTACCTCACGATCCGCAGCGTCGAGAGCCGCAAGTGGAGAGCATGAGGAGGTAATCACAGATGCGCAAAGCAGCACAGATATCGCAGACAACCCTTGAGATCATCATCGTCATCGGTATAGTCATTACGCTCAACATCCTGGGCCAGTTCTACTACACCAGAGCGGACCTCACAGAGGATGAGCAATACACCCTCCGCAAGTCCTCACGGGACCTTGTCGCGAACCTCAAGGACCTTGTCTACATCAAGGCTTACGTCTCCCCCAACTTGCCGACCGAGGCCCAGCCCGCTCTGGACAAGTTGAAGGACCTGCTCGAGGAATATCGTGCAGCCGCCTCCTCCAAGCTCGTAATCCAGTACATCAATCCCGGCGACCTCACCGAGGAGGAGAAAACGGGCCTTCAACAGAAGGGGATCACCGAGCGCACTTACACAATCACCGGCTCCAACGCCTACGCCGAGAGAGCAGCGTATTTCGATCTCGAAATCAAATATCTCGACAAGTTCGAGGTGATCCCTGCAGTCCCCGACAAGGACAACCTGGAATATGAGATCACCTCGTCGATCCTTAAGGTCCTGAGCGAGAAGACTCCGACGATCGGCTTCCTGACCGGCCACGGCGAGTTGCCCACCGCAGATGCCCTCACGAAACTGACCGAGCCCCTCAAGAAGCTCTACGCCATCGAGGACGTCGACCTGAAGGACGGGCAGCCCGTTCCCGACAATGTGGACGTGCTCGTCATCGCTCAGCCGACCCAGGCGTTCACTGAGAGACATCGCTATGTCATCGACCAGTTCCTCATGCGCGGCGGCAAGCTGGTCGTGATGGCATACGGTATTCAGATGGACCAGATGGGCGAGCAGGCCACCTACACCCCCGTCCCGCTCGAGGGCCTCCTTGGAGCGTATGGAGTCAAGATCAAGAACGACCTGGTCGCGGATCCGGATTTAAGCCTGCTTCTTCCTTTGCAGGCGCAGGGCGGGATGACCATTGTCAAATACGGCCTCTTTCCCTTCGTTTTTTCCGGGGCCGGCGGTTTCCCCTCGGGGAGCCCCGCTACGCGCGGTGTCGGCGCCGTCGCGTTCCCCTACGTGAGCTCCATCGAGATTGACTACGGTAGGGTCCCACCGGATCCCAATCCCGAAGACGATGTGGACAACGTCCTGGAACTCATGAAGACAAGCGTGAAATCCTATTCGTATCCTGCACCTGTGGACCTTGCCCCTCAGCAGGATTTCAAGGCCATGGCGACCGATCCCAAGAAGCAGCTTGTCGCCGTTCAGTTGAACGGGGTGTTCACCTCGGCATTCAAAGACAGAGCCGTCCCACCGTTCGACCCGGCTCCAGATGCACCGGAAGGCGCGGTCCCCAGGCCGGACATTGCGCCGATGACCTCCTCAAGCCCCGAGACTTCGCTTGTCGTTATCGGCAACGGCAGCTTTGTGGAGGACGGGTTCCTCCAATTCCTGGACAGGTTCACACCCCTGAACCAGTTCCGTCCGTCCAATGAGATCTTCATGACGAATCTCATCGAGTCCCTTACCCTCGGCGAGACGCTTATCGGCATCCGATCAAGGGCAATCACTCCCAGGCCTCTCAAACCCGAAACCGAACTCAAGCCCAGCCAGAAGAACGGCCTGAAGTTCTGGGGCTATTTCTTCCTTCCCTGTCTCGTCGCGGTAATAGGCATTACGCGGTTCTACCTGAAGGTTCAGAGAAAACATCTTCTCGCCGCGATTCACATGAGCTCTCAGACCCCCAGGAAAGAGCGCATCGAACCGGACGAGGAGAAACGGGAAGACTGATTCCGATTGACGCCATGTGAAACCGTTACTGGTGGGATGTGATGAAAAATGAACGATAGGCAAGTCCGAATCTTGATCAGAATTCTCTGGTCCTCCTGGCTGCTCGTTCTCGTCCTCATCTTCGGCATTCTGCTGGGAGCCGTTCTCTTCATCCAGTACAAATCGAACTCCCAACGCCGGACCACGAGGATCGGTGAGACGACGCCGATCTTCAAGGACCTGAGCGCCGACCAGATCGTCCGCATCGAGATCGACTCCGTTCAGAAGGAAAGCCTTATCCTGAGGAAGAATGCCGGAGTCTGGGAGGTCGCCAAGGGCAAGGATGTTTTGGGCGATCTCTTGTCGAAACAGGAGAATAAAACCGCCGAGGGGCAGGAGGGAGAGACTCCTCCTCCGACCGATCCGCGCAACGATCCCGGCCCGTCCGGCGACTCGTTTCGCGTCTTCCACAGGGCCGACGCCGACAAGGTCCAGTTGATGCTCGACGCGATGGTTGAGCTCCCCAGCGGCCAGATAATCACAAGCGCTGCCGACGACAAGATGAAAACGCAGATGGGAGTGTCCAACGCCATCGTGGGGACCGAGGTCATCTTCTTTGACGCCCAGATGAACAAACTCGCCGACATCATGATCGGCAACCCGGTCGAGGCCTACTCGGCTACGCTCGTGCGCAAGCCCGACAGCGACGAGATCTATCAGGTCCCCGGCCAGCTCGAAGCCACCTTCGGCACCAGCCTCATCATGCTTAGAGACAAGAAAATCTTCAACTCGACGCCTCAGTCGATTACCTCCGTTGTCATCCAGGATGTCGCAGGTCCGAACAGCTTCAACCTTTCCCGCTCGGAAGGGGCCTGGGTAGGCAACGGCGCGCAGGGGAACGCTCTCGAACTGGATGCAGCGAAGGTCGATAACCTGCTGAGTACACTCGGAACTCTCAGCGCGAACTCGTTCGTCGATCCCAACGATCCTCGAAGGCCGCCGATGCCCGAGGAGAACCTGAATGAGGAAGACCCTTACGGCTTCCAGAACCCCAACAAGATCATTGAGTTCAAGACGACCGGCAATGAGACTTTCAGGCTGATCGTCGGAAAACTGGAAGGCACCACCTACTACGCAGCGGTCGCCAATAACCTCGAAGACATCTTCAGGGTCTCCAAGATCTCGATCGAAAACGTCAGCCCCGATCCCGCCATCCTTGCGCCCGGCGCCGAAGAATCCGCGGCCGAGCTTCCCGGCGACAGAACTGACACGGGAACCCTGCAAGGCGGCTCTCTGGAGGAAATCCCGCCGGAATTGCTTGAACAGCTGAGACAACAGGGGCAGTAAGCGCAACGCATGACATGGCAGAACGAAGCCGAGGAAAACCTCCTCGGCTTTTTTTTGCTGACTTATTCTCCGTGCCGCACTGCCGATTCACTGCATCATATCCAAGGCCCGAACGTGAGTGAGGGCGCCAGTAGAGCACGATTCACCAAATGACAGAGCGCCCTCACTTACGTTCGGGCCTTGGATACAACAACGTCGGTTGCGGATATTCTGCGCAACAGAGCGCCCTCACTCACGTTCGGGCCTTGGATACAACAATGTCGGTTGCGGATATTCTGCGCAACAGAGCGCCCTCACTCACGTTCGGGCCTTGG
>CAYGZQ010000004.1:26573-109496 GCA_964354375.1 uncultured Planctomycetota bacterium
CCTTGGATACAACAATGTCGGTTGCGGATATTCTGCGCAACAGAGCGCCCTCACTTACATTCGGGCCTTGGATACAACAATGTCGGTTGCGGGTATTTTGAGCGACAGAGCGCCCTCACTTACGTTCGGGCCTTGGATACAACAATGTCGGATACAACCTTTCAGAATCCCTCGAAGCGCTCGATTTCGGCCGCCGTGACGCATCCGAGCACGCTCATGCGCTCGTCGAGAAGAGCATGGGTCTCCTCGGCACCCTTCTCGCTCAGCCGTATAATCGACTTCTGCGCAAGCGATTTGAGAGGGTCGATGTTGCCCTTGTCTTTCTCCAGATTCCTGGACGTGGACTCAAAAGTGCGCGCGCCCAGCTTGTTCATAAGCCGGTAGGCGGGAATCCCCTCCCCGACCGCTCCTCTGATGAACCTGACATCATCGAGCCGGATCGCGTGAGGGAACCTGGCAAGGTAGCCGTCGGATGCGCGCTCGTCGTCGGTCGCGTCATCGACAAGAGGCCGGTACGCGACCGCGTGAGCGCGACCCACGACGTACGATTCCGCCTCGCCGCCGGGCCTCCGCGACAGCACCACGAAAAAAATGTCGTCGCCCGACTTCACTCCCGTGGGTCGTCTCCCCGCAGGGAACCTTATCACTCGCTGCGTTCCGCGCTGCGCCGCCCAAACCCTCACGGGAAGAAACGGGTTCACACGCTCGTCGGAAGTACCGTGAAATGTCCACCATGCGCTCGGACTCCGGCCTTCCGATGCCCGCTTGCTGCCCCTTCGCTTGTCGAAAAGCGTCAGCTCCGCCAGAGCGACCTCCTCGTGCTCGGTCGCTCGGGTTTCGTCGCCGAAGTAAGCTTCGCCGACGATCTCCTCCAGCCAGCGCCTCGTGGTGCTCAGCATCCTCATGCTGAAGAAGAGCCCCGCGTTCCGCCAGATCCTGTCCCCAAGCTCGAACAGCTCCTGCGCTGAGTCCTTCCCGATGATCACGGGATGCTGCCACCTCCCCGCAGTCCATCCCCAGTGGCTCGGCAGAATGCAGCAACCGTCCGGCGGCGCAAGGAGCATGGACGGCAGCACACCGCGCTCCGTGGCTCTCACCTTTACGCCGATTTTCCCGAGACGAATGAGGCCGTCTATCTGCCTGCGCGTCGACACCGGCCCGAGACCGTACAGCGACGTCACCACCTGCAGCTTCCTTGCGTGCTGATTGGAGATGATCGCCGCCTGGTCCAGCACCGAAGGCGCCGGAAGCTGCGGAACGATAAGCGTCACCGGCTCCTCACCGGAGGACACAAGCCGGCCCAGCAGATCGCCGGTCGATCCCTGATACACGCTTATCATAATGGAAACAACCTTCAACCGAGCGCAGACACGCACGCATGTTATCACAATGAATTCCGCCGCAAAAGGGGAGAGGGGTCGAGCACGATCTGACAGTTCGGCTCGGCGGGAGCCTCGCCCTCCCGGTATCGCATTCCACTGACCAGGGAGGGCGAGGCTCCCGCCAAGCCGTCCCTCCAAGACACGTCCGGACAAAAAGTAAGCCCCCCTCTTTCAAGGGGGGCGTAGTGCAGTGTTTTGTGTGTGTTGCACCTGACGGCAACTAGTTCGGGGCTGGAAGGATCTGCTGCCTTCCGCAATCGGAACAAACTTGGATTTTGTTCCCCGCGAAGTCCAGAATCTTGACATTGAACGACTGACAGTACGGACAGCCGACCAACGTCATCATGTCTTCCAGGTAGTCGAGAAGGTCTTCCATCCGCTCCTGGCCTGACACGTCCACCTTCCCATCCCGAACAACATCGCAATCAGGTGACAGCAAGCTCTGGTAAAACCGTAGATCGTTGAGCATGTTTCACCCTCGGTCTCGCATGAGATGGGGTACTGGTGTGAACAACTGTATGTTAATGTAAATGTACAGTGTACGACCCGATAGAACCGAGTCCAGTCTGAGTATAAGGTGTGAATTGCGGCAATTCAACCCTGCAGGGAGGCCAAAAACCGAAAATCAAGCGGGAAAACGGCTCCGGCTACCAAATCCCGTTCAACCCTATATAGCTTTATTCTCAATCGCCTGTCAACTGCTCGGGTTCGATCCGGCAATCGCGTCTCGTATGCGGTCCTCGATCATCGACAGGCTCGACGAGTGCCAGGTCTTGCTCAGCGCCACGACCGTCCCCTTGGAGTCGATGACCACGATGTACGGGTACTTGTCGATATTCAGAGTCGCGTGCAGCGTGCTCCCCTCGTCCAGCAGAGGCGCGAACCCCGAGTACCCCGATCCGGTCATCCATTCAAGCACCTCGAGCGGCTGATCCGTCACCCCGTAGATATACAGGTCCCTGTAGCCGAACTTCCCGTACAACCCCTCCAGGAATTCCATCTGCGCCTCCATCTCGCCGGGAGGAGCGATCGAGAGCGCCTGCACCGAGAAGAAAAACAAGACCACCGGCTTGCCGGCCGCAATCGAGTCCGCAAGCCTCCATTTCGATCCCTTCGGCGTCTTCCCCTCCAGCGGATGAAGCTCGGCCTCTCCCCCGTATGTCGTCCCGATCAGAAGCGGCCAGGTGCTGACCCCGGCCAGCTCCGTCTCGGATTGCCCCTGCGTGAACGGGCTGACCCACTCCGGTATGTTCTCCGCAGTCTTGACGAAGTTCTGGTAGTCCAGCAGCAGGTCCGCTTCCGTCGGCACATACTCCGATTGGATCACGTACCATCGCGTGTCTATGATCCGGAACACGAACTGATTGTGAAACCGATACCAGTTCTCGCCGCCCTCTTCGCGAAGCTTGTACTCCACCCAGCAGTCCGCCTGGTAAGTGTTGTCGCCGGTGAACTCCCCATAATTGAAATGGAGGTTGATCGCCAGCATGTTGCCTTTGTCGGGATTGAAATACGCCGTCCGGAATTCCTCCTGCGCCTCCTCCTTCGTCAACAGCACTCCGTTCTTGACAATCCCCAGCGACGGATTGACCCAGGCCATGAAGGTGTCCAGGTTCATGCTGGAGAAATCAGCGTTGAATTGAAGGAATGCCTCGGGAGGAGTGGTGGCGCGGGAAAACGCGTCCTCTTCCGCCTCCGGGGGCACGGCGCCCCCAAACTGGAGGAGAAGAAAGGCGAGCACTACACTGATCGCCGGTTTCGCAATTGCCGTCAGAAAACCCACTTCGTCTCACCTCGATGAAAACGCGCACCCATAACGATGCGCGCAACGTTTGCACGGTTCGGAAACAACGGTCGACGCGCGACGCTTTTCAGAAAACGAAACTCGCACCGAGATGAAGATCGCCGTCGATGAAGCCGGCCTGCCCGGTGAGCTGGGGTCCGAAGTAATGCCTGACTCCGTAGGTGAACCCCTCGTACACCGCGTTCTCGGTGCTGTTGTATTCGGCAATCGCTATCCAATCCTTGACAATCTCGACATCGACTCCGCCGAAGAATTCGAACTGATCGTCGCCGTCACCGGTCACATAGCTTAATCCGCCGTGAACGCTCGCGTTCTCGCTGGCGCCCGATCCAACATAGAAGAACTTGCTCCCCACCATGTAGTACATGGTGGAAGTATCTCCTGCGACATCAGTCAGCGTTATACCCGCCGCTCCCCCAGGCACGTTCTCCTCCTCCGGAAGAAACAGCCACTTCACGAAGAAACTTATCCCGTCATCTCCGTCATCGGGATGCACGGCGCCGACTCCCACCTCAAAATCCTCCGACACTGCGCCGGTGATGTTGACGGTCCAGAGCGAGTTATCGCTGTTGTCCAGGAAGTTCAGCGCGATCCACGCGTGCTCCTGCGCCGTGATGTCCGCCGTCGGGTTGACAATCAGGCCGGTCGGACCGAATACCGTCGGCTCAGCCATAGCGGGCAATGTCGCGCAAAAAAATAGAACCAGCGCGCCGGCGACCAATAGTGCTTTTCGCATTGCGTCTCTCCTTGATAATGCGTCGTAATGGGAAATTCTTTCACTCCCTCCCCACCCCGCGGGCAACTGGAGGGAGGGCGCTCAAGCGCGGCTCGAAAGGTATCACACATACATTATTTGTGTCAACCTAAAACCCGAATCCACCCTTCGACTCGCCTCCCCTATTCCAGCACCGTGACATCCACCGTCGTGGTGTCCTGATTGTTATCCGAGTCCTTCACGGCGAGCGAGATCGTTACCGTCCCCTCCTCGTCCGGTGCGTTCCAGATCGTCACCCGGCTCGTCGGGTTCACCATCGTCCCCGCTGAGGCGACCCAGTAGTAGGTCAGATCGCTCTGACTGTCGTTGTTGTCCGTCGCCTCGGCGGTCAGAAGCACACTGTCGCCCGCGTGGACCTCCTCCCGATCCATGAGAACCTTCGTGATCACCGGCTCCTCGCCGGTGCTGTCGCCATCGCCGTTGCCGAATTCGTCCTCGATCCACTGATACAGCAGGTACGAGGCAATCGCGCTGCAGCTTGTGGTCATGGGGACAGCTATCGCGATCGCCAGGAAAATCGCAAGAACTGAGGTTATTTTCATCTTTGTTCGCATTAAACCAAGCCCTCCGATTAAGAGTTTACACAGTATAACAAGAAGCTACGAAAAAGTCACTCGCATTTTCTTCAACATTCCTGGATGTCCGGGGCGGGACTATCCGCATCCAGACTCCCCTATTGATTTAGCCGCGAGATGCTAGTATCCTGCACTCGGTCATTTCTGAGAGACAGGAAACTAAGCAGCATGGACGGTAAAGCGCTCCTGCGCCCGGTCCGGGCGGACCTTCTCCACGAAGGCAAGGCGAAACGGGTTTTTTCAACCGACCAGCCCGATCTATACATTCAGGAATTCAAGGACTCGGCGACCGCTTTCGACGGAACCAAGAAGGGCACGATCGCCGGGAAGGGCTCGGTCAATTGCCGCGTCTCGGCGAAGCTCTTCACAATCCTCGAAAAATGGGGCGTGAAGACCCATTTTGTCGGCCTCCTCAGCGACACCGAGATGATCATCCTGCCGGTGAAAATAATCCTTGTCGAGGTGGTCGTCCGAAACATCGCGGCGGGATCGCTGGTCAGGCGGTACGGCTTCGCCGAAGGCAAAGTCATGAAGCCATCCATCTTCGAGTTTTACCTGAAGAATGACGAGCTGCACGATCCGCTGATGAATGACGACCATGTCCTCGCGATGGGTCTTGCCGATGCGGGTGAGCTTGCATACCTGAGGAGGCAGGCCGCGACCGTCAACGATGCTCTCTGCGAGTTCTTCGGAGGCATCGGCATCAGCCTCGTGGATTTCAAGCTCGAGTTCGGCCGACGCCCGGACAACACGATTATCCTCGCCGACGAGATTTCCGTCGATACCTGCCGCCTGTGGGACAAGCAGACCGGCAGGAAACTTGATAAGGATCGGTTCAGGTTCGACCTGGGAGATGTGGAGGGAGCATACAAGGAGATTCTGGAGCGTACCGGCGCAGCCAAGTGAAATCCATCCCTCGAAAAACCTCTCTTTCCCCCGACAGTCAGGATCCAGACCCAAGCTGCCGGCCCACCGGCGCAGATAAGCCCGTGGAGTCGTGCGGTGTGCTGGGGGTGTACGCGCCCCATTCGGATGTCGCGCGGCTTGCGTACTTCGGGCTGTTCGCACTCCAGCACCGCGGCCAGGAATCGGCCGGAATCTGTATCTCCAACGGGGGGCAAATGGCCTGCTACGCCAGAATGGGTCTGGTGAGCCAGGTCTTCAATGAGCAGATTCTCGGCATCCTCAGGGGATACATGGCCACCGGACACGTGAGGTACTCCACGACCGGCTCCTCCAATCTCGCCAACGCCCAGCCGTACCTGGTCGAGGAGAAACGCGATGTCTCGATCATGGGAAAAGTCAGGAAAAAGATCATCTCCCTGGCCCTCGCCCACAATGGGAATCTCGTGAACACGCGCGAGCTGAGGAGCAAGTGCGATGATCTCGGCCTGCAGCCGACATCCACCTCAGACTCGGAGATCATGGCGCACCTGATTCACAACGAGTACGCCAAGAGAGAGAACATCCAGGACGCGCTGATGAAGACGCTGCCGGAGTTCCAGGGTGCTTTCGCGATGGTACTGCAGACACCCGACGAGCTGGTTGGGGTGAGGGACGTGCCGGGAATCCGGCCCCTCGTTGTGGGCTACCTGGGCGAGCTTCGCGACCCGGACGGCTGGATCCTCTCCAGCGAGACCTGCGCCCTCGACATTCTCGGCGCCCACTACGCCTTCGACGTAACCCCGGGAACTGCGGTAGTGATCGACGCCAATGGAGTCAGGCAGTTCCAATGGCATACACCCCCTCCGACCGAGAGACTCTGCGCCTTCGAGTACATCTACTTCGCCCGACCCGACAGCCTGTTCAGGGGCAAGAGCCTGCACACGATAAGGCAGCGCATGGGTGAGATTCTCGCCCGAGAGGCCCCGGCCGACGCAGACATCGTCGTCTCCGTCCCCGACAGCGGCACGCCCCACGCAATCGGCTTCGCCAGAGCAAGCGGCATTCCATACACCGAAGGTCTAATAAAAAATCGTTACGTCGGCAGGACTTTCATCAGCCCCCACGAAAGGCTCAGGGCGCTCGGCGTCAAGATGAAGCTCAACCCGCTTGAGAAGGTCCTCAAGGGACAACGCGTCGTCCTCGTCGACGATTCCATAGTCAGAGGTACCACTTCAAGGCAGATCATCCAACTGCTTAGAGATGCCGGGGCGGTTGAGGTGCATTTCAGGGTGGCCAGTCCGCCGGTGCTTAACCCCTGTTTCTACGGCATCGACACGGCAATCCAGGATGAGCTGATTGCCAGTCACTACGTAAACCCCCAAAACGATTATTCCGCCCTCGCAAGACGCCTTGGCGCCGACAGCCTCTCTTACCTCAGCATCGAGGGCATGCTCGAGGCATTCGAGCACACGTCCGACGAGTTGTGTCTTGCATGTCTCAACGGATATTACCCGATTCCGATCAGCACCCAGACAAAACTCGCGCTGAACAAATTCATCCTGGAAAACTCCGCTCCAGCCTTCAAAGGCGCGATCGAAGGCGCCGGAGACGATTGACGGCTGCCCCCTGAACCCTGCCCGACGTGTTGATGCCCGATCGATATCCTGTTAACATTCCCTGAGCGCGTTGCATCGGCGCTGAAGGCGTGTACCATCAAGAATCGTCGGGCCGGGATCGGACTTACCTGGATCGGTAGGAAGTGTCGCCACATATGACAGGGTATTTTCGTGTCTATATTCTCTTCGCATTGATCATAAGCGCCTTGTCGATCGGGTGCAGGCCGGAGAAGTCCCCGCCTGCGGCGCAGGCGATCGATTTCTTCGATCACAGGGAGCTCATTGGCGCACCGGCCGCCGAGATCGAGTTCGAGCCTCTCGAAGTGGAGGCGGACCGAGTCAAGATCGGCCTGGAATCCCGCCGCGCGGTCGCCTTTCCCCCCGACAAACCCCTCATGGTTCAGATTCCGGAAGTGACGGAAGGAGCCAGATTCACTTGCGCTGTTGCGTTGGAGACGCCCAGGGACGTGGTTCCGGACGCCTGGTTCACATTCTCCCGCACTACCCCCGCCGGCCTCGAGAGCCTGCTCTACACCGAACCCTTCGAGGCCAGAAGCCCCGAGACCTGGCACGATGTCTCGCTGGACTTGTCGGAGTTCGCCGGCCGCAAGATCATGTTGAGAATCCGGCCTTCAGCGTTGAACCCGCAGGTCAAGGCTTACCTTGCGAGTCCCAGGCTTGTTGTCACGGGCGACTCCAAACGCAAGCGCGTGATCGTTATCTGCATCGACACCCTGCGGGCCGACAAGGTTGGATGCTATGGTTCGCAGGAGGGCCTTACGCCGGGACTTGACTCTTTCGCGCAGGAAGCCGTCAGGTTCGCGAAATGCGAGTCCGCATCGCCCTGGACACTCCCGTCCTGCGCTGCCGTCATAACCGGTCGCTATCCCGGTTTGATGGTGGCCGACAGCACATCGGAGGTCCTTCGAGACGGGGAAACGACTCTTGGCGAGTTGTTCCACGCCGCCGGGTGGCGCACCGCGGCGGTCACAAACAACCATTATGTCTCCTCGGACGTAGGCTTCTTCCAGGGCGTGGAGTATCAGCGCGAAAGCCCCAAAGCCCCCGCGAATGAGGAGCTTACCGCCGCAGGGGACTGGGTCAAACTGCACACGGACGAGGATTTTTATCTCTACATACACTTGTTCGACCCGCACGTCCCATACACCCCCCCCGAACCGTTTTTGAGCAGGTTCAGTCGCGGTAGCGGACGGTTCCCCACTGAATTCGCCAGCCCCAATGAAGTGAGATCGGGCGAGTTGATCCTCACCGACAGCGAGAAGGAGCAAATCGAGGGACTTTACGACGGCGCAGTAGCATTCGCCGACGATGAGCTCGGAAAATTCTTCGCTCAACTGAAGTCCCTGAGCGTCTGGGACACGAGCGCCGTCGTGATCTTCGCCGACCATGGCGAGGAATTCTGGGATCACGGCGGATACGAGCACGGTCACACAGTATACGAAGAACTCACGCATGTGCCCCTTCTTGTGAAGCTGCCCGGTGTGACTGCGTCGGTGAAGGAGGACAGGGTAAGTCTTGTCGACGTGTTCCCCACTGTCGTGAAGTGGGCCGGTCTCGATGTCCCCGGGGCAGTCGTAGGGCTTGACCTGCTGTCGTCCCCTTCTCCCGAGGCCCAGCCCAGGACCATGTTGGTCGAAGGCTGCATACATTCGACCGAGAAAAAGGCCTTCATCCAGGGAGACTGGAAACAGATTCTCTACTTTGGTGAGGAACTCCCGCCCGAACTGTATAACCTTAAGGATGACCCTCAAGAGCGGCAGAACCTGTTCACCCAACAGAAACAGCTTGGGGAGGAGTTGTCGTCGCAGCTCCTGATGTACTCGATCCAGACCTCGGAGGGCTGCCACGCCAGGTTGTACCCGCTCGAAGGCGTCAAAAACGTAACGTACGAATTGGGCGCCACCGTTGAAGGCGGCGAATTCTCCGACATCGTGGTTGGGTACAAGAAGGGAGCTTCCATGGCGGAGATAAAGGAGCCGAGCCGGATAGTCTCCCAGGTCATGCTCGAAACGGGCGGCTATATCGGCATCGATTTCAACGTCATCCCCGAGGACGCCGAGGTGACGTTCGCGGCCAACATTATTGAGAATCCGGTCACCGAATTCCCATGGTATCTCGGGTCCGCCAACGACCCGATCAATGTATCGAAGCTCACGATGTCGATCCTCGATCCGAGGATCGCCATGTCCTTTTCACAGGCCCGCCGAAGCACTTCGAGCGGCGCCTACGTGTGGTCAGTTCCTCCCAGCATCCTTGCCGAGCTCGAGAACACCCTGAGCCCTGAGGCCCGCGAGGAACTCAGAGCTCTGGGCTACGCCCAGAACTAGCTAAGGCTTGCCTCCCGATTGGCTCAACATTCGACGCACTCTCGCGAAATCATCCGCTGTCCAACATCAGCGCATTGTGGTAGACTACCTTTTCAATCGCGGATGGGGATTAGATCTGGTCAAGCCGCCGCAGGGACAGCGCGTCGGCGATGAGATTTACTGAGTCGACATTGGCGAGACGAATACTGCAGGGCCTTCTGCTGCTCTGGGCCGGGTGCGTGATCCTTCTCTACCTGGTCCATTATCACCATCTGCTGGAAAGCCTGCCCCTGGACATCCCAAGGGCGGCCGAATCGCTTTTCTCCAACCTTGCCCTGCCGGTCCTTTGGGTGCTCGTATTCACGGCGGTAGGCTACGGTCTGGGAAGAGCCGTTCTCGATCTCTTCAGAATCTCCGCCGCTTTCGATACCTTCGAAGATGATCTGTTGTTCAGCGTGGGAACAGGATGGGGACTCATCGGGTTGGGAACCTTCTTCCTGGGCTCTCTGGGACTCTTGCAGGTGTGGCTTCATGTCGCGCTGGCGGTCGCGATTCTGGCGGCAACCCACAGACAGATTTTCCGTTTCTTTAAGCGGCTGAGAGCATGCTGGTCCGGTCTGTCGGACATGAGCCGCTTCGAGACCTTCCTCGCCATCATGATCGGCGTGATTGCGATCTGGGGTCTGCCGCCCGCCTTTGTCCCTGAATGGGGTTTCGACAGTCTCAACTCCCACCTTCCCGCCCCCGCCAGGTACATCGCGGAAGGTCGGATCACCTTTCATCCGGAGATCAACTTCAACAACTTCCCTCAGACGGTAGAGATGTGGTTCCTTCAGTCGATGCTTCTTCTGCCCCGCGGCGCATCAACTCCACTGATGACGGCCTGCCATCTGCTTGTCGCGCTGACCGTTTTCACTTTGACCAGACGTTTTTTCGGTCGCGGACCCGCCCTGGTCGCGGTGATCATCTACCTCCTCGTGAAAAAGGCATATCTCTTTGCGACCATGGCGTTCATGGATGAAGGGTACACGCTGATGGTGGTGCTCGGCACCTACGCGGTAATCAGGTACTTAGAGGAACGTTCAAGAGCCACCGCGATCCTGGCCGGACTCGCTTTGGGATTCGCCTGCGGGATCAAGTACTCGGGGATGATCCCGGTACTGATTCTCGCGTTCACAGCACTGGTCTTCGAGATCGCCGGGAAAAGAGACTTCAAGCGCTTTGCTATCGACATGTTCCTTGCAGCCGGGATTATCATTCTGGTGGCCTGCGCATGGTACATCCGGAACTGGATATGGTTTCACAATCCGGTTTTCCCGTTCTTCTCCGGAGTTTTTCCCTCCAACGGGGGGGTCTATACCGCCCTGGCGGACGACCTGAAGATCAGCCACAAGGCAATGCTCAGCATGTTCGATCTCGGCGACGAGGGAACGATCGAGCAATTCCTCACCCTGCCTGTCAGCACCACCTTCAATCCCTTCGGACCATACGATCAGCCTGGAGTCGGGGTCCTGGGACCCTGGTTTCTCATGACCCTGCCGCTCGTGATTTTCCTCAAGCGGATACCGAGAGCACTGTGGGCGATTGCGGCCATAATCGTCGGAACGTACGCCTACTGGTGGTTCGGGGAGCACATGCTGCATCTGCGGTACATGCTCCCTGTCTTCTCTCTGCAGGCCGCTCTCGCCGGAGTCCTGGCGTGGGAGGGTCTGAGGCTCGGTAATTTTCGCCCGCGAAACGTGGTCCACTGGACCCTCCTGTCGATTGTGTTCACCGTTCTCGTGACTTTCTTCGCCGGCATAACCATGCCTGCTCCGGTCAGGGCGGTCTTCCCCATCCTTCCCGAAGAGCGTGAGAGATTCATGGCGAATCAGCTGGCCGCGTTACCTGTGATCGAGCAGATGAACGAGTTTCTCGCGTCGCAGGCTTCCGACGAAAAACCAGTGTCGCAGGTCAGGGTTTACGGCTTCTACATGGAGCAGTACCGCCGACTGTGCGATTTCGAGCTCATCGGGAACCAGGTCGGATACGCGGATCATGAGGACTACATGAGCCGCTGCACCAGCGCGGAAGAACTCCACAAGTGGTTGTCGGGCTACGGTTGCGAATATCTGATTGTCAATCTCCCCTACGCCCAGGACATGATGGGTGTGATCGCGCAGATCGCGGCACCGGGATTCAGACCCGATGCGATGAAAGGGTGGGAAGAGTACTTCGACCCTCAGTTCTCTCTCTACTATGTCTATGTTTTCAAGCTGAAACAGCCGACCAATGAGTAAGCTTGTACAGATATTCCGATCGCTTCGAAGAGAATTCCTCATCTTGTGGGGCGTCTTTGCCTTGTGGGCCTTCTCCCAGTACCTTTACCGCTTCGCGCACTCCGAAGCCTACGGCGGACAGGTACTCGAGGAATATGTGGTCGGGTTCGCGAAGTACATGATCGGTCAGTGGGCCATCACCTTGTTCATTGCGCTGTGCGGGTATGTCGTGGGAAGGGTGTTTCTGAGATTCGTCGCAAAAGGTCTGATCTGGCGGTGCGATCTGGAAGAGACCGTCTGGTGCACCGGTATCGGGATGGGCCTTATCGCGATCGGCACTTTCCTCATCGGCCTTGTGAGACTGCTGTATCCGGCGCTCTTCGCAGTCCTGGCCATCCTTGTTCTCGTTCTCGGACGCAGGGATGTGGCGCACCTTGTCCAGGTGACTCGCCGGGGACTTCGCCCGGTCAAGTGGGATTTTCTCGACTGGGCTCTCTTTGTTGTGTTCGGAGCCCTCGTTCTCGAGACTTTCTTTGTCCCGTGCAACATCTCAACCGGTTGGGACGCTCTGAACTCGCACCTCGCGGCCCCGAAGTTCTACCTCCGCGACCACTCGATAACATTCTACGAATGGATCAATTTCAATAATTTCCCGCAGTTGCAGGAGATGCTCCTGACGCTGGAGATGATGGTTTTCAAGGATCCCGGCGCGTCCACCACCTATTTCGCCCTGATCCTCACCGCCGTCGTCACCTACCTTATCGGGGACCGGTATTTCGGACGTCGCGCGGGCATGAGCGGCGCCATTCTTTATCTGCTGATTCATGAAGTGTTCAGGAACAGTCTGCGCGCGTTTGTGGAACACCTTCTTGTCCTCTACTCGATGCTGCTCGTCTTTGCCTTCCTGGAATGGTACGAGACGCGAGACAGGAGATGGCTTGTCCTCTTCGGCATCGCCGGAGGTCTTGCCGCCGGCGTCAAGTACCTCGGTGTGACCACCGTTTTCGTAATGCTCATCGTCCTCGCCGTCGCGTATTTCCTCCCCATGAAACAATGGGAGAAGGATGCCTGCGAGGAGTCGGCAAGACCGCTGTACGGGACTCCCGACAGCCCGAATGAGCCGAATTCCGGGCGCAAGACGAACTCACCAAAAAAGAAACGACCTCGGCATGCTGCGGATTCAGCCGACAATACTAAAGAGGCGATGAGGACGGAGGCTGCGACGAATCTGCCGGACGGCGCGTCGACTGCACCGCCTGTTGCTCGCATCAGGACAACCGAGGCGTCTGCACAAGCCGCTTTCGAGAGGCCGAAAGGGGAGATCTGGAGAGAGCTTGGAATAGCGATTCTCTGGACCGCCATCATCGCGAGCCCCTGGTACATACGCAATATCGTGCTGTTCGGGAATCCCTTCTTCCCGTTTTACGAGAGCATCTTCGGGCACCTCGGGATCGGCACGCTGAACGGCATACGAGACCAGCTCGCAGTCAATCATGCGGAGATGCTCGTGTATTTCAAGTATGAGCCCACATTGTGGAACCTCGTGAAATTCCCGTGGGACCTTACTTTCCACAACAACTACCCGTGGATACCGGCCGACAAATCCGGGCTCGCAGGACCGTTTTTCCTCGCATTCACCCCGGCGATGTTCTTCGTGAGACGGTGGCGCCGTGTGGCGACCCTCATGATTATCTACATTCTCTTGTTTTATGGCTACTGGCTCGTGATCGAGAAAATCCTCCACATCCGCTACATGCTCGGCGTCTATCCTCTGCAAGTCCTTCTCGGCGCCTGGGGAATTATCGATGTCTTCCGGCTCGAGAAGTTCTCACAGAAGAACAAGACACACCTTGCGTGGGTCGTGCTTCTTGTCCTTCTTGCTTTCGGGTTCTTCTACAGGACGACGATTTTCACCGAGACGAGCGGCTCGACCATCGCCTTCACCGAGAGCGCCCGCAATAAAGCGATCAACACGCAGATCCCCGGTGTCTACCTGATCAACGAGGTCATCAACCGGCAGATCAAGCTCGGCAAGGAGAAGGTCGCCAAGGGCGAAGTGTCTCCATCGAGCCTCGTTTTCACCGACAACACGATAATCTACGGCCTGAGCTGTGAGAACCGACGGTTCTATGTCGACTGCAAACTCATCGGCGGGCTTTTCGGGTACGCCAACCATTTCGATTTCGTGCAGCACGCAACGAGCGGGGACGAGCTGTACAAGTACCTCGATTCGTTGGGCTGCGACTTCCTGCTGGTCAACGAGTCGCGGGCCATCAAGCAGTCCCAGTATGCCGTCGACATTGAACTACCTTCCGACGACACATTCAGCCTGCGTTTCGAAGAGATCGCGAGGCACGGCTACTTCGTCCTCTACCATCTCGTCGGCCCCGGCGAGACAGGTCTCATGGTCGGGCCTTCAGCCGGCGGGCCGCAAATGACCGGGGGAATGGGTGCGCCGCCGGAGGCCGTCGAAGAGAGTACCGAGGAGGGTCCCGGACAGTGATCGCGCCGGTCCCGGCTCCTAGCGGGCCAGCGCAACAATCATCTCAACGTGCGCGGTCTGGGGGTAGCAGTCCAGCACGACCGCATCATCCGCCGCAAAACCCGCGCTCGATAATCCCTTCATGTCCCTCGAGCAGGTCGAGGGATCGCACGATATCATCACGACCCGCCTGACCTTCGCGCATCCCGCGATCGACTCCAAAACTTTTTTGTGAAGCCCGCTGCGCGGCGGATTCGCTATCACCACCGAAGGAGCGAACTCCTCCATGATTTTGTCCGTCAGGCTCTCGGCCTTTCCCTGGAAGATGCCGATGTCCGGCTCGCGTTCCTTCGCCTTCCGGGCCGCCCTCACAACTTCTTCTGCGCTTTTTGCCAGGTTGTCGCACGCTCTCCGATCGGCCTCCAGCGCCATTGTCTTCAAGGCGGTCCGGGCGAACGCAAGCGTGAAGAATCCGCTCCCTGCGTACAGCTCCAGCACCATGTCCTCGATCCTCACTCCCGCCATGTCCCTCGCTCGCCGATACAGGTCCGCACCCAGATAATAGTTCGCCTGTATGAAACTCGCCGGATGAATCCTCAGCGTGACACCGTCCACTTCGCGCTTCACGGTCTGCGGATCGGGAAAACCCGCAAGCACCTCGTCGAGCGCCGAGGAAACGTGCCGATGCATCTTGAGCGGACCCCTCGGGTTGACAACGTAGGTCCTCTGCGAAGGATGATCGAAAAACAGTCTCAGGCGGAACTCGCCCTCCGGCTTCTCCGCCGCGCGCGCGATGCTTCTTCTGAGTTGCCCCAGAGCCTTGTTTCCCCACTGGGGGATCAGCAGGCACTCGGATATGTCGACGACTCGCCTCGTGTCCGGGTCGGTGAAACCGATCGCCACCTCGCTCCCGCTGCGCTGGGTCGCCACGGACACATGCGTGCGGTAGCCGAATTCCTTCGGAGATCGAACGGCGGTCACATGCGCCGGAAGATTCCCGGACGCCCGCGAGAGAATTCGCTCGACCCTTCTCATCCTCGCCTCGCACTGGGCCTCATATGCAAGGAATTGAAGCGAGCAGCCCGGGCATGCCCCGAAGAACCGGCAGGGAGGCGTTCTCCTGTCGGGGCTCGCATGTGTCAACTGTACGAGCTCTCCCCGGTAATGGTTCTTCCGACACTCGGTTATCCTCGCCGCGGCCTTCTCCCCGGGAGCCGTGCCGGGCACAAAGACCACCGCAGACGATCCGGATTCATCATGCGCGCGACCCACTCCCCATCCGGACGATGTGATGTCCTCGATCTGCAGTTCGATTTCGTCGCCCTTTTTCATCCTCTCGATCAGCTCCAGCCGGAATGCTGTGAATTCACCGATGTGTCCGGCCGCCATTATACACAGATGTCGCTCCAGGCGGACGAGGCTCGCTATTCCGTACCGGGTCGGCCTGTGTTATCCTCATCGCAATGTGCTGAGCGTTTTTGCGAGAGACGTGATTTTCCCGAACCGCGGCCGATACCTTGCGGTCATTATCGTCTGCGTCGCTTACGCACTCGGCCTCTATTTCGCTCGCCCCAAATGGTACCGCGCCGAGACCACCCTGGCCTTCAAGAACCTCAGCGAGCAGCAACAGTTCGACATCTCGGGCTTGCAGACTAATCCGCTGCCCATCGTGTTCGAAGAGACCGCTGTCGAGCAGCAGTACGAGCTGTCAAACATCATTTATTCCGTCAACATGGCCGACCGCGTGATCGGCGACAGGCTGAACAGCCTTTACGACCCCAAGGAATACGATGGCCTGACCGATTTCTACGACAAGTTCCTTCTGAACCTGAGCTACGAGTACGACGGCGACCGAAACGTGCTCAAGCTCTCATACACATACAAGGACCCGGATCTGGCTGCGGATTTCTGTAACAGGTTCGCGACCGGCCTGGAGGACTTCATGGAGGAGGCGGTTCAGGCCACCTATGTCTCTCCGATTCTGAGGGCGCGTCTGGCGAGAGCCAAAGATGAAGAAAAGGACGCTGAAACGGAAGTCAACAGGATCGCGGAACTCTACCAGGTCCCGGACCTCCTCGCGGCCCCGAAGGAATGGGTGAAAGCCTACGCCAAGGCGCTCGAGAAAAGCTACGTCAGCGAAGCAGAGACCGAGTCTATTCTTGCGGCCCTGAGGCAGATCCGGGAGAATCGAAAGCGACGCGACCTCCTCTCCGAGCCGCAGAGTCCCCCGGACACGACAATAGTCAGGGACCTCGTCCTTGCAGGCTTTCGATTCCGTCTCGCCATGATAGGCGCGTTGTCGGAGGTCTCGAGGGAGACCCTCGCTCCCGACAATGCCGAGCGCACCCGCCTCGATCAGGAAGCCGCTTCCCTCTCGGCTTACATCGCCGACCAGTACAAGCTGGGCCTTGATGTCGAGAAGGATACTCTGCTTCTTGAGCTCCAGAAGGACATCATCAAGAACTACCTCTACAAGGCTCGGGCGGAGGCGACCTACTCGCAGCTCGAGAAACTGCCGAAGCTTGAAGCCGAAATCCGTCCTGCGATCCGAGCTCAGAACGCCGCCAACGCAACCGTCGAATTCCTCGACAGGATCTCCAGCATCGTCGAGATCGGAGAGGAATACGGGGTTCATCCGGTAAGGGTCATCGACTCAGCAATCGTGCCCACGAGACCCGTCCAGCCGTACTGGAAAACCCTCGCCTATCTTGTCCCGACCATGCTGTTTCTATCCACGCTCTGGTTTTCTCTCACGGCTCGCATCGCCTCGGAGACCTCCGGAGACACGGAGCACGAGACGATAGACGGTGAGGAGACGGCCGGGTGAAACGCTACCTTGCACCTTACGAGGGTTCAGAGTTGTCGAAGGCTGCACTGCGGTACGCGATACAGTTCGCGCGCGGTGTTCCCGGTGTGATCAGCATCCTGTACGTCGCCGACGAACGCCTGCTGGCCAATCCCCTGTTCGACATCACCGTCCTCGCCCTTCAGGGCATCGGCACGCTTGGGGACCTGCTCCCGCGCGAGCGCGCCAAGCTCGAACTCAAGGCCAGGCTCCTCGCACGCGGAGACGATCTCCTCAAAGAACTCACCTCCTGGCCCGAATTGAAGCCTGACTCGCCCGATCCTGTGGAGTATTCCGCGAAGGTCGAATCCGGCAATCCCCCGAAACTGCTGAGTGACTACACCGAGAACTACGATGTCGTTTTCATGGGCCTGTGGGGGGAGATGCACAATTACAAGGCCGGGTTGTGGGGGGGTACAAGCGAGACCGTCATCCGCAGAGGCGTCTGTCCGGTGTTCCTCGCCACCGGCGATTTCAAGCCGATCGATTGGGTCATTGTCGGGTTCGACAACTGCCCGCGAAGCCGGCAGGCGCTCGCGTGGGCCGGAATGATCGGCGAAAGCATGCACGTGCCGGTGGACGTCATCACGAGCGGGACCGATGCGAAGTGGCGCGAGGGCGTCATTGAGGAAGCCCATGAGATCTCCGGTTCGTTCGACACACAATTTACATATCAAGAAACCGAGATGCATCCGGCGAAAGCCGTCCTCGCCGCCAGCTCGCGGAAACCGCAGGCGCTCATCTGCCTGGGAGCGTTCGGAGACCAACCCATCAGGGAGCTCTTCCTGGGATCGGTCGCAGAGGAAGTCCTCCGGCGCGCTCTCGCTCCCGTCCTGCTCCTCAAGTAATCAATGGAGGGCTGTAAGACCATGAAATACCGACTCACCTCACTTGCCGTCATCGGGACCCTGATTCTTCTGGCTTCCGGATGCTCCAACAGCATCGACGCCCCCAGAATAAAGGACATCGTTCTCGATCCCCCCGGACCGGTCGCGCCCAACACCGACGTGAATGTCACCGCCGATGTCGAGGGCGGCAATCTCACCTACCATTGGTCGGTATCGGGAGGTTATGCCCGCAACCTCGAGGCTCACTCGGGCCAGCAGGCCGAGCTGCCGAAGGTCGCGGTGACCGAGGCCGGATACGACGATGTCGGGGAGGTCCTCGATGATTTCGATTTCCCCTACTACAACCTCAGCCTGAATTCGATGGGAAACTCGGGCGTTTTGTCGCAGTTCGACGCCATCTTCATAAACTCGTCTCTCGAAATCAGCGTCACAGGCTCCGAGCTTGCGCTCAGATCGTGGGTCCAGGACGGCGGCGCGCTCTATCTGAGCGGGACGGCGTACGATTACCTCCCCAAGCTCTGGCCCGACGTCGTCACTTTCCCTGAGCCGGAGCCATATGCCGGCAGCGCCAACACGTACGGCGAGATCATCAGCGCGCAGATCCTCGATAAGGCCACTGCCGCGGCTCTCGGCATAACGACCCTGAACGTGGAATATCCCGACTACCCCTGGCCCCCCGTCATCGCCACGACCTATCCCGCCAGGATTATCGCCACAGCCGACGCTTCCGATGTCGTGGACATTTCTGCCATCACGAACCTTCCTCCCGGCGAGGACTTCAGCAGCATGCCCATCTCCGTGTCTTTCCCCTATGGCGACGGCATGGTGCTGTTCACGAACAAGCATTACCAGGACGGACTGGCGGCATTCGACCTCGGCCTTGTTCAGTACATGGTCGCGAGCGTAGCCATTTTCCCGATCACCAAGATTTCTCACACACTGATCGACCTGGGGGGCTATTTCCCCGCCACCGACTATGTGGGATTCATCGCGGAAGACGTCGAGCGGACTTACACGTTCGACCTCGCAGGTGCCGGCGATGTCTACATTGTCCTGAACGCTCCCGATGGGGAGTTCGATTTCAAGGTGGACGGTCCCGAGGATTCCGATGCGGATGTGACCGGCACTGCCCCGATCAGCATGGCGTTCCCGGAGGTCACCGACGGAAAGTGGACGATCAAGATCAAAGCCAACGACACAGGCGATTTCGAGCACCTCCCGTACGCTCTGTCGATCGGAAAGCGCACATCGAGCGAAGAGCTGGTCACCGATGTCCCCAAGGTGATCTGGCGTGTCCCCTTCGAGCCCGACATCTACACCATCAGGCTGAGGGTGATCGACGACCATTTCCGCGAGGACGAGTTCACCGTCGGGGTACAGGTCAAGTGAAGACCGCTCAGGAGCGCCATGGTGAGTCTGTGCAGGCCATACACACAGGTGAAAAACAAGCCGCTTTGTGAGCGGCTTTGTTCATGAGTCCGGCTTATGCGGCGGTCAATTTACCAGCAACCATCAAGCATGTACTTGACCAGAAAAGCGTCGTCGCCACCATTGCTCGAGTGAATATCCGAATCCTCAAAACACGGTTCCCCGATAGGAGCGAATTCCAGCGAGGGACTATACCAAAAGCCGGTGACGAATATCGCTCCGGATTCGGAGACAGAGAGACCGTACGCCTCATCATAGTCCGTACCGCCCCACGTTCGAGCCATCACGTAGTTCCCGGATGAATCGAACATGGTCAGATATGCGTCGTCCCAGCCGTTCGAGCCGTGCAAATCAGAACCGGGTCCCGGGTCGAAATCCATATCCCCGCTATAGAACGTGCCGACTGCGAAGACATTACCGAGCCCGTCGGTGCCTACGTTGTAGGAATAGTCAGTACCCGAGCCACCCCAGACGCGCACCCATTGGTATGAGACTGATGAATCGAACTTGCTCACAAATGCGTCCGTAGATTCGTCCGTCGAGGAGCGCAAGTCGATCCCATCACCGGGATCGAAATCAACGTCCGCTCCGTTGAAGAAACCTGTTATGTACACGTTCCCCGTATCGTCGACAGCAACCGCGTATCCTACATCCCAGTCGGCTCCGCCCCAGGTTTCAACTCCAAGCAGGTTGTCCCCCCAGTTCTCGAACCAGCACAGGAACGCATCATCGGAACCGTTTGAGCTCTTAAGAATGGTGCCGTATCCCTGATCGAAATTCACATCGGAGCCCCTGAAAGATCCTGTTGCGAAGACTATTCCCGTGTCATCGACAGCTATGTAAAACACCCTGTCATCTTCAATCCCGCCCCAGGTGCGCGCCTCCTCGAAATTGCCGGAAGTGTCAAACCAGCTCAAGAACGCATCAACCCCACCATTTGATGAATATAGTGAACTACTCATTGGATCAGGATCGAAATCCACATCTTCGCCACCGAATTCGCCTGCAACATAAACGCTCGACTGCCGCACCGCTATTGCCTTACCTTGATCGTCAGAGGATCCCCCCCAGGTCTTCGTCCAGTACCACGTGCCGTCTGAATCGAATTTGCTGATGAAAATGTCATGCGATCCATTATTACTCGCATGCCCGTCAAACCCTATGGTGGGATCGAAGTCAACCTCTCCGCTGAACCATCCGGTGACATACAGGTAGCCCAGGTCGTCCAAAGCGATTGCTTTGCCACGGCAGTCCCCCCCATCGATTCCGCCGGCCCACGTCAGACTCCACACGAGTTGCCCGGCGGCATCGTACTTCTGCAGCAACGCCCCGGAGTATCCACTGGAGCTGTCGTATATCTCGCCGATTACATAAGAATTTCCGTTTGCGTCGCTGACTGCTCCATTCAGGGATTCATAACGAGCATCGCCCCATGTGCGAGCCCAGCCGCCGTCGATAATGCTGAAGTCACTGTCCGAGACATCGAAGCCCGACGGAAAATCGACAGGCACGGCCTCCACTCGTACAGTGTCGCTCAGATCCGCGGGAACGAACCACTCGAAACTGTCCCCAACGGGGACATCCTCAGCAATCAAATTGTTGTCTGAGACGAAATTGTCCTTCGAATAGTAAAGATCGACGTTCCCGGTAACCTCGTACGACCACCACGTGATTTCTTCCCATGATCCGCATCCCCATTCCTCTCCGCCGTTTGGGGTCAAGATCCTTACGAAAGGCGGCGGCTCCACGATGCTGAAATAGGAATCGGAAATATCGGACAGAGGCGGGCTCGGACATACGATGCGCATGCTGACGGTGTCCGAAAGGTCGAATGGTATGTTATCCCAGACATAACTGCCGTCGTTCGATGTATTGATTACGATAGTGTGAAGGTCGGCGGCAAAATCATCCTTCGAGTACTCGAGATTGACCGTCCCTCCGGTCTCGGAGCATTCCCAGGTGATTTCCCAGCTCATGTATCCTTCGAGCTCCTCATCGCCGTTCGGACTGGTCAGAGAGATCCAGGGCTGGAACACCTCGAAATCACCGTCGGATATCGCAAAGACATCGGGGCAATCGGCGTCGCTTATCTTGACGCGACAGGTGTCGCTGTCGATTCCGAACGGTACGGGATCCCATGGATAAAGGCCTGTGTTCGGCGTTGACGGTGCAATCACCTGCGTGAAATCGGTTCCTGAATTGAGGGAGAGTTCGATTTCCACGTTCACGATGTCGGGATCGGCATCCCAGGTTATGTCATGGGGAGTGCCGGCTTTCCACTGCTCCCCGCCATCGGGCGCAGTGAGGTCCATCGACGGAGATGTAACGGCGAAATCGGCATCCGATGTGTCGAAGATATTGAAATTCCCGGAATCCATGATCCTGACACGATCCTGAGTACCCAGCGCATAGGCAGGAATGGGGTCCCAGACAAAACTGCCGTCATTGGGCGTCGGAAGAGAAATCACCTGCGTGTAATCTGCGCCGGAGTTCAGAGAAAGGAGAATCACAACACTTGGAATGTCGGCGTCCGCCTCCCAGGTGATCTCCTCGGAGCCGCCGACCTTCCATTGCTCGCCCCCGTTCGGCTGGATCACTTCAATCCCGGGCAGGGAAATCCCGAAATCCTCGTCGGACTCATCGGATGTACCCGGATTGTCCAGATCGCTTATCCTGATCCGGCATGCACTGCCTGCCGCTCCCGGCGGGACGGGGTTCCAGGAAAAACTCCCATCGTTCGGCGTCGAAGGTGAAATCATCTGCGTGTAGTCTGCCCCTGAATTCAAGGAGAGTGCGATCGAGACATTCTGGATGCCCGGGTTCGCTTCCCACGTGATCTCACCTGGGCCACCGACCTTCCACTGCTCGCCGCCATTCGGGATCGTTACCTGAATCCACATCGGTTCTTCACTGGAGACTGCGAGCACGTATCGGAAACACGAGGTAATCTTGTCTGTATCAGCAGTGTTCGGAACTCCAAGCGGATTCGTATAGTCCGCTGTGGAATCCTCGACTATCACCCACATCTCGTTTCCCACGCTGTCGTTGACATTATCCGCCGGAATCTCGACATGGTATGTGTACCAGTGATTTCCACTCGCTGTCGGTGTCATCTCAGCAGGGCTTAGTGAGTAGACCGCCGAAAGTACTGTGCTCTCGACTTTGATCCCGTAGTCTTCCATGACTCCGCCGTCAAGCTCGGCATCCCAGTCAAACACCTTGAGGTCCAGGATCAGATTCCCGCCCTTTGTAGAGGGATCGGCATAGTAAACCGTGCTGTTGTCCTCGACCTCAATATTCACTGCTTCCGGTGCGTGTGATGGATGAAACTCGGGAGCCGTGCCCGACCAGTTCGCCACTACCGCGTAGCCGTATTTGATTCCCGGGTGAGGGATAGGGAATCTGATTTTGTAGTTGCGGGTATTCGAGGTCCCTGCGAGGAAATACCCCGTTTGAGGGTCTCCCGAATTCAGGTAGTCCCAGAGATTCTCGTTTGTCCCAAGGCCGTCTCCAAAGTACTTGTAGGGATTCAGCGTGGCGGTTCCCGTGTAGTCGGTTGACGCCAGCTTGCCGGGGATGTAGCCGAACATATTCGGAACGAGGAACTCAGTTGGGTTATACCAGCGCGTGTAACCGTCGGCATTCAGCAGGATTTGGCCGAATCCCTGTGCAGCATAGAGGAGATCCGGATTGTATGCGAGTTCTTCCGCTCCGTTCCCTATGAATACTCCCCTCACATCGTAACCATCGTATTCATGCTGGCTCAACGGGTGCTTTATCGTGATGTCCAGGTCGATGTCGACATAGTTGGGTGTGGGTGTTGCCCCGTTGAATTTGATTTTCAATCCTTGTGGATCATTGTTCAGGAACTTAACCACGTTCGCAGAGAATTCGGTTGACCGGCACGGGACCGCCTCGATGGTCCCCTCCTCAAGGTTGAGGAACAAGTCGTAATAACCCCAGAGAAACGCCTGTGGGGCCTCGACATTCCCGCCCCCTTCCGTTTGACCCGCCAAGGCTGCGGAGTTCCCGGTGGGCGTATCGGAGATTCCCGGAATGGTTGGATTTCCGCTTCCGTTGCAGGAAACCGTGAAGACCAACAGAAGCATCATGCACAGGAAACAACTCGAGCGCGATTCCATGTGACACCCCTTCGGCCCATTACAGCCAGATATAAGAGATTACCGACCAACCGTCTGTGGAACTAGTCAGCTTAATCATAGTACTTCTTCTTTTGAAAATAGTAAATCGAGAATCCGGCGTTCTCCTTCGCTATCGCGATTTCCTGCAATGAGGGCGCCCGTTTGAAGACCTCACCCGAAGACCTTGGAGGCGCCCTCACTTACGTTCGGGCCTTGGATACGGACCGCCCCGACTCCCGCTTGCCGGATTCGGCGAAAAATGTTAACTTTCCACGGTTTCCCGGAACGGGTAACGTGGTGATAGTATGCCCGCATGACTTTGCGGGCCTCTAAGGGAGCATGATTGTGGCTGACATTGAGAGCATCAGGAATGTGGCGCTGGTGGGTCACGGCGACTGCGGCAAGACCTCCATCGGGGAGGCCATGATATTCAACATCGGCGGCTCGACCCGCATGGGCACCACCGAGGCCGGCAACACCGTGCTGGATTTCAACGAGGAGGAAATCGCCCGCAAAATCACCGTTTCCACCGCCTTTTATCCCATTCCCTGGAAGAAAAGGCAGATCACCCTGATCGACACGCCGGGTTATGCCGATTTCATTCTCGAGGCGAAGGGATCGCTGCGCGCCGCGGACGGGGTCGTGGTGGTTGTCGACGCGCTCGCGGGCGTAGAGGTCATGACCGAGAAGGCGGTCGAGTTCGTCGATGAGCTCAATCTTCCACGCATATTTTTCATAAATAAGCTCGATCGCGATAACGCCGACATCGAAGTCGCGCTCGACGCAATAAAGACCGTGTTTGGAAAGCCGCTTCTGATGACCTTACCCATCGGACTGGAGTCGGGCTTCGAGGGTGTCGTCGACCTTCTGGGCAACAAAGCGTACAAATTCCCCGGCGACGGAAAGAAACCCGAGAAGGTCGACATCCCCGCCGATATCGCCGAGGATGTCAAGGCCGCTCACCAGGGATTGATCGAGTCAATCGCGGAGACCGACGAGCCCCTGATGGAGAAGTTCTTCGCCGAGGAGGAGCTTACGATCGAGGAGCTGACCGCAGCGCTGAGAAAAGCCGTCCTGGCGCGAGATGTTCTGCCCGTTTTCTGCGGAAGCGCGACGAAAAATATCGGCATCCACAATCTTCTGGACGCGATGTGCGATCTTCTTCCCTCGCCGGTCGACATGCCTCCCAGGAAGGGCACAAAGCCGGGCACGACCGAGGAGATCGAGCGGAAACCATCGGTCGATGAGCCGTTCAGCGCATTTTGTTTCAAGACCCTTATCGACCCCCATGCGGGACGCATGAGCATCGTGAGAGTCTACTCCGGCAGACTGACGTCCGACCAGCAGGTTTACAACTCAATCATTGACGAAAAGGAGCGGCTGTCGGGGCTGTACATTCTGAAAGGCAAGGACAGGGAGCAGGTCACCGAGCTCACCGCCGGCATGATCGGAGCCATACAGAAACTTGCGGAGACGCGCACCGGTCACACGCTGTGCGCGATCGACAACGCGATCTCGTTCCCTCCCGTGCTCTATCCGCAGCCGGTCTTCTGGCGCTCCATCGTGCCGAAGAGCCGCGCGGACGAGCAGAAAATGTCCCAGGGAATGCAGCGAATCGCCGAGGAGGACCCCACGTTCCATCTCGAGCGGAACGCCGAGACAAAGGAGCTCGTCATCAGCGGAATGGGCCAGGCCCACATCATAGTCGCCCTGGAGAAGCTGAAAAACAAGTTCGGTGTCGAGGTCGAGCAGTCGATGCCGACTATCGCCTACCGCGAAACCGTCAAGGGTACATCCGAGGCGCAGGGACGTCACAAGAAGCAGACCGGGGGAGCGGGACAGTTCGGAGAGTGCTGGCTCAGGCTGGAACCCAGACCTCGGGGAGAAGGCTTCGAGTTTGTGGACGCCATTTTCGGAGGATCCATCCCCAGGCAATTCATTCCCGCGGTCGAGAAGGGCGTGATACAGGCGATGGAAAAGGGCGCGCTGGCGGGCTACCCGGTTGTCGATCTGAGGGTCACCGTCTACGACGGGAAATATCATCCGGTCGACTCGAAGGAGATCGCGTTCATCACGGCAGCCAGGAAGGGTTTCAAAATAGGCTTCATGGAAGCGAAACCGATACTCATGGAACCCATCTTCAACGTTCAGGTGAAGGTCCCCGAGGAGAATATGGGCGACATCATGGGCGACCTGACCAGCAAGAGGGGACGAATTCTCGGCACCGAGTCCAGGGGCCGGAAAATCATCGTCAAGGCCCAGGTCCCGATGAAGGAGCTTCTCAACTACTCAGCCGACATCAATTCCATGACCGGTGGCCGCGGGAGCTTCGAGATAGAGTTCAGCCACTACGAGGAGCTTCCACCGGACATCGCGCAGAGGATAATCGATGCACGCAAGTCCGCGGTTGCCGGCGAGGAAGAGGACTAGGGGCTGTAAGGAGATCATCGAGATGCCCCGGTCGACGGGGCGTTTTTTTAGGCCGCATCCCCGTTTTTCCCGTTTCGGGTGGAACCAAACACGATCCGTTTAAATCTGATATGCTGTGGCCCGGGAGCTCGCCTTTTGAGCTGCCGCTTGAGCGAGTTCTCCAGCGGACATCAATGGCGACACGTCACATTGACTTCGCGATATTAATTGGACAGCATCCCCACCGAAAGGTCAGGGACCCCTCGACAGGAGACCGATAAATGAGATTCAGATCGACGTTCATCACAGTAGTCCTGGCTTTGGCTTTTTTCGTATGGGCCGGACCGGCGAGCGCCTACATAGAGACCATGACCGTCAGCGAGTTGCAGCCGGGCATGCGCGGTGTGGGCAGAACGGTAATAAAAGGCACGGACATCGTGGAATTCGATTGCGAGATAATCGATGTCTTCACAAACATGGGCTATAACCACGGGCCCCTGATTTTCATGAGGATTTCAGGCCCGGTGATCGACGAGACCGGAGGAATCGCGGGAGGTTTCTCGGGAAGCCCGGTTTTCATCGACGGCAAGCTCATCGGCGCGCTCAGCTGGGGCGCCTACTTCGCCGAGGCGGATGTGGTCGGGGCAACACCGATCAACGAGATGATGAAAGCGTTCACGTACCCGGAGGAAGAGGCCCCGCGCATCAGCAGCGAACCGATCTGCCTTGACAAGCCGATCAGCATCGCGGGTCGGGAGTACGACAGCGTTCTTCTGGCGGATTCAGGCGATAACTGCCGGGCACTGGACGACCTCTACGGAGGAAGCGCACTCATCATGACGCCCTGCCGGACGCCCCTGATTGTTTCCGGGTTGTCTCAGCAGGGATTTGAGCGTCTGAAGGAATTCGCTGAACAGCGGCTCCCCTATTTCGATCTCGTTCAGGGACCCGGCGGGGGCTCCACCGATGGAGTACCGATTCTGCTCGGTCCGACCGTGCTAGAGCCCGGCGCCAGCATCGGAGCGCAGCTTGCCTCCGGCGACCTCGACCTCACAGCCGTCGGCACTCTAACCTGGATCGATGAAGACGGCAAGTTCCTCGCCTTCGGGCATCCTTTCCTGATGGACGGCAAGACCGACCTCCCCTTCCTCACCACGAAAATCGTCTACACCATGCCCTCTATGGATCGATCATACAAACTGGGCGAGCCCATCGAGATCGTCGGCACCATCACCCAGGATCGCTCGACCTGCATCGCCGGCCAGTTGAGACAGATTCCCCGGATGGTCAACTTCCATCTCGAGGTGGTCGATCGCGACCTCGATCGGACTCGGAGGTTCAACTACAGCATCGTGGACAAACAGGACTGGCTGCCGTTCCTGGGATACATCGTTCCCATGGAGGGCCTCGTGTACGGCAACGATCGTATGGGCCCGACAACCTGCAAGGTCGGTTTCTCGATCCGGGGCGAAGGTCTCGCCGAGCCCGTTGAGCGCGAGAATCTTATGTATGCGGGCTACGGACCGAGTGAGTCTCTGGGCGAGTTCTTCGAAGCGCTCAACATGCTCACCAGCGGGAACTCATACAGGGACGTAAGGATCACCGAGGTCGACATCCGGGTCGAGACCACAAGCGTCCGCCAGACCGTGGACGTCATCCGCGCTCGCTTCCAGAATCCCCCCAACATGGGGCCCGGCGCGATAGGCTACACGGGTCCTCAGACCGTGGAGGACAAGGCGACCAAGGATCAGATGGTCACCGAGCAGGCTCAGATGATGAACACGCAGGATGGTGGGGACCAGCCTCTGCCTCCTGAAGGGATGATTCCCATGGACGGCATGGGGATGATGAACCAGGGCACGACCGGGATCCTGCCCCCTCAGCTTGTCAGGTATCGTCCGGGGGACACCATCGAGTTGCTTGTCACGCTTCGCCCGTGGCGACAGGACCCTGTCGAGCAGGTTGTCGAGCTCACCATCCCGGACGATTTCCCGGTCGGCCAGACCACAGTGGAAATCATGGGAGGGACGTCCTCCTATTACATGGGCGGCTACTACATGGCTCCGATGATGGGGGACTCCTACTACTACGGCACGCCCTATCTTCCGCCCGAGGACCTCGACCAGGTAATCGAGGATTTCGTCAACCGCGACACCGGCAACACCCTCGTGGCTCGCATTCTCAGGATCATGCCGACGGAGGACCCCTACTATTACCTTCAGGATGAGTACGAACCTCCCGAGGACATAGAGGCGTCGGTGAAAATGGGCGACATCGTCTACGGCTATTACAGTCTGCCCGTCGAGATTATAAGCGAGACCGGCGAGACCGCCGCAACTGAGCCGCCTATGCCCGAGGACTATACCGGATTTCCGGGTCCGACCGAGGAATCCGACTCAGGGGGCGGGAACCCGTACAGAGACTGAGTTTCCTGCTCCGATTGACAACCTGCATCGGTAAGTGGTTTTATTGCGCCTCGATTGAGTGCGTCAACATTCGTTCTCAACTTAAGGAGATTCAGGATCATGCGCGCGTATAGACTTGTCCCGGTTCTGGTGCTGATCATAGTCGGCCTCATGCTGCTCGGAGCGTGCAAGGACAAGACTCCCAAGACCCCGGGTACGGACACCACGACCGGCGGCGGGACTTCCGGACCGAACCAGGGAGGCACTCAGGGTACGAGTTCCCAGACCGGGGCGATTACCCTGACCACATCCGACGGCGTCTCGATCGCGGGCGTTTTCGTCAAGGGCTCAGGCGATGGACCCCTGCCGGCCTGCCTGCTCGTCCACATGTTCGGCAAAGACAAGAGCACTTACTCGGATTTTCAGACCACGCTCGCCGACGCGGGGATCAGCTCTCTGGCCATTGACCTGAGAGGTCACGGAGAATCCACGCAGGGCGGAACGCTTGATTACAAGAGCCTGACCGACGAGCAATGGGCGCTTGCCGCCAACGACCTGGTCGCCGGTCTCGACAACCTGAGGTCGCGACCCGATGTGAACCCCGCGATGATCGGCATCGTCGGCGCGAGCATCGGCGCCAACCTTGCGCTGATTGTGGCCGCCGATCAGCTCAGCCAGGGAGTTCCAAATCCGCCCAAGTGTCTCGTTCTGCTCAGTCCGGGACGGAACTATCACGGCATCGAGCCCATCGACCGCGCACGCGACGTGCGACACATTCCCGTCTACATCGTCTCCGCAAAAGACGACGGGCAGAGCTTCTCGACCTCTCAGACGCTCAGCAACGCGACCAAGGGCGAATTGAAGGAGTACGAAGGCCGGGATCACGGCACCGACCTTTTCACTGCCCACCCTGAGCTCGTCGGCGAGATCATCCAGTGGATCAAGAACCGCGTCGCGAGCGCCGCGGCCCCCGCCGGTTCATCTCCGACCGACATCTCCCAGCCCACTTCCACTGAAGGGGACGGGTCCCGATAAATGTCCGACCCCCAGCGGACACTTCGCGATGTAGCCGTCATGAAAGGCGTCGGGGTGTTCACCGGCGCCGACATCACAGTTGAAATCCATCCCGCGCCGACCGACCACGGTCCGTCCTTCGAGCTTGTCCGCGAGGGCAGCGTTTTTCCGATCCCTGTCTCGGTCGACAACATTGTCGAGACCGAAAACCGCACCGCCCTTGCCGATCTCCAAAATCCCGACCGACAGGTGAACATCGTCGAGCACGTCCTCGGCACTCTCCACGGCATGGGCGTCGACAATGCGGTCATCCGGGTCGACTCGGTGGAGATCCCGCTCGTCGACGGCAGCGCCGCGCCGTTCATCGAGGCTGTCGAGAAGGCCGGTATCGTGGAGCAGGACGCGCCCCGCAGGGAGATCGTCATCGAGCGCCCGCTCTTCATCGACGATAACGGCCTTTTGCTTGCCCTTCCGAGCGACGCTCTCAGACTGACCTACTACCTCGATCATCCCACCGACATCGTCGGAAAACGCCTGGCACAGATAGAGGTGACGCCCGAGACGTTCCGGCGCAGAATCGGCCCCGCAAGGACGTTCATCAAGTCCGAGAAGGCCGACGATCTGCTCGCCACGGGCGCAGTGCGGTACACCGACCGCAGCCAGGTCATCGTCGTCGGCAGGGACAGCATAAGTCAGCCGCTGAGATTCGCGGACGAGTTCTGCTACCACAAGATGCTCGACATTCTGGGCGACCTTTTCCTCACCGGCCGTCGCATCCGCGCTCACATCATCGGGATACGGTCGGGTCACTACCAGAACCGCAAAATGGCCCGCAAAATCGCGCAGGAGTATCTGCGCTAACAAGGTATCCCGGCATCTCCTTTGCCGGGAGCGAGTCATGTAGCCCGGCGATGCATTCGCCGGGTTTTCTTGATAGATCCCGGCAAGTGCATTGCCGGGCTACATACTTCGAACGTGCCTGTGCCCGCATCATAATCGTCAGAACGACATCTACCTCTTCTCAATTCGGATTCTGCGGGTGCCGGGCACAGGCTGAGTGAGTCTTCGAACGTGCCTGTGCCCGTATCATGACCGTCAGAACGACATGTACCTCTTCGCAATTCGGATTCTGCTCCGCCCCTCTCGAATCCAGAACCGCGCGCTCGACCACTCCCAATCCCCAGGCTTCTCGACCAGTCCTCTCCTTACGGGATTCATATGTATGTAGACGATCTGTTTGACGATCTCGTCCGGCGTCCAGTAGTTCCTGTCGTACCCTCCTCCCTTCTGCCAGAAACGGTAGGCAGGCTTGTCCTTTCCCGTCCTCATGCGCTCGAGACGCCCCGGGTCCGATTCCCGACACCACGCAACGTATGACTGTGCCACGGGCTGTTTGATTCCCTTCAGAATAGCCGGGATCGAGTATATCTGGGAATGCGGGAAGAGCAGGATGTGCACATGTTCCGGCATGAAGACATAAGCCCAGACATCAAACTCATGTCTGATCGCGGCATAGTTGACGGCATCCGCGAGCAGGTCCTTTGCGTGATCGGAGTCGAGAAGGGGGCGGCGACGGTAGCACGAGAATGTCAATTCGTGCGCGTGACCCGGAATGTTGAATCTTGTGGGAACCATCACAATAAGATCGGGCACAGGCACGTTCGAAGACTCACTCAGCCTGTGCCCGGCACCCGCCTGTGCCCCGCAGCGCGAAGCAAAGTCTCAGGCCATTGTTCAGTCGCCACTCAACCCCCTCCCCAAGATACCACCCGTCCTTATATCCCATTCGACATGGACTGTCACCTTTCGATCCAAGAGTGCAGGTATTTGCTCTTCTACCGCCTTCTCAGAAAGCGGATTGCCATACAAATATACTTCATCTCCTTCTCCTAACCCCGCATTCTCAACAAGTGCCGAGAGGTCTGCTACAGAGCACGTGATAATTATCGGCCATTCTTCCCCGCCTTGCGAAGCCCGAGCTTTAACTCCAAGACTAAGATAGTCCAGATTCTCCAGTTCTTTCAACGGCCCGATGTCAACCAAACTCCGCCCTTGACCCTCAAGGCGCAATTCCTTCAACTGGGTCAGTCCGACGAGCGGCGACAGATCAGATATTTCATTCAAGCTTAGATCTAACGCCCGGAGGTGCTGCAACTCGGCCAGTTCAGCAAGCGGTGTGATATCAGAAATCCCATTTGAATTAAGGCTTAACACCTGCAGATTCTTCAACTTGCAGACTGATTCAACGACATCATTGATGTCTCTTACCTTGGTGTAGCCAAGGTCAAGCTCCGTCAGATTCGTACAGTATTCTACGCCACTGCAATCGACCATCCAGTACCCATAAAGATCAAGTTTACTGATCGTTGAGAGAATCTCCTCGTCAAGCACTCCGCGCTGCATACCGATTTGCTTCCTTATGGCCATCTCCAAAACGTAGTTTCGAATCGGGGATCGTTTCCCCAAATAAGGACCATACAAGAACACAATGATAACAAGGAGAACTAAACCGATTGCCACAACAGCAGTTGGAACAAGAAGAGATCTCCTAGCAGGAGGCTTCTCTGGGGCAATCTGTGCCTTTTTCGCGCTTCTTGCAGCAAGCTTCCGGATTACAGACAACTCGGTGAGCGTTATGAGTGCTACTCCAATACAAGCCACTGCAAACCAACTTGGCAGTTCGGACTGGGCACCGAAATTCCAGGTGAGTTTCTCCTCACACTGCCAGATCCCGACAATCATGAGCCCCAATCCGATTGAGTCCAAGGCCCAACGGACAAACGAAATCCCACCTCGGACCGCGGTTTGCCGTGAGTCATGTCTGGTTCCCTGAGTCATGATAGTACTCTCCTTCTGGCCGCGTGGCACCCCTAAGAACCGTCCTCGGTTCTTAGGGGTGTCTTTCTGCGGTTAGTATAGCGTTGAAATAGAGGGTAATCAACATATCCAGCACCCTTAAGAGGCTGGGAGGCCTCTTAGGGGTGGCACACGGAAGGGGATTGTCTGACGTCCACATGCTCGGGGTCTCGCATGACGGTGCGGAAAAAAGTCATGGTTGGACTGATACCCCCCCTATGATCCCCCCCAAGGGGGGGATGGTGTATGCCGGGACCCGCATCGATTGCGGGTTTGGTGGGAAGTTGATGTATTAACCGTCCCACCCTTGGGGGGGACTACAGGGGGGTTTAGCCTTTTTCCCGCCCCGTCTCGCATGTGGACGCCACCGATCGCGGGACGGCGACCTCACTTACGTTCGGGCTTTGGATATCGGGGTGCCGGGCAAAAGAGGAGGCTGTCTCAAAACTCGCAATGTTCCGACAAATCTGGGAGGGCGAAGCTCCCGCTGAGCCGTGACCGCTGTGATACTGCGGCTCGGCGGGAGCCTCGCCCTCCCGAGCCAACTCCTTTGTCACCAGTTCATTGAGTTTTGAGACAGCCTCAGGAAATGCCCGGCTACCCCTCCTCGAGGTCGGCGGCTTCGGGGGGGAGGATCATCACGAACGAGCCCTCCTCCCATTTCATGTCCTCGCCGTCGAATTGGACGGTGAGATTCTCCGGGGCTCCGGCTCTCAGGTAGAAACCGTACGTGTCCTCGAAGGTGAAAGTGTCGCCCTCGGTCATGAGGCCGCCCAGCAACTGACCGTCGCTGCTCTTGACCGTGGTCCAGCAGTCGCCGGTCGCGGTTATGACCAGTTTGTGCACCACCGGTTCCTCGGTTTCTTCCGCGGCGCCGGTCTCCTCAGGAGTTCCCGTTTCCTCAGACGCGGTCTCTTCCTCGGCGGGTTGCTCGGACGTTTCCGCGGGTGCGGCCTCAGTTGCTTCGGGAGCGGCCTCAGTTTCCGCGGGAACGGTCTCGGCGCCGACTTCCGGACCCAGCAGCGGCGTGACCTCGGTGACCTCTTCCGTCGAGCCCGCGGGCGTCTGAGGGTTCGTGTTCAGACCCGTCACATCGTCGCTGACCTTCGTACCCTGCCAGGGCAGCCACAGATCGGGCGCCGCAGAGTCGTCGTACGTGCCGCGGAAGCTCTTCGCGTCGTCTGAGATCGTAAACAGGCATTCGCCGGAGGTCTCGGACCCGCCGGTTTCGAGAATCCTCCAGGTCGCCCTGACCGTGGCGTCCTCTATTGTTCCCTCGAGAACGCCGGACTGTGCGAAACTGCCTTCGATCGAGACACCATCGACCGCAAGGACAAGCGTTCCGCGGGCGGTATCCCAGGTTCCGTTCCATGCGCTCGGTGTCGGGACCGTGGTCTCCCCGGACGGCTGGGTGGTGATCTCGGGCGGGACCTCGCCCTGCGGCGGACGCACTTCGGTCCCGGGCGCGACCGGGATCTCCTGACCCGGCACATATTCAAGCGCCGCTATATCGCCGACGTCGAAACTGTTCAAACCCAGGAATGTCCCGTCCCAGGAGCCGTGTACCGCGGTCTGTGTCGAGCTTGTGTATTCGCCGGTGAAACTCGCGCCGTCGACGTTCAATTGCAGCCATCCGGACCCCATGTCGTCCGAGCCTTCCTCATATGAGAAGCGCAGAATCCCGTCGGCGTCTATATGACCGCCCAGGGTCCCGTTTTTCTCGTAGACTCCATAAACCGCATCGTCCGCCTGCCAGAGCGCAAGCTGCCCGCGGCTTGTGGCCCATATTCCGTCGAATTTGGGCCATTCAGGCGCGGGCTGATCCTGGGCATGCAGAGGAGTCGCCAGGATCCACAGGATCAATGCCAGAGTAAGTGACACAATTCTTCTCATCATTCGATCACCACCGTGCCGAATTTCCCGGCAGTATAGCACTTTCATTATTCTCAGTGGACAGGGAAACCAATCGGACAGCCCGGGCTATTCCCTGGACCCGGTCAGCTTCCAGGACCTCTCGGACTTGCCTTCGAACCACCAACGTCCAGCGAACAACTGCTCCCCGAGGCCCATTTCCACAGTTCCTTGCCCGTTCAGCGTGCCTGCCGATGTAATGAGCGTCCAATCGAAACTAAGCGACCCGCCGAGCACAGTTCCCGTGATTTTGCATTGACCCGTCCGTCCCGCGATCTTCGCCGACTCCATTTCCGCGCCGACAATTCCGGTGCGGGTGTCCTGCGAGATCGTCATGTCGCCCCACTCGGTCTGCCAGACGCCGGCGAAATCCTCGCGGAGCCTTCCGGACACGAATTCGCCCTTCAGTTCCGCCTCGCCGGAATCGATCCAGCCCTCCAGCAAGCCGGTGAATGCACCCATGTCGTGCGACATCACAAACCATCCCTGTCCCGACTCCTCCCCACTCTTCCATTCGAAACTGAGCGCCCAGCCGTCCGCTTCCCCCTCCAGAGTTCCGTGAACGCCGTCCCTGATGAACTCGCCGGTGACCACACTGGAGTCGATATCCTGCGAGAAGACGATCGGACCGTCGCCGATTTCCCACGCGCCGCGCCAAAAGCAGTAATCGATTTCGGGCGGCGTTCCGCTGATTACACGGTCGCCTATCCTGGTCCCGCTCCATTGGCTCGATTCCTCCTCCCCGTCGCGTTTCCACGATCCGGTGAACCAGGTCTCGTCGTCGGAGATCGTGATTTCTCCCGTCCCGGTCGTAATCATTCCGACCGAGTTGTCTTCATCGACAGACCAGGTGAAGGTCAATGTCCGATCCTTGATCTTGCCTGCGATGCGACCGTCGCTCGGGGTGTACGTTCCGAAGACCATGCGTCCGGTCTGTCCAAGCTCCATGACACCGTCGGCGAGCTGCCAGACGCCGTCGAAGCTCGGTTCCTCGACCTGAAGCTCCCCTCCCCGACTCGTCGCCTGCGCGTACGAAGGTCTCTCACCGGTCCCGACAAAAATGGCGGCAGCCATGATCGCGATGATAAAGCCTGTCCAC
Organism: uncultured Planctomycetota bacterium; assembly: GCA_964354375.1. Taxonomy (GTDB): domain Bacteria; phylum JAJVIF01; class JAJVIF01; order JAPKYR01; family JAPKYR01; genus CAYGZQ01. Next base: position 61,635 of record CAYGZQ010000004.1, read on the forward strand.
GCGAATCGCATGATTACATCACTTCCGGCGCGTCGATACCGAGAAGCCCCAGCGCGGCTTCCAGCGTCGTCTCGACCGCCTTCACGAGAAGCATTCTGTGCCGCCTGACCGGCTCTTCCGATGTCAACACCGGACACTTGTGATAGAAATCCGAAAACGCCGCCGCAAGATCGTAGCAGTAGCTCGCGAGATGTATGGGCTTCTTGTCGTCCGCCACCTTCCGCACTGCGGTCGGGAACCGCCCGAGAATCCGAAGAAGATCGATCTCGACAGGAGCCAACTCGTCGGAGAAATCCGTTATCTCCACCCCCTGGGGAACCGCGATCCCGTCCATATGAGCTTTTCTGAAAATGCTCCTTGCCCGCGCGCACGCGTACTGGATGTACGGGGCACTGCGACCGTCGAAGTCCAGGACCTCGTCGAAATCGAACTCGATTCTCTTGTTGGTGTCCACCCTCAGCATGCCGTAGATCAGGGCGCCCCTCGCGACAGCCTGCGACACCTTATTCTTTATCTCGCCGTCGAGCGACGGGTTCTTTTCGTTGACGACCTCGAGAGCTCTTCTCTTCAGCTCCCTCATCACATCGTCGTACAGAACCACCTGTCCCTCACGACTCGACATCTTCCCGGACGGGAGCATCACAAGCTCGTACGAAAGATGGTAGCACTTCTCCCACTGCCTGAACCCCATCAGGCGAAGTATCTGGAAAAGCTGCTGGAAATAGAATTTCTGCTCGTTGCCGACGACATAGATCGATTCCTCGATCTTGTGCTCCTTGAATTTGCGTTTCGCGAGCGCAAGGTCCTTCGCGCCATACAAAGACGCTCCGTCGGCCCGCACGAGAACGAGAACCCTGTATTTATCTTTCAACGGCTCCCCGAGGAGCTCGTGGAGCTGCCTGTCGATCTCGACGATTCTCGCTCCCGCGCTCTCGGTCACGATTCCCTTTTTCTCGAGCTCCGAGACGATCTTGAGCCCGTCCTTCTCCACCTCGCTCTCGAAGAATTCGACATCGAAGGACACGTCAAACTCATCATAGATGCGGTGGAAATCCTCCAGGCTCCACTGTCTCGTCTTTTTCCAGAGGTCGACCAGTTTTCTTTCTCTTCGGTTCCAACGCTCGGCGATATCGATCAGTTCCTTGCTGCGGTTCCAGACTTCGCGAAAGTCGGGGAAGGAGATCGCTTCCTCCAGCGACCCGACATGCCGCTCCACCTCTTCCGCGTCGTGGAGCACTGCCTTCTCAGACGCCTCGGTGTACAGTTTCAGGCTCGCTCTATACAGTTCCTCTATGATCCTGTCTACTTCTTCCGATGCGCGGTTTTCGAAGAGGTCCTCCTCGTTCAGCGCGATGCGCCTGAGGAGTGGGTCGATCTCGATTGATCGGATCAGCTCATCGTCCGACCATTCCTCCTTCATCGCCTGGTTCAGGGGTTTCAGGATGTCCCATACTTTGTACTTCAATTCCTGCGACTCGCTCAGGAGCGCGTCGGCGACGGCATATATGCTTCCCAGCCACTTGCCTTTCTCGGATGGATCGGACGGCGCGTCCGACAGATCGGGATCGAACTTGAGAAAGTACCACAAAGTCTTGAACACGTGGCTGCCGATGTCCCCGTAGTAGTTCGCCCCGACCGTTTCCCGACCCGCGTACCGAAAGCACCTCACAAGCGCGGCACCGGTGACAACGTTCCTTACATGCCCGATATGAAACGCCTTGTGAGTGTTGGGCTGCGAGTATTCGACCATCACCCGCCCGCCCCCCGATTCGCGCATGCCCCAACCAACGCCGTCCGTCAGAATCCGGCCTACCATTTCCCTTGCGTACGCGCCCGGCCGGAAAAAGCAGTTCACGTAGCCCTTCTCGGTTTCGACTTTTTCAAACTCGCCCGTCTCCCTGAGCTTTTCAGCAAGCAGGCTCGCGAGGGCGTCGGCATACTCTCTCAGCTCATCCTTGCCGGAGTCGGGCCTGGCCTCGCGGGCGATCTGGAAGACGTTCGACAGCGCCAGCCCCAGGCGCCCCTCGAACGGGACTTCCCTCAGCACGGGCTCGATTCCGGGGAGTTTTTCACTCGACAGGATTTCCCTGATAAGGGACCTCAGTCTCTCATCCATGGCGGATCAGCTCCGATCCTGCTTGCGTTTCGGGTCGGCGGAGCTTCCGGGAGGGTCCTCCTGCCCGGAAATGTAGGTCTTGTAGAAAGCCATCACTTCAGGCTCGTCGAGGATATCTATCGGCTCGATGCGACGCCTTCGATCGACAAGCTCTGCGGCCTGGATGAGAGAACGCTGCTGGCTCTGGAAGGTCATCCACACGAGCGTAACTCCCAGGAGGGCCGCGAGAAGGAGAGCGGCTGGCACGCTTCTGCGCATCTGCCTCGCCTGCTGTGTGACCGCAACGCCCGCAAGTCTCGTCTCGTACGGTCCTGCAACCGGCAGGAAATCGTCCCTGAGAACATAAAAATACGCGGTGTCGCGGGCAGGGCGGAAGGCGAAGCTCGCGCTGCCTGCGGTCATCTCGATGTTCTTGGAGCCTGTGGACGGGAGCTCCACGACACTGATCTGATTAAGCGTGGCTTCGGGCCAGCCCGCCAGCTTGACGTCGATATACCTCGCGCCCCGAAGGCTGTTGATACGTATAAACACGTACGGGTCGTTCGCAACCACAAATGCGTCCGCTCCGTGGAGAATGTCCGCAGTCGCTCCCCTCTGGGTATAGCGCAGTCTCAACTGGTCCTCCAGGTTCGGAGAATGGTAGCCCTCCAGAACATACTGGTGCAGAAGCAGAGGGTCGACGGCCTCGAGGACTCCGCCGGACCCCTTGCTGTAGCCGGCCAATGCAATCTGAGTCCCCACACCAAACCATGACTTCGCAGCATCGCTGCTCAGAAGATCCGGCGCAAGATAAATGAGATTCGTATATTGCTGAATCACCGGATCGGTCCCGGTAAGCTCATCTTCGTCCACGACCTCCAGAAGAACCCCCGTTCTCTGGTGAATGGCAAGCTGCACAAGCGACAGCGACAGGCTCCCATCCCGCTCGGAGTAGAACATCGAGTAGTACTCCGGCAGGTCGAGGATCCCGACCTTCCCCCTTCTCAGACGCTTCGGAGCGGGCATGAGCGAGAGCGGTTGCGCGCGCTCGATCGCGTTCTCCTGGGTCCACGACCAGCGATGGCTCCGTTTCTGCAGAAAACCCGACGACCAGATCGGATACGCTCCCGCGACCTTTATCATCGAGGCGATCTGCGATATATCGTTCGGTCCGGGGGGATGCTCGGTGTCGCACTCGATCAGAACCAGCGCCATGCGCTTATGTCTCAGCACCTGATTGATTGTCAGCGCCAGGTGCATCGCCGACGTAACGCTCCTGTCATTCGTGGCATCGAACGATTCGGAGGACAGTCTGAACCCGATTACCGCCCCGTCGACATCCTTGTGCAGCAGTTGCCACATCGAGTCGGATGCGCGCGCCATGCTCAGGTACCCGTTGTCACTGCGGTAGTCGAGCACCGGATCCATCCCTATCAGCACCAGGTGCTTGAGATCGACCGTTCTCAGAGCCTTCAGCATCGCATCGAACGCCTGGCGCTTCCACATGAGCCTCAGGTCGGTGAAATTCCTGAATTTGGGTCTCTCATCCCAGGTCCCCTGGGAATACCTCGGGAGGGGATACACCATGTCGTTACTGCCCGTCGCGTCATAGAACCGCCCGACCGTGAACGGCGAGTAGTCGCATATGCCGACCACGCCTTCGCGTCCGCCCCCTGGAAAACCAAGTGTGATCGGCCCGCATAAATACCATCCCAGCAGCGCAGGCTCGTCCTTCAGGCTGTAATACAGGCTGTAGACCAGATTCTCGACGGCGCGCTCGGTATCCTCATGATAGAAGATCGGGTTACCCGACCCGTCGCTCCATCTCAGGTCCCCGTCGTTCCCGGCCGCATGCTCCTGCTCGGGATCCACCAGATAGCTCACCATCACGCGTCCGCTGCCGCTGGGTCCGCTGAAGAACCAGGATGGAGCGCGCGACAGCTCCAGCGATATCAGCACCTTGAGCCCGATCTCGTTCGCGTACTCCAGCAGTTCCTGCACCCTGCTGGCGTCAACTCGATTCGCAACCGGCTCCACGGACAGCCAGTCGACTCGCAGCATGAAGCATCTGAACCCCATGTCCGCGGCCTTGTTCATCCTCGCCTTGACCACCTGGTTCGATGTCTCAGACAGCGGCGCCGCCATCCCAAGACCCGACGGATCGAAATACTCTCCCCTCACCTCCAGCACCGGTATCTGCTGGTCCGAATCCGTGTGAACGGCAACAAACGGAGGACGAATCACGGGCGGCAGAGTGGTCGTCGTGATTATCTCCCCAACGATTTCCGGCGCCGGCGGCCCCATGATCTCTCCCGCCGCCGTCGACTGCTGAGAGGGGGAATCGCCCGCATCCGTGTTCTGTCCGATCGCAGATCCGCCCAGGAGGAAAATCGCAAGCAGCCCCGTGACCGTGAATCGAAGCACGGGTGGCTTTCGTCGCGACTTGTCTCTTTTACCCCTTGCAGGCAACATCTCAGCTACTCGGCCCCCGCTTTGACTGTCCCACTCCCTAGACTCCTCTCAAGAAGCTCCCTTATAGTTTCACCCCGCGCTTTCCAGCTGTTCTCGCGCGCGACCAGCACACGCTTCGCTCTCGCAGGCGAATCCGCTCTCTCTCTAACCGCCACTTCCGACAGCGCCACGAATTCGTCCGCGCTTCGTGCGACATAAACCAGGTTCTCGTGACGGGCGACCTCGGGAAGCGGTGTCGCCACGACCGGAATGCCGGTGGCGAAATACTCGTACAGCTTGAGCGGATTGACCACTCTAGTCAAGTCGCTCAGCCCAAAAGGTATGGTTCCGACATCGAACATCCTGGCGTAGTAAGGCAGCTCCTCATAGGAGACACGCCCCGGCGCATGAACGTTCGCGGTCATCCTCGACGGTTTGTCCCTTTTCCAGGTTCCCAGAAGAACAATCGACCATTCCGGGTGACGGATCGCGACATTCAGAAGAAGGTCGAGATCAAGCCAGGGCGCGATGTCGCCCATGTAGCCCACGATCGGTCGGGGAAGCGACTCCATGTCGATAACCCTGGCTTCCGGAGGAGGGATTCTGCCTCCCGTCGCGAAATGGTCCGGCTCGCAGCCGTTCGGAACGATCGCTACGTTCGGATTATGCTCGGCTGCGCGATCCGCGAGCTCCCGGTTTGTGGCGACAACCAGGCCGACCTTCTTCGCAGTCTCGATCGTCGCCGCACGCACCTGGACCCGGTATCGCTCCTCTCCAGGGAATTCGCCGAACGCATCGAAGTAATCGAACACCGACAGGATTTCGTCGTAGAGTCCGATCGAGCCCAGCCCGGCGGGCGAAAAGAGCCATGTTATCACTCGCTTGTCGCGAGGCAGGAGGGGTCTCAGGTTCTTGGCGGTCCGGCTTGCTGAGGCTTTGGCGGCCCTGGCGTATCCGGCCGACCTCGGCGAGTACGGCGGCGCCTTGAAAAGCCGAAGATTGTCGCCGACTTCTCTCAATCCCAGCTTATGTGCGTTCAAGGCGGGGTCCAGCGGACGCCCGTCGAAAAGGCGACGAATCCGCGAAGGGGTTTGTTCAACATAAATCACCGGCAGATATCGAGCGAGCTCGCGGGCGAGATGCTGATGCCGCTGCATGAGTCCGTCGAACGCGACGCACTCCAGCATCAATACTATGCAGTCGCCCAGTCTCGTCACTCCGCCACGTCCCTCTGCGGTCTCAGACCACGCCTCCAGAGCTCGAACACAAACGCGTTCCAGCGGTAATGCGGAAGCAATCTTTCACGACAGCCGGGTTGAATCGCGATTCTCAGCCCGAAATACGCGACCTTCACAAGCGAGCCCACCACCGTGCAGAGCTGATACCACCACACGGTCGGGAGCGAGTAATGCTTCCTCAGAAACTTCTTCGCGCTGTCGTACTGCAGGATTCTTCTGTGCGATGTCATCTTCTCGAAACTCCTGCCTTCAAGATGCACGATCCTGACATCGGGCAGATAGATCACTTGCCATCCGGCCTTCTTGATGCGCAGGCACAAGTCGGTCTCCTCGTAGTACGCAAAGAAGGTCTCCTCGTCCAGAAGCCCGACCCTGTCCAGAACCTCCCGCTTGACGAAAAAAGCCGCGCCCGAGACATAATCCACGGCCATAGGTTCCTTCATCGACCTGTCCGGAACCACTCCCAGCGCCCTGCGGGCATTCCCCCACATCCATCCCGGCAGAAACGATGTCGTGAAAATGCTCCATGCGTTCGGAAAATACCCGAAGCTGGTTGTGGGAGTCCCGTTTTCGTGCGTCAGCGTCGGACCCACCACCCCCACGCCTCGGTTCTCCACAAGATATGTGTACAGCTTTGTCAAGGCGCCCTTTGGAATGATCGTGTCGGAATTGACAAGTCCTATCGCGTGACCGGTCGATTTCCTGATCCCCTGGTTGTTCCCGCCGGTAAATCCCAGGTTTTTCTCGTTGCGAACCAGGCGCAGGTGAGGAATCGAGCCGTAGCGCTTCTCGATCGCGTCCGCCGATCCGTCCTCCGACGCGTTGTCGATGACAATCAGCTCCCAAGTCACCGTCGGCGGATTGGCGAGAATGCTCTCTATGCACGCGAGAGTGATGTCGCGCGTGTTCCACGACAGCACGACCAGGCTCAGACAGATTTCATCGGGTATCTCGATCAATTCAGGTATCCCAACCCCTTGAGGAGGTCCTCCGCATCGGATGCATCCTGGGCGCACGTGTCGATCGTCTTTCTGGACTCGCCGAATGCCTGCCTGCGCTCGGGATGTTCATCCAGAAAATCCCGCTCGATCGCATCTTGAATCACCTTGCCGTCCATGCCCTCATCGAGCGCAAGACCCCAGCACGCGAGAAGCGTCGGGGCTACGTCCTCGATTCTCGCTTTCTCGATCTTCGCGCACTTCTGAATCATGGGGCCTTTGAGCACGAGCACCCCGTCCCGCCTGTGAAATCCGGCCCTCGGCTGCGACCACGGCCCCATCAGCGGCGGATGAGCGTCCTCCCCCACCACCGCCCGGTAGCCGCGAAGGCTGAAGACAATGTCCGCCGCGTTCTCCAGAAATTCGCCCGAATAAATGTTCTCTCGCGGCTCGACCCAGTCGAAAAGAGGTGTAGCGTCCGACGGGTGCTTCGCGTTCCTCATTTTTTCGATCAGTTGTTCCCTGACCCTGTGATATTCGGCGCCCATCTGGACCGTTCCCTGGGGTTCGCGACCGACCACGTTCAGGAAGACCCCCTGCTCGACCGATCCGCCGGAATACGCGCGCGTCTCGGCCCAATCGATATCGGAATAAGGATCGAAAACATTTTGCTCGCCATTGGCGCCTTTTCGAGCGCCCATGCCGAGAACCGACCTCATCGGTTTCTTCACCGATTCCGGGAGAATCCTTCCAAGCCTGCGCCTGAGACTTCCCTCGACCTGAGGCTTGAATTTCAGAAAACCGAGGTCCTTCAGAAGCCTGTTCATTTTGAGAATTTCATCCAGATGCCCGAAGCCGTGATCGCTCATGACGACGATCAAATCGTTTGCCGACATCCTGTCGACCATCTCGCCGACGATCGCGTCCATTCGCCTCAGAATATCGATCATTCGCACCCTGAGATCCTGTTCCCATTCCTCAAGGGGCGGATCGTCAGGCTCGGGCATCAGCACTTTCCAGAAGAGGTGCGAAAGACGGTCCGGCGTAATCAGAACGCAGGCGGTGAGATCGGTCGGACGCTTCTGCATCAGGTAACCCATCGCTCGACCGTGACTTTCCAGTGCAAGCCCGACCTGCTCGACAAACTCGCGGCATTTCTCCGGATCGGACACATCCGGGCTTTTTCCCCTCAGAAGGTCGACATCGCTTACATACCCGCCGGCTTCCCGGATGATTTCATCCACCAGGCCGCTCGGAAATCCGATATCATCCCTCGCGGCCGGAACCGGCATCCCGCCGATCATGTAACCGTTGACCTCGACAGGCGGGTGGGTCAGCGGAAGATTGACAAGCCCGACCGTCTTTCCCTGCGCGGAGGCGATATCCCATAGAAGCGGCCCGGCGATGTTTCCGAGATTCACCCAGGGCCGGCGCATGGAATCGCGCGACATTCGCCTGCGAAAATCGTAGACGCCATGACGTCCCGGGGTGCGTCCGGTGTAGAAACTCGACCATGCGCTGGCGGTCACGGGAGGAATGGTGCTCTGGAGGGGTCCCGACGCGCCCTCGGACACAAGCCCGGCAAGCCTGGGAACGTCGCCCGCCGCCATCAGGGGATTCAGAAGCGTCCACGTAGCCCCGTCAAGGCCGATCACCAGGACACGTGACGCGGATCGGGCATGTTCGTTCGAGGTCATGGCTTTGGTGCGGCTGACGCGCCGGGTCTGATCAATTCACGCAGAATCCTTCGTTCGTTCGGCGAGATGACCCCTAAAAGCAGCACCAGTACCGGGAAAACAACCAGCACCGCGAGAATCCCGAGAAGCCAGTGCATGCGGTAGAGATACTCCGCCAGCAAATTAGTCATGATACCACAGACGGTCGGAAGCAGAAAAAGACCCATCACGTGGACACCGCGTCCGACAGCCTTGAGCAGCCATAGACCGTATGTGAGTATGATCAGCTCGCACGCGAGCGCTCCCCATGCAGCGCCCATCACGCCCATGTAACGTATCAGAAAGAAATCCAGCACAGCGAGAGCGGCCACTCCCGCCAGAACCGTCCGGAACTCGAACTCCGGATGCTTGAGCGCCACAAACAGGCTTCTCAACACCTGCGACGGAAACGAAAGCGCCACGGCCCAGCCTATGAGCGGATAGACCTGCAGCGCCAGCGCGTACTCCGTCGAGAAAGTCGGCCCCCTCGACGTCACGAACGGCAGCACCTCGTTCCGCGCGACGATCAGCAGGATCATGAGGGGAAGCGCGACAAGATACAGGAACTTCATCAGCGCCGTCGAGTAATTCTGGAACGAGTCCGTCTCCTCCTCGGCCTTGCGAGCGAGCGACGGAAAGAGCGCGGGACGAACACTCAGCGGGATGAACTTGAACTGAATGAGCAGGTTATTCGGACTGGAGAACTGCGTGATCATTTCGTGCTTCGCGAGAAAGTCGATGAAAAACGGATGCATGCGGTCCTGCAGCGTTCTCAGGAGGGTCGCGTAGCCCAGTCCGAGCGACTCCACGAACATGCTCCACGCTTCCCCGATCCTGAAATGCGTCCTGGGCTTTGCCACAAAAGCGACAAGAACGATGTTCGTCAGAATGACATGTATCACATTTGTCACAAGCAGCCCCAGGAAGAAACCGCTAAGGTTCCACATCTGCCTCGCGCCGTAGATGTAGACCGCAGCATTGAGAACGGACTGCACGACCAGCAGCGCCGCCTCCAAAGACAGCTTCTCGTACGCCTTGAAGCCCGCGCCCGCCGACGCCGAGGCGTACCCGACGAGATAAGTCGCGGTGAGCACCCATGCCGAAAGAATAAACTCCCATCTCGCACCGGACGATTCGAATTGCGTACCGGAGTACGCGTATATCAGCGCCGCTCCTCCTCCTATCAGGGCCAGCGCAATCGCGAGGAGAGTGCTGGAGAGGTAGAGGGTCCCGAGATGGAATTCGCCGTTTTCGAGGTCCGTGGCGATCCTGCGTATCGTGACCGACACCATGCCGTCCTGAAAATTCATCGTGATCAGGGCCGCAAACGCTGTGACGAGGTAGTAGGTGCTTTCCTGGCCGGGTTCCAGGTACTGGAAGAGGAATACCGATCCGACAAAGAGGACGAACTTGGAGACGATATTCGCGACAAGCATCGCCAGCGCGTTCAGGGCGAGAAGCCGTGCGCGAGTCATCGAGTTTCAACCCCTCCCGACTGAGGAAGCCTGTCGCGGGGCAGGCCCTGGTAGCGCATGACGATCAGGCAGAGTCCGAACAACAGCAATGTCAGCGCATAGGCGCCCTGCGATCGAATTAACATATTGTTTGTGTGGATAACCGGCAGCATCGCGATTATCGCCGCAAACGTCCCTATCACCCATCCACGGTCGGGCGGGTCGAGCTTTCTTTTCAGCAGCATGATGCAGGTGACGTATATGCCGAGGAAAAACGTCAGAAGCACGCCGATGCCGATCACGCCCATCTTGTACCAGTACCATACATAGGCGGAGTGGAGGTACAGCTCGACCCTCGCGTTTTTCCTCGGGTTGAAATTCTTGGCGATGAGCGACCCCGGACCGTACCCCAGCACGGGCTGTCGCATGGCTTCCTCGACCGCCTTGTCGGTCTCGAGGACCCTGAACTGAATGCTCGTTCCTCCCGCTCCCACATCCAAAGCCTGGTTGATTCTCTTGACAAGCGCAACATTGAAAGTCGTGCGAGCCACCGGCACCGTCGCGATCGTTATCCCTCCGATCAACAGAACCGCCGCCACAAAAATGAGGAGGCTCCTGATCCACTTCCAGCGCTTTCCCCTCTCCACAAGAAGCGTGGCGATGATTATGGCGATCAGCGTTCCTCCGATCGCGCCCCGGAACATCGAAACAACCACCCTCGCGAGACTCAGGAAAAAGGCGAACTGGTAGAATCTCTTCCTGCTCAGGCTCAGGTTATCGTCGTACGTGAGAATCATCCCGAGGAGCGGGACAAGGAAGAAGTTGAAGTCGTAGGGCCCTGTGCCGTAGCGGACCGCCGCGATGCCCACGTAGCCGTTGCGCCACGGCTGGCAGGCCAGGTTGTACGCCCACAAGGGCAGAAGAATGAGAATATTGAGAATTATGAACCAATCAAGGAAATAGTATCTCGATTCGCGCGCATCGCCCTCGCTCGAAAGCACCCTCCCCAGGATCACGATCCCTGCGTAGATGCACATCGGGAGGATGTCCATCGAGTACTCCATGAGATCGTTCCCGTACAACATGCTGATCGGAAGGTACGAAAGCGCAGCCAGCAGAGGTATCAAAAGCGCCCATTCCAGTCCCGTCAGCGGACTGATTCTCCTGCGCCGGACGCTCTCCCTGGCAAAGTAGGACAGAAGCAACACAGCGTAGACAATGAGCACGCCCCAGGCGAACCACTGGGTCTGCACAAGAAACGGGACACCGGTGAGATCGTTCTGTTGCGCGGTATCCGCAAGGGCATTGAGGGTATTGACCGTGCTCTCGATGAAGAGCAGCACCATTGCGAACACGAGACCGTATCGGGGCCGGAAGAACGCGAGCGCCAGGACCCCGATGCCGCCGATAACGCCCACCGCGTAGCCGATGTCCTTGCGGTCGGTTACGAGGTAGAAAATGACAAGGGCGATAATCAGAAGGGGTATCTCAAACCAGGTGAGACGGCGACGCACAACGGAAGGATTCACGGCATGTCACCTTCCCATCGGCTTTCGGCGCCGAGCCGCGGCATCAACCCAGAATATCGCAAAGACTCCGGCCCAGAACGCGATCGCGAACGTGCCGAGTGTCGCAACGAGCTTCCGGGGTCGAACCGCCTTGGTGGGCACAAGCGCCTCGTCGAGCACCGTGAACGGCGCTTCGTCGCGCATCTCCTGGATTCGCGCCTGCTCAAGCTCCTGCGTGATCACAAGGTAAATCGATTCCTGCACGTCGCGGTTCCGCTCGAGCTCGATGAGCTGCCTTTCCTCAGGCGGAAACGCGTTCAGCTTCGCATCCAGCTCGCCCAGCACCTGTTTCGCCACATCGAGCTGGGCCTGGTAGGCGGTCGTCTCAACAAGAAGGCTCGCGACCGACGCATCATAATATCCGGAGAACTCGCGGTAAAGCTCTCGACCTATCGAATCGATCTGAGTGTTCAGAAGCACCATATCCGGGTTGTCCGGAGTCGCCCAGAGCATCATCTGCTGGCGTTTGAGTTCGAGGTCGCCGAGATCGCTTCTGAGCTTGGCGATCGCAGTGTCGCCGAGAGCGTCGATGGCGGGAACCGGCGGTTTCCCCTCGGGATTCTGTCCCGCCCTCAGCCATTCATAGTAGGCCTCCATGTCCATCCCGGCCTGCTCCATCGCTTTCGCCTGGCTGAGGCTGCCCTGGTAGTCTATCTCCGCCTGCGCCACAAGAGTCTCGATGTCGGCATACGAAGATATTATCTGCGCCGCCTGCTCCTCCACCGACAGGATGCCGGTCTGTTCCTTTACACGTTCTATTTCCGCTTCCGCAGTCTGGAGATTTTCCTCGACCTCGGCCTGCCGGCCTTCCAGAAAAACCACCAGGTCGCTCTGCGTCGTCCGATTCACTTCGTTCAGAAACCCGAGGGTCTCGCTGATATAGGCGTTCGCGACATCGGCTGCGACAACGGGATCCGTGTGAAGAAACGTGATCTCGGCCATCCCCCGCTCTGCATCGTCCACTTTCACTCGTTTCTGCATGCGCTTGGCCATGGCGCGCAGCTTGTGCTCTTCGTCAAGACGCCCATCGTTGAGAATGTCCCGGTATGTCTGCAGGAGGTCGGTATTTTTTTCGGTCTTGAGGTAGTTATAGACGCGGAGGGCGAGTGTGCGGCTCTCGATAATGGCGATATGGTTGTAGAGGGTGGGCGTAGTCTCGAGAAGCCTGCTCATACCGCTGACCGGCAGGTCCATCTCGCTGAGACTTCGCCGCATGAAAGACGCGGATTGCTTGAGAGGGAAAATCACGGTCGCATTTCCCTCGTAGACCGGGGTGAGAATGAACAGGACAAGAATGAGGGCGACCAGAGTGGGGATCAGGGTGATGACGGCCAGCAACTTCCAGTGGCGGACAAGGACGGCAAAGTAACTCTCGACGGGCTTATCCATAGGCGAACACTGCCGCAAACGGGAGTTCGAAACCCGGTTTGGACGGATTATAAGGCCGGGTTGGGGCAATGTCAAAAAAGCTGATGTGTGAGGGAGGGAGACCGGACAAGTTTGCGTTTATTTCAAGGATATTAAGTTAAAACTGCGGTATAATGCCGTTTGCGGCAGGCTACCGTCCTGCGTTTGCCGGTTCCGGATGTGGTCGCCGACGGGTGTCGGCCTGTTGACCGCTTCCGGGGAATTATGATAGCCTGTTTGTCGAAAGCTCGCTTTTGCCCGCGCGACGCGGGCCTATGGAGGCCAAGATGAGACTCCTTTATTCTATTGTGCTTGTGGCCATGTTAACGGTCGCATCGATCGCCTGCAACGGCGGCGATGGCGCAGCGCCGACTACCCCGACCTATCCCGCGGGAAAGCCGACCGGGGTCACGGCCGAGGCCGGCAGCCGCTCTGCGACCATTAGCTGGAATTCAGTCAGCAACGCGGCCGGCTACTATGTCTATATTTCCAGTAACGGCATCGACTTCCAGAGATGCCCCGGTGGTCTGATCACGACCACCTCCTTTTCCATTTTCACCTTGAACAACGGGCAGATTTACTACTTCGGAGTCTCGGCAGTTGGAAGCGGAGGATGGGAGACCTCGATCGCCTATCCAGGTGGAGCCCCCAACGCGGTACCTGTGGTCCCCAAGGTGACTGAGCCTGGGAAGCCCGGCTACGAGGGCAACCCGCCCGACCCGCCAGCCGATCTGCAGGGCACCGCCAAAGACTCCGCCGCCGAGCTCGAGTGGTCTGCGTGCACCACTCAGGACTTCTCATTTTATCGGGTCTACCGCTCGACCAGCACGTATGTACCGTATGTCTGGACCATGGTCGCCAACAATTGGACGGACCTCGAATTCAGGGAGGTCAACCTTAACAACGGGCAGTTGTACAGGTACGAGGTCACCGCTGTGGATACCGAGAATCTTGAGAGCCTGCCCTCGAACATAGTCAAGGTGACTCCGCAGGACTTCGGGCCGGAAATCCTCCAGAACGTTGACATATTCGTGAACCCCGGACGCATAACCCTCGAGTGGGATATCCCCCTGGACACCGACATCGCCAAGTACGGGGCCGAGAGGGTGGAGGGCATCGATCCCGGAACCGGTGCGCAGATAATCGTTCGATACGAGATCGCCAAGCCGACGCAAACTGAAGACAACCCGCATGTATATGCAAGCGGCCTCGTGAAGGTCTGGGTCGATCTTGAGCGCGAGCGGATCGTGATTCTCGATAACACAGTAGTCGTCGGGACCACGTACACGTACCGCCTCGCGGCAATCGATCTTGCCGGCCAGGAAGGTCCTCCCGCAGTCATTACGGCTCCCATTCCGGTCCCCTGATTCTCTCACGGACCGACAAATGAATCCTCAAGGCGCCGCGAGGCGCCTTTTTTGCGTCGCCGGGTTTCCACTTCCATGCCCGCTTACGTATAATTGCCTCTTCGATGGACCTTTCGCTGCCCGCAATATACGCGTCCGCACTCAAGGGCGTCAGAACCACCCTGCTGATCTACCTTCTTCTTGCCGTGTGGGGCCTGGTCGGTGTCATCGTGATCATGGTCCTCGGAGTCATCGGGGCGATGGTCCTGACAAGCACACTCGCGTTTTCCGCCCGCGGCTCCAACGCGGCCAGCACCGCCCTGTACGTCTCCTCCGCATACATCGGCATCGTGGTCATGGTCGCGGGCATCCTGTCCGCCACGGGCCGTGCCGGTCTTCTGTCTTACGGCGCCAGGATTCGCAGAGGAGAAATCCCCGGCGCACTCGACTTCTTTCGCGGCATAATTCGTTTCACCCTGCCCCTCTTCGTCGGCGGAGTCGTGGTCGGCATGCTCACGGCGATACCGATCCTGGCATTCCTGCTGATCGTGAAAAACAGCCTCTCGGGAATGCTCCCCGACATCTTCACCAGCGGCTGGAACTACGGTCGCGCGCTCGAATTCATCGGTCGCACATGGAACACCCTGATGATCGTCGGGATATTCCAGCTCCTGATTTTCTTCTGGATTTCCCCCTGGGACGAGATGCTGGTGCTGTACAAGCTCAGCTACCCCGAAGCTCTCGTGCGCAGCTTCGCGTTCGTATTCAGCAGGCGGCATTTTTCCCGGGTTATCAAGCTCATCGTCGCCAATGTCCTCATCGGGCAACTGGCTCTTCTGCTCACGAACATCGGAGTCCTGGTCGATGGATTGAAGACCGGACCCGGCTACGCGTACCTCGCGGTCCTGCTGCACGCGTCCGGAAGCAACTACACGGCGATCCTGCAGGCTTTGCTGATCCCGTTCTACGCATACACGCAGCTTTTTCTCCTCCCCTGGCCGGAGACGCAGGAGGACGCCGCTCTGGCGTCCGATCACGTTCCCGAGATCGCGTCCGACATGCCTGTGACGATATGAATCTGTCTGCAAAATGAAAAACGAGAGGATATAGAACATGACTTTCACCGCCAAACTCCATTCCGAAAATCTTCTCCAGGCCGCGTATCCCGTTCTGGTCGCTCCCATTTTTGAGGAGGAGCCGTTGTCGCAGTCCCTGAGGGAACTCGACAAGGCCTGGCGCGGCGCCGTCTCGAAGGTATACAAGAGCGAGGTCCTGTCGAAGGAGGGCGAGGTCTATGTCATGCCCAGTCCTCTCGGAAAGGGCATAGAGCATCTCGCCTTCGTGGGTATGGGGAAGAGCGCGGACTGCGACACGGACGCCGTCAGGCGCGCGGCGGGTTCCGCTGCAGGGTTTCTCAGAAAGAGGAACTTCCCGCACATAGTCTTTCTTGTCGAGCCGTTCGTGCCGCAGCAAGAGAATCTGGAGACCATCGCGATGGCCCTGATCGAGGGCGCTCGCCTCGCCTCATACTCATTCGACCGGTTCAAGTCCGAGAAGGACCCTCACGTCCTGACAAACGCCGAGCTTCATCTTCCAAGGGGCGCGAATGTGAAGGGACTTGTTCCCGCATTGGACAAAACCCTCACTCTGACCACCTCGACCCTTCTCACGCGCGACTGGGCCAATACGCCCAGCAACAACGCCACGCCGACGGACCTGGCGCAGCTCGCAAAGGACATCGCCAAGGAAGCGGACCTGGGTGTGCGGGTGCTCGACGAGAAGGAATGCGAGAAACTCGGAATGGGTGCATTCCTGGGCGTCGCACGGGGAAGCCGACAGCCGGCCAAATTCATCGTCCTCGACTACAAGCCCCGAAAATACTCAAAGACCATGTGCATGGTCGGCAAGGCGCTGACGTTCGATTCCGGAGGGATAAGCATCAAGCCCGCACTGGATATGCACGTCATGAAGGGCGACATGGGCGGCGGTATGGCGGTGATCGCCGCAATGCGCGCACTTGGGATCCTGCAACCCGAGAGAGTCCGCGTCATCGGAGTAGTGCCCGCCTGCGAGAACATGCCGGGCGGAAACGCGATGAAACCCGGGGATATAGTCCACACGCCCAGCGGGCTAAGTATAGAGGTCCAGAACACCGACGCAGAGGGCAGGCTGGTCCTGGCCGACGGACTGGAGTACGGCCGAAGAGAATATCAGCCAGACGCGATCATCGACGTCGCCACCCTGACGGGCGCCTGCGTCATTGCGCTGGGCGAGCGCGTCGCGGGCTTCTGGAGCGACTTTGAGGAGCTCGCTTTCCCGATGCTCCGAGCGTCGCAGGTTACGGGCGAGAGAGTATGGCGGATGCCCCTGGTCAAGGACTACGATGAATTTCTCAAGAGCGATGTCGCGGACACGAGAAACATCGGCAAGAGAGAAGGCGGCGCGATTTTCGGCGCTCTCTTCCTGAAAAAATTCGTCGGCGACACACCCTGGCTGCACCTCGACATCGCCGGACCGTTCTGGTCAAACGAAAACCAGCCGTACATCCCCAAGGGCGCGACCGGCTTCGGCCCGAGGCTCCTGTACCATTTCATCACCGACTGGGTTGAATCGTCTTGAGTCCCGCACAAACGGCGCGATCGGTCACCCGTGCACTTTCCTGATAGTCAGCTCCCAGCGGGCTCTTTCGATCATCTCGTTCAGGCTGTCGTACGTTGCGTCCGGAGGATGGGTCGTGCCCGACCCCATGCAGAGACGGAAGCCATGGTCAAGGCGTTCGAAGCCGACCACTTTCGCCAGGTCGGTCATAAGAATGCCGAAGCGCTGGTGGCTGTTCGCCCCATCGATTTCCTGATATGCGTAATTGAAGCGCGAACCCGTCACACGGACACAGCGCGCCGGCTCCCCGGTCTCGAAGACCTGCAGAACCCAGCCGATGGTTTCGTATACCGGACGGGTGGTGTAGGTGAACGAATAGTCTCTGTATGCCTGCCAGCTCTCGACGCGCTCCCTGTCTCTTGTCACCTCAACTTTCTCCTCGACCCATCCGGCCTGCAGGAGCGCGATCGATCCCGACTCGATCACTCTTCTGCTCTCATCCCTGTCGACAATCTCAAAGCCGCTTTCGACCACCCCTCCATTGTGCACCCTTCGCGGCGGTCCGAGCGTAACGGTGTCCTCATCCGCCACAAGACCCGCAGGGTACCCGCGCTGGATTAGAAACGCCCCCAGGACCTCCGCCTGCGACCGCTCCAGTCCCTCCCACACGATCCCCTCCTGCCTTCGCAGCCTCGTGTACGCGTCCTGCACGTGAACGCCCATGAGCTCGGCGACTTCCTTCCCCAGCTCAAGGTGCGGAAGTCGCTTGTAGGATTCCAGAAGTACCGAGTACGTGTTCACTTTCAAAAGACGTCCGCTGCATCTTCAGATTTCAGAACGACACCGAACCCGAAGGCGGTATTGAGGAGGGTCGCGACGTGCATCTCCTCGCTTGCGGTCGCCGTTGCGTCGGCAACGAAAAAGACCCTGAAATCGCGCATGAATGCGTCCCTCGACGTCGTCTCGCAGCAAAGGTTGGTCATCACGCCGGTGACGACAAGGTCCCTGACCTTACGTTCGTCCAGAATCCGTTGAAGGTCCGTTCCGTGGAACGCGCTGTACCTGTTCTTCCGGAGGACAATGTCGGTCGGCTCAGCGCCTAGCGACTGATGGATCTCGCTGTCCCATGTGCCCTCGATTATGGCCCCGGCCCACCATTCGCCAAGCATGCCCGTGTCGCTCAGGTCCTTCTTGTGCATGTGACGGGTGAATATCACGGGACGTCCGGCTTTCCTGAACACGTCGCACAGCCTCCGCACATTCCGAAGAATGCCTGCGCCGGTCGGTTGCGGCGACGCGACAAAGAAGTTCTGGCAATCTATGACCAGAAGCGCCGAGTCCCGCGGGACAGGCCTCCAGTCGCGACGATTCGCCGACGCGATTCTCTGAAGCCACCCTGCAACACGGGCGTCTATCTCTTCTGATGTCATGTCGAGAACCACAGGCGCAATGGGTCCATTCGGGATGTTTTGCATGGACGAATTATATAATAATGCTGCGGCACTTGTTGACATCCCCATGCCGGTTTCGATAGAATGATTTTTCGCGCCTTGGCGCGTTTTTCGTGTGCCCGGGCGACTACTCGCGTGACCAAGGAGGTCCGACTAGTTGTATCAGATCACCATGAAACAACTTCTGGAGGCCGGCATTCATTTCGGTCACCAGACGAAACGGTGGAACCCCAAGATGGCTCGGTACATATACACCGAGCGCAACGGGATCTACGTTCTCGATCTTCAGCAGACTCTCAAACTCCTCGAGGTAGCCTACTACTACATCCGCGACCTCACCGCGTCGGGCGGGACGCTCCTGTTCATCGGCACTAAACGCCAGGCGCAGGAGGCCGTGAAAGCGCAGGCCGGCCGCTGCGGATCGTTCTACGTGAACCAGCGATGGCTCGGCGGCACTCTCACCAACTTCCAGACCATCAAGAAGCGAGTCGACTACCTGAACGAGCTGGAGGAGAAAATCAAGAAGGGAGATTTCCCCGGCCTGACCAAAAAGGAAATCCTCCGTTTGACCAAGAAGTATGAGAAGCTGGAGAAATTC
Source organism: uncultured Planctomycetota bacterium (assembly GCA_964354375.1). Classification (GTDB taxonomy): domain Bacteria; phylum JAJVIF01; class JAJVIF01; order JAPKYR01; family JAPKYR01; genus CAYGZQ01. The sequence goes on from CAYGZQ010000004.1 coordinate 80,494, forward strand.
TTCGGCGGCATCAAGACCATGAGAGGGGTCCCGGACTGCCTTTTCATCGTGGACTTGAAGAAGGAGCACAATGCGGTCAGGGAAGCCCGCAAGCTGAACATACCGGTCGCGGCGATCCTCGACACAAACTGCGACCCGGACGATGCGGACATACCGATCCCGGGGAACGACGATGCGGTGAAAGCCATCAACCTCTTCTGCGAGACTGTGGCGGACGCCATTATTGAAGGTCGCGAGGGCCGCGATTTCGCGCCGGAGGAGGCCGCCGCACCGGCGACCGTTGCGCGCCATGTCCCCGTCGAGGCGACTGCGCGGGGGCCCGAGCCCCCATCCGCCGAGAACCCCAAATGACATTTCCATTGCACAACGAGGGAGACAACACGTGATGTCCGAATACAAGCCGAATTCCGCTGAGATAAAAGAGCTGCGCGCCAAGACCCTTGCCGGATTTCAGGACTGCCAGAGAGCTCTGGCGGAGGCGAAGGGCGACATGACCACGGCCGAGGAGATCATCCGCAAGAAGGGTCTCCAGGTTGCCACCAAGAAGGCCCATCGCGAGGCCTGCGAGGGCCTTATCGCCGCAAAGGTGGACGAGGGCCTGGCCTCGGGCGCCATTGTGGAGGTCAACACCGAGACCGATTTTGCCGCCAGGAACGAGGAATTCAGGAATCTGACATGCGCCCTTGTCGATCATGTGCTGGGCGTGGGCCCCGACGAGATCACCGAGGGTTCCGAGCTTCACGAGGACCAGATTCACCCCCACGGCGGCAGAACCGTCAAGAGCGTCATCGACGAGACCATCGGCAAGATCGGGGAGAACATGGGCCTCAGGAGAGCCGTGCGCTTCAAAGCGAAGTCCCCCGGCATTGTGACTTCTTACATCCATCCGCCCGGCAAGATCGGCGTGCTCCTCGAGCTCGGCTACGAAAAGGGAGCCGACAAGGATAAAGCCGCCGAGCTCGCGCACGAGCTGGCGCTGCAGATCGCCTTTGCCGATCCCTTCTACATTGTCCCTGAGGACATCCCGGAGACCGTCCTGGCCAAGGAGAGGGAGATCGCCCAGGAGAAGGCCCGCGAACAGGGCAAGCCCGAGCATCTCGTTCCCAAGATCGCAGAAGGAATGCTGCGGAAGTTCTACGCCGACGAATGCCTTCTGGATCAATCCTACGCAAAGGACCCGAAGATCTCGGTCAGGGATTTCATCAAGCGATTCGGTGTACCGGGCGCAACCGTCCGCAAGTTCGTCAGATTCTCGCTCAAGTAGCTTAAAAAAAAGGACCCTCCTCTTAATGGAAGGTCCCCAGGTCTCTTAAGTATGGTCCGGACTACTCGGACGGGTCGATTCCGCCTTTCAGACTATGCCGTCCGGGTTCGATCACTTTCTGTGACAGGTCCCACGCTCTCCAGAACGGACAATCCGTGCTCCCCGCGCCGTCCAGCACAAGCGGACCCTCCTCGACCGGAAACTGGTACAGCTCTCGTGTGCTGTGCTCGAATACATCGCAGTAGGTCTCAATGTAACGCGTCTCTTCAAGGCCCTGGATCTCCTGGCCCTCGCCCACCACTTTCAGGTGGCAGCAGTTCACGCACAGTTTGATTGTCTTGACCTTGCGCCGCATATGCAACTGCTCCTGCCCTCAGACAGGGAGATATGTCCCCTTTCTACAAGCTTAAGATACCATACGAATGCAAAAACTCAAAGCATCAACGGATTAATTACGATAATCCCGGTAACGATTCATAGCCGCCGGTCCGTGACGCCACCCCCCTTGCCGCCGCGGCTTCACCCTGTTCCAGATACGAAACAACCGGAAAGGGTTCACATACCCTGGGTTTCGAGCCCGAAACGACGGCGTTTGGGCATGCTATAATCCCCCCGCATGCCGTCCAAGGAAGGCATATACTCGATAGACCGCGACACGCCCCTTATGCGGCAATACACGCGGGTCAAATCGCGCTACCCCGACGCATTCGTCTTCCTCAGGCTCGGAGATTTTTACGAGCTTTTCGGACAGGACGCGATCAAGGCTTCTTCCATCCTTGGAATTGTCCTCACCTCCCGCGACAAGGGTCCCGACCCGATTCCCATGGCCGGTGTACCCCACCATGCGGTCATGACCTACATTAAGAGACTCATCGATGACGGCCACACCGCCGTGATCGTCGACCAGATGGAGGACCCGAAGCTCGCCAAGGGCATTGTCAAGAGAGAAGTAACCAGGGTAATCACGCCGGGAACCATCCTGGAAGACGAGCTCCTATCCGAAGAAAAGGGCAACGCTCTGGCTGCCTTATGCGTGGAGGAAGGCGAAGGGGGCCTGGCGGCCTGGTGGGGGCTTTCGGTTGTCGACATCTCCCAGGGCACTTTCGTTGTCACCGGCGGGACCGCGCACTTCGAGACCGGCACTGGACGCGAGATCGACACTGTGGCAAAGGCTCTTGAGGCTGCTCTGGACGAATGCGAGCGGTTCCCGGTACGGGAGCTGCTGATCGAGGAGTCGGTCCGGAACCTGTCGGTCCTGATTTCCTGGGCAAAAGACCATTCCGGCACGATTGTTGTCCCCCGCAGGCGATCCGCCGACGATTTCTGGCGCCTCGATGAACGTCTCAGAAACCACCTCAGGCTCGGACCCGGTATCCCCTATCCTTTCCTGACGCCGGAGAAAGCCAGGTCGCAGGAGGCGGCGCTGAGAATTCGCGCTGTCGCGGTTGCCCTTGAGTACGTGGACGAAACCAATCCCCTTGCCCTGCTGGGTCTCGACAGGATCACCCCCTACGACCCATCCGGCCATCTTGTCATCGACCCGACCACACTCAGAAACCTCGAGATTTTCCGCACTATTCGCTCCGGCGAGCGCAAGGGAAGCCTGATCTGGGCCATCGATCGCACCCTTACCCCAGGAGGGAAGCGCCTTCTGGCGGAGTGGCTCGCCTTTCCCCTGACCGATCGGGAGAAGATATCCGCCCGACACGAGGCGGTCAGCGAGCTTGTCGAGGGCGGGCTTTCCAGGGAGGATGTGTCGGATGCGCTCCAGGGCGTGAGGGATATCGCAAGGCTCTCCCGAAGGCTCATAGCGGGAAAGCCGAGACCCGCCGACGCTCTCGCGTTGGGAAAATCCCTGGCTAATCTCGCCGCCCTCAAGCTCGCGCTCGACAGATTCGCCTCCCTTCCTCTCGTGGAAACAAATACCGAGATCGGGCTCCATGCGGACCTCAATCTTGAATTAAGCCGCGCGATCGATCCTGACGGCTCCCTGTCCGGAAAGGACGGGGGATACATCAGGGCGGGATATTCCCCTGAACTGGACGAGCTTCGAGAGCTGATGACGGGCGGTCGCGACAAAATCCTCGCCCTGCAGGCATCGGAGCGCGACCGCACCGGCATAAAGAACCTCAAGGTCGGATTCAACAAGGTCTTCGGCTATTTCTTCGAGGTCACGAAATCCAACCTCGGGCAGGTTCCTCAGAATTACGTCAGAAAGCAGACCCTAGCGAACAGCGAGAGATACATCACCGAGGAATTGAAGGAGCTCGAAAGCAAGGTGCTTGGCGCCGAGGAGCGCGCGAACGCACTCGAAGAGGAATTGTTCGGCGGGATCGTCGAGCGGGTCCGGTCGGAGGCCTCCACCCTCGGACATACGGCCAAAGCGGTCACAACCGTCGACGTTCTCCTCTCCTTCGCACGGATAGCGCTCGAAATGGGGTGGATCAGGCCGGAGATCTCCGACGAAACCGCTATCCGCCTTACAGGATCGAGACATCCGGTCCTCGAACAGACCCTCGCCGAGCCATTCATCCCAAACGACGCCGATCTGTCCTCCGAAACAAACCAGCTCAACATAATCACCGGACCCAACATGGCCGGGAAATCGACCTACATGCGCCAGATCGCCCTGATTGTCCTGCTTAACCAGATCGGATCGTTCGTTCCGGCGGAGCGCGCACGTCTCGGCATTTTCGACAGGCTTTTCAGCAGGGTCGGAGCAACCGACGATCTCGCGCTCGGGCAGTCCACTTTTATGGTCGAGATGCTCGAGACCGCGCACATACTTCATTCGTGCACGCCGAGGTCGCTTGTGGTTCTGGACGAGATCGGCAGGGGAACGAGCACGTTCGACGGTCTCGCGATCGCGTGGTCGGTGGCTGAATATCTCGCCAACAGGACCGACCTGAGACCGATTACCCTTTTCGCGACCCACTACCACGAGCTCACAAGGCTCGCGGACGATCTTCCCCGTGGAAAAAACTGGCGCATCACACTGCAGGAAAGAGGCGGGGATATCATTTTCCTCAGAAGAGTCGTCGAGGGAAAGGCGGGCAGAAGCTACGGAATCCAGGTTGCGAAACTGGCGGGTCTGCCCGCGACAGTGCTGGACCGGGCCAACGAGATACTCGCGATTCTCGAACAACAGAAACTTAAGATCGAGTGGGAGACAAAGGCCCGTCGAACCCAGGCGGACGACGATACGCTGCTCCTGCCGCTCGATGAGGGAACCGAGCCGCGACCGTAAGGGAGCGGTCCGGGAAAACCTGATATTGCGTTATTTTCCTGGTCAGCGTTTTCCGAGCCGCGACCGTAAGGGAGCGGTCCGGGGAAAACCGCTCGCTAACGCTCGCGGCTCTGATACTGTGCTTTCTGAGCCGCGACCGTAAGGGAGCGGTCCGGGGAAAACCGCTCGCTAACGCTCGCGGCTCTGATACTGTGCTTTCCGAGCCGCGACAGTAATGGAGCGGTCCCGGATTTTCTTGGACACCTCCCCACAGCGGGATTACACTGTGCGACATGGCTCACCGGGCCGATCCCCTCTTCTGGCGCGTATGGCTTCTGACGGTTGCCGTCACGATCGTGGCCGTCGCGGGGATCAACTACCTTGTCGATCCGTTCAGCATCTACGGAACGGGCCTGTTCAAGCCCTACCGCGATAATTCCTACATCAAGAAGGCCGAGCTGTTCGAGAAGCTTGCGCCCTCTCGGAAGGCTCTCGTCCTGGGAAGCTCCAGGATGGCGACGGTCGATCCGGAGGTCGTCACTGAGCTTACGGGGAAACCCTGTTTCAACTGGGCGGTGCCGTCGGCGGGAGTCGAGATAATCTCCGCATGCACACGTATGGCAGTGGAGGAATACAAAGCCCCTGTCGATCTGGTCATTGTCGGGATCGATCCCGAGGCGTTCCTCCCCAGCCTGGCGATTCACGCGCAGGCGAGGCTGGCCCCAATGTACACGCCCTACATCGGCGACATCGGCGGCGAGCTTGAGATCAAGGAATTCACGAGGGACTCCCTGAGGCTGATCACGGTCGAGCAGTTCAAAGCCTCGGTCAGCGTTCTCGGGCGCGAGATTCATGGCGAGTCGGTGACACAGCTCATCGAGTACCGTCCGGACGGCTTCGCGCTGTACGGTCCGCGGGAAGAGGCCATCGCCACCGGCAAGCTCGACCTTGACGCCCTGATCGACCAGCGCCTGCGCACCTACCCGGAGGGGAATCTCTGTCTTACAGGCAAATCGACCCTGTCGGAAAGCCGAATGGACGCATGGGTCGATTATCTCAAATATTGCACCGAGCATGGGATCAGAGTGTATATCTACCTGCCCCCGGCGCATCCCAGGTACATCGAAATGCTCGAGAGATTCGGCGCCATGCCGATTCTGGATCAGCTTTCGGAATTCCTTGCCCGCACCGCAAAGGAGAACGGCGCTGTTTTTCATGACTACACCGACGTGGAGAGCTTCGGTGGCGATCCGAGGCAGTTCTACGACGAGATTCACACGCGGTACACGAACAACAACCTCCTGCTGGAGAAACTTCTGTCCTCGACAAGTCAGTAGGGGCACGGCATGCCGTGCCCCTACATAACGAACCTCTTCAACAGTCCGCGATAGAGGAAGGGGACTGGCACCCCGATTTTGTCCGCCGCGGCGGACAAAATCGGTGTGCCTGTCCCCGCTCCTACATCTTCCGCCCCTCTTCCCACCTGCAATCGCCTCTGGTATGCTCTTGCCGTCCCGCGCCGTCTGGGGCGGGAACTATTGATGTCGATATAGAATTAGAGTGCTTTCCAGCGCAAGACAGCTCATCCGACCGAGGCCGGTTGACCCGTCAACGGCTGCAATCGTATGCCTTGCAGGTATCCTGGCCGTCATTCTTCTGGTCGGAGCTCAGTACGCAAACCTGGTCGCGAGAGCCCTTCCCGCGATCGCCTTCGCCTTATGCCTGAGCGTCCTGCTGGTTCCCCAGCGGAGCTTCACGAACCTGCTGGTGCTGGCGACTGCGCTGAGCCTGCCGTTCGCCCATTTCGCCGTCTTCGTCGTCGGCGGCGAGGGCGTTCAGTGGGCGCACCTGCTGGGCTTGCTCCTGATAATCCATTTCGCGGCTCAGTTCCTGATGGGGAAACCCTTCCGCGTCGCCCCGGCCGCCCCCTGGGTACTGGCGATTGTGCTCACCTCGGCTCTGTCAGCGCTCGCGATCCTCGGGCAGTCCGACGAGCATGTCGCAGAGTTCTGGAAATCGGCTGTTCAGCTCGCATTCGGTGTGCTCCTGTTCTTCGCCGTAACCCAGGTCAGGTTAAAGGAAAGGCTGATTCTGGTCGTGCTCAAGTCGATGATTCTTCTGAGCGCCGCGGTTGCTCTGTTCGGAATCTACCAGCTTCCGGCGAGGTTTCTCGGATGGCCCGGAGGAGTCCTTCGGCTCACCAATCCATCCCTTTCCGGCCAGATGCAGGTCGTATTCGTGATTCAGTACCTCATCCGGGCGGCATCGATATTTTCGGAGCCGAGCTACCTCGGGCGTTATCTTGTCGGGATGCTTGCACTGAGCCTGACCGCGGCTCTGCACTCTCCCAGGCTGTTCGGTCGTCCATTCTTCCTCTACCTGGTGATTATCGTCCAGATCTGCGCGCTGGCCATGACATCGTCCATGGGCGCTTACTATATGCTGGCAATGCTGCTCGTGTTGATGTTCTATTTCGAGCGAGGAAGGCAAAGGCGGGCGCTCGGGAACGCCCTCTTCGCTATCGCCATCGTCGGCGCCTTCGCATTGGCAATCGCCCAGAACATCTCCTCATTCCCGATCGCCCAGTACCTTTCCGATCGCCTGTTCGGGATTTACATGTACGTCATTACCGGCGGCGACACATCATACCTCGTCACCAGCGAGAGCATTTTCATGCGTGTCGACACCGCCAAGATCGCCCTCGATGTCTGGCGCGATCATCCCATCCTCGGCGTCGGACTTGGCTCATACACTCTGACTTCACTCCAGTACGGCAACTACAACCTGTTTGGATTCGCGGCGAACGTGCTGGTGAACGCTCTCGCGGAAACGGGGATCATCGGGTTCATAGCGCTCGTCGGCCTGTCGGTATCGAGCCTTACGAGTCTCTGGCGGGTATTCCGCTCGCGAGGGGGTCGCGGGTCTGTTGAGACAAACGAAACCCTGCGCCTTGTGGCTCGCATGGCGTTCTATCTTATGTTCGTTGAAGTTCTCTACTTTCACATTATGGGGGCTTTCTACTGGCCGAGCCTGTGGTTTTACCTCGGTCTCGGCGGAATGATCGCCCTGATGGCGAGAAATGAAAAGACCTCGACTGAGGGCGTGAGGCAACCCTAGCCATGCGTATCCTGTGGCTCCTGCCAGTCCTGCCATATCCGCCCGACACCGGCGGCAAACAGGACCCATTCCACATGATCTCGATTCTCAGCAGCCTCGGAGATCAGATAACCGCTGCACCGGTATATCGCCAGGACAAGCCCCCGGACGTCCCGGCCGAGTTCGCCGCGCTCGTGAACGACACCGTCTTCATGCCGGGGAATCCCAAATCGACATACTCAAGACTCTTCGAGAGTCTTTCCGATACGGTCCCGTTCAAGTTCAGGCAGTACTACTCGGAAAGCGCGGTCGCAATCGTCCGCGACCTTCTCACAAGGACTCCACCTTACGATGTTGTCATCGTCGACCATCTCCATCTCGCTCCCGTAGCTCTCGAAAGCCGGAAGCTGATGCTCGACTCCGGCGTGACACCGCCGCTTTTCGTGCTCAGAACGCCGAATGTCGAATCGATCATTGTCGAGAAATACGCGCATCGAATCGACAACCCCCTGGTCAAAACCTTCGCAGGTCGCGAAGCGGTGAAGATGAAAGCTTACGAGGCCGAAGTGCTGGGCAGATTCGATCTGGTGGCGGCCATCAGCCGGGTCGACGCCGGTGTTCTCAAAACGATGTCAAAGGAGCCCGACCGCATCATTCACGTCACCGCCGGAGTGGATGTCGAAAACATCCGACCGAGCGACGAGGAGCCGAAACGGGGCGAGGTTGTCTTTGTCGCGTCCTTCGACTGGCACCCGAATGTCGACGGAGCCCTTTGGATGATCGAGAAGGTCTGGCCCAGGATGCTCGAACGCTTCCCCGGCGCCCACCTCAGCCTTGTGGGGCGGAACCCGCCCCCGTACCTGAAAAAGGCCGAGCAGGAGAGCATCGCAGTCACCGGACGGGTTGAGTCGGTCGGGGATTACATCCGAAACGCATCCGCGGCGGCTGTGCCTCTGTGGATCGGGAGCGGCATGCGCCTCAAAATCCTCGAGGCGTTCGCGTACGGCAAACCGGTCGTCTCCACGTCGCTGGGCGCAGAGGGTATCGAGGCTGCCGACGGCGAGCACATCCTCATAAGGGACGATCCTGCCGAATTCGCTGACGCGCTCGTTGGAGTTTTGAGCGACCCATCCCTGCAACGAACTCTGGGACATAATGCGCGTGCGCTCGTCGAACAAAAATACTCCTGGTCGAAAGTGACCCGGGATCTCCGGGAAGCCATCGAACAGAAACTGACCCGATAGCATCGGGAAAAACGGCCTCTCATGCGAATCCTCGTTGTCACACCGCGATTCCCGCTACCGACAATCAAGGGCGACAAGCTCCGATCCTGGCAGATGATCCGCACTCTCGCCGCGGCGCATGAGGTCACGCTGCTCAGCTATGTGGGCTCGAAGGAAGAACTCAGGCTGATCGGAGAAGTGGAAGAAATCTGCCGTGTAGAGACGGTACCTTTCAACACGGCATTCAGAGGCTTTGAGCTTCTTAAGAGCATCGGCGGCTCCAAGCCCTATCAGGTCCATCTCTACGATTCACCGCAGATGAGAAGGCGGGTCGAGAACCTTATCGCCGGTAGCGACATTGTCCACCTGAGCACACTTCGCGTGGCAGGAAATCTCCCGCTCCATCTCGGCCCGAAGCTCGTGGTCGATTTCACCGATGCATTTTCGCTGAATTTCAAACGCAGGGCCGAAAGCTCAGGTTTCCTTCTCAGAGGTCTGCTCAGGGAGGAGCTCCGGCGGCTTGTCAGCTTTGAATCGGACCTCGTCGAGCGCTCTGACCTTGCGATGGCGGTCGGATCGGTCGACGCCCTCGCTCTCGGCGAGAAAGTGAAAGTCGTTCCGAACAGCGTCGACCTCGAGACTTTTCATCCCCCGGGAAAAGACTTTCCACGCAACGACATCATATTCACCGGCAACCTGAATTACACGCCGAATGTCGCCGCTGCGATCTACATGGCGACGGAGATTCTGCCGCTCGTACTGAGAGAATGCCCGAGTGCGAAGCTGAGGCTGGTCGGGGCGAATCCATCGCAGAAGGTGCGCGCCCTTGCGTCCCGGAATGTAATAGTGACCGGCTATGTGCCGAGCATCGCGGATGAACTGAGAAAAGCCCGCGTTGCGGTGGCGCCGTTAGTGGGCGGTGCCGGTCTCCAGAACAAGATTCTCGAAGCGATGGCGTGCGCAACCCCGGTGGTGTCCACGAGCATTGCCAACGCCGGGATCATGGCCCGGGCCGACAAAGAGATTCTGGTCGCGGACGACCCTGAGAATTTCGCGGCGAGCGTTGTCGTCCTGCTGAAAGACGGTGACAAGGCCGCTGAAATCGGGCACAATGGTCGGGCATTTGTGATGGAGAATTTCAGCCGGGACCGAATCGGCAGAATGGTCCTGGACCTTTATTCACGTCTAGACGCGAGCACTGATACCCCCCCTGGGGTCCCCCCCAAGGGGGGGACGGCTTAGGCTGGACGCCCCATGAACAAGGACTGCGATCGCATCGGGCTGGGAGTCACGCATCGCACCTGGGATCAGGCGAAGGATGCCCTGAGGCTGCATCTTGCATCCATGATACCGGTCCATGTCGTCACGCTCACTCCTGAGATGTGCGTGCGCGCATCCCGGAGCCGGTCGTTCAACGGCATCGTGTCCTCGGCGGGGATCGTGGTGGCGGACGGTGTCGGAGTCGCCTGGGGGGAAAGACGACTCATCAATGAGAAGATCGAGAAAATCCCGGGAATTGACCTGGCGAGCTGGGCGTTCGAGGAGGTCGACCGCATCGCGGGGAGTGTCTTCCTTCTCGGCTCCAAACCCGATATCATCGTCAGAGCGGCAACGGAGATCTCAAGGCGCTACCCAAGACTCAAGGTCTCGGGCTACCACCACGGTTACTTCGGACCTGATGAAGAGGACCGCGTCGTCTCCGCCGTTTCCTCGACCAGCCCGCATCTCCTCCTGGTCGGAATGGGCTCTCCGAGGCAGGAAATGTTTATATCCAGGCATCTTGAGGAGCTCCGATGCGGTGTCGCGATGGGTGTCGGAGGCAGCTTCGATGTCTGGTCAGGCTCCGTTGGAAGAGCGCCTGCGTTTTTCAGGAAGACCGGCACTGAGTGGCTGTACCGGACGCTAATCCAGCCAGGGGAAAGGCTCCGAAGAGTACCGGAACTCTGGAGGTTCATCAGGCTGGTGATGCGGAAAGCCAGAAAGCAACCGGGTCCGGAAGCGGGCGTGTGAGCAAGGGAGTGGGAGCATTCGGCAAATGATTCTGAAGTCAAACCTCACCCCCCTTCCCCCCTCTCCGCAATTGCGGAGAGGGGGGAAGGGGGGTGAGGTGGGAAGTCAATCGCCGGATGCATCCTTCCTTGATCCACATGGCAATGCGGGGCCCGAAATGGTATTATTCGCTGTTCTTATCCGTCCCTGAAGGTCGGGGGGTTGTGGTGTGTCTATTAGCCCCAACCCGTCCCGCGGGACCAACCTAATCATGCCGCACGAGCCCGTAGTTCATTTTCAGCGCGTCAGTCTCGTCTACGCGAACCTTGTTCGGGCCCTCGAGGATGTGGAATTCGAGGTCCATGAAGGGGAGTTTTGCTTTCTGGTGGGGCCGACGGGTTGCGGCAAATCGTCGCTGCTGAGGTGCATCTATCTCTCCGAGAGGCCGTCCAAGGGCCGCATCAGGGTGCTTGGCAGAGACATCACCCACTTGCCTCCCACCAAGGTTCCCCACCTGAGGCGCAAGGTTGGCGTGGTCTTCCAGGACTTCCAACTGCTCGAGCACAAGACTGTCGCGGAGAATGTGGCATTTTCGCTGCAGGTGATTGGTGCGCCGGTTGAGGACATCAGGCGCAAGGTTCCGCTCGCCCTCAGGATGGTCGGGCTGGAGGAGAAGATCAACATGCGTCCGGGCGAGCTCAGCGGCGGCGAGCAGCAGCGCGTTGCGATCGCAAGGGCCATAATCAATGCGCCCCCGATCATCCTTTGCGACGAGCCCACCGGGAATCTCGATCCCGACACTTCCAGGGAAATCGTCCGCCTTCTTACATTAATCAATCAGCGCGGCACAACCGTGCTCATGGCCACACACGACGCCCAGATCGTGAACACTTTCAGGCGCCGTGTTGTCTATATCGAAAGCGGCAGGATCCTTTGGGACCGCGATCAGGGAGAGTACAAAATTGACGATGAGAAGCTTCGGCTTCTTTCTTGAGGAAACGTTTGAGGGCATTCGCCGCCACTCAACCAGCAGCCTGGTGACCTTTCTCCAGGTGTTCATCAGCTTGTTCTTCCTCGGAGTGTGCCTGCTTTTCATTATTATAATCAACAACTTCGTGGGAACCTTTCTCAATAATCTCCAGATGGGCGCGTTTCTGAGCGATGAATTGACCCAGCAACAGGCTGTGGAGCTGATGGATGTCGTTAAGAAGCTGCCGGGCGTCCGCGATGTCACGTACGTGTCCAAAGAGGAAGCTTTCGCGATAATGAAGCGGCAGACAAGCATCGACATCGAAGACCTGGTCCCCAACCCGCTCCCGGCAAGCCTGAAGATCACGGTCGCGAGCCCCAGGGCAGCTCAGGAGCTTGCGGGGCAAGTGGCCCTGCTCGAGGGAGTGGAGGACGTCTCCTACGGCGAAGCCCAGCTCCAGACCATACTGCCCATCTTCTACGGACTGCAGATAACCAGCTTCTACCTAGCAGTCGTGCTGACCGTCGCCAGCCTGCTGACCATCGTCAACACCATAAGGCTGGCGATCCTGGCAAGAGCCAAAGAGATAAGCATCATGCAGCTTGTCGGCGCGACGCCCGGCTTCATCCGTCTGCCGTTCCTGATCGAGGGGTTCATCTACGGCTTCGTGGGGGCCGCTTTCGCACTGGCGTTCCTGGCGATCGGCTACAGCCTGCTTCTCAACTATGTCGAGGCGCACTACATTTTCAACCCCTGGATCGTGGACTACGACCTCATGATGGCGAATCTCGCCATCATGTTGTTTGTGCTGGGCAGCCTGATCGGAGTGATCGGCAGCCTTGTGGCGGTGGATAAGAACCTGAAGAAAGAACCCTATCACCCGACCCTGACGTCCGAAGGGGCAACGGCATTCGCGACGGAGGCGCTGACATGATCGAAAGAGCCCTCCGACACTTCCTGAGACTTTTCCTGGCCTGCGCCATCCCTCTGATTCTCTTCGCCCTGCCTGCCGTCCTGACCGCCCAGGAGACCGAGGATCCCCGCGGAAAACTCGACGAGCTCAGCGACCAGCGCGCCGCTTTGGAGCGCGAGCTTAACGAGATGCGTCAGGCCGAAAACCTCGCCAGCGACGAGCTGCAATACATCGATACCGAGCTGACCAACCTCGACAGGCGGCTCGAACGCACCGCGGCAACACTGGAGACGAAACAGAAACAGGTTGAGTTCTACAACGAGTCGAACACCCAGGCGATCGCCGACCTGAAGACGGCCCAGGAGAAATTCGAAGTCCGGCTGGTCGAATGGTACAAATCCGGCGCCGGCAGCGTCCTGGGAAGTCTGATGTCGGCGGGCGACCTCTCCGATTTCTTCTACGTGATGGCCTACATGGACGCGATCATGAAGAGGGACCAGGAGACGATCGATTACATCCGGGAACAGCAGGGGCGCATCGCAAAGCAGACCGAGGACCTGCAGGCTGAGATCGCGGATTGTGAGAGGCTTCTGGCCGAGCTGCATGTGGATGAGGCCCGATACGAGGAGCTTCGCGGAGCCCATTACGCCCGCCTTTCCGATATCGCCGGGAATGTCGACGAGACCGAAAAGGCTCTGAGAGAGCTCGAGGCGTCAAGCTACGAAATCGCCATGATGCTGCAGGCGTCGACCTATACCTCCAGCTTCTCCGGCGGCGGGATGATACCTCCGATAGACGCCGCGATAACCTCCGGCTTCGGCATGAGGCGACATCCGATCTTCGGCGGCGTCCGCATGCATACGGGAGTCGACATGCCCGCCGCCTACGGTACCCACATCCACGCGGCCCAGGACGGTGTCGTTGCGTTTGCAGGCTGGAAACGAGGCTACGGCAACACGGTTATCGTCGATCACGGGAACGGCCTGGCAACACTTTATGCTCACTGCTCCTCCATCGAAGTGAGGAACGGGGAAAGGGTCAATCGCGGACAGGTGATAGCAAAGGTCGGGTCCACCGGCTACTCAACCGGTCCGCATGTGCATTTCGAGGTCCGCGTTCACGGTGAACCCGTCGATCCTGAGAACTACATCTGACAGCACGAGCTCGCCAACATGCTCATTCTCTCCGGATAGTATTGATGGGATACGATTACCATGATTAATGAAAGACGATCGCGACGAGTTTTCAATTTCACGGTGGCGCTTGTCATCGTGCTGGCCTTCCTCTTCGGTTTCCAGACAAGAGGACTTTTGAGCCTTCTATCGCGGTACGACAGGCTTCCCAAGTGGATCGAAACCGCGGCCTCCGGATTGTCATACGACGCACACGCGTCGGTACCCGGCTTCAGCGACAAAGATCTCGGCGTTTTTTACGAGGTCCTCACGGACATCTCGCAAGCCTATCTCTACCGGGACGAAATGAAAAACGAGGATGTGGTCCATGGCGCCGCGTCGGGCGCGGTCGACGCACTGGGTGACCGCTACTCCCGCTTCGTTCCTCCCGCCGACCAGAAGGTTCTGACCGAGGAAATCGAGGGCGAGTACGCGGGCATAGGTATAAGGATTTTCGACCAGCCCGGAGTGTTCCCCCTGTACGCTCTCGAGTGCGAGATCGCAGACGGCGCCGATGCGGAGGATATCAACTTCATCAAGGAAACCTCGGGAGTGGTTGTGGTCCAGGTTTTCGAGACCGGCCCGGCTTTTACCGCCGGACTGGAGGCGAATGACGTTATCACCTGCGTCGACGGCAACAATCTCCGGGGCAAGACATCGGTCGACGCCGCCAATCTCATCAAGGGCCCGGAGGGCACGAAGGTGAGCGTGAGCGTTTTCCGCCCGGCTCTCCAGAAGGAGTTCACGTTCGAGGTCGACAGAAAGATTGTGCAGGTCCCGACGGTCGACAGCGTGAAAATGCTGGACGACCGCATCGGCTACATGCGACTGAACGAGTTCAACAACCAGTCGGCCCACGAGGTCGCTGAGGCAATCAACAAGCTCGTGGACGAGGGCATGAAGGGGCTCGTCTTCGATCTCAGGAACAACACCGGCGGAGTTCTCACGTCGGCCGTCGAGGTCTCCGATCTCTTCATCTCGGATGGTAACCTCGTGTTCTACGAGGACCAGCTGGGTCGTCGGGAAGTGTTCAAGAGTCGGGACGAAGGGGAGGCCCTGGGGATACCGCTGATCGTGCTGGTCAACGGCAACTCCGCGAGCGCCTCCGAGATTGTCGCGGGCGCGGTTCGGGACACGCACGTCGGCGTCCTGGTCGGGGAGACAACATTCGGGAAAGGCGTGGTCCAGAACGTTTATACGCTCCAGGACGGAAGCGGCCTTGTGCTCACGACGGGCCGATACTTAACACCCAACGGCGAGGAGATCACTGAGGACGGCATAGCTCCCGACATCCTCTCCGACCTCGACCCCGTTCGCCTTCGCGCCGAGGACCCCGAGATCGCCAGGTTCCTCGACCGAATCGACAAGCTTAACACTGAGTTCGTCGAGCTCCGCCAGCAGATGTTCGACTATCTGCAGGAGCACGACTTCCAGAGGGACACGGCCGTTGAGGTCATGAGTAAGTGGCTGGATACGGGACAGGTCCCCATCACCGACAAAGAAGAATGAAAGGTTGGATACATGGCTGAGTTCGAACAAAGATGCGCGATCCTTGTGGACGTGCAGAACATGTTCTATTCCGCGAAGCACCTCTACAGCGGAAAGATCAATTACGACCAGTTGCTGGAGGTCACCAGCAGGCGACGGAAGGTGGTCAGGGCGATCGCCTACGCCGTCGGGACGCCGGAGATCGACCAGGAGAAATTCGTCAAGCTCCTCTACGGTCTCGGGTTCGAAATCCGTATGAAGGACCTGAAGGTGAGGGCCGACGGCACCGCCAAGGGCGACTGGGACATGGGGATCGCCATAGACGCGATCAGCCTCGTCGACAAGGTCGACTGCATGGTCCTTGTCTCCGGCGACGGCGACTACGTTCCGCTTGTCGAGCACCTCAAGGCCCGAGGATGCCGCGTCGAGGTCTACTCCTTCAAGTCCAACACGGCGCAGGAGCTTATCACCGCCGCGACGGAATACTATCAGATGGACGACAAATTCATCTTCCGCACCTCCAGGGACAGGAAGTAGCGCCGATCGCGAGGCCGACAGCGTGCGTAGGATTTCCTTTACTGTCTCTCTTCTGGTGTCCTGCCTTGTGAGAGCGGGAGGCATCGGTCGCCCGCGCCGTCCCCCCCTTTGGGGGGGACCACAGGGGGGGCATCTCCCTGTCTTTCTGTTCACGACATTAGCTCTTCTTCCCTGCTTTCCTGTGCAGGTTTCCTCGCAGGAGCTCAACCCTTCGCCCGCGCAGTACACTCTCGACGGGGACAACCTGCTGATCGAAACGGACGAGTCCGGCGCAAGGCACTTTTACGCCGACGGGAATGTCAGGATGACGTATCGGATCGGAGACGATGCATGGGCGCTCTCCGCGGCCAGAGTCGAATTCGTCGAGAGGGCTGAGACGGTCGACCAAAGGCCCATCCCGGTCTTTCAGGAGGTCTACGCGGAGCAGGATGTAGATCTTGCCGGGGCAGGCATACAAATCGCCACCGCCGGGAAGATCACAGTCAATCTCATAGAGCGGTGGATGAAGAGCGAATCGGCGGACATCCTCGTGTCTTTCGAAGAGGGCGACCTTCTCACGAGCAGTCTGGAGATTCACGAGGAGGCATCCGCCGTCTCGACCATCGTCAACACGTCCGGGGAAACCGTCGCACACTACACCCTTTCGAGTTTCGAGCTCTTCGGCAACGCTCCCGAGCCCACGGGCGAGAGCGTCTTCGGCTCCCTGAAATTCGACTTCAGCCGGATAACGATCGAGACCGCCGGCACTCGACTTGAGATCGCGGACGGAGAGCCGGTAAGGCTTGACTGTCCCGACCCCACCACGGTGACATCGGGTCGCAACACACTCACGATGCCCTCCTGCTATCTGACATTCGATCCACCCACCCTTCACGGCGAAACGGGCGCTCATTTCCAGATCGGCGAAGAAACGCGCGTGGACGCCGACCTGCTCACGCTCACGTATCCCGAGGAGGGCGGAATGATCGCGCGTTTCGCAGGCTTGAGCACAGACGAGACGCTCCCCGGCCCGGAGCATCGCGTCACCATCTCGCATCCGGCCGGAACCTTCCGCGCGGACACTATCACGATCACCATCAACCCGGACGGGACCAACAAAGTCGAGGCCACGGGCCGCGCATCGTTCGAGATGCCTCTTGAAATCCAGGGCAAGGGTTCCGCTGAATCCCCGGGATGACACGGCACCCCTCGCTTGGGTAGAATATGACCCTGTGGAAACCTCTCTCGATGATTGACCAAGTAAGAAATCTCTGGAAATACCGCGAGATGATATGGAATCTCGTGGTCCGGGACCTCAAGGTGAAGTACAAGGGCTCCGCGCTTGGGTTCCTGTGGAGTTTTCTGAACCCGCTCATCCTGATGAGTCTTTACTGGATTATCTTCACCAAGCTCGCGCCGGATATGAAAGAGCGCATGCCCACGATTGAGGTCGGAGCCAAGGAGGTAGCGGTCAACTACGGCATTTTTCTCATCGCCAGCATGTGGCCGTGGATGGCGTTCCAGGGCGGGGTCGCGAAATCCGCCCCCACCTTTATCCTCAATAGCGGCTTGATCAAGAAGGTCTACTTCCCGCGCGAGGTCCTGCCGATAGCCACGGTCTTAAGCGAGTTCGTCAATTTCCTCTTCGGCATCGCGATCTTCCTCGTCATCCTTCTGATTGCGCGCTACCAGCCGAGCGTAGGCATCCTGTATTTCCCCGTCATGATCTATATCCTCTTCTGCTTCACTCTCGGATGCGCGCTGCTGGTCAGCGTGATGGACGTCTTCTACCGCGACACGGAGCAGATTCTGAACAGCTTTCTCACTATTCTGTTTTTCGCGACGCCGATTATTTATTCGGTCGAGCTGGTCCGACGCAAACTGCTCGGGACTTACATCGATATGAACCCCTTCAAGATCTGGCGAAACCAGGTGCTGTCGGATGTGTACTTCGCGAATCCTCTTGCGTGGATAGTCCCCTACACTCGCTATTCTCTCCTCGGGACATGGGACCTGATCGCGCCGTGGATTGTCCTCGTAATGATCGTCGGATCGACCCTTTTCCTGATGTTTGCCTACTGGCGTTTCAAGGCGATCGAGCATCGGATAGTGGAGGAGGTCTAGGACGCCGGTTGTATCAAAGGCCCGACCGTCAGGGAGGGCGTCGGATACGGGGGGAGAATTGCAGAGATCCCGTGGCGCCCATACGTTCGCACCGAGTCTTCGAGGGGCGGACGGATGGGTGTCTCACCCATCTGCCCGCCGGAGCGGGCATATGGGCGCCACGAACGCTGGACCCTTGGCGAACCGTAGAATCTACCTTGTATGAAACAGGAGTTTCCCATGCAACCCGATCCGACAAACCTCCTCTACCGACTCGACATCACGACTCCTCTTATCGGATTCTACGATGCCCCCGATCCGAAGCCGTTCCAGCCCTTGATCGACGAAACAAAGAGCGGCTGCGTATTCGATCATGTCCAGAAATGGTACCAGGGGAAGACGCTCCACCTCACTGCGGAGAAGCACGGATGTCGCGGAGCGGGAAGGTCGATCTGCGGGGTTGAGTCGTTCCCGGCGGAACAGCTCGTCGACTTCCTCGTCGACAAAGAGGGTCTCAAGGCGTCGAAAGAACTCATGCTGGAATGGGTGAAGCACTCCCGGCCATACAAACCGATCCACGGTCACATTCTCATCGGACCGCTGAAGCCGGGACAGGAGGAGTATCTGAGAACGGTCACGTTTATCGTCAATCCGGACCAGATAAGCGCGCTTATGACCGGTGCGCAATATTTTTCGCACCCGACCGACGCCCCACCGGTTGTCTCCAAGTTCGGGTCGGGATGCTCACTTCTGGTCGCCTTCGACAATCTCGATATCCCCCAGGCGCTCATCGGCGCGACCGACACCGCCATGCGCGAGAATCTTGAGCCCGATCAGCTCCTCTTTACCGTCACGAAGCCGATGTTCAAACGGCTATGCGAGCTTGACGAGAACAGCTTCCTCTACAAGAGCTTCTGGACCGGCCTCAGGAAAGCGCGCGGACTTCCCGACCTTCGCTGATTGAGAGCATGCCGTGCCCCTGCGATTTTTGACGAAAAAAACCGCGGGTTCTCCGCGGGATTCCCGGCCGCTCAATTGGACCGATCCTATGCTTCGACGTCGATGATCTGGCCCGGGCTCAACTCGTTTCTCTTCTTGACCTTCTCGATGTCCTCCGGCGTTATCACCCTCGGCGGCGCAACGGGAAGCGGCGCCTCGACCGGCTTTTCCTTCTCTTCGTTCTCCTCATGTTCCTTGTTTTCCGCGAACTCGAACAACTGCTGAAACTGCTGTCCGCCGCCCGCTTCGCCTTCGCGCTTCTGAACCTTGCGGATGTTCTCCATCCGCTGAGTGAGGAGAGTATCGCGTCCGTCATGAATCTCGTTTACGCCCATACTATCACCTCCCTCACCGCTCTTCCCGGGTCAGATGGTTGTTTGACCTCCGATTCGAAGGATTCGAAAGCCGAAAACTCCCTACCCAGGCTAATTATATCACTCCCACAGTAATTATCGGCTCTCCGGGGGCATTTCTTGATGCTCAGGCAGGCCGGAAAGCCTGCCCCACAAAGCGGCTTTCACTCGCAGCCACCGCCGAAGCGGACATCCGGCTTGCGTGCGGCCAGGACATCATCGAGACGCCTGACGGGGGTGAAATGCGGCGCATCGTGCAGCCACCCGGGATCGGTCCGTGCCTTCTCCACTATCGACTTAAGGACGTCGGCGAAATGATCCAGCGTCTCCTTTGACTCGGTCTCCGTCGGCTCAATCATGATGGCTTCCTTGACGATCAGAGGAAAATATATCGTCGGAGGATGCACCCTGTAGTCGAGGAGCGTCTTGGCGATATCGAGAGTGTGCACGCCGGTCTCTTTCGCGAGCTTCTCGCCGCTCGCCACAAACTCGTGCATGCATGTCCGGTTGTACGGCACGTCCAGGAACTTCGACACCTTCGCCCTGAGGTAATTCGCATTGAGCACCGCGATCTGGCTCGCCCTCCTCAGTCCCGCGGCCCCAAGCATCCTGAGGAACGTGTACGCGCGAATCATCACCAGAAAATTGCCGTAATACAGCTTCATCCGGCCGATCGACTGAGGCATGTCGGCCCATTCGAGCACACCGTCCTCGCGCTCCACGATTCGCGGGTTGGGAAGGAACGGCTCCAGGTGTTGCTTTACGCCGACAGGTCCAGCCCCCGGACCTCCCCCGCCGTGCGGCGTCGAAAACGACTTGTGCAAATTCAGGTGTATCACATCGAAGCCCATGTCGCCCGGACGTGCGATCTCGGCGATCGCGTTCGCGTTCGCGCCGTCATAATAAAGCTGCCCTCCCGCCTCGTGGACCAGCTTTGCGATTTTCGTCACATCCTCCTCGAACAACCCGAGCGTGTTCGGGTTTGTCATCATGATCCCGGCCGTGTTCTGCGACAGCTTGCTCTTCAGTGATTCGACATCAACAAGCCCGCGGTCGTTCGACTTGACCTCCACCACCCTGAACCCCCCCATCGCAGCCGATGCCGGGTTGGTGCCGTGAGCGCTGTCGGGGATCAGCATCTCTCTTCTGTTATCCTGCCCTTTGGACCTGAGGTATTTCTTGATGATCAGAAGCCCGGTGAATTCGCCGTGAGCGCCCGCAGCCGGCTGCAGCGTGAACGCGTCCATCCCGAATATCCGGCTCAGCCAATCCTCCAGCGACCGCATCATCATCAGCGCTCCCTGGCATTCCTCCACCTCCTGGTATGGATGCAGGTCGGTGAATCCCGGCAGATTCGACGTGAGGTCGTTTATCTTCGGGTTGTACTTCATCGTGCAGCTTCCCAGCGGGTAGAAACCGTTGTCCACCCCGAAATTGCGGTTGGAGAGTCCGATGAAATGACGCACCAGGTCAATCTCACAGACCTCAGGGAGGCTTGGGGGAACGTCACGAAGGCACCCTTCCATCTGCGACTCATCAAAAATCGAGTCGTCCGGAGGCCTGAGGCAAATCCGGCCTTCTTTCGACTTCTCGAATATGGTCGGGAACTCAGGATGGAGGCTTCGAATTTCGGCCGACGTGTCAACGCTCTTTGCTGTCATAATTCAATCCTTCTTGCTGTTCATCTACCGATCGCGGCGAGGGCGTCCACGAGAGCATCGATCTGCTCGATCGTGTTTTCGTCGCTGATGCCCACAAGCATGTTCTCGGCGGGCTCGCCCCATCTTTCGAGAGGAAGGCCTCCCAGAATTCCCTCCTCCTTCAACGCGTCGTTGATTTCCACGGCGGGCGAAGGACATCGGATCGCGAACTCGTGGAAATGCGGGACGTCCGGATGCACGAGCTCGCATTCCGTTCTCTCGCTGATGGCCCTTTTCGCGTACTGGGTGAGCCCCATGATTCGCCGTGCCAGTTTCGAAAGCCCCACCTTGCCGTAGTACGCCAGGTACACTGCCGCCGCCAGCGCACACAGCGCCTGGTTGGAGCAGATGTTCGACGTCGCCCGCTCTCTTCGTATGTGCTGCTCCCTGGCCTGCAGAGTGAGCACGTATCCCGTCCGGCCATCGACATCCACCGTTTTCCCGCTGAGACGTCCCGGCACTTTCCTGATGAGATCGACCTTTGCAGTGAAAATGCCCAGGTGCGGACCGCCATAGCTCATCGGCATCCCCAAAGGTTGTCCCTCAGCCACCGCGATATCGAAACCCAGCGCTCCCGGCGGTTTGATCGCGGCGCACGCGACGGCGTTTGTCACCGCAACCGCCAGAGCGCCCTTCTCATGGACCGCCTGCGTGAGCTTCGGAAGGCCGCGGTCCGAGAGGTCCTCAATCACGCCGTGACGGGTCGGGTACTGGATGAAAACTGCCGCGACATCCCCACCAAGCTCTTTTGCCAGGCCCTCCGGATCGATACGGCCGTCCGCATTCATCGGAAGGTCCACCCAGTCCATTTCCAGCCCGATGTTGTACGTCTTCATCACTTCGACGATCTCGGGATGAAGGGTTTGGCTGACCAGCACCCTGGTGCGTTTCCCCCGATGGAAATCTCTTGCGACAACGAGCGCGTCCGCCGCGGCCGTACCGGTGTCGTAGGATGAGGCGTTGGCGAGGTCCATGCCGAGAAGCTCCGACACCATCGTCTGGTATTCATAGATGGCCTGGAGCATCCCCTGGCTGATCTCGGCCTGGTACGGCGTGTAGGAAGTGATGAACTCGCTCCGGCTGAGGATTGCCTGGATCACCGCCGGGCGATACATCCGCATGGGTCCGCCCCCCAGGAAACACGCCTCGCCCACGAGGGGCATGTTCTGTTCCGCAAGCGTGTAGAGATCGTAGAACGCCTCCTGCTCGGAGGCGGCCTCGGGAAGCTCGTCCAGTTCCTTAACCCGAATCTCCGAAGGTATGCTTGAGAACAGGTCCTCGATCTTCTCAACGCCGATCTCCCTGAGCATCTGACGGATATCGGCCTGGGTGTGCGGCACGAAGGGCATGTAACCACCTCCCGCAATCGCTGCGGGTTGATCTTAGGGAGTGGTATTGTAGCACCAGGATATTCCGTTCGCATCCGGGAAGATGCCGCCTGGAAAGGCGGCGGACCCGGTCCGGATCAATTGCCGGATGCAGCCCCGAAACCTATTGCCAAACACATACCGTTCCTGTAACATAGGATGGTTCCGGTTGATGAAGTCCCCTTTCTGAAGGGACCGACGATAATGCAGAATGTTCTACCCCTGATCAGAGGCTTCCTCGCTGAGATCGGCGGCCGCATCTCGCCCGAGGCCACCATCGAAGAGGAGCACTACCATCTGCCTCCCGCAGAGCCGAGGATGGCGCCGGGAAAATTCTTCGAGATCCCGGCCAAGCCCAGCCGTCCGGTGGGGCTCCAGCTTTTCCAGACCGGGCGGAGCCGCACGTTTCTCATCGCGAAGATCGTGACCGAGAACGATGTCCGTCCCGTCCACTACGCGAGCGTGGCGAGCGCAATCCTCAGCCGTCGCGACGGGTACCTCAGCCCCTACACTCGCCCCCTGACCGCCGACATAATACTCCTGGACCTTTCCGGGCTTGACGAGCAGGACACTGTCGAGCGTTATCGCGAGGGCATCGAGATCATCGACACGAAGCCCGATGAAGCGGGCTACAAGTCCCGCCGGCTTGCGGCAATCAGGGAAGCCGCCAGGGTGCAGCACGAGATGATGGAGGAAGGGCTGATAGCTCTGCACGAGGGCCGGGAGCCGGGGGTGCTCATTGTCGTGGACGGCAGCCTGTCGAACATCGAAGGCGCCGCCGGCATGCCGGGAATAATCGGACTTGTGCGGGCCGACTCCGACGCCCTCGGCGAAGGAAGCTCCGTTCTGGAATGTCCGTTCGGAGCGAGAAGCGGCCTCGACCAGGTCGGCTATCCCCCGGCGTTCTACATGCGGCTGAGGGACGCAAGCGGCTATAACCCCGACTTCGGACTCGTGCGGGTGGAGCTCGGGCTCAATCCCGACGGCGGACCCGCCGACGAGACCTGGGCTTCCGACGTGGCATGCCTTGTTCTGACCGAGCGTTTCCCCGTCGACCTCTCCATCGAGGGCTGGGACAAGACGATCTTCTCCCTGCTTCATGCAGGTAAATATATAGACACCCTGATTCCAAATCCCAGGGTTGTTACCACCTACTTCGGAAGGAGCACCGCCTAGCCATGATTACCGAGGCAAATGGAAAGTATCTGAACCTCCTGGAAGGAGTGCTCGGACGAACGGTCTCGACACCCAACTACCCGAACACTACGGCCGAGTTCTATTTCTGGATAAGCAAGGAAGCCAAAACCGTCGAGCTTGGTAACCTGATGGCCGCGGTGGCGCCCGACGGGACGATCACGTTCGGAACCATCATTGCGATGCACGCCATGATGGACATGGAGAACTTCCACACCGACTACATCAGTCACGATTTCGGCTCTCCCGAGGTCGAGCCCCCCACCGAAATCAACGAGGTCATCATCTGCAAGGTCGAGATCATCATCAACACCTCCAACCGCGTCAGACCCGTCGAGAGATCGGAAGTCTATTTCGCGAGCCCGACGGGTATCGAGTACGCGCTGGGAATGGACCAGTACAAGGGCGACGACAAGGGCATCCCGGTCGGCGTGTTCGAGAACGGCGACGGCGAGATGACTCCCCTTCTGATCGATGAGAGCTTCCTGCTCGGTCCCGAAGGCGCCCATCTCAATATCTCCGGCATATCCGGTCTCGCCACGAAGACCTCCATGGTTGAGTTCGCCCTGAAATCTATATTCGAGTACTGCGGACAGCAGCGCGGACGAAAGATCGCGGTCGTCGTCTTCAACGTCAAGGGCAAGGACCTCCTCTACTTCGACAAGCCCAACCCGTTCCTCTGGGAGGACACCCCGCTGGCGATCAAGTCCCGCCAGATGTACGACCTCATCGGCATCGATCCCGAGCCGTTCCACGATGTCAGGATCTTCGCCCCCTGGGAGCGCAGAAGCCCCGCAAGGGTCAAGTCGATCCGCAAAGACGGCAAGGTCGAGCCTTTCGTGTGGGACATTGGAGAGATCCAGGACGATATCGAGCAGCTGTTTGACCGATCGAGCTGGGACGACTCGATCGAGGCAGTCTGGGTCGACATCCAGGCCGTCCTCGAAAAGCAGGACATCAGGGACTACGACAGCCTCATGGGCTGGCTGGCCGAGGAGCGCCGCGCCACCTACGACCCCCGTCACACGAACTGGCACGGCCACCCCAAACACATATTCTATAAGTGCGTCAAGAATCTCTCGAGCCTGCGCGGGTTCTATGACGGTCTGGTCGCGGTAGACGGCGCCAAGCCCATTGACCTTCCGCTGCAGGAGCTGAAGAACGGCTCGGTATTCGTCATCGACCTCCAGCAGCTCGACGAGCGCGGGCAGAGACTCGTCTTCAACAAGGTGCTCAAGAAACTGCAGAGACTGCTCGAGGAAAAGCGCATCGGGTCCGAGTTCGACAACATAATCACCTTCGTCGACGAGCTCAATAAATTCGCCCCCAGGGTGCGCGAGGGCGGCAAGGAGCACATCCGAGCCGATTTGATCGACATCGCCGCGCGAGGCCGCTCCCTCGGTCTGACCCTCTTCGGCGTCGAGCAGTTTGCGTCCGAAGTGGACAAGCAGATCGTCGACAACTCGGCCACCATAATGTATGGACGCACCGGGTACGCGGAGCTGAAGGACGCGATCTACGGTTGGCTCACGCCCGAGATGAAGGCCCGCCTGGGCACCGTCCCGCGCGGAACCATCCTCATGAAGCACGCGAAATTCACCCAGGCGTTGTTCTTCAGGTTCCCGCTCCCCGCATGCATCCCCGGCGACCTTTACATCCCCGCCGAGGACGAGGACATCACGCGGTTCGCGGAGGAAGAAGACCTCAGCGCCCAGACCGCTTTCAGTCAGTCGGAGGGTCGCGAGTTCGACTTCTAAACGCCGGAATCTATCAGGAAAAAAATAACGCCACCTCTCCAGAGGTGGCTTTTTCTGTAACGCGCATTGCAGCCCGATTCGGATCCCTTATTCCACCAGGTCGATGTTCCCCGCGAGTATCTCGTCCAGACCCATCACTTCCGCGGCTCCTCTGCCTTCACGCACGTGCTGGAGCAGATTCACTTCGTCGATGATCTGATTGCGGCACTTCTCCGCGGCATGTTCGATCTGGTCTTTCGGCACGCACAGGACCCCGTCGGAGTCGCCGACTATCAGGTCGCCCGTTCTCACCGTCACACCGTTGATTATCACTGGACGCCCAATCTCTCCGTCGGTCCCCAGAGCGGCGGGAACGGCGCTCCCCCCGAATCCGAAAAGGCTGAATTCCTTTTCCAACTTCGTCCTTGTCTCATCGATGTCGCGGAGATATGCCGCCACAACGGCGCCGACGAAGCTGACCTCCCAGGCCATCGCGGACTGCATGTAGCTCCACATCGCCGTACCCCCCGTCTCCGATTCATCCTGAGGCGCGACCACCATAACCCATCGCCCCGAGCCCGGGTTGTCCCGCATGTACTGAAGGGCCACATAGGTAGCCAGGTTGCTGTCGGTCGGACACGAGACGGTAAGCGCCCAGCCGGCAGTTATCCCCTGCCCGCTCAGCCTCCGGATCTTCGACCCCAGAAAACCGGCACCCCCCGTGGCGACTCCCCATTGCGCGGTCGGGATCGTGCGCGCTTCGTCGACAAAGTACGTCTCGGGAACTCTGGGCAGCTTGTGGATCGTGATCGGCATCTCGTTCCTCCGAATGAGATACGGTATTCTACCATGCCTTGGACGCTTTTATGCCTCACCCCCCTAGCCCCCCTCCCCATCCGCCGCGGCGGATGGGGAGGGGGGCTAGGGGAGTGAGGGCGTCTCATAAACGGCTTCATTGTCTGGTATACTTCCCTTCCCTCTGGAGGACAAAGATGAACGGTCTTGACGCCATTTTCAAGCCCAGGGCTATCGCGGTCATCGGCGCCAGCGACAGGGAGCACACGATCAATCGCGCCCTGTTCATGAACCTGATTCTGGGCAACTTCAAGGGACCCGTCTTCCCGGTGAACCCGAGACACAATTACGTTCATGGCATCCGGGCGTACAAAACGGTCGAGGACATCCCCGACCGGGTCGATCTGGCTGTGATTATGGTTCACAAGGACGCGGTCCCGCCGGTGATCGACGGCTGCGCGCGCAAAGGCGTCAAGGGCGTTGTCGTAATCACCGCCGGCTACAAAGAGACCGGTCCCGAGGGAGCCGAGCAGGAACGCAAGCTCATCGAGCAGGTCAGGAACTACGGCATCCGGATGATTGGTCCCAATTGCTTCGGCGTCATGAACAATTCTCCCGCGGTCAGCATGAACGCGACATTCACCGCCTACGAGCCCTTCCCCGGAAAGGTCGGCTTCGTGAGCCAGTCCGGCGCGCTGGGCGAAATCCTCATCGACAAGGCGGGACGCGAGTCCCTCGGCATGGCCATGTTCGCCTCGATCGGCAACAAGGCGGATGTGAACGGCGACGAGATCGTCGAGTACTGGGAGGATGAGGCCGATGTCAAGGCCATCATGATGTATCTGGAGGACCTCGGCTCCCCACGCCAGTTCAGCAATATGGCGCGCAGGATCGCGCGCTTGAAGCCGATCATTACTCTGAAAGCCGGACGCACTGCGCGCGGAGCCGCCGCCGCGTCGAGCCATACCGGCGCTCTCGCAGACCAGGACGCCGCCAACCTGGCCATCTTCGAGCAGTACGGCGTCATCCAGGTCGATTCCGTCGGCACCCTCTTCCAGATCGGAAGTTTACTTGTCAACCAGCCGCCGCCCAGGGGACGCGGGGTCGCCGTGGTCACCAACGCGGGCGGACCCGGTATCCTCGCCACCGACGCGCTCATACAGGACGGCCTGATCCTGCCGGACATCTCCCCCGAGGGCAAGGCGAAGCTGAGCAAGGTCCTCGATCCCGCCGCCAGCACGAGAAACCCGATCGACGTGATCGCGTCCGGCGGTGCGGAGGAGTACAGGGCAGCGCTCGAGGTCGTCTATGCGCAGGAGGACATCCATTCGGTAATGGTGCTATTCGTCCCGACAATCATGCTCGACGCAATGGATGTCGCGGTGGTGCTCGCCGAGTTCTCCAAGCGATGGAAGAAGCCCATGCAGGTTGTGTGGCTGGCGCAGGGGAAAATCCACGGAGTCGAGGCGGAAAAGCTCCTTCGCGACCAGGGCATCCCCATGTACGAGCTGCCCATCGACTCCGCCCGCGCGCTCGCAAGCGCAGTCAACTACTACGAATGGCGCGCCAAGCCTGTCGGGAAGAAAATCAATTTCCAGGTGCAGATTCCCGCCGTGAGATCGATCGTATCGACCGCCGTCCAGGAAAAGCGTCAGGCCCTTTCCGACAAGGAATGCATGGATCTCCTCCATCTGTACGGGCTCCCGACCGTCGAATCGAGATGGGTCGAGACGCTTCAGCAGGCCCTCGACGCGGCGGATCAGCTCGGCTGGCCGGTCGTGCTCAAGGCAAGTCGCGTAGGGTTCATGCACAAGACCGACATCGGGGCGGTCGAGCTCGACATCCACGACGCGGACGCGCTCGCGCCCGCATACAACCGCATCATGTCCAACCTTGAAAAGGCCGGCCTTGCCGAGAACGCAAAGATGCTCGTGCAGCCCATGGTGACTATCGAGGGCGGCGGCGTCGAATGCGTCCTCGGCATGAAGAACCTGAAGAAATATGGGCCTATGCTGATGTTCGGGCTCGGCGGAATTCTGGTCGAGGTCATGAAGGCCGTGGGATTCAGGATGGTCCCCATGACCGACGCGGACGCGAAGGAGATGGTTTACACTTCCCCCGGCTGGCCGATTCTCAAAGGCGCGCGCGGTAAGCCCCCGGTGAATGTCGACGCGATTGTCGAGTCCATACTCAGGCTGGGCCAGCTCGCGTGGGAGAATCCCGAGATTTCGGAGATAGACCTGAACCCGTTCCTCGTCTTCCCCGACGGCCGCAGGAATGCAGCTTTGGATTTCAAGATTCTGCTCGGATAGCCGTAAGCTGCTGGCACTACGTTCGTGCCGCCCGCCGTGCCGACCACGTCCCGTGTTTCGGGAACAGGGTTGGACACGTCCCGTGTCGCGGCCCGCCCTTGTCAAGTCGCGGCCCGTTCCGCAGGACTCGGGACGAGTCCGCTCCGTCTTCCGAAGCACGAGACGTGCTCGGCACGGTTTTTCAATAGCTTCCCCTGCCGCCGAAGACGGCGCCGGGGGTGAGGGTCAGGATACGAAGGTCCTCCCATAGCGTCCAGCGCTCGATGTAGAGCAAGTCCAGCTTCACTCGCTCCTCGTAGCCCACGTCGCTCCGCCCGCTCACCTGCCATAGACCCGTCATGCCCGGCGTCACCGAAAACAGCGCGTCGGCGAACACTCCGTACTTCTCCACCTCGGTCTCGACAATCGGACGCGGTCCCACGAGGCTCATCTCGCCCCTGATCACGTTGAACAACTGCGGAAGCTCATCCAGAGAATACCGCCTGAGAGATCTCCCGGCGGACGTCACCCTCGGATCGTCCTTCAGTTTGAACCCCTCCAGAAATTGACGCATCAACTCAGGATCCCTCTCCAGCATCTCGTCCGCG
>CAYGZQ010000005.1:0-107621 GCA_964354375.1 uncultured Planctomycetota bacterium
GGGGGGGGGGGGGGCGGGGACGGGGGAACGGGGTTTCAGTGACATGGTGGATGCGACATCCAAAAGGACGGGTGACTGTGAAATGAATGTCAAACCCGAGAACAGGTTGAGATTAAGGTGCTGGACGAAGCCGAGGAAGAAGCGCCTGCAAGGTGCGGATCACATCGGGGGCTGCGAGGTGTCCTGGACATGAGCAAGACAGATACGACGAATCAAACGGGCTTAAAGGACCCGCAAGCCAAGGATACTCAGCCGTCATCATCGACGAAACCGACTGGCCAAGACACGGGAAAAGGCGCCGACAGCGAGAAGAAATCCGAATCTCAAACCGCGCACCTCCTGAAACGCATTGAGCGGTCACAGATAGTTCTGTTCCACGACCAGCGCGAACAGCCCTACGCTGCGATCCCGGAACCCAGCGGCCGTCGCATTGTGCCCGTGAGGTCTGAAGAATTCAATAAGTACCTTAGCAGGCTGGCATGGCTCCAGATGAAGTGGGCACCCGGACGCGAGACGATCTACTCGGTTCGCCGTGTACTGGAGCAAATGGCCGGTGTTGAAGGCCCTCAGCACATTCTGCATGTTCGGGTGGCCACTCATGACGGCGCATCCTGGGTGGACCTGGACGGTCAGAGTGCCGTCCGCATAGTCCCCGGCGACTGGCAGGTAATTCGCCGTCCCCCGATCCTGTTCAGGTCATACTCACACCAGAAACCGCTACCCGTCCCCAGCATGCATGGCGATGCGCTGGATGCCCTCCAGTTCGTGAACATCCCGGGAGAACTGGACAGGCGCCTGTTCCTGGCATGGCTCATGACCGCTCATGTGCCTGGAATACAGGTTCCCGCACTGCTTGTTCACGGCGCCTCCTATTCAGGCAAGTCCAGCCTCTTAACGATAGCCAGGCGTCTTGTTGACCCGTGCATCCCAGAGTTCCAGGGCAAGCTGAGTTCGCAGAGGGACTTCTCCCAGGTCGCATCCCAGTACCGAATGCTGATCTTCGACAACGAAAGCAGGATCACCGACTCGCAGTCGGACCTTCTGTGCGGGGCGGTCACCGGTCAGGGTGACGCGAAGCGGATGCTCTACACAGACGAAGACACGGTCGTGTTCGAGTACCGGAACGTGGTCTGCATAAGCAGCATCGGTCAGATAGCCACCCAACCCGATCTCCTCTCGCGTTCCATTCTCTTCGAGCTTCCCCAAGTCCCCAACGAGGAGCTGCGACGGGACACCAGGATGTGGGATCAGTTCGAGAAAGCCTGTCCATCGATCCTTGGCGGAATGTTCCGTGTGCTCTCAGAGGCGATGGGGATGGTTGACGGAATAGAGCCCGAGTGGAAATCCAGGATGTCCGACTTCACATGCTGGCTGATGGCCATCGGCAGGGCGATGGAATGGGATGAACACGAGCTACTTGCGGCGTACAAGCGGAACGTGAACCGGCAGCACGAGTCCGTTCTTGAGTCCGATCCGGTGGCTCGGGCGTTGACCACGTTGATGCACAACATCCCCGAATGGCAGGGGACACCAACCGAGCTTCAGGAGACCCTGGATGAAACAGCCAGGCAGATCGGGTTCGACACGAGGACCCGGTCATGGCCAAGGACGGCAAGATACCTGTCCGAGCGAGTGAGCTACCTGGAACCATGCTTGCGATATGCCGGTTTCGCCGTAGATCGGCCAAGATCGGCAGGTAAACGGCTCATCGTAATACGCAGGACATCGTCCGGCGCAACTGATTCCCCGGAAGGATGCCCGGAGTGACGCAGGAACGCAACACAGTGACGCAGGACGCAGATACAGCGTCATCACGAAACGCCCGTCAGAAGCGGGATGTGACGCAGGTGACGCAGATGACGCAGGATTTCACAACATTCCGCTGGGTCCTGCTGTCGGCTCGCGTATGGGTGCCATTCCTTCTTTTGAACTTGGCGCGGGTAGAAGTCAATCAGCGTCACACGAGAGACTGGGGTGCTCAGCCGGCTCTCCGGACTTTCGATTGTGCTGAAAGGAAACATACGGCGAGTTTATACCGGCTAGACCGATATATATTTGCGAATCTGTCAACTTGAGGTAGAATCAGAAGCGGTACGAAATCAGGACACATACATCGAGGAGCACGGCAATGACCGATATGACAGAACTACTCGAAGCCATCACCGGGCAATCCGCCACAGACGAACCGCGTGTAAACGACACAAAGCTCAAAGCCTTCGCCTGGGCACGGGTGTCGACCGAGGAGCAGGAGAAGCGCGGCCTCTCCATCCCCCAGCAGCTTAGGGAAATGCGCGACTACTCTGACAAGAAGGGCATCGAGATAATCGAGGAGTATCACGAGGCAGCGAGTGCGTTCAATAACGGGGAGAAACGGGTCGAGTTCAACCGCATGATCGAGAGAGCGAAAGCCGATCCTGAGATCAATGCGATCATCGTCCACGACTTGTCGCGCTTTTCGCGTGACAGCCTCAATGCGATGATGCTTGTGCGTGAGCTTGGTCAAGCCGGTGTCCAGGTGATTTCCCTGAACGATCCAACGGTCGATCCTGATACCGTCGCAGGCGTTTACATGGGCGCGATCACACTCGCCAAGAACGAAGCGCAAAGCATGGAGATCGCGTTCCACACTCGCAAGGGCTGCAAGGCGAACGTGCAGACGCGTGATCCTGAGACCGGTCGCTGCTACAAGAACGGCGGACAGCCTCTCTGGGGCTATCACGCGAAGTACCTGGAGCGAGGTTCAGGCAGGGGTGGACGCCCGACTCTCAAGCTCATTTGGGAGCTTGATGACACGATTGTTGCCGGCAGGCCGCTTCATGAGTGGTCGCGGCACTGCCTTGTCGAGCTTGCTGCGAAAGGCGCATCATGTGCGGAGCTTCGCGACTTCTGCATCAATCAAGGCTTACCCGGTCGGAGCGACAAGCCCTGGAGCGTGGCGAGTTGGCAGGACATCCTTGACCCGAAGAACCTGCTCCAGTACTGCGGCTACGGTGTTTGGAATGTCAGGGGCAAGCATGTGCGAAGGCGTCCCCTTGGTGAGTGGGTGACCGTGCCTGACGCTCATCCCGCGATAATCACCGAGGACGAAGCCAAAGCGATTACTCGGGCGCGAAGGGCACTAAGAAACAGAGGCTACGATCAAGGCTGTAAACGAAGCCGGACCTCCGGTCCACTTCTCTCGGGTGGTCTATTCAAGTGCCAACGTTGCGGCATCAATATGGTATCGATCGGCGGGGACCCGAACAACTACTACATTTGTAGCAGTGTGCCGTATCGCGGTGGGCTTGACTGCGGGAAGGGAGTGTATGTCCCGCTGACATTCGTGGAGTCTGAAGTCCTTAATGGGGCGCGTGAGCTTCTGGACAAGTGCATCAGCCCTGGGGATTTCCTTGAGAAGGTTAACCGCGAATTGCAGCAGATATGGCAGGGAGCTTGCGGTAATGATCCACATGCCGCCAAGCGCATCATGGAGATCGACCGCGCGATCGGCAACATACGGCGGTCGGTCGAGGAAGGCCTTGACGATGTGGACTGGGCAAACGCACGACTTCGCGAGCTGCGAGCTGAACGTGCCAGGCTGGAGAAGACCGGGACATCATCCGACAAGCCGCCTCAGATTGACCTTGACACCCTGAATGACTACCGCAGAAAGCTCACCGATGTTCTTCCCCACGCTGAACCAGCGAAGCGCAAGCGGTACGTCAGGTCTCTGGTTGACTCCGTCACTCTCAACCCCGTGACCCGCGAGATTGTGATAACCTACCGCCTGCCCGAGAATTTCACTAACAACGTAGGCACGGCATGCCGTGCCCCTACGTGATGCCGCACGAATGTCAGGCCGGCAAGCCTATCTCCAAGGAGTTATTTGCGGGAAGTGCCCTTAAATATGATTAGTAAGTTTTAATTGTACCATCATTGACAGAACATTCCTAAGTCTCATTCAATCCAACACAATCAATATTATTGAATAATTACAAATTGCGAGATATTGCGAGAAATCGGTCGAGGTCTCACCATCGGGAACTGCATTTCATTACAAAAGCAACACTGGTTAACAACTACCGGATCACTGCCACTGACTCCCCCAAACTCCCTCGGAGCCCGAGTCGGTCCTTAGCGGAATGTCATGATAAGTATGAAATCCTAGTATTAAACGTGCAGCTATTGAGAGACTGCCATATCCCTCCAGAAATCCTGTTGCATTTAATACTTAAGAACTATTATGACTGTAGTAATGGCGCAAGCGACCTGCGAGGCCAGGTGACGCCCAAAAAACGAATTCATTACAAACGTAACTGGTCTTGACTACCTCATTACCTGCCTTACGTACCTGATCCTGTCCTTGCCCAGGTCCACTCGCTGCGGGGTCTGCGAAAACTGATGATATTTCGAGAAATACAGATCGACAATGGGTTTGAACGGGCCCGAGCTGCCGGTCCCCACGACAACGCCGATCTCGTTAGACGAAAGCACCACGGTGCTGCCGAGCGGATACCTGCCCGTGCGCTCGATGAATGTGCGGAGGGTCTCCCTGTTGAACGACCTGCCCGAATCGCGAAGGAGGATTTCGATCGACTGGTGGGGAGTCAGGGCCCGCCGGTGAGGACGCGGGCTGACCAGGGCGATGTACGCATCGAGAATGCGGGCCAGTCTCGCCAGCGGCGGCACGCCCTTCCCCGACCGTTTCAGAGGATAGCCGCCACCGTCCTCGCATTCGTGGTGGAGCAGGATCATGTCCTGCGCCGGCTTGGGGATTCCGTCACCCAGCGGAAGCAGCGCCCTGAGACCAAGATAGGGGTGACGCCTGATTTCGCTCATGCCGGATGCATCGAGTGTGGATTCGCTCTCCATCAATTGCCTGGGCACGAACAGCAGACCGGTGTCATGAAGCAGCGAGCCCAATGTGGCGTGCCGGACGGTGTCATCGAGCTCGCCGGCTCGACGGAGGTGCCAGCTCATGAGGACCGCCATGTCGATGGCTTTGTCGACGAGCCGGTCAATAACAGAGTCGTGATCGTGGCGGGGTGCCGGAAGCGGTGCGGACTCGACAAGCTCGGTGTCGTGGAGAATCCTGTCCACGATGCTGTTGAGCGAATCCATGTCGGGAAGCTCACGCAGCGAGATATTTCTGAACATGTCCCCGAGCGTGCGTCGCGAAAACTCCACCGTGGCTCTGCCGAGGGAGGACACGATTCCGCTGCGGCGCTGCATCTCGGAGATTCTCGAGTGGATCACCTCGACAGTCGGTCTTGGCGCCGCGACGTGGTGGCTCGCGTAGTCGGGCCTTCCGGCGACGAGACCGATAAGGCCGGCAGCCTTGATCCGCCCCAGGAGTTTTTGGGTAATGGAGGTTCCGGTCGGGATGGCAACCTTGCCGTCGAGATCCAGAAGATCGCAGGCAGTGGTTGCTCCCAGGACCAGTTGATCGATCCCGATAAGGGTTCCCTGTGACACGGTATTAGGGCCTCATTCACGCTCCCAAGCTGGAAAACGATCTCCAATGCTCGGCCTGAGGGAGTCAATGAGCGTCCGCGTCCAGGCAATTAAGTCTTATTAAGTTGCCGGGCAATACTTAACCACGCTGGACCAGGCATGTCAAGGGATTTTTGAGATTCTTGTGAAAATTGACCGATTCCCCACTCTTGTTCACATTTCCCCAACGGTCCGAAAAATGCCAGAAGCTGCCCTTGTTTGCATCTTTTAGACCCCGGCCACGACCCTCTGCAGGATGACACGATACCCCCTCCCTGGGAGCAAAACCTGTCCCCTCGACCCAAAGACTCCCTTACATTAATGCCAATTAAGTTTAATAGTATATAAATCCCGGTGTGGAACCAACAATAATATGACGCTCCACGAAGGAGGAAGCTCGATGTCCAGACTCTGCCTCGGAATATTCACGGCATTCGCTGTTTTCCTGTGCCTGTTGATCATCACGGCCTGCGGCAACAATGGCCCTGTCGCGCCGGGGAGTCCCGGCCTGGAACAGAACAACCATTTTCCCCCCATTCAGCCGTCTCAGGACACCGACCAGAACACAAATGTCCGCCCAAAGGACAAGGACGTGACGGACAATCCCATTGCGCCGGCCGATGAAGCCAGCGCAGAGGCGATCTCCGACCTCCAGGCGGCCTTCTACTATCTCAAGGAGTCCGGAGGAGGCGCCCTGAGCATCCCAATGCCCATCGACACATTCGCCGTGCATGTATGGGACGCCGGCACGGGCCAGACCCTCACCGGACAGGCTGTGGTCGTGTGCAGCGGCGGGCCGACGACCCTCGTGGACCTTGGCGGGTACAATCTGTTCGTGAACGCGTTCTTCCCGCTGACCATCACGGTGCACGTGACGGGCTACGAGATGGCCACGTACGTTTCCACCGACGCCAATGTTCTCTCGTTTGCGCTGAACAAGCCCACACCGCCCCAGGCTGCATACGTATTCGGAGTGGCGGAGAGCTTCGGCGCCGGCCACATGCGCCTCTACTCCGACGACCTCGTGCCGGAGATCAACTACGCATTTCCGTCGGAGGCTAACCCGAATTACATACAGTACGAGTTATCTGTCCCGGCAGGCGAGCCTTATGGATTCTCGGCATTCCTTTTCGGCGGCATCCAGATAGGCGATCTCGACTCCGAGCTTCATCAGCCCATGCAGCCGGCCTTCTGGATGGCCAATCGCTTCGCGTGGGATCTCAAGCCGCTGAATCCGGGTGACCACAGATTCTACGGCATACAGTTCAAGACGAAGGCGGGGCCTGACGGGGTCGCTAATGGAATTGCGAGATTCCCGGTGAGCCTTTGGGCCGACAAGGAATTCATTATGAAGTATGGTCGGATGATCGCCGTTCCGACCGGAGTGTTTCTTGACGACGAGCAGTACTTCGCCGCTGGACCGCACGTTATCCTGGACGGGTCGGATCCGTCGGAAGTCGAGTTCAGTTGCCCGTGGTTCGAGCCGGACGACATGCCGGACCGCTACGTGATGTCGGGGCAGGTGGTCACGGCGAACGGCGCGGCGGATATCGTGCACAGGGACTGGCATCCGGGCTCGGACTCGCCCGATCTGATCTTCGCAGGAGTCCCCTCGCTGGGCGTATCCTCGCCGATGGGCGGCGGTTACTCGTTACCCATGTTCGTTCTCACCGACCCGCTCGGCGCAAACAGCGACCTGGTGCGAATCGAGGCCAACGCGGTCGGCTACGGCCCTGTGTGGAGGATCACAATGGACAGCGGGTCGGAAGTGATCGACACCACCGACTACTCGGTTCCACTCACATGGATATCCGAGGTATACGCGTCGCACAGCATCCTCTACAGGGCGGAATGCACCCATGCCTTCAGCCAGAAGGTCGGCAACTTCACCGAGGACCAGATCATCATGATGCGCCAGGAGGTCTGCCTCAGCCCCTGGACAATCCCGATGCCATAGAGTCGAGTCTGTATGCAGAAACCCACCAAGGCGCCCGGCTCCCCTGGGCGCTTTTTTGTGCCGGTCTCGCCCTCGGCACTACACGGACCTGAAGTCAGGACGGTGAAGTTCTGCCGCCAGGACCTTACTCCAGACGGAAGGCTCTCGAAAAGGAACTCGAACAGTATCATCACAGGTTACCAGGAAGGCGATGCGAATCACTCTAATGACATGGCCTAATTCGGAATGCTATACTGTTGACGGTCCAATTGCCCTTCAATTGCAGAGGAGGTCGCGTATGCGCGAGTTCTTAGCCAGTGCATTCACAACAGTCATCCTGATACTATTGACCGCGGGGTGTTCAGGTGCCGCATCACCAACCTTGCCCCAGGGATACGGTCGCGAAGCCCCGACGTCGGAGGTCACATCGAATGCGGAAACACCTCAAACCGAGTCCGCAGGTCATTCTCTCTGGTTCTATGAGCTTATCTATTTCGATCTCTCGGATCCGGAACGAATCAGGTTTGAGACAATACCGGTACGATTGGCGAGTGCCCACTGGAATGTGCTTTCATGGCTCGAACAGGCACCATGCACAAACTGTTTCCAGCTGACCAGCCTGACGCCATCCGGAAACGGAACGCTCCTCGCGGATATAGAGGTCACGCATCCCTTCGCGAATCCAAACCTGACCGGATTCGATGTGCGAGGCATCGCGATGTTCAACGCGAGCCATACATTTCCGGAATCGGGGCTGACATTCTCGGACCGCACGGCATACGATGGAGCGGTGGTCAACCCCGACGGTTTCACGACGCTCTACAATGCAACAACCGCTGGATCGGGTCCCAACGGGTTGCAGGGCTACCTGAAAGGCGAACTTGCGACAGCGACAGCCCCGAACGCGCTTCTGAACGCGTACAAGAAATTCATCTCCGTCGATCCGGCCAACACGCGAAATGCGTTCTACGCAGGCGACACAATCACAGTCACCTATGAAATCGACATGCCCGACCCACCAAATCCGTTTGTCCTAGGTTACGCGGTGGATGCATCCTGGGTGTCCGCGATCAACAAACCGGTTACCGATCCGATGGCTGACTTTCCTCCTGAAGCCAATTGTCCGGAACCCTGGCTAATTGAGGTCACCGAAAATCCCGTCGGGCAGGGTCTTACAAACCAAGGCGGGGCAACCGTATTGGCGCTCTATATTTTCGACTGGCAGGGAAAAGCAACGTTGTTGCCTCCGAGAGTTGAGTGTCCTGAATTGTTCAATGGCTACAAAACCGCAACATGGGTGCTGGACGGAGCCGGAGTAACTCGATACGATGCAACAATCCAGAATGAAAATCTTGCGCCAGCTCAAACCTATAACTGCCTGATCATTGCCGAAGATACCGCAAACGCAGGTTCACCGGACTGGCTCGACCTGACCGCATATCAGGTTGTCGAGCTGGAAGTGATAGAGAGTGATGACCAATCCCCGGTTCCCCTGGCGATATTCTTACCCGACCCGCCGACCGTATGTGAAGCCATTGAATTCAGCGATAATGGTTCGTTCGATCCTGATGGCGGTTCTATAATTCTTTACGAATGGGACTGGGATAACGATGGAATTTATGATGAAGAGGGAACCAGCGTTTCACATACCTGGAATACAGTCGGCGAATACACTATCGGCTTCCGGGTGACGGACGATGAGAATTCAATGGGGACGACATATCTCGATTTTAAAGTCCAAAACGGTTTGCCGATTGCTTCGGCCTCCGCGGATAAGAGCGTCGCTTTCATCGGAGAATCGATTGTATTTGATGGATCGGCTTCCATCGACCAGGATTGCGGAGGAGAATCAATCACAGAATACGCCTGGGACTGGGAGGGGGACTTTATTTTTGACGATTATGGCGAGATTGTCTCACATTCGTTTTCGATTAACGAAACGCAGTATGTAAGCTTGCGGGTCACAGATAACGAATCAGAGACGGATCTTACGGATACCGCGATAACCATTGATGTCAACAATGGCTGGGCACGCACCTGGGGCGCCGTATCGGATCAATCGGTAAGAGCGGTGGCTGTCGATTCTCTCGGCAACATCTATGCCTTGGGTACTTTTACTGCTACTGTCGATTTCGACCCAAGCAGCGCCGTTCTCGAAATGAGCTCAAACGGATCACAGGATATTTTCCTCAGCAAATTCACGCCTGATGGCAATCTGCTTTGGGTCAATACCTGGGGTGGTCCCGCTTTAGATTATGCCGAAGCTGTCGTGGTCAACAGTTCGGACGATGCATATATCACCGGTTCATTCAGGGGCACAATGGACCTTGACCCAAGCATAGTCGGGTCCGTTCCACGAACCTCTAATGGCGATTGGGACATATTCATGGTCCGTATGGATTCAGCCGGGGCTTATTCATGGGGATTCTCTGTTGGCGGAGCAGAATATGATGAGGGTCGCGGTCTTGCACTGGACAAGGCGTCATCCGTTCTTTACCTGGTCGGGTGCTATCGCGACACTGTTGATTTTGACCCGAACATCGCGATGGAGGATTTTCGTACATCAAATGGCTTGATGGACATTTTCCTCAGCAAGTTCGATGCCAACACCAACACATATTTTTGGACTCAAACGTGGGGTGGTTCAGAAGACGACGAATCAATGGCCGTGGCAGTCGATACCGATGGCAGAACCTACGTTACAGGTTACTATAAGGATACTGTTGACTTCTCTCCTGGTGGTGGCGTAGTTAATCACACGAGCAATGGAATGCAGGATGTTTTTCTGAGCCTATTCCAATCCACCGGAGTTTTCGGCTGGGCCAAGTCATGGGGTAGCTTGTCCACGGACATAGGGTATTCCGTGACAGCTTCGCCTGTTCTTTCCGAGTGCTGGGTAGCGGGAGTGTTCGCAGGAACGGTCGACTTCGACCCTGGGGTCGACATGGACAACCGAACATCAAACGGAGCACTCGATGCGTTTTGTTGCGGGTACACCGGGGGCGGCAGTCGCAACTTCTCCGCAACCTGGGGAGGGTCCGGAACAGACTATGTTCTTAGCATCTCCTATCATTCAGATCCTGACAAGATTGCACTTACAGGTTCTTTCGAGGACGTAGTCGATTTCGATCCCGGCGCTGGTGCATATGAGCGCACCTCCAACGGAGATGAAGACGCTTACCTGCTATACTCCTCATGGAATGGGACTTTTAACTGGGTTGACACCTGGGGTGGAAGTCAAACGGATCGGGGTTACGGCGCTGCAGTCCGCTGGGATATCACGGCTCCTATATATGTGGGTGGAACATTCGAAGATGTTGTTGACTTCGATCCCCAGGACGGAATAGACAGCCATACTTCAAATGGTGACCGGGATGCTTTCCTGAGCAGATTTCCCCCAGATGGACAGTGGTGACCGCTTGGCACTTTTCGTGACTCATTTGGACGGCATGACCGAGGAGGAAGCTATCGAGGTAGTCAGTTTGAGGGCAGACCCGGGCTGGTCGGATGCCCATCAGCGCATCCGAGCGCGAGAAACGCAGCCAGCGATCCGAATCTATTTCTTACACCATCTATCCACCCGTCGCGCTGTCAGTTTGCTCACCAAGTCCCATCCGGGAAGAATTTAACAAGGAAGGCGTCGTAATACCCATTGTCCGTATGATTGTCAACTCCGTCCCCTGGATCGAAGTCGACCGTGCCCCTGAAGCTGCCAGTGACATAGGCGTTTCCTGCCCCGTCCACGGCGACCCCATAGCTGTAGTCCCAGTCGGTTCCTCCCCATGTACGCGCCCATTTGAAGGGCGATGAAGAGTCAAACTTGATAAGGAAAGGGTCAAAGTATCCGACAGACTTATGATAATCTGTGCCACTTCCAGGATCGAAATCCGCCGTGTCCTGGAAATAGCCTGTCACATACACGTCGCCTGAGTCATCCACAGCAACGCCGGTGCCCCGGTCATGCACCCAATCAATTCCACCCCACGAATGCGCCCAATGGAAGCCGCCGTATGAGCTGAACTTGGTGATGAAGGCGTCTGAAAGTCCGTTCGATGTAAGGAAATGCGTGCCGTTTCCCGGGTCGAAGTCAACGGTATCCTGAAAGTCACCTGTCACATAAACGCAGCTTGATCCATCCGCAGCGACGCCGTTGGCAAAGTCCCAGTCGCTTCCTCCCCAGGTCCGCGCCCACTGGAAAGCACCCAGGGAATCGAACTTGCTGAGGAAAGCGTCAGTCGCCCCGAACCATGGTGGGTGTTCCACACCGTCGCCGGGATCGAAGTCAACTGCACCAGAAAAACAGCCTGTCACATAGACGTTGCCCGAGTCGTCCACGGCAACACATTTGCCTTCATCGATGGACTGGTTTCCTCCCCATGTGCGCGCCCACTGGAAGGCTCCTTCCGAATCGAATTTGCTCAGGAAGACGTCAAACCATCCCGACGAATGCTCATCCACGCCGCTGCCGGGGTCGAAGTCGACCGGGCCCAGGAACCCGCCTGTCACATACACATCTCCTGAATCACCTGCGGCAACAGAATAGCCGTAGTCGCCGCTCTCTCCGCCCCAGGTGCACGCCCACACAAAAGTTCCGTCCGAGCTGAATTTACTGAGGAAGACATCAGACCATCCGTTCGACTTGTGGATATCCTCAGCAGCGCCGGGATCGAAATCGGCCGTGTCCTCAAAGCCGCCCGTAACATACACGTTGCCTGAGCCGTCCAATGCAACACCGTAGCCATACTCGTTCTCGTTTTCGACTCCGCCCCACGTCCGCACCCACCGGAAGACGCCTGAGGAATCATACTTGACAAGGAAAATGTCCCACTCCCCATTGGATGTACGGCTGTCAATTCCGCTGCCCGGGTCGAAGTCGACCGTGTCCCGGAACCTGCCTGTCACATACACATTGCCCGATTCATCTGCAGCTACAGCATAGCTCTCATCCCGTCCGATATCGCCCCAGGTACGCGCCCAGCCTTCCCTGACATCCGCCACCCGTACACCCCACCCATGAATCGCTCCCAGATTCTGGTCGGACTGGGTGTCAATCACCTCGACAAGAAGCGGATAGTGTCCGTGACCGGCACCGGTCTCGTTTGTTGTGAGACCGGTGAAGAGCCAGCTTTCTTCGCCCGTCTGCGTCGACAACGTGAGAGCGACCTCGCCGGAGAAAAGG
Organism: uncultured Planctomycetota bacterium; assembly: GCA_964354375.1. Classification (GTDB taxonomy): domain Bacteria; phylum JAJVIF01; class JAJVIF01; order JAPKYR01; family JAPKYR01; genus CAYGZQ01. The sequence continues at coordinate 12,588 of CAYGZQ010000005.1, forward strand.
TCGGGCGCTTCTGCGGTCACCGATGAGATCGTGTCGATCCCCTGATGATCGGAAATTTCGACATTGATCGAATTCTCGCTCATCCAGCAGGAGCTGACTCCATGGGGAAGGTCAATGTTGATTTCATAGGCCTCGAGACAGTTCGCATCCGGAGGGAAATCGACGAGCGGATCCACAATCTCGTGGGGAACCAGCTGCCAGCAGGCGTCGACCGCATAGCCGAAATGAATGGGTCCCGGCGGCAGATACAGCCTGAATGTCCTTGTCTCCGAGGCGCCCGCCACGAACATGCGACGTGGAGAATTCTGCCGATACGCAACAAACGGGTTGAGTGTCGCCGAGAGGTCGCCGCCGGTTGCGAGCTTCCCCGGTATGTACCTCAGTGCGGGCGGTCCGGGCTGATTCTCCGGGAACTCGGTCGGATTGAACAGGTTCGTGTATCCATCGGCGTTCAACAGAATAGGGACATCCGCTCCCCAAGCGATCTTCCTGCCGCTGACAGGGAACGCAAAATTCGACTGTGAGATGAAAATACCCCTAACATCGAAGCCGGTGTACTTCAGCAAACCGGGATACGGATGCGTCAGCGTGACATCGGCCTCCAGCACATTCGGCTCAACGATCTTGATGTTGCCGATTTCCAGGCAGTCGGCGCACGGCGTCACCTCAAGGAGCCGAACCACGTTCACGTGCATTTGCGGGCCTCGTACGGGGACGATTTCGACCGCCGTGCGGTCCGCACTGATGTCCACGGTCCAGAGTCCCCAGAAGCTCCTGTTGCTCTGCTCTGCGGCAGCCTGCGATGACATCCCGGTGTTATGTTGGCCTGACGGCAGACCCGGGCTGGTCGGGTGCCCATCGGCGCATCCAAGCGCGAGAAACGCCGCCACCAGAACCACAGCCTGCGATCTGAATCTGTTTTTCAAAGCGTCTGCCATCCTATCATTCTGTCAGTCTGCTCACCAGGTTCCGTCCGGGAGGAACTTGACGAGGAAGACATCCTTCAGGCCATTTGAAGTATGGTTATCCACGCCGTCGCCCGGATCGAAGTCAGCTGTGTACGTGAACGAGCCTGTCACATACAAGCTGCCCATGCCGTCCACGGTACCACCGTAGCCCTCGTCCCAGCCGTCCCAGCCGCTTCCGCCCCAGGTGTGCGCCCACTGGAAGGTGCCTGAAGAATCAAACTTGCTGACGAAGGCGTCAAAATATCCATTCGATGTATGGTTATCCGCACCGCTCCCCGGGTCGAAGTCAACTGTGTACAAGAACGTACCTGTTACATACACGTCGCCCGAGCCACCCGCGGCAACACCCGAGCTCCAGGCGGGTCCGCCCCAGGTGCGTGCCCAGTTGAAGGCGCCGTTTGAATCAAACCTGCTGAGGAAACCTTCCCGACCCCCATTCGCCGTATGGTTGTCCACGCCGCTCCCGGGGTCGAAGTCTACTATGCCCGCGAACCCGCCTGTCACATACAGATTACCTGATCCATCCAGGGACACACCATTGCCAAAGTCATACCCGCTGCCACCCCAGGTGCGCGCCCACGCGAAGGCACCGGAGGAGTCAAACTTGCTGAGGAAAGCGTCTCTGTCCCCACTCGACGCATGGTTATCCATGCCGCTTCCCGGGTCGAAGTCGACTGTCTCAAAGAACCCGCCGGTCACATATGTGACGCCTAAGCCATCCACGGCGACCTCAGCGCCAACATCATAGCCGCTTCCTCCCCATGTGCGCGCCCACTGGAAGGAGCCGTTTGAATCAAACCTGCTGAGGAAAACGTCCCGATCCCCATTCGCCGTATGGTTGTCCACGCCGCTCCCCGGGTCGAAGTCAACTGTCTGCCCGAACACGCCTGTCACACATACGTTGCCAGAGCCGTTGACAGCAACATCAAAGTCGGAGTCGTAGTCGCTTCCTCCCCATGTGCGCGCCCACTCGAAGGCGCATGAAGAATCGAGCTTGATGAGGAAAACGTCGGAGCTTCCATTCGATGTGTGGTTATCGACGCCGCTCCCAGGGTCGAAGTCAACTGCGTCACTGGAGAAACTGCCTGTCACATAGACATTGCCTGAGCCGTCCACAGCAACATCGGAGCCGCCGTCATGTTCGCTTCCGCCCCAACTGCACGCCCAACCGAAGGCACCCGAAGAATCGAACTTGCTGAGGAAAACGTCGGCGCTTCCATTCGATGTATGATTATCCACGCCGCTCCCGGGGTCGAAGTCGCCTGTGGCGTCGAACTCGCCTGTCACATACACGTTCCCTGAGTCATCCACGGCAACACCGCAGCCAACCTCGTCCCAACTTCCGCCCCAGGTGCGCGCCCAGCCTTCCCCTTGGACACCGATTTCAACAGGAGTATCGAGCATGTCTGAGTGGCCTGCGCTGTCGCTCACACGCAGCTGCACCAGGTATACCCCGGCCGAGAAATAGCTCGTGGAGGGATTCCGCTGTGTACTTTCGGGGCTGAAACCTTTTGCTTCATCGTAGGAGAAGTCCCATTCTCTCAGGATGATTTTCGGGGGACCGGGCGAGTTTATGGAATCATCGAAGAAGTGAATCTCCTCACTGACGATGACCTGGGTAGAGTCGGCATGAGCTCTGGCGATCGGGATCGAGTCGGGGTCAATCGGGGCGGTGCCGCCATGACACCCAACCATGACAACCAGCAACGCAGCCAGAAGAATCACTACCTGCGATTCGAGTCTTGTTTTCACGGCATCTATCCTCCTGTCGGTCAGGCACAGCCTGACCGCTTTCCCGACCCGGCCTCAGCGGTCACCTGAAAATCGCCGCGGCATCGGCATATCGGTATTCTACCACGCATTTTTCGACGCGATAAGTGGTGGTGGGGTTCGAATGAGCTGCAGACACTCCTTGTTCAATCAAGTTGAGGGTGATATATTCTATGATGTAACTAATCCAGCTTCTCGCGCCGGGGGGTGCAACAATGCCGATCCGCCGTACGGTCCGGCGACCCTTAATCCCTGCCCTGATAGTTTGCATCGCGATTCTTGCCGGATGCGCCAAGGATTCCTCTCCGCTCTCCCCTGCCACAGCCGGCGACGCGTCCGTGGAGTCGAACGCCCTGCAGAATCGCGGATGCTGGGGATGGTGGCGCGTATCTCTCAACACGGACACTCTCGAGTTCGACGTCGAGCTTCTGAGGTCGGCGGCGTTCACGTGCAACGTGACCCGATTCATGCAGCCCCCGTCAAGCCCGGTCCATATGATCTCGTTCTCGATCGACCCCGTCGGGAGCGATTTCCCGAACGGCCTGTTCGATGTCACTGTCACCCTCCGGCACCCGTTCCCAGGATTCAACATGTACAGGGGGTTCGATGTCAGGGGGATTTTCATGTCCGATCTGGGCGAGTTCGCCCTCGATGTCGACGAGCACGATCCGACGCTCAAGTACAACCGCTGGGACGGTCCGCGGCTTCTCAATCCGGACGGATACACCCGATGGTGGAACTACCAGGAATTCACGTCGTACGGGACCGTCTTCGGCTACACTCCTCCGGCATTCGCGGTTCCCAAAAACGCCGAATGGTTCAGCATGCTGAACCCGTACAAGTATTTCGCAGATGAGCTCGGGGCAGATGATGAGTTGTCCCTCGACCCCGCCAATCGTGGCACGTTCTCCGCAACGCCCGGGGTAAACTCCCGCGACTACCTGATCCAGTTTGCCAAAGCAGGAATGAGCCCGGTCATCCAGTTCACCTACGCGGTCGATGCGTCGTGGAGCCAGCCCGACCCGGCATTCGCACCGGATTATCCCGTGGAAGCGTTCAATCTCTCCGCGAACTGCCAGGAAGCCTACCAGGTCAAAGCCACGATTCAGTCGAACAGCCTGTGGTACGAGGACGCCGGCAATCTGGGAGGCGATCTTGGGCTTAAGATCGAGGTCTTCGACTGGCAGTCGGGGTCGAATCCTCTGGGCACGCCGGGAGAAGTGTCGGGAATCTATCTCTCGAGCGACATCGGCGGAATCGACGATCTTGAGATCATGTCGCTGGCATCCGCGGAGCCCGGCTCCGGACCGACATCAAGCGTCTGGACCGTCGATCTGCACGATCTCTCGCCATATTTTCCCAATGACGGCCTCAACCGGATGCTCATAACGATCGAGAGCTTGCATCCCGACACATACGGTCCCGACATCGCGAACCCGGATATTTTTGACTACCCATCGGCTCCGCTCGCAGCGTATCAGTGGGTATATGTGCCGGTGGGGAGCGAACCCGCAGGGCCGACGATTGTTGTGACGTACCCGAACGGCGGTGAAATACTTGACGTCGCCGAACAGGTCGATGTCAATTGGACCGCTCCGCCCGAAGTGCTCGATGTGAAGCTGGAATATTCGAAGGACGGCTTCGCGGGCGACGTTCATGAGATCATCGACTCGACGGGGAATGACGGATCGTTCCTGTGGGAAATTCCGGCCGATCCGTCCGAGACTGTGCGGGTGAGAATCTCCGAGGTGGGCAATCCCGCCAACTTCGACATCAGCGACGGGGATTTCACGATTTTCGGGGAATGCGAGCCGGACTTCACATTGAAATGGAGCTACGATCTGCCCGGCAACGGCTATGTCGATTCATCCATAAATGGAAGCATCACGATCGCCGATCTGGAGGGCGACGGGATGTTCGAGTCTCTCGTCTTCACCCACAACACGTACACGCTGCATTGTTTCGACTATGAGGGCAATTACAAGTGGCCTGCGTTCCAGTGCCCGACGCCGGTATCGAGCTGGTACGGCGCTCCGGCGGTCGGGGAGTTCACCGGCGACGGAGTGCTCGACATTGTCGTGAGCAACACGGATCAGAACGGTCCTCAGCCGAACAGGCTGTATGTCATCGACGGGTCCGACGGCGCCGAGGTCTACAACATTTCCTCCCCCGACATTTTCCAGTGCATGCCGTCGCTTGCCGATGTGGTCGGGGAGACTCCATCCGATCCGCCGGACGGTCAGCTCGATATTTTCGTCGGCCGCTATGACGGAGGAGATCAGTACAACGCCTGCTACAACGGCATCGACGGCAGTCTCGTATGGCAAGCCCGGCGTCAAAGCTATTCGCTGGCCACTCCCGCCCTCGCGGACATGGACAACGATTCGATAATCGATTGCATTGCGGGGGGCGGATATTTCGACCAGCCTCCGAGCACGGCAGGCATATGCGCCCTCAGGGGAGAGGGGATTCCCGCGGACGGACGGCTGATCTGGGAGGCGAGCTACGGGTCGAACATTCTCGCGCCGCCCAGCCTTTGCGACTACACAGGCGACGACATCCCCGATGTAGTCGTCAGCGACTATGCGGGGGCTTCAAGCACGCTCAGATGCCTGGACGGCACCACCGGCGCGACCATATGGCAATACCCGATCAACACATGGGTCTGCAATCCCGCGCTGGGCGACCTCAACTCCGACGGCATTCCCGACATCGTCGTCTGGCCGGCATACGATCATGTCATCGCGCTCAACGGGGATCCGAGCGCGAGCAACCGAGTGCTCTGGGACTGGACCGATCCCGAGACCCTCAACATGGACGCACGGTCCAGCGCGGTGCTGTACGATGTAACGTGCGACGGGGTGCCCGACGTTTTCGCGCCGATGCGCTACCTTGTTCCCGGCGGTCCGAATTTCGGGCGGCTCTGGATCATCAACGGCGCGACCGGCGTGGAGATCACCTACCAGGATTTCCCTGCCGACCAGCTCGGCTTCGGAGCCCCGGCGGTGGGGGATATCGACGACGACGGCTACGCGGACGTGGTCATTGGGACGATGGACAATTCCATACTGTACGCCTATGACCTTGGCACGCCGGTGCCGATCGAATACAGCGCACGTCCCTGGCCGCAGTATCTGGGGAACGTCAGGAATACCGGGCTGTATGGGGAGGAGTAGCACGCGCATCCTGGGCATGGTTCCGGTCTTGCGGTCTTGGAGGACGCAATGTGACGTACGACCCGAACTGTCACCATAGACGTTCCATAAGGCTGCGCGAGTTCGATTATACTCAGCCGGGCGCCTACTTTGTGATGGTATGTGCTCAGGGCCGGGCATGTCTGTTTGGTGCAGTGATCGAAGCCAAAATGAGTTTGAACGACGCCGGTCGGATGGTCCGGACAGTCTGGGACGAATTGCCGGTCTTTTATCCCGGCATTGAAAGCGACGCTTTCGTCGTCATGCCCAACCACATCCATGGAATCATTCTTGTAGGGGCAGGCCCCCGTGCCTGCCCAAGCCCCCGTGCCTGCCCAAGCCCCCGTGCCGGCCCAGGCCCCCGTGCCTGCCCAAGCCCCCGTGCCTGCCCAGATGAAGAGGGGCAACCACAGGGGGTTGCCCCTACAACGGCGAATGGAGAAGAGGCAGGTAATGAATCCCACGGGATTGAGCGTGCGATGTCGTTACCGGACGTGGTGCATCGGTTCAAGAGTCTGACCACCAAGCGTTACGCAGACGGTGTGAGGCAAAATCAATGGACCCCGTTCGCCGGGCGTTTGTGGCAGCGGAATTACTATGAACACGTCATTCGAAGTAACGAATCCCTGAACTGTATCCGGGAATACATCCTGAATAATCCGTTACAATGGGAATCGGATCGGGAAAACCCCGCAGGGCCGGTTCGCGAAGCGCCCCCGCCGCAAGACGAACCATGGCGTGTCTGACCGAATGCGCTGGTGAACAAAGTGAGCGCGGGATGAATAGACAGCGACCTTTGGGGCAGGTCACGCGACTCAGACCCCCCTTGTCTCCCGCTCCCCGCGGTTTTCGTCTGGTTAATCATAGAATAGACGGGACAGGAATCGACTGGAGACCGATCCTTCCGCCCGATCGATTCAAAAACATTCAATCCGATTCAGATACTATAAGGGGGAGGAGCTCCCCCGAACGATCATGCGCGCAGTTTTGAAACGGCACAGGTATTCCCTCATAGTCGCCGCGGTATGCGGCATACTGTATCTTGGCCTCTCGATCCCCACGTACGGGCAGCAGACAACGAACGCAGCCACTGACGCCGCCCGGCCGACCCAGCAGACCGGTGGCGATGCGGGGATTCAGTTCCCACTTCCACGAATCACGGTTGACACCGGAAACACGGAGAATCGGGATGATGTTAACCTAGCGCTGCAGATTCTGTTCATACTGACGATTCTGTCGCTGGCGCCGAGCATTCTTGTTCTCACAACCGGATTCACGCGCATGATCATCGTGCTCTCGCTGACGCGGTCGGCGATAGGCACGCAGCAGATGCCGCCGAACGCCGTGCTGATCGGGCTCGCGCTGTTCCTCACGCTGTTTGTCATGGCGCCGGTCGGGAGAGAGATCAACGACAAAGCGCTCGGCCCATATCTCAAGGGCGACATCGGGTTCAACGAGGGGGTCAAGCGCGCCGAGCTGCCGCTGAGGGAATTCATGTTCCGGCAGACGCGCGGAAAAGATCTGGCGCTGTTCCTGAATGTGGCGAAGATCGAAGAGGTGCAGACCAAAGAGGACGTGCCGACCTACGTGCTTATCCCCTCATTCGTCATCAGCGAGCTCAAGACCGCATTCGAGATGGGGTTCCTCATCTACCTTCCTTTCCTGATAATCGACATGGTGGTCGCGAGCACGTTGATGAGCATGGGCATGCTGATGTTGCCGCCCATTCTGATCAGCCTGCCGTTCAAGATACTTCTATTCGTGCTGGTCGACGGCTGGCATCTTATCGCAAGGAGTCTGATCGTCAGCTTCTACTAGCCGGCCCGTTCCGGGGCTTCGCGCGCGAACATCGATTTTCAGGAGAAGACCGAAAATGCTCCCCGAAGACATATACGCGAGCGTGGGCCAGCAGGCTCTCATCACCGCAGTACTCATGTCCGTACCTCTACTGGGTGCGACATTGATCGTGGGCATCCTGATAAGCATCTTCCAGGCGGTCACATCCATTCAGGAGATGACTCTGACGTTCATCCCGAAGATCCTGGTGGTCGCGGCGGTGCTGTATTTCATCGGGCCCTGGATGGGGCAGATGCTGGTGACATTTTCGGAGGAGCTTCTAGGCAACCTTCCGGCGTACATCGGGTAGGCTTCGGCGGTCCGGCTTGACATCGGCGGGGTGTAGTGTAAAATTAACAGACTCGCGGCCCTATCGTCTAGTGGTCAGGACACCACCCTCTCAAGGTGGCGACACGGGTTCAAATCCCGTTAGGGCTGCCAGATTGCAGACAGGATCCCTTCGGCGCTGATGTCGAAGGGTTTTTTTGTGTCAACTAGTTGCTTTTCATTGTACTATGCTACAATACTCGACCGGGGACTTAAACGGCTAACGAAGGCATAGATTCAGCGAGAGGCATCCCCCGGAGGAATCAAGATGGAATCCCGTAATTATGCATGCTCAATACTGCTTCTGCTGCTTCTTTCCGCAGCCATTTCATGTGCTCATGGAAGCTCTGGTCCAGCTTCTCCCGCTATCACTGACGATTCGAATGTGACCGCAATGAGCCAGAGTTCGGTTGGCGGACACCTGCTCTGGGGTTTCTGGCTGATCGGGATCGATCCGGAGACAAATCAGTTTGAGGTCCTTCCAGTCAGGCAAGCTGATACTCACTGGAACGTCCTCAAATGGCTTGAGCAGGGACCATGCTACAACTGTCTGATGGTCACGGGTATGACCGATTCCGACCATGGGACAAAACTGGTGACGGTGAGCATCAAGCATCCTTTTCAGAGTCTGAATCTTACCGGCTTCGACGTGCGCGGGATCGCCATGTTTAACGGAAGCCACACGTTTCCGATAGCAGGCTTGACTGCTCCTGACCGAAACCAGGGCGACGGCGAGCTGATCAATGCAGATGGATACACTACATTGTATAACTCATCCACAGCCGGCTGCGGACCCGGAGGGCTGCAGGGCTACCTGAAAGGCAAGTTCGCGACGCCAACGATTCCGGACGCGGAGCTTAACGGCTTCAAACGCTTTGAGTCCACCGATATAGCGAACTACAGGAATGCCTTCTATGCGGACGACACCATTGTCCAGGTCTACGATATCGACATGCCCGGCACGCCATTTGTTCTCGGATATGCCGTCGACGCAAGCTGGGCTCCTCCCACCGTTAAGCCCGTAACCGACCCGATGACTGATTTCCCGCCCGAAGCCAACTGTTATGAGCCTTACGGCATAGGCGTGACTGAGTTAGGAGGAGTATTGACTGGACCGTCCGGAGCTCTCCATTTGGAAATAAGTGTAGATGATCATCAGGGACCTGATTCCTACGCAACACCGATCCTCGAATGCCCCGAGCTGAGCGCAGACCCTTTTGCGATCTCTGAAACCAGCCCTGGGATTTTCGAGGCGGAGGTCCGCAACGTAAATAATGCACCACCGGGAGAGTACAAGCTTCTGATTTCAGTGGAAGACGATGAAAACGCGGGTTCGCCCGCATGGATCGATCTCACCGCCTACCAGGTTTACACTGTCCAGGTTCATGAGGAAGAGGGATGGGCGCGAACCTGGGGAGGACCGAATTCGGACCGGGGAAATGCAACAATTACCGATTACTGGGGGGACGTTTTTGTCGTTGGTTCGTTCGAGGGGACGGTCGATTTCGACCCCGGTCCGGCATCAATGGTGCGCAGCTCCAATGGGTCAAGTGACGCTTTCTTGAGCAAGTTCGAACCTGATGGAACATTCGATTGGGTTATGACATGGGGGGGAATCGGTTGGGACACCGCGAACGATATTGCTTATAACCCCCTTGGATACTTATACATTGTAGGTGAATTCATAGACACAGTCGATTTTGACCCCTCTGATGGGGTTGATGAAAGAACATCATATGGCGGCAGTTATGATGCCTTTGGTGCATGCTATTCAATCAGCGGAGAATATTCCTGGACGAAGACATGGGGAGGAGCGCAACATGATACTGCGAATTGTGTGCTTTACAAAGGGGGCAGTGTCGAAAGGGTGCTGGTCGCCGGCACATTTACGGAGGCGGCTGTATTCCCCAACGGTGAATTGGAAGTATCGAATGGAAGTACAGATATGTATATGGTCGATATGATCGAGGGGCACGACCTGCTTGGCGTATGGGGAGGAACAGGGGAAGATGATTTAATGGAATTAGCGATGGATCCGACAAACAGCAATTTTGTTGCTGTTACCGGCTCTTTTATGGGAGATGTTGATTTCAATCCGGAAGGTTTGTTTGGCTTCCGTCACAGCGCAGGTTGGACCGATGCCTTTGTATCGGTATATGATATTAGTAGTGATGGGACCGTACCGAACCAATGGATTATAACCTGGGGTGATATCAGCTTTGAATATGGTAATAGCATATGCGCTTCTTCAAGCAACTATTATGTGACCGGCTCATTCCAGGGAACAGTCGATTTCAATCCGGGTTCGGTTACCGATTCCCGCACGGCGAGTGGTACAGGTGATGCATACGTCGTCCATTTGGGTACCGGGGGAGAATACTACGGTGTAACAACATGGGGTGGTAGCAGTGCAGAGTTCTACGATTCCGGAAACGATATTGTCACCGACGGCGATGGAAGTGTCATTGCAGTCGGAATTTTTTTGGGTGAGGCTTTCGGAATAGTATCCCATGGCGATTGGGACTGCGTAGTTGCCAAATATGATCAGTCTTTGAACCTGGCGTGGACAGCTATGTGGGGTGGAATCGGCAGTGACGAGAATAGCGGTGTCTGCGTGGATCAATGGAACAGGATTTTCGTAACGGGAGAGTTTGTAGACACAGTTGATTTCAATCCGGGCACTGACACTGACATCCACACATCGAGCGGTCTTGCGTTTGATTGTTTCCTGGTGAAGCTGTTGTCGAACGGGCAGTGGTAAAGAGGGGGCAAGCTCACCGGCAGGTGAGCCCGTTCGCTGAATCATCCTGTTTGGCTCGGGTCTTCGCCCTTGTGTATCTCCCATCCTCCGCTTAAGATGCACTTCGTCGTGCGGTACTAAGGGCAACGAAAGAGCTCGAATTGTTGCATGAAGAGGATGGAAGGAATGAAACCCGACATAGCCGACCTGTTCTTCGGCTTCGCCCCCGCAAGGTGGATATGGAAGCCTCTCGTCAAGAGATACGTCACGGGCTCCTGGACGCCGATGGTCTTCAAGCCGGGCGAACCGGCTCTTCCCGAGCGACTTGACGGCCTGGGGCTCTACATCCACGTGCCTTTCTGTCGCGAGCCCTGCCCGTACTGCCCCTACAACCGCGTTAAGTACGTCAAGGACCGTTATCGCCTCTTTGAAGCTGCCGCGCACCAGGAGATCGACCTGTATGGACGATTATTGATGTCTGAGCTGACCTCCGCCAAGGACCGCAGGCGCCCTCGGATTTCCTCGATCTACGTCGGGGGCGGCACGCCCACAATCGAGCCTCTAAGCCTTGCCGGCCTGATAGCCCATGTCATAGAGACATTCGGCCCGCCGGAAAACACATGCGTCGAGTGCCATCCGGCGCAGATGGACGACGAATGCCTGGAGATTCTCAAGTCCGTCGGCGTGACAATGGTCTCGATCGGGGTGCAGAGCCTTTCCGATAGTCTCCTCCAGCTCATCGGACGCGCACAGGATGCCGCCACGGCAACGGATGCCGTGCGAAGGGCGGTCGCCGCCGGGTTTGAAACGGTCAACGCCGATCTCATGTTCGCGCTTCCCACTCAGACTGTCGAGGATCTCGACCAGGACGTGACGACTCTCCTCGACATTGGAGTCGACCAGATCTCCGCCTACCCGATCTTCGGCTTCCCCTACACGAAGCTGGGCAAGAGGCTCGGGATCAAGCGGATTCTGCGCCCGCCGGGGGATACCATCAGGCGGATGCTCGCGCTGATCCATCGTCGCGCGAAGGAGCGAGGCTTCAGGCAGTGCTCGGTGTGGTCGTTTGCCCGTCCGGATCGCACAAAGTTCAGCTCCACAACACGCCGGCACTACATCGGCATCGGACCGAGCGCAGCCTCGATGACCGGCGCCCAATTCTACATGAACACGTTTTCAATCGAGGAGTACGCTTCCTCTTTGCCGGACCGATTGCCCGTAGCCCTTGTCCTGCCGATGGACAAGCGCCTCGAGATGGCATTCTGGCTCTACTGGCGCATCTACGAGATGGAGCTCCCGGTCGCGGATTTCCGGAGGGTTTTCGACACGGATCTCGGGAAAGCGTACGGTCTGCTTCTGGGCCTTTGGGAGCGGATAGGAATGATGAGCCGAGAGAATGGCTCCTATCACGTGACCGACCGGGGAGCGTACTGGATTCACCGCGTTCAGAACGAGTATGCCCTGAACTACATCGACCGGCTGTGGGGAAGATGCCGGTCGCAGCCCTGGCCTCAGAAAGTCAGGTTGTAGGTTTCGCCGGCGTGACCGGAACGGTCAAGTGCATGGACGCGCCGTATCCAGATTACGAGAAGGTGATCCCCGACTGTTGCGTCTCGACCTTCAAGCTCGACAAGAAACCGATTCTGGAGAGCCTCGATGCACTCGTTCCCATCGTATCGCAGCATTCTGTCCCCAGGGTGCTATAATCTTGGTACTCGACGGGGATCTCCCCGGAAAACGGAGCAGCTGATGTGCGAAATCCTGAAGACCTCATTCCTTGCAGGGGCATTATTCCTGATGGCGGTCGGATGCTCACGTACTGCCTCACCCTCTTTCCCGGCACCTGACGCCTCGGCACCTCCTGTTTCCGAGACGGCCCTTGATACGAATGCCTACGAGAACAGGGCTTCAGGTCATTTCCTCTGGACATACAGCCTTGTTTTCGTCGATCCATCGGCCACAGGACGAGACAGGTTTGAGATCATTCCGGTAAGATCAGCAGGAATGCACTGGAATGTTCTCTCCTGGCTCGAAAAGGGCCCCTGCACCAATTGCGTACAGATTCCCGCCATGACCAATTCCGATCATGGGACAAAGCTGGTGACCGTAAGTATTAAACACCCGTTTCCGAACCCAAACCTCACAGGCTTCGACGTGCGCGGTATCGCAATGTTCAATGGCAGTCACATGTTTCCCGACGCTGAACTCAACATATCCGACCGGCACCAGGGCGACGGTGAGCTTATCAATGCCGATGGTTACACGGCGCTGTATAATTTCACGACCAAAGGATTCGGGCCCGGAGGATTTCAGGGATACCTGAAGGGAAAATTCGCATCTATCGAAATGCCGGATGCCAGACTCAATGGTTTCAAGGTGTTTGAATCCTCCGATCCGGCGAACACCAGGAACGCTTTTCACTCAGGCGACACAATTACTCAAATTTACGACATCGACATGCCGGACGGGCAGTTTGTTTTCGGCTATGCCGTCGATGCAAGCTGGGCTCCGCCTGTCAATAAACCTGTGACCGACCCGATGAATGATTTCCCGCCGGAAGCCAATTGCTTCGAACCCTACAGAATAAATGTGACGGCAAAAAGCGACACCCTGACCGATCAGGCTGGAATTCTCACACTGACCATTAGTGTCCTCGACCACCAGGGACCGACATCCTATGCAACTCCCGTTGTCGAATGTCCAGAGATTTTCGATGCCCCGCCTTCGGTGTCTGATCTTGGATCGGGAAATTTCGAGGTTTCAATCCAGAATGTCGAGAAGGCTCCGGCTGGAATATATCCCCTGCTGATCTCGGTTGTGGACAACCAGAATGCCGGGTCGCCGTCATGGATCGATTTGACAGGATACCAGGTCTATATGATCAATGTCCGGGCGGATACCGGATGGGCGAGAACATGGGGGAGTTCCGGATACGACATTGTGAATACAGTCAAAATGGGCTCGGATGGCTTCATATATGCCGCGGGGTTCTACGAGGGTACAATGGATTTCGATCCGGGTACGGGAGTCGATCAACATACTTCCAACAGTAATTCGGTCGACGCATTTTTCTGTAAATACGACTCGCTGGGAGTCTTTCAGTGGGCAAAGACCTGGGGAGGACCGGGCACAGATACCGCCGAAGACCTTGATTGTTATTGGATTGAAATCGTTGTTGTGGGGGATTTCGAGGAGACTGTTGACTTCGATCCCGGCTCAGGAGTGGATGGCGGTGTGTCGAATGGGGGTTCGGATGGGTACGCCATTTTGTTTGATCTAAACGGGGTATGGAAAGATTCAATAAGCTGGGGAGGTCCGGGGGATGATTCGGCGACTTCCGTCGTCTATTGGGCCGATTTCATAGGGATCGGTGGCTCGTTCGAAGATACGATCACATTACCGGGGTGCGACCCGATTACATCGCACGGGAAAACCGATGCTTACCTGTTTCAGACGAAATCCGCGCAGCCGCTGATTGATCAGTTGGGAGGTCCCGGAGAGGACGGAGTAACAGGCCTGGCGTTTAAATACCCGAGTTTACTGGTTACCGGTTTCTTCCAGGATACAGTCAATTTCAATCCCAGTGGCTTCGGTGACATCCGAATCAGCAATGGGAGCGCCGATGTCTTTCTGATGCGATACGAAATGGATTACGGCACCGCCGACTATTACTGGACCAAGGCGTGGGGTGGCAGCGGATGGGATACCGGCGCCGGGGTTTGCACCGGGACAGATGACGTTTATGTTACCGGTTCTTTCTGCGGGACGGCCGGTTTCAATCCCGATGCCCCAATGGACCCGGATTGGCGGACTGCGCTGGGATTGGGCGACGCATTTGTCAGTCATTGGACACAGGCAGGCGTGTACCAGGGCGCTACAACATGGGGCGGGAGCGCGGCCTTCGGAATCGATTCCGGTTCTGATATCAGTCTTGACGCATCAGGGAATGTGTACTGTGCGGGATCTTTTTCAGATACTGCCTTTGGTATACCTTCAAAGGGCGGTTTCGATTGCATAGTCGCGAGTTTCAGCCCGGATCTGACCCTCCAATGGAATACTGCCTGGGGTGGGTCCGGGCCTGACGGATGTCATGGGATAGCTGTTGATGCCTGGAACAGGACTTTCATTGGTGGGTGGTTCTCCGGCACCGTCGATTTTGATCCCGGTGGCGGCACCGACATTCACACCTCCAATGGCGGTTTTTCCGATGCATTCCTGGCCAAACTCCTGTCCGATGGAATGTGGTAACCATATCGAAACCTCAGTTTTGAGACTTCCTCAATGCAGGGCACGTTAAGGTTAGGTCGCGACACGGGTTCAACCAGAGGTTCGTGTTCTCACCGCTACGATTCTCCCTGCCAGGGGATGAGACCGTAGTAGACAGGATGCCTTAGCTGAGCGTGTGACCGCTGGCCGGTCGGTTCCCTTTCCCCGTTCTCAACGTGTTTGTCTTCCGGGTCTCAAAGAAGGTACTTGCCGCGATATTGCGTTTTGACTCGTTTTAACTTATGATTCTGACGCAAGAGGGAAGCCGCCTTGGGGGCTCATACGTGTGCGGATCTGTTAATTGCTTTCACAAGGTCTTAGAAGTGCAGACTGTCCTGTAGTGTTCGACCAGCAATTGTCCTCTCGACAAGAGAGTGGATACATCGCAGGAGGCCGTTATGAACCGATGGACAGTGCTCGTCACAGCTCTGGTTCTGTTTGCTGTGGTGTCTTTGGGCTGCTCCAATGGCGCCGACCCCATACTTCAGACCCCCGAACCCCCGACCGTCGAAGCATCTGTTCAAGACAGTCCCCAGACATACCTCTGGGGATACTATGATATCTACATCGATATCGCCACGGAGACTGCAACAGCAGTTCCTGATCGCACGGTGATGTATGCTTCGAATATCGTCCAGTACCTGAACAACCATCCCGGGAACCTTCAGATTGTGTTCAATGGCTGCAAGGTCGGGGTTAAGAACGTAGATGTGGATCTCAATCTTACCATCAAGCACCCGTTACCCGCCGCCTATGACGAGTACAACATATACGATGTCCGCGGCATCTTCATCGGCAATGGCTCGAAGACCATGGGATACAACGGCGATCTGAAGTACGCCGCTTACAAGGCAAACGACCAGGCGATGTACGATTACGACCTGATCCCAAAGGACCCGTATGACGGGTTGCACGGCATGCCGGACGGTTACACGCGATGGTGGAATCCCAAGGAGTTCACTAAATCAGGGCTATTCGGTTACACGCCTGGGCAGTTCGCGACCCCCTTTTACAAGGCAACGGCGACACTGAACCCTTACAAGTATTTCGCGACCGGTCTTGGTGTCACCGACGACTGTTTCACTTTCCTCACAGAGACAATCGGCCATGGGGCACTTCGAGCCGGCACAAGTTGCACCCGCAACTATTACCTCCGCTTCCCTACGCCGACTCCCGGCACGAAATCCTGTTATGCAATAGTGGCGAACTGGAAAGGCATCGCGCCCGGAGACCATCCGGCCAATGCTCCAGAGGCATTGGCGCTCAACTGCGTCATCACCCCGAACCTTTACTATATAGATGAGTCGAATAACGGCGGATCTATCGTTCTGGATCTGAGTATTGTCGATTGGGATTCGAAGACATCTGGGACTTCCGGGAAAATGGAGGACTACAGGATTTACATCGAGTCATCAGTCCTTTCGGCAGTATATACAGCAACCGCCTCCGAGATGTTACCTACCGGACATGGTGGCAACTACTATACCTACCACCTGAAGGTTCCGGCAGACAACGTCACGTCAAAGACCGGGCAGGAGGTATGGGTGATCGTAGAATGCAAGAGCCAGGATTACACTTATCAGTGGGGTTCACCCAACCTGGCCGACGGTGACAAGCTGGCTGCGTGCTTCCGGTATAACCTGCCGGTGCTGGGTCAGGGCCCTCCGTATGCCCCGATCTGCGACCTGGAAGTCCTCACCCCGATGCCTCATGTCGGTAGAGGTCATGTTGACTTCGATGCGTCTGGATCGACGGACTACGACATACCCGACGGCGACTTTCTTACGTTCACGTGGGACTTCAACGGGGATGGGATCTTCGGTGACCCATACGATTCCGGCGCCGATGACAAGCCCATGAAGGACTGGAACACGGACTATAACGGACAGGTCAGCGTAAAGGTGACAGATTCGACTTCACAGTATTCAGAGTGCAGCGTGAATGTAGACATAACGGCCCTGAGAGAAATCAATGTCGTCGGCAATCCCAATATAGGCGTAGGCCTTCAACACCCGAGAGACATCGGCTGTGATCCCGCATCCGATCGGGTCGCCATAAACGCCGTCGACTCCAAGAGCTGGCGCAAGTTCACGAATGATTACGCGAACGTCCTGACCTATTCTATCGGCCACAACATGGGCAACTTGGATGCTGCGGAAGAGTGTATTCTCTACGGCCTTGACTATTATGATGACGGCAATATGGCTGGTTGGAGCACGAGTGACTGGAACGGAACTGGCTACGATGAGCATTTCTCGGGAAAAAGTACTCACGTTGGGACCAGGGACGTGTGGAACCAGCAGGGGAGCGGCACTACGAACTCATGGGTTCTGTTCGATCTTACTCCTGAAGCTGGTGTTGGCTTCTTAATTCCATACTATGGAATCGATGAGTATGGCTGGAACTATTGCTACCTCAGTCCACCCTGGTATGGGGGTACCGGCAGCACCGGTGTTGTGATGCCGAATCTGCGCGCAGTCGACATGGCGCCCGGGGACTCCGAACCCTACACCATGTACACGCTCGAGGCAATCCCGAACAACCACACTGGCGTCGTTGAAGCATGGCATATCAAGGGAGACTGGATGTACCAGGCTTTCGGCGAAGGTCTCCTTCACGACCCTCTTGACCTCAGCGTCGACTCCCTCGGCAACATTTACGTTCTGGAGTCAAACTCCAGCAACAAGGCTGTCATATGGGCTTACGACCCGTCGGGCACTCTGATTGGCTCCAGCGATCCCCTTACGGAAACCGAGATGTCGGGCAGTCCGCTCAGGCTTGACTGCTTCCTCTTCTCAAATCCCGACCAGGTACATGTGCTTCACAGCCTCGGGGTGACCAAATTCCGCCTTGAGCCGTAATGAGACCATCAATCTACCGCTGTTTCCTGCAGCGGGAAATAGCGTTTTTGAGCCAATTGAATTTCGCGGAGGTTTGTACTCGTCCAACTTGACGACAACGGATAAGCGAGGATCAAAGACATGAGAGTCAAACTGAGCTACATGATGACTGCAGTGGCTATAGCCGGTGCCTGGATTGTGTTGCCGGGTTGCTCAAGCCAGAGTCCGCAAACAGCACCGCCGGTGACGATACAGGATGCGAATCCTGTGAGTCCCCGCGGCGGACATCAACTCTGGGGCTTCTGGCTGATTGGGATCGATCCGGAGACCAATCAATACGAGGTCCTTCCCGCCAGGCAAGCCGAGAATCACTGGAACGTCCTCAAATGGCTCGAACAGGGACCATGTACCAACTGCCTGCAAATCACCGACTTCACGGATTCGGACCATGGGACGAAACTGGTGACGGTGAGCATCAAGCATCCTTTCCCAAACCCGAATCTGACCGGCTTTGACGTACGAGGGATCGCCATGCTCAACGGCAGCCATGAGTTCCCAACAGCCGGACTGAACGCGCCTGACGCCAGTCTGGGCGATGGTGAGCTCATCAATGCCGATGGACATACAACGCTGTATAACTTGACTACGGTCGGCTGCGGTCCCGACGGATTTCAGGGCTACATGAAAGGGAAGTTCGCAACCGCTGCGATCCCGAGTGCGAAGCTCAACGGCTTCAAACGGTATTACTCCAATGATCCCGCCAACACGAGGAGCGCCTTCTACGCGGGCGAAACGATATCCCAGGTCTTTGACATCGACATGCCCGGTTCACCTTTCGTTCTCGGGTATGCAGTCGACGCAAGCTGGGCTCCTCCAATCAATAAGCCTGTAACCGACCCTGTGAATGATTTTCCGCCTCAGGCAAACTGCTATGAGCCTTACGTGGTAGAGGCGACGGTGACCAACGGAGTCCTCACTGATCAGGGGGGAATGCTGACTCTGGAGATACTCGTAATTGACCACCAGGGACCGGGCTCCCATCAGGCACCTGTCCTCGAATGTCCCGAGTTGGCCTCGACATTCTACATGTTTGAGACCGGTCCGGGTATGTACGGGGCCTATATTAAAAACAGCGAGTTCGCACCGCCGGGCGACTACAAGCTGCTCATCTCGGTCGAAGATAACCTGAACAGCGAGTCGGATCCGTGGATAGATTTGACTGCGTACAAGATTGTTACCATTCAGGTTCAGGAGGACCAGGGATGGGCCCGGACCTGGGGAGGCTCGAACTGGGACCGGGGTAACGCCGTAGTAATGGACTCCTGGGGGAATGCATATATCGCGGGGATCTTCCAGGGCACGGTCGATTTTGATCCTGGTCCGGGTACAACGGAGCTGACTTCCAACAATGGTTCAATTGATGCTTTCGTCAGCAAATTCGACGGCATGGGGAATTTCGTGTGGGCAAGGACATGGGGAGGGCCGGGGGTAGATACCGCTGACGGTGTCGAAATAGACTTTTACGTTCATGTAGTGGGTGAATTCGAGGATACGGTCGATTTCAACCCCGGTTCCGGCACGGACGAAATATCGTCAAACGGCGGTTCCGATGCTTACGCCATCGAGCTTGCGGAAGACGGGCATTACAAGGGGACACATACGTGGGGAGGGACCGGCGACGATACCGCTTCCTGGATTGTTTATTCCTGGAACAGCGACAGATTGCTGGTCACCGGCTCATTCAAGGACACGGTTGAATTCCCCGGCGGTCAAACGGGAATTTCAAATGGTCAGGGCGACATCTATCTGGTAGATCTCGTCAAGGGGCATGATCTGCTTGGCACATGGGGAGGAACAGGGGACGACATGGGGTTGGGACTGGCATTTAAAGAAGACACTGTCGTTCTTCTTACCGGAGCGTTTCAGGAAGACGTGAATTTCAACCCGGATGGCATGGGCGGCATGCGTCACTGCGCAGGAGGCTGCGATGCTTTGCTTGCCGAATATGATACGACAGTAGAGGGTTCGCCGGAAAACCAGTGGGTCGTAACCTGGGGCGACACCGGATATGACTACGGCAACAAGGTCTGTTGGCATCCCGGTGAAATATATGTGACGGGCTCCTTCCAGGGTACAGTGGACTTTAATCCCACCGGTGGGACTGATGAACGTATCTCCAATGGAGCCGCTGATGCTTATGTCCTCCACTACAACTCTTCGGTTCAATATCTCGGAGTCACGACATGGGGCGGCGACGATCCGGTGATGCGGGATGCCGGGGAAGATATCGCGGTCGACGACAATGGAGATGTCTATGCCGTCGGAAGCTTCATCGGCGAGTCCTTCGGCACTCCCTCGAATGGCTCCTTCGACGGAGTGGTGGCTGGCTACGATCCGGACCTGAACCTGAAGTGGACGGCAATCTTCGGCGGAGCCGAATCCGATGGCTGCAATGGCGTCGCTACAGATTATTGGGACAGGATCTTCGTAACCGGGGGATTCAAAGATATTGTTGATTTCAACCCCACGGCCGAAGTTGAAGAGCACACATCCAATGGTGGTATGGCAGACTGCTTCCTGGTCAAACTCTACAGCAACGGGCTGTGGTGAACCGGAAATCGGCGACTGCTATTCGTTCAACAGCAAGCTTTTGCCGTCGGGCAAATGGTAACTGGTTAACGCTCCCATATTCTCCCGCACACTGGAACACAGTCCCCAATGCCTTTAGCCTCATCGGGCCGGGAATGCATCAGATACCGCAGTAATTCTCCCCTCTCAACATGGGGCCTGCTCATTCCGTACGTCCGCTTTACATTCTCCTGGTATTGGGGTACTGTTCTCTCCCTAGATGCGCATTCAGTGGAGGACACCACCCTATGACCAGGAGCATTCCGGCTTGTCTATGTGTTGCAGCGGTCGCAATGATTGCACTGATTGGCTGCGGAAGTGAACCTGTCTCGGCTCCATCTTCTCCTCAGATTACCCCCTCGATCGAGGCGCAGAACTCTGAGGGTCTGCATGAGTGTCTCGGGTTCTACTTGCTGCACGTCGAAACCGCCTCCGGGACCGTGGAGGTCGCGTTTCCCCGGGCTCTGAATCTGCACCTGAACATGGTAAGCGTGCTGAACTCGACAATGGGAGTTCAGGCTGTGCCTGTGCCTGCGGATTCAGACCCGGCGAACGGAATCTTCGCATTCGATATCACGCTCACCCATCCGTTCGGCACGAAACCTCAGTTAGCGGGATTCGACGTGAAGGGAATCCTGATCACGCCCGGAACTTTCGCTATTTCCACGGTCATGCTGGCGGGTCTCGACGAAACCAGGCTGCTCAACTCCGACGGCTACACACGCTGGTGGAATCCCGCGGAATTCACGCAGCCGGGACTGATGGGATACACGCAGGGGAATCTGACACATTCGCAGCCCGCGGACCTGACAGCCGAAATCAACCCCTACAAGCATTTTGCCGACATCCTTGGGTCACAGGACGGTCTCGACATCCTGAATAGTGTGCCTTTGGATGACAGCCAGGGACGCGGTGTGTTCACGGCGGGGAGTGCGAACACGAGGAGGTTTCGAATCCAGTTCCCGATGAACCCAGGGCCGCAGATCGTGTACGGGTATGCGGTGGATGCGTGCTGGGCACTGCCTTCTCCGAATCCGCCTGCCGAGATTCCGGACAATTTCCCGATCAACGCGAATCAGCCGGAAGCCTACAGGATAGATCTGACCACACCGGTGAACACCCTGTACTACGACAGCGAGACCGGTCACGGGGGAGGAGTCCTGCGCCTTGATGCCACCATCCGCGACTGGCAGGGCATCCTGGCGGGAGACGTTACCGCGGAGATCGGTACGGTGCGGACATACTGCCCGGATCTTTTCACGGGCTCTGCCGATCTCACCGCCCAATCTGATCCACTTGCGGGTACCGCGCAGTATTACACCGACTTATGGCACGTCGCGATCCCGACGCAGCCGGGAGATTACCTTCTGGCGCTGCGGGCCGAGTCGAAGAACGGGCCCGCGTACGTGCAGGGCTCCGCTCCAGCTCCTGCGGGCAACATCTCGGCGTGGCAGGTGATGACCATTCCAGTCGTCGATCCGGAGTGCGAGCCCGACTCCAACAACTCTCCCGCCGAGGCCGAGACCGTCGGCTTGATTGGAACGGCGACAGGCGTTCTCTGCCCTGTCGAGGATCCGTCCGACTATTTCAAGATCACCATACCACCCGGCTATGAGCTCGCGGGGACCATAACATTCACTCACGACGCTTTCAATCAAGGTAGCCAGGCGCTCACGCTTTCTGATTCCCACGGGGTAGAAATGACGCAGTCGGTCTCCTCCGACGGTGTATGCGAGATCGATATGTTTGGATTGAATCTCTTTCCGGGCGACTACTACATCAAGCTCAGCGCTATCCTTGACACCGGGCCTTTCGCTTACCTCCTCGAAACCCGCGTTATCCTGATGAGTATCAAGCCCTCCGATCCCGTGGATATCACGCCAAACGGCCTGGACTGCTTCGCGTCATGGGTTGATGCCGATGCTGCCGCCTCCGACAGCCTGTATGCGGCCGGACCGGCAGGCACATTCAACCTGACCGCAGTCGATATGCATACAGTCGGCAGAGTTGTCGACCCCATGGGAACCGATCCGGCTTTCTCTTATCCCTACATGTATTACGTGGAAGACAATTACACGACCCCCATAGGCATTGACCTCGACGACTACACCGATGCGGCCAATCCGGTCCACCACGAAGATGTGCTTATGTTCGACGCTTATGTCCGATGCATGACCATGAACGCCCAGAACCTGTACGTTGTGGTCGACAACGAGGACCAAGAGCGCATCTATATTTACGATTACACCGGAGATCCGGCAAATCCGGTCTACGTGGATGATTTCGCGGTAACCGCTGATCAGCGGCAGATCGGGTTAATGGATTATCTCGCACCGCCCACTCACCTGGTTTCCATGAGCGATCATTTTCTCGCGCTTTACGACGTCGAGGATCCACACAATTGCACCTACGTCGACGGCGTGATCATGGCGGACAACTTCCTCAACGAGGACCTCGATATCGACTTGAAGTACATGGTCAGGACCTATCTGGACACAGACGACATGAGCGGACATTTGCAGATTGTGGAATGGGACGACTTCACAAATAAACTGGTGGACTGGGGCGATCTTGACCTTGAAGGACAGGGATATTCCGTCGCGGCAGATTCGTATTTCGCATATGTTGAGAATGGCCCCCAGGGAATCACGTGCCTGACTTATCCCAGCCTGAACAATGTTCAGCTCATGGACTCTGTCGACCCGGTCGGTCCTGTCGAGGACCTGGACGTCAGTGGTCAGTATCTCTGCTCCGCCGAAGGCCTGGAGGGACCGGCAATCTACGATGTCTCGGATAAGCTCAATATCGTGCCCTCCGAAAGGGGCAAGTTCATCAACTGCCCCGTGGCCGGAGCAGCGAGGAACTTGACCTACACATACTTTATAGAGGCTTATGTGGGCTCTGGCGCTGTGAAGGCCTTGGAAACAACGGGATTGGATACAGCCACAGTCACGCAGGAGACTCTACTGAGTGGCGAGCCCAGCTCGATTGCGGTTCTCAGCGGTATTCTCCTGGTTGGATCGTACTCCGACAACACCGTGTGGCTATTTGACATCACAGATCCCTTGAGTCCTCCGGTGCCGGTGTACGAGAACTCATACGGCTCGGGTGTCACATCAGTCGCAGTCTCTTCGTACGCCGCGTACATCGCTCTTCAGGACGGCACCATGAAGATACTCGATCTGTCGAATTTCCCCTCGGAGGCGACAGAGGCCCCCGACTATGACTTCCCCGGCGAGCTCTACAACCTGGTGCGTTCCGACCACTACCTGTTCGGGACATACCTGGACAACGCCGTGATCTTCGACATCGCTTCCCCGCTGGATCCGTACTACATCGGCAACTATTCATACGGCGGCTCCGACGATATCACGGACCTCGAGTTCCAAGGCTACTACCTGTATCTTAGCACCAGCGACACACTCCGGATAGCGGACTTTTTCAACCCATACGCCCCGCTGCCGGCAACCGGCCTCAACCTGCCTTATGCCTCTGTACAGCATGGATTCGCTGTCGGAGGTTCATATGCCTATGTCACGGACATGGCACACAACCCGACGGTGGTCACCTTGTATCCGCCTGATTCCCCGGAGATCTTCGGGGAGCCTTTCGGGGAGCCATGGCCGTTCGCCATTATCGGGAACGTCGTGTTTCGCGACAAAATGTATCTCATGCATTACTACAGGGGACTGCGGATCTTCGACCTCTATTGAGAAGCCGCAGGCAGTCGAGGCAGTCATCCCGAGGCTCACGCTGATGTCGGGCTGCCGATTTGACACAACAAGACCCCAC
Organism: uncultured Planctomycetota bacterium; assembly: GCA_964354375.1. GTDB lineage: Bacteria > JAJVIF01 > JAJVIF01 > JAPKYR01 > JAPKYR01 > CAYGZQ01. The sequence continues at coordinate 36,949 of CAYGZQ010000005.1, forward strand.
CTGAGGATTGCCGGTGAGCCCTCAGGCGCGAAGTCTTTCTGGTCTGAGACTTGGTTTCAAAAGCCATTCTGAACGAGCTTCAAGAGCCTTTCCAAGTCTTGAGATCATCAAATACCGCCCATCCTCAGGGAGGTCTGCCGAGCGAATCCAGCTTACAAAGTGATCAAGTGCGAGCTGCCAGTTTGCAGTTTTGCTCCCTTCGACCAGCCCGTCGAAGGGTTTTTTTTGGAATAATGCACCTTACCGGAGGTCAGGGTGCAGTTGAGAATCGCGTCGATCCGCAGACTATCGATCGGTGCTTGCGATTGTCCCCAATCTGTCTGTAGGAATTGCTCAATGATGATGCTGCATTTCATGCGTTACTCCCACCCCGAATCTTTCTCCTCTCCTTCCTCATTGGCCTGAATCCCGCCTGCAATGCCGGCTCCAGTGATTTCCGGTCGAATGGCACATTCCGTGACTGAGATCTTGTCATTCCGAATTTCGGGGCCATCTCGAGAGACGGGAAAAAAAGACGCCAACGGGCCATAGCCCGAAAGGGAATCAAGAATGATCAATCCAAGAGCTCTTATCCTGATCGCAATCGGAGTTCTGCTCACCGGCGGCATCATAGTAGCGGCCAGAGCCGGAGGCGGAGCATCCCCAGCCGGGTCATCCGCTTGTGGTGGATGCACCCATCAGGAAGCCGGAAGCGTTGAAAACACAGATGGGGAAACCACCTATGCGTGTCACATGCATCCGGATCAGATGTCGACGGATCCCGATGCCAAGTGCCCTGTCTGCGGGATGAACATGGTCGCACAGGAGGAAGCGACCGAGCAGGCACAAGTGTATTCCTGCCCGACGCATCCTGAGATCATTTCGACCGATTCTGACGCAACATGCTCGGAGTGCGACATGAAGCTGGAGCCGGCTGACCTGTACGCATGCCCCATGCATCCTGACATGATGTCAACGGATCCCGACGCCAATTGCAGCATCTGCGGCATGAACATGGAGCCTGTCCAGGGCCCGATCTACGCATGCCCAATGCATCCCGATCGGATCGCCACCGATCCCGAAGCGAAGTGTGAGATCTGCGGGATGGACATGGAACGGGTGCAGATTGAAGAGAAGGACGAAGCTGAGTCCTCCGAATGAGAACCAGCCACTACAACCAGTTGACTACCGAACGAGGGTGATGGACGGAAGGTGTAGATCATGAACAAGATTCGAGTCAGCCTCATAACTGTTCTCATGATACTCGCGATGGCGCGGGGAGCAACTGCAGACGAGCTGATTGATAATACAAACGGTTCACCTGCAGCAGGACCGCTCCCGTCGGAGAGGACTGCACCATCCGATGTTGTCGCCGATGAAGCCCTCCAATCGAGCGTGGCTGGTTCGGAAGCTCTGGACCTCGCACAGCTTTTCAATCAGGCCTTCGAGAACAATCCCCAGATCCGTGAAGCCAAAGCACAGTGGCAAGCGGCTGATGCAGTCTATCCGCAGGCGACTTCCCGGCCCGATCCGTCCGTCACTTTCACATGGTTCCCGGGGTCGGGCACTTACGAAGCCGAGCTTATGCAGATGGTTCCGAATCCTCGCCGCACTGACCTGCAAGGTGATCGGGCTTTGGCGAAGGCGGAGATGGCGCGTCTGAACTTCGAAAGGACCGTACGCGATGTGCTGGTCAATGTCATGAATTCGTATTATGAGCTTGGCTACCTGGACCGCGCCGTCCAGGTCGCCCAGACCAATCGAGACCTTTTTGCGCAGATTGTCGATCTCGCGAATCTCCAATACGGACAGGGAGACCTCGGTGCCTCGGAGAAATCCATTGCCGAAAGCCGTCTCGCACAGGCTGACTACGAACTGCAACTGCTGCAGGAGCAGCTATACACCGAGCAGGCGAACATGCGGAGCCTTCTCGGCATTTCGGCGGATGCACCCGTCGGTCGGGCAAGTCTGCCTCTGACGGAGCCGGTGGAGCTGGATCTGGACTGGATCCGCGCCCAGGTCGGTGAGCATCGTCAGGAACTCGCGTTGGCCGGCCTTTCGGTTGACGCTGCGTCTACAGATGTTCTTCTGGCGAAGGCACTTGCGAGCCCGGATTTCAGTTTCGGTCTTATGTTCGAATCAATGGCCGGACAATCGATGGGAGTCGACGAAATGGGCGATCCGTTGACGGCCAACAGGGACAATAATCTCGGCATCACCTTCGGCCTGACCATACCTCTATGGGGCGGGAAGAACGATGCAAGGATTTCCCAGGCGCAGGCGGAACTCGAAGCATCGCAGGCGGAATTGGACAGGCAGACCGGTCAGGCTGCGGCATCCGCCGACCGGCTCTACTACCGGATCCAGAACCTGAGCCGCCTGGTTTCACTCTACAACGACACGCTCATTCCGCAGGCTACACAGGCGGCCGATCTTGCTCAGACATGGTATGAGTCAGGTCAGAGCTCTTTCACGGACTTGATCGAAAGCCGGCTTGTGGTTGAGAACTTCCAGTTGGCAGGTGCCCGAGCCCATGCCGACTACCTGATCGCCATGGCGGAACTGCAGCGACTGATCGGCGCTCCGGCCGAGAGCATCGAGTCTTCCGTTCAGGAATCCCCGGAGGTGACCCGGTGACAGCGCAAGTGTGCAAGAGAGTCCCGCTATTGTCGGCACTGGTCATGATCATGGTCATTGTAGCCGCTCTTCCCGTACGCGCTAACAGTGCAGGCAATTCATCAGAGGTCCTGACTTCTTTCCTGGCCGCTGCACAGGACCAGACATTGAGCGATACGGAATCAACAGTTGCCGATCAACAGGACTATGCCCAATTGATGCAGAAGTATCGCGAAGCATCGGCTCGTGATCCCTTGAACGACCTTCTGCAGTTGTTTCCCGTCGCAAGCAGAGAGCGAATTGATGAGTTCAGATCGATGGACGATTCAGAGGTCGCCCAACTCATTTCAGACAACCCCCCCGAACAGAGGATTCTTGCGCTTGTAGTCGCACGGTCTCCCAGGATCGCGCGAGCTGAGAATGCCTGGAGGGCGACTCTCAATCGCTACCCCCAGACTCTATTCCTGCAGGACCTTCTCAACAGATACCAATCTTTCACATCCGGTCTGTCATTGGGCATCGGAGAGGAATACCAGAGTGGAATGATCCAGATGGATTACCCGATTCCCGGAATGCTCTCGCTTCGCGGGAGGGCCGTGGAGATCGACGCGGAGATTGCCTACAGGGATTATCTTCGCGAAGCATCGGAAACGATTGCAGACACGAAGGTGCTGCTCGCTCAGATTCGAAACCGGAACGAGCTCAACGCGAACAGCAGTGCAAGCTCGTCGCTTCTCTCAGTATTGGGCGAAGTCGCGCAGGCCCAATACATTGCAGGTACGCGCTCATTCTCAGACCTGGTGCGCATTCAGTCCGAACAGGCAAAACGCAGGGATGAAACCCGCAGGCTGAAAAGCGAGCGCGATGGACTTCTCGGGTCGCTCGCTGCTTCTCTGAGCCTCCCTCCCAATGCGGCGTTCGGCGAAATCGGTTGGCCCGCGGATCTGAAGCCCGCCCTCGATGAAGACTCACTTCGACGGCAGCTTCCCGAGAGCCGTCAGGAACTCATTCAGTCCTCGCTGGAGCTTGAGAAGATGGACGTGATGATTCAGATGACCCGCCGGCAGGCGATCCCCGATGCCACTCTGGGGATGAGTTACGTCCGGGCGGGAAGCGGCTCGGGGGATATGCCCGATTCGATGGGCTCCTCGGCTGCCGGTTCAGACAGTGTGAACGCAGGCAGCGCCGGCACAGATACGTCAATGAGCGGCATCGATTCGGGCAGTGGCGGCGATACCGGATCCAATTCTCCCGAAATGACCGACAACTCCCAGATGAATGCGGACGGATCGTCTTTCGTGGGCAACCCAATGGTTGATCACAGGCGAACGAATTTCGGAGTGGACTTTACATGGGCCGCAGAGTTGGGCGATCGCAGGGCCGAGATGGCAAGCATGCTCGAAAACATGACCGACATGGCGAGCGGGATGCTCGAAATGCAGATCATCCGGTACGACCAGGGACTCCAATCCGAAATCACTTACTCGGGGAAGATACTTCCTGATGCGCAAGCGGCGCTGGATGTCGTGCGAATTGGGTACTCGGGAAACGAGAACAGTTTCAGCGATCTTATCAACGCCGAATTGGCATTGCTCGAAGCCGGAAACGATCTCGCCAATTTGAGGATGGATCGGCGGATCGCGCTCGCGGAGATCGAGCGCTTGTTGGATCGCAGCATCTCTTCAGGCCAGTGATCTCGAGTATTGTGAACGGAGTTGAAGGCAATGAGAAAAATCATGGGGATCGGAATCGTTGTGGCGGCACTGCTGGTCGTGACGATCGGGGTCGCGGTGACTTACACGGGATGCTTCGCACCGAAACCTGCCATAGCCGCCGGCGATGAGAACCTTTACACGTGCGGGATGCACCCGTGGGTGGTTCAGAAGGGACCCGGACAATGCCCGATTTGCGGGATGAACCTGGTCCCGAAGGAGACTGGGGCGAATGCGTCCAACAGTGGCGAGCGCCACATTCTCTATTGGGTTTCATCGATGGACCCCAACTACATACGGCAGGCGCCCGGGAAGGACGCAATGGGAATGGACCTCGTCCCCGTGTACGAGGATGAGGTCGCGGACGGCTCCAGTATCACAGTCGATCCGTCGATCATCCAGAGCATCGGAGTTAGATACTCAAACATTCAGAGAGGGCCGATGACCGTGTCGATCCGTGCCCCGGCGCATGTCGACTACAACGAGGACAATCTAGCGGTCCTCTCAACACGAACCGAGGGATATATCGACAGACTCTATGTGACATCGCCCGGCACGAACGTCAAAGCTGGCGATCCATTGTTCGATTTCTCTGCGCCGAAGCTCTACTCGGCGCAGGAGGAATACCTTATCGCGCTCCGGGCGGGCGATTCGCGCCTATCGAGCGCGGCCCGCGAGCGGCTGAAGCTTCTTGGTGTCTCGGATGTCCAGATCGACGGCATCCGTCGGAACGGAAGCTCTCACGCTCTCACGATTACCGCTCCGATGGACGGTACGGTTGTTGCGATGGGCGGCTCAGGAGGAGTCGATACTCAGTCGCAAGGAGGAGGGCTCTTCACCTCCGGCGGCATGAGCGGCGGGGGGCAAACGTCGGGCGGTGGAGGTATGAGCGGAATGGGTGGGGGAGGAAGCATGACCGGTGGCGGCTTCTCCGACTCGGGAGGATCGGGCGGCATCGGAGCCGGAATGGCTTCGGGCAGCGGCGGTTCTCTGCGGGAAGGGTCCTACGTTTCCGCCGGGGCGCCTGTTTTCACGATTGCAGATCTCTCGACTGTCTGGGTGTACGCTCACATCTTCGATAACGAGTTGCCCTTTGTCCACGTCGGCATGCCTGCCAGGCTGGAACTCGACTATCTTCCGGGACAGACTTTCGAAGGTGTTGTCGATTTCTTCTATCCCTACCTGCAACGATCGACACGGGATATCAGAATCCGGCTGGTCTTCCCAAATGCCGATGGCCGCCTGCTTCCCGAGATGTACGGAAAGGTGACCATAGAGAGCCAAGTCGCTGACGATGCTCTCACCATCCCGGAGGAAGCGGTGATCTTCTCAGGTGACCGTCGCATCGTTTTCCTTGCTCTGCCCGGCGGAAAGTTCGCACCGGTCGAGGTGACCGTCGGACCATCCGACGGAAACGGGAATGCCCAGGTTCTGTCGGGGCTGGTTGAGGGTCAACAGATTGTGACAAGCGCCCAATTCCTTCTCGATGCCGAATCCAGAATGCAGGAGGCGATCAACAAGATGCTTTCCGGACAGGCCAATCCCGCCACTCCTGAGGAGGTTACCTCAACCGGTTATGGAATGCCGACACAGTCGACGGCGGAGGAGGACATGCAGGGCATGGAGATGTCGTCCGGGCAATGGCCCAACCTCGCCCCAGACGATCCGGATGCGAAGTGGCGATGCCCAATGCCGGACGATCGCTACTACGCGGCTGAGCCAGACAAGTGTCCGATCTGCGAAATGAACCTCAAGCCCAACGATCCTCAAGCCTGGGTCGGAAAGAATGGTGTAACAAACTGACCGGAGCGCAAAACCATGGTCGAGCGACTCATAGAATACAGCCTGAAGAACCGAGTGTTCGTGCTGATAATGGCCGGAATCCTTGCACTTGCGGGAATCCAGGCCATGGCCACGATAAAGCTCGATGCGATTCCCGATCTTTCCGACGTGCAGGTGATCGTTTACAGCGAATACCCCGACCAGTCTCCGCAGGTTGTCGAGGATCAGGTTACATACCCGCTCACGACGGCCCTTCTGAGCGTACCGATGGCCAAGACCGTGCGAGGATACTCGATGTTTGGTTTCAGCATGGTCTATGTCATTTTCGAGGACGGTACCGACCTTTATTGGGCACGTTCGAGGGTGCTCGAATACCTGAACTATGTCACGCAGCGCCTGCCGAGCGGAGCCAGTCCTCAGCTTGGCCCCGATGCGACCGGTGTCGGCTGGGTCTATCAGTACGTGCTTGATGTCGATCCCGCTTATGCGGGGCAGTACGATCTTGCGAAGCTCCGTTCAATACAGGATTGGTATTTGAAATACGAGCTCACCAGCATCCCCGGTGTCAGCGAGGTCGCAAGTGTCGGCGGGTTCGTAAAGCAATACCAGGTGGTCGTCGATCCGTATGCGCTGCAGGCGTACGGCCTGACCATGAATCAGATTGAGTCCGCGATCCGGAACTCGAACAGGGATGTCGGGGCGGGCCTGATTGAACAGGGCGAGTCGGAATTCATGGTGCGCGGCCTCGGTTACATCGAGGGAATGGATGATCTGTCCAATATCGCGGTAGCCGCGGATTCCGACGGCACACCGATTCTGCTGAACCAGGTCGCGCATATTCAGGTCGGACCTGAGTCTCGAAGAGGGATCGCCGACTGGAACGGACAAGGGGAAACGGTCGGCGGAATTGTGATAATGCGCAATGGCGAAAACGCACTCCAGGTCATCAATGCAGTCAAACAGAAATTGGAAGAGCTGAAGCAGGGACTTCCACCGGGCATACAACTCAAGGCAGCATACGATCGAGGAGAATTGATCAAGAGAGCCGTCAATACACTCTCGACAACCCTCTATCAGGAAATGGCGATCGTCGGTCTCATCTGCATCGTTTTTCTGATGCATTTCCGATCCAGCCTTGTGAGTTTCGTCAGCCTGCCCCTGGGGATTCTGGTCAGTTTCATTGTCATGAGGGCGCTTGGGGTCAACGCCAATGTGATGAGCCTTGGCGGAATTGCCATCGCGATCGGTGAGATGGTGGACGGCGCTGTGGTGCTTGTCGAAAACGTGCACAAGCATCTTGAAGAAGATGCCCACAAGAAACCGCACCTTCAGATAGTGCTCGAGGCATCCAAAGAAGTCGGCCCCGCCCTTTTCTATTCACTGTTGATAATAACCGTGAGCTTCCTCCCCGTGTTTGCGCTGGGCGAACAGTCCGGACGACTTTTCAAGCCCCTCGCTTACACCAAGACATTCGCGATGGGAGCCGCCGCCCTTCTCGCTGTGACTCTCGTGCCGGTATTGATCTACTTTTTCGTCAAGGGGAAAATCCGGCCTGAGGAGCAGAATCCTGTCTCACGATTCCTGATTCGCACTTACAAACCGCTCATGTCCTGGGTGCTGAAACGAAAGGTCGCGATGGTTGGGGCCTCGCTGGTCATACTGCTTATCACGATCTTCCCGGTCATGAAGCTTGGAAGCGAGTTCATGCCGGCTCTGAACGAGGGAACGATCCTTTACATGCCGACCACCGATCCCGGGATAAGCATCACGAAAGCTCGGGAGCTTCTGCAGCAAACCGACAGGCTGATAAGGACCGTCCCCGAGGTGGATACGGTGTTCGGGAAAATCGGTCGAGCCGATACCGCAACAGATCCCGCTCCCCTCATGATGATCGAGACGGTCATACAGCTTAAACCCAGGAACCAGTGGCGTCGCGGCATGACCATGGACAAGATAATCGATGAGCTCAATCGGAGAGTGAATATCCCGGGGCTGACAAATGCATGGACAATGCCGATCCATACCCGAATCGACATGCTCACAACCGGCATAAAGACTCCCGTCGGGATCAAGATCATGGGCGATGACATCAACACTCTGTCGGACATCGCGTCGCAGATCGCAGCCGAGGTTGTGAACGTGCGCGGCACCCTGTCCGCGTACGCGGAGAAGGGTCTCGGCGACAACTACCTTGATGTCAATATCAACCGCGATGCGATCGCCAGATATGCACTCACCGTGAACGATGTGGAATCGACGCTTGTGTCCGCAGTCGGCGGCGTCAATGTGACACAAACGGTCGAAGGGCTTGAACGCTACATGGTGAACGTGCGATATCCACGCGATTACAGAGACGACCTGTCCTCGCTTGAGCGAATTCTGGTTCCAACTCCCGCGGGCGGGTCCGTCCCAATGCGCGAGCTGGCGACGTTCTCGTTCACCAAAGGTCCCGATGAGATCAAGAGCGAAAACGCGCGGCGGACAAGCTGGATTTACGTTGATGTCCGCGGGCGCGATGTCGGCAGCTATGTCGCCGAGGCCAAGGCATTGATAAATCGGAAAATCGCGTCAGGCGAGATCACACTGCCTCCGGGGTACAACATAATCTGGTCGGGCCAGTACGAGTACATGCAGAAAGCTGCGGCAACTCTCAGGGTAGTAATTCCACTCACTCTTGTCCTGACTATGCTGCTGCTCTACTTCCATTTTCAGAACTTCACCGAACTGATGATCGTGATGATCACTCTTCCGTTCGCGCTGGTCGGAGGGTTCTGGTACCTGTATCTGCTGCACTACAACACGTCTGTCGCGGTATGGGTGGGTTTCATCGGACTCGCCGGACTCGCCGCGGAGACGGGGATAGTGATGATCGTCTACATCGACCTCGCGGTCAAGCGATACATAGCCGAAGGTCGCCTGAAAACTCTTGCTGATCTTGATTCCGCGATCCTCGAAGGCGCGGTGGAACGAGTCCGGCCCAAATTGATGACTGTCGCGACAACCGTTATCGGCTTGCTCCCTATAATGTTCGGCACCGACACCGGTTCCGAGGTCATGAAACGAATGGCGGCCCCATTGGTCGGCGGCTTATTCAGCGCGACGGTACTGACGCTTTTCATCATTCCGGTAGTGTACGGTCTCGTGTTTCGCGGCCTCGTGGGGAGAAACGCCGCCGGATCAGACCCCGATCCGTACTCTGTTTCGTAATGGTATTCGGTCACCCAGCCCTTCCGTATCGGCTTTGAACCTCGTATAATCACATTAGGAACCGTGCTGCTGATGCTGGATGGTTCCAGGGCTCGCAAATGAGAGACACTGCATGGCGGAAGGCTTCGATTCTCATCGCGCTGGTCGGTGCAATGATTCTCTTCCCAACGCCTGCGTTTGCCGATGTCGACATCGGCTATCTCTTACTCACAGCCGGATCGCAGGTCCTGATGACAATATACATCCCCGCGACCTTGCTGCTGATCGTCGTTATCATCGAGGCGATCATCGTTGTGAAAGTGCTCAGAATCCACATTCGTAGGGCATTTTGGGTGTCGCTGGCGGCGAATCTTGTTTCCACAGCCCTCGGTCTCATTGCAGGGGTGTTCTTTTTGGCCTCCATCACTGCTGTGGTTTTCCCGTTCATCGTTTTTCTCGTGTGGTGGGCCACTCAACTCCGCAAGATCCCCCGTTGGGTTTCCCTGACGATATTATGCACAATTCTTGGCTACTTGATATTTGTCCCGGAGATTGTACCGATCCTGCCGGACTTCGACCTGCCCATTGACCCACTATTCAGGATGTACGGCTTTCTTCTTCCAGGCTTCGGAGCGTCTGCCTTCATTGAGGGGATAGTCGCAGGACGTCTTCTGCACAGAACGGATATCTGGAAAGCGATCATGATAGCGAACGTCCTGTCCTACATTTTCCTGGTCCCGGCAACTGCGTATTACGCCTCCTCCCTATGACTGTGACACAGGCCGGGCCGGCTTCCAGTTGCGCGCGAAGGGAACGCTTCGTTCCATCGGTAGCTGCCAGTTGGCTTACCAGAAAACCAATAATGGCAAGCTGTACGGCTCGTTCGAAGCCTTGAAGCGGGACCAGTACATCAACGAGGGCTGCACGCTCGGCAACATGATCGACAATTACACCATGACGTGGGAGGTCAGCAACGTCTCGACAGTGACTACAGAGGAGATGGCGGGCGGCACCAGCAGCGCGTTCACTATCATTGCGTGGCCGAGAGACACGAGGCCTGGTTTCCTCAACACCTTCGGCGTTACGGATGATCAGATTGTCAGGGTCTACAACCCAACTAATGAGAACGACCTCAGCAAGGTAAAGACCTGGGATCCGATATTGTGAGCGAAGCCGCGCCCGGCCGCAGATCGGCCCTGCCGCACCGGGCGAGTTCGTTGGTGTCTGTCCTCAATTCTGAAAAAAGAGTGACACTCCAACACATTACCTATTCCTCGCCCTGTCTCTCGAGTTTGAGGCGGATGTCGTCGAGGATAGGCTTGATCTCATCAACAAGACGTGTGTAGCCATGCTCAGTTGCCAGACGATACGCTTCTTCGGCGAGTCCGAGACCATCCTCGACTTGTCCCTGCTCAGCCATAATCTTGCCTTGATAACCTAAACTCTCGGCTAGGGCCTCAACAAGACCGACGTCGCGGCAGATTCGCTCGGATTCCTTCAGAAGTCCCATTGCGCCAGTAAGGTCTCCCCGGTCCTTGAGTATCACCGCCTGGATGATGAGAGAACATGAGAGGCCTATGGGGCGGCCAAGGTCCCGGCAGATTCGCTCCGAATCCTTGACAAGCTTCATTGCGCCATCGAGGTCTCCACGCTCCTGGAGTATCACTGCCTGGTTGTTGAGAGAACGTGCAAGGCCTGCTGGGTCACCCAGCTCCCGACAGATTCGCTCGTCTTCCTTGTAAAGCTTCAATGCGCCATCGAGGTCTCCGCTGAAGTGAAGTAAGATTGCCTGGTTGCCGAGAGAATAGCCAAGGCCTCCTTGATCGCCCAGTTCCCGGCAGATTCGCTCCTCTTCCTTGTGAAGCTTCATCGCGCCATCGAGGTCTCCACGAAGGTGAAGTATGATTGCTTGGTTGCCGAGAGAGGCTTGAAGGCCCGATGGGTCGCCAAGCTCCCGGCAGATTCGCTCCTGATCCTTCATGAGCTTCATTGCGCCGTCAAGGTCGCCCTGTGTCACGAGTATCACTGCCCGGCTGCCGAGACATTGCTGAAGTCTGTTGCGGTCATGCGTTCGACGGGATTGCTCCACGAGGAACTCGAGAAGTGACAGAGCTTCCTGTGCGTGGCCAGTGTCGGAGAGCAGAATCGACAGGTCCGTGAGTACCGCGGAATCCAAGAAGTCTTCGGGACTCTCAACAACCTTCCTGAGAGCATCCGCCATCCTTAGTTCTGAACTACCTTCCAATCGCGACCAATGCGTTTTCACATCGAACTGATTGCGCACCCAGGCTTCATCAAAGAACTCCAAGTCCGCCAGCAGGTCATAAAGCCGCTGCCATGCCCTGGCCTCGGCCAACTGCCATGGGAGCTCATCCACCTTGCGCGGTGTGAGTTCGAGTGAAGCAAAATAATCCGCCAGACGCAAATGAGCAGCCTGCCCGGTCTCCTCTGTAGTCAGATACCTGTCCTTGACAGCCTGGCGTACATACTCATGCGAGAAACCCATCAAGCCGCAGCGGCTTGTGAGCGACCGCTCAGCTGCAAGAGACAGTGGGGCCCAGATCGCCTGTGGGAGCGGATTCCCGTCGTCCTTGAGAATCTTGAGAAGCTCCGTTTCGCTGAGCCCCCTACGCGAGGCCCAGATGGCGGTCATCGCCTCCCGCACCAGACCCGGGCGCGTCCATAATCAAGTACCAGTGGGACTGGAACAGCGATGGAACATATGAATCGCAGGGAAAAGAGGTGGATCATTCCTGGAACACCGCAGGCGAATATACAATGCAGCTCAGGATCACAGACAGCGACGGTCTTACGGACACTCTCGACCAGCCCTGAGCCTGAAAGTATTCAAGACATGGGCTTTCACATGGGGCGCATCGGGTAGTTGCCGGTCCTCAGACCTCGCGCTAGATAATTCCGGTAGTGTCTACGTGACAGGAGGTCATCGAGGTAGTCAAGGGCAATATCCTGTACAGGTGGCCGGCAACCGATCTCAGGATGACCACCCACTGTGAAAAGACTGCAATCGATGTGTCTAGGGACTGCAACTTCCACTATGAAGAGCTTGAAACCCCGCCCTTCCTGTATAACATAGCACTTGTAAATCGATCATCTAATCAGCCTTATTAATCCAAACTCTTCCCTCGGAATTAACAATTTTCACGGAATCCAAGTCAGCGGATTATTTCCACCATAGGCACCTATATCTGTGCTATCGTGCGCGGTTCCGATGCATGGCGAGAGTGGATTCAGTCGAAAGTCATCGTTGTCCGGGTCCATAAACATCGGATCGGTATAAACCATCCCGACCCCCTCGACAACCTGCTGGTTAGGCACAAATGCTGAAAATACATTCCAAGAGCATGAATAATCGACTGGCACACTGGGTCCGCCGTCAAGAAATGCTCCACCGTAGGAAAATCGCCAGTTTACGCTGGATCCAGATGCGTCGAGATTACCCGAGATCTGGTCTCTGAAGATAATCGTACCTGGTTCACCATCAACATTGGTTACTTGTATCCCGACTGCGGCGATCGGTGTATGTAAACGTGTAACAGTATTATGCTCGATAATCAGATCGGTCACTCCATCAGCATTGATACCGTAACACAGACCGCTATTTCCGCTGGTGATCGCATTAATATCAAAAACCAGATTGTTTTGAATGAGTCCTGTCGATAGATAGGTGTATATGCCACCCATTCCCGGCGCTTTATCGAAAAGCTCGCTGTAACAAACATGACCGATAACATTACGTGCAACAAGTAGGTTCTTTGAGTCAATAGCCGCGATAACATAGAAGTGTGTTTCTGTTGTGTGACTTATATTAAGAAACACGCAATCCTCAATTATGGAATCATCGCCTGATATATTGACCAATCCCCTGGCTTCCACATGGTATCCATTAACTCGGACATTTCGGACTGTCATTGCTTCTATCCCGTCACCTCCGTCAATTATTCTTGAACAGGTCTCTCCGCCGGGATTATCGATAAACTCTACGTCTTCAATAAGTACATTATTCGAGCCAAGCGATATGAATATTGCATCGGTATAAACGCCTGCATCGTAGTCGTGAACACATTTCGGTTGCGCCCTGAAATGGTTCAATGTTGAGTTCATCGCACCCGCAAAATGAACCATCGGCTGAGTGCTGTTATCCTCCGTGGTCAATAATGGTGCTGGATCAGACCATCCTTCGAGAGTTGTCTCATCACCGATATTGATCTTGCCATAATAGACTCCATCTTTTACCAATACCCATCTATGTCCGCAATCGGTCCTGGCATTGATAATGCCGTCCTGGATGGTTATCCATGGATGCTCAAAACTGCCGTTGGATTGCATGGGATCAGCGCTGTCGTCCACCCATGACGGAGTGCCGACTGTAACAGTCAAAGGTTCATCGAGGATGTCAGTAGCCCCTTCGTCATCGGTAACACGGATCTGCACAGGATAAAATCCCATTTCATCGAAAGTCCACTCGACATTCGGACCATGCGCGGCATCGAACAACCCGTCGGTGTTGAATTCCCAGTCCCAGCTTACGATTTGCTGCCCGTATTCGTCTTGGTCATGCGACGCGGATCCATCGAATTCCACCGATACGCCGGGGCAGTATGGAGGCTGGCTGGTCACCTCTGCAACCGCTACAGGGTCTTTATAAACGGTCGGGGCTTTGTCGGAGACGGTGATCCATCCGAGACTATAAGCTGAAAGATGAGCGCTGGTAGGATATGCAAATCCAGGAATACCGGAGTTATAGTCGGTCGGGTCCGCGCTTTCGATTACAATCACGATCGGAAATGTGCCCGACCCGGTCAGATTCACATCATTGATAGTGAATTGCCACGTTGCGCTCACTGAATCCTGCGCGATGAGCAATCCAGCCAGCGAGGCGGCATCGTAAGTCGCGAGACCGTCGGGCGCGATAATTCCGCCTGGTGTTTCAAGATGTATGGTTGATACCTCGCCGGGAATTCCCTGAGGGGACACAGAGCCCTGATGATCGAATGCACGAACTTTTAATATTAATGATCCACCTTTGTGAGTGGAATCCTCATAGTAAAGATCGCCAAGATCCTCGGTATGTATACAGAACACCTCGGGGCAGTTTGCGGAGATCGGGAAGTCGTCGGGAATATCGACAGGAGGACTTGGATACGGTGCTTGCCATGAGGCAAGCACAGCATATTGGAACGAAAGTTCTGGTCCTCCGCCACTCATTGGAAATTGAAGTTCGAAGGTTCTTTCATTTGAACTACTTACAGAGAATACACCTCTTGGATTCGAGCACAATGGATTGGAGAAGAATGTTACAGGATCGTCCTCCTTACCTAATCCATCGCAATAAAACTTGTATCCATTCAGGATTGCCGTCCAATCGTATGACGGGACTCCACTTATCCCTTGGACAAATCCAAACAAGGTTTCATATGTAGCGAATTCTGTTGGATTGAACCAGCGGGTAAATCCATCAGCATTCAACAGCCTTAAATCATTCGTTCCGGCATACAGAATTGACGAATCAGCCAGTCCGGGTACTGATCCATTGCCCACTATTACACCTCGGACATCGAAACCAGTGAAACTTGTCACTCCGGGGAATGGGTGCTTAAGTGCCACCTTTACAAATAAATGCCCGGATGATATGTCTGATCCTGCTTCAATCGATGCTGTAACATTATTCGTAGGAGATTTCGGGGGCTGCATGAATCGAAGCACGTTCGCGGCGAATTCACAGGTCCGCAGCTGTATGGAGGATATGGTTTCACTGTCCGGATCAATGGTGAAATCGTAGAATCCCCATACTACAGATCCTGACGCAGATGTGGCTACATGTCCTTCAGGTCCTGTTGTTGCCGGGGATATGGGATTGTTTTGCGAACAACTCATTGTTACCAGAATGGATAGGATAAATAGCGATATTGTTGCTCTCATGGTTCTATCCTCCACTTCTTGCTGAATAAGATGACTTTGACCAGTTAAGACTTCTGTATTAGAGATCTGTGGATTTTTGGAATCTCAAGGCTAATGAGTAGTACAACTCAACCGGACCAGATGTTTCATCTGTCAGCGTAGATTTAGACGAAATCCATATACTTTTTGTTCCCTGATAAGCCTCTCCCGGCCGCCGATCGGCCCCGCCGCACCGGGGGAGATTCACGGGACGGCGGGCCGCGCTGTATTTCCGCACGTCAATACAGTTCGAAAATAATCAGGCCGATCGATCCGTGCATGTCGGTCGATCGAGCAGGCTGTACCTCGACCGAGGAGAGCCCGGTGTCGAAGACCACGATGCGGCGCGACCCGATCCTACGCCTCTCCACCTGCCCGCTTCCGACCCGTTGTTTCATGCAGGATGACCATTCGCGCCGGCTGACCGTCGAACATAACGGTCATGCCGGTTGCCTCCAAGTCGATCGTGCGACCATCAAGAGAGGTCAGGGTGTACTCTGTATGCCGCACCCTCTCCGGAGATTCTTTCAAGAGGTCCAGGATGCTCGCAAGGGAGTCTCTGGACTCGGGTTTCATAAACTCGCTGATGTGCCGGCCGACCAGTTGATCCCGGCTCGAGGCACTCATGCCTTCCACGGCTGCGGCATTCACGTATATCAGCACTCCGTCCCTGTGAATTCCTATGGGGACCGGAGCGTTATCGAGCAGGTTTCGATACTGCCACTCACTTCGCCTGAGCGCTTCCTCCGCCTGCTTGCGCTCGGTGATGTCCCTCGTGATGCCCATCATCCCGACCGGCTTTCCGCTCTCGTCCCACATCAGCGAGGCCCTGACCTCCGTCCATACCGTCGACCCGTCCTTTCGGTACTCCTCCTGCTCGAACGTCACTGTGGGCGGACGCCCGTCCGGACCGACCGGTCCCAGCGAGATACCGTATTCAAGGAGCTTCTGCGCGTTTTCCAGCGACTTCGGCGGCAGGCTCTTTTCTATGGGCAAATCGAATAGCTCCTCCACCGTGAATCCTCTGATGCTTTCGATGGAAGGACTGACGTACGTATGCCGCCAGTTCATGTCCATCATCCATACCGCATCCCTCATGTTCTCGGTCAGATACCGATACTTCTTCTCGCTCGCCCTCAGCGCATCCTCGGCGCGTTTCCGATCCGTGACATCGTTCAGAATGACCAGCTTGACGATCCCGCCTTCGTGCATCACAGCCATCGACGACACCACGACGTCATGCGCCTCTCCGTCCCGCCCCAACAGCTTGAACTCGATCTGCCCGACCCCGTTCAAAGCCTTGGCACTTGCCTGCAGATGATTTCGGACCCTGACCCAATCGTCGGGATGAACGAAGTCCATTATCGATTTTCCCAGAAGCTCGTCCGCATTTTTCACCCCGAGAAGCTTCACCGCCATCGGGTTCACGTAGTCGAACCGCTCATTGCGGTGCACGAATATCGGAAGAGGGGAATTCTCCACCAGGCTCCGATATCTTTCCTCGCTCATGCGAAGCGCTTCCTCCGCTCTCCTGTTGCTCGTCGTGTCCGTCACAATGAGAACAAACCTGTTCACCTTCCCATCTTTCTTCAGGGGAAGCACGCGCGTATACCACCATCTCGTACCACCGGGAGTGACTATACACACTTCGTAAGTGGTGTTCTTCCCCTTGACCAGGGACCTGTACAAGGACTTGCGGACCTTCCGGTGCTGATCCCTGGGTATATAGTCGAGAAGGCTGGTCCCGACAGCGTCCTCCTTACGGGCGCCCCTGAGTACCCTGTTGACATAGAGAATGAGCCCATCGATGTCTATCTCCATTATGATGTCGGGACTGTTCTCGACGAGCGAACGATAAAGGGACTCAGACTTGGAGAGGCTTATCTCGGCCTGTTTCCTCCCGGTGATGTCCTCGACCACGCTGAGTATCATGGGTCGACCCAGGACCTCAATGCTGCGCATATTTACGTGGCAATCACGGAATCCGCCGTCTTTCGTCCGATACATCGTCTCAAACTCGTCGCTGCCGTCCCGGAGCACTCTTTCCACGTGTGTGATGGTCTGCTCGGGACTTCTGGCGGTCTCCAGGGCGGAAATGGGCAGACGCGCGAACTCCTCGCGCGACCAGCCCAGCATTCTCATGGCGACGGAGTTGAACTCGACGCTCAGCAGCGTCTCGGGGTCGATCAGCGTCATGGCATAGGGGGAATGCTCGAAAAGAGTCCGGTAGAGCGCATCATCCTCACGGGGCCTGCCGGCCGGTTGCCCGGGATCGGCGATGTCGTGGTGGACCGCGACTGCACCGGTCACGTCCCCCTTCGCATTGTGAATCGGAAAGCCCGACACCCTCCTCGCCTTCCCGTCGGAGTCTGCCGTCTCGCCCCGTTGCGGCCGCCCGGTCGAAAAAACCAGCTTCACCGGGCATCCCTCGCACGCCGCAGTTCTCTGCCGAAACGCCTCGTAGCAGCGGCGACCGCCCACAATCTCGGACGATTCGCCGTTCGGGCTGTTCACCCAGGTAACCCTGAGATCGGCGTCCACATGGGCGACAAACCCGTCCGAGCCGACAAATACAGCGTCAGAAACAGCCATAAGCTACCAACTCCCGTTCCAGTCCCGGCCACCCCTTGATCTCCAAGCCGACTTATCGCGCGAGTACCTTCCGGGGACGGCAATGATTCTACCCAATGCTCGGCGGCATAGTCAAAGGAATCGAGATGCGCTGGACTTCCACCCGAGTTTCAGAGTAGGCTATGTGCACCTTCCGGCAATCCGAGAGGTGATCCCCGATGGACGAAACAGTCGCGCCCGGAACCACCGAGCGGTTTCGCGCAGTTGCGGAATCGATGCTGCAGTATATGGGCCCTCCGGGAGAGGACCTGCTGGAATTCCTGGTGAAAAAGGGCTCCGAGCTGGATCTCTGCGAGGACGAGATCAATGCTGTGCTGTCCGAGATCCTTGCGACCATTCCCCAGCGCGTGCCCGCACAGGAAGCGCAATCGGGGACGATTCATGTCGCGGAGGACGGAAGCGCCCCGTTCAAATCGCTTGTAGAGGCCGTTGAGAACGCCCCCGACGGGTCGCGCATACTTGTTTCGCCCGGTGTATATAGTGGGGCTCTCGTGCTGGACAAAAACATCGAGATCATCGGTGCAGGCCCGCGCGAACAGATCATCATCGAATGCGACAGTACGTCCACCGTGCTGCTCGACACCGATTGCGTGACCTTGTGCAATCTCGCGATACGATGCCGAGCGGCGGTGGCGAAAGTCGGCGAAAAGGCTTACGCAATCGATATCCGTCGCGGCAAGCATTCCATCGAACACTGCAGCATCGCGTCCTCTGCCGGAGCGTGCGTCTCGATCCGCGGACCCGCCTCCGAACCGACCCTGCGTCACTGCGCCATCCATTCGGGGAATTCAAGCGGAATCCGAGTCTGGGAAAACGCGAAGGGCGTTGTGGACGAATGCGACATTTTCGACCAGGCCCTGCGAGGGATCGAGATTTCCTCGGGCGCAAACCCGAGAGTCCTGCGATGCAGAATCCATGACTGCCGCAGAAGCGGCGTTTTCGTCTACGAGAACGGCAAGGGGAGTTTCGAGGACTGCCATATATTCGACAACGCTCTTCAGGGAGTCGCCATAAGGACCGGCGGCAATCCGGTGTTCCTCCGGTGCCGAATTTACGATTGCCTCGACAGCGGAGTGCTCGTGTCCGACGGGGGGGAGGGAAGATTCGAAGATACCGAGATATTCGATCACGCCATGGCGGGGCTGGCGATCACCAGCGGGGGGAATCCGACCTTCCTCAGGTGCAGAATCGAATATTGCGATCAGAGCGGCGTTTTCGTCTATGGGAAGGGACGGGGCTGGCTGGAAGAGTGCGACATCCACGGCAACGAGCTCAACGGCATGGCGATAACGTCAGAGGGCGAACCCGTCGTCAAGAAGTGCCGGATCCACGATTGCGAGAAGAGCGGGCTTTACATATACGAGAACGGGAAAGGCGACATCGCGGGCTGCGAGATCTACAAGCATGGCCAGCACGGCGTCGCGATAGGGTCCTTCAGCGATCCCACAGTAGGAGGATGCACAATTCGCGATTGTCACGAAAGCGGAATCTGCGTCTTCTCCAACGGAAAGGGTCTGGTACAGGACTGCGATATTTTCCGCAACAACGACAACGGCGTCGCGATAAGCACCGGAGCCGACCCCGTCTTCAGGAGTTGCTCGATCCACGATTGCACCAACAGCGGAGTGTTCGTCTACGATAAGGGAAAAGGCGAATTCGAGGATTGCGTTCTCGGATCGAACGGTCTGATGGGCTTTGCGGTCAAATCGGAAGCGGACCCGTCGTTGCGCAAGTGCCTCATCAAGTCCTGCGGTGACAGCGGGATTTTCGTCTATGACGAGGGCAAGGGTCGATTCGAGGAATGCGATATCTCTCTGCACACGAAGTACGGAGTGGCGATCAGAAGTAGCGGCGCGCCGACGCTCAGCGGATGCCTGGTCCACGATTGCGCCAAGAGCGGGGTCATTGTCTACGATCACGGGAAGGGTCACTTCGAGAAGTGCGACATTTTCGCCAACGGGGTCGATGGAGTCACCATCAACAACGAATCGTATCCCGTGTTCCTCGATTCGAGAATCCATGATTGCAGGGAGTGCGGAATCTGGATTTACGACGGCGCTCGGGCAACGTTCGAACGATGCGAGATTTTCAATAACGCGCTGCGAGGAGTTGATATCAAGACGGACGCCGATCCGGTGGTCCGAGGTTGTCGAATCCACACATGCCAGGACACCGGGGTCTTTGTCTATGACAAAGGCAAAGGCACTTTCGACGATTGCGAGATCTATTCGCATTCGAAATACGGCCTCGCCGTGAAGAACCAGGGTAACCCGCACGTCAGTAACTGCCGTATCCGCGATTGCCGGAAGAGCGGCATATTCGTTCACAGCAGCGGCGTCGGCTCCATAGATTCATGCAGAGTTTTCGGGCATGGAAACCAGGGGATTGCGATAGAATCGGGAGGCGATCCCTCGATCACCAACTCCACAATAAGCAATTGCGGCGATTCGGGCGTCTTCGTCTATGACAAGGGGAAAGGGAGTATTGTAGGGTGCGAAATTTTCCAGAATGCCAAGTACGGCGTCGCGGTGGAATCCGAAGGCGCCCCAAGCATACAGAATTGCCGACTTCACAATTGCGCTGACAGCGCTGTCTTTGTCTACAACAAGGGCATGGGCGTCATTGAGAATTGCGATATTTACGACAACTCCGACGACGGTCTTACGATAAGAAACGAGGGGGACCCGCAGGTCCGATTGTGCCGGATACATGATTGCAGCGGCTACGGCGTGAGCGTGTTCAGCGGAGGCAAAGGCACGCTTGCATCCTGCAAGGTCTACGGAAACGCCAAGGGCGACGTCAGAAGAGAGTAGCGATGCGCGTGACCGCCACGGCTATTTGATGTACTTGCATTCCATGACAGCGCAAACCAACTGCACTCGATCCGGCATTTGTCCGGGGAACACACGATGAGCGAGGCCATCATTGCAGGTCTCGGAATCCAGGGCGCAGCCATCGCATACGGGATGTCCGCTCTCGGTTACGAGGTCGTTGGGGTCGACATTTCCCCCGCTACCGTGAGCGCGTCGACCGAATTCCTCCACAAACTCGGTGTCCCGATAACTGCCACCACAGGCAATGCATTCTCCTTCATCGCCGGAATCCAACCCCCTCAGTCGTGCGATGTCCTCGTCTCCGCACTCCCCTTCCGTTTTAACACCGACCTGGCTGGGCTCTGCATAGAACGCGGCATCAGGTACTGCGACCTGGGCGGCAACATCGACACCTCGAATCGCATCCGAGAGCTTGCTCAGAATCGCGTCCGGGCTCCGGTCATGACCGACCTCGGACTCGCCCCCGGCATCGCCAACATAATCGCGGAACTCGGCTTCCGGAAACTCGAACAAGCCGACACCGTCAGGATCAGGGTCGGCGGGCTTCCGGTCAATCCAAGGGGCACATTGAGATACGGCCTCACCTTTTCACCGCAGGGTCTGTTCAACGAATACCACGACAAATGTCTCGTCATACGAAACGGCAAGATCCGTGCCGTCGATCCTCTGTGCGAGATCGAGCACATCCATTTCGAGGGCCTCGGTGAGCTCGAGGCTTTCACAACAAGCGGTGGGATCGCGGGCACGCTCGAAACCATGCTGGCAAGAGGCGTCAAAGAATGCGACTACAAAACGATCAGGTTCCCGGGACACGCCGATCTTGTCAGATTCATGCTGTTCGAGTGCGGAATGGACCGCGACTCATTCTCGGAAGCCGTAACCAATGCGTGCGGTTTTATTACGGAAGACCAGGTTCTTATTGACATCGATGTATCGGACAGCACGAAACAGACATCCTGGACAAAACGCGCCCGCATTCTGCATGACGACGACTTCACCGCGATGCAGAAGACCACGGGTTTCGGAGCCGCAGCAGTTGCAGCGATATTGGGTTCAGGGAAAATGGACGGGAAGCCCTATCTGCTGTACGCGGACGTTCCTGCCTACGAATTCATCGAAAACATGAGCGCCCTCATCCCCGAGCTTGCGCTGAGCTGATAACCAACAAGCCATCCATTTCGCAAGTCTGGGATTTTAGAGATCGTACGGATCCCAGTCGCCGCCCGGCCCCCCGAAGCATCCCATCCTCGACCGATTTTGAATATTCGTCTCATTAGGGTTCCCGGACGGCGATCCGCTGTCGTCCCAGTCGATGAAATCGGGATCGCCCATCTCGCAGCCGGAACCAGATTGGAAATGATAATCGTACGGAGATGTCGTATTGTTCACGTACTTGGGGTCGATCCCGGGATAGTTCGTCACTCCATCGCCAAGGATGAAGTTGTAGAAATAGCTCGTGACACTGCCCAGGTCGTGACCTGTGGAGTAAGAGGCCTCGAATATGTTCGCAGGACTCGAGAAATAGGCCTGAATGCTTCCGGTTTGACCGGCGGGCGTGTAGAAATGAGTGATCAATGTGTTATCGATTTCGCTTCCGCTCGTCGCAGCATACACGAAAATACCTCTGAGCGGGAAGTTGCCGTTCGATTGGGAGTGATCGAGCCTGTCGATCGTGTTGTTGTGGAAATCGTATACGTTTGTGCCCGATGAACCCTCGAACATCGTGCCCTCAATGCGGTAGTCGTAGTCGTTGATGCCCTCGATGTGGCAGATGAGATTATTATAGATGTCGGCGTTATTGGACGCATAGAAGTGCAGGCAGAATACGCGAATCTGCCCCCAGCCGCCTCCTGCGCCGTCATAGTCGATCGTGAAATCATGGATGAAGTTGTTGTTGACTTCGATGTTGTTGCACGTATCGAGATACATGCCCCAGAGGACACGCGCGTAGACGCCGGATGTGTCGCTCTCCCAGGTCAGGGGGCCGCAGTCATTGAATTCGACGGTTGAATTGTCGCATCTCCTCATCTGGAGGGCCATGCCGGGACCGCTGGTCTTGCCCGTATCGTCTATTGTGCCCGTGATCTTGTTGTGCCTGATTGTGATGTCGTCGAAGGCCCCGGAATATGACACGAAATATATTCCGTAGTTTTGCGTGGATCCAGCTTGCTCGCCGATACCGATCTCGAATCCCTCCAGCGTGAAATTGTTGATAATACTGCCGTAACTGCCGATCGTGTAATACCCGCTCGTGTTCTTCATCTTGGGTTTTCCCGGACCGCCGCCGTTCCAGTTGTCTCCCAGCAGTTGCACATCACTCTTCAAGGTCAGCGCGGCGGTGTCGTAGACATGGGTCCCTCCGTCAAGATAGTCCACATGCACCTTGTGACCCGTCGTCACCGCGCTCATGCCCTCCTGGATCGTCTTGAAAGGTTTCGCGGGACTCCCGTTCGAATCCGTGCCGGTGTAGTCGCCGTCGACGTATGTGTCGTTCGGATCAAGCCCGACATGCACAATCACAGCGTCCGAGATGTCCTCACCAACGGCGTTGCTCACCTTCACCGTGACGCTGAACGAGCCGACCGAATCGAACTGATGCGTCGGTGTCGTCGGATCGCCCGTGTACGCATCCTCTGCGCCGCCATACACATCGTCCCCGTTGAAGTCCCATGCGAAACTCAGCGGAGGGGTGCCGGTACTCGCCGACGCATCGAACGACACCGATCCACCGACCGAAATGTCGGTGGATGTCGTGGCTTCCAATATCGCCGTCGGCGCGAGAGGCTGCACACCGCCCACTTGGGCGCAATAAATGAAATACCCGGTAATCGGCTCGTCAAGAAGGACATCCCAGTAGCCGATGACCTCAGACTCGATACCCACGAGGATCTCAACCGGGTCCGTCTGAGGCGTGGCGTCCACGATGTCCACCTGGTAGGTGCTGTAGCCGTCCCCGCCGCCGACAGGCGATGCCGTCGCGTATTCGAAATTCCCCGGCGAGTCGAGCCACACTTCATTCAGCCCGGCGTTGTAGTGGTCCCACACGTCTATCAGGAGGGAGAGATTCCCGCCACTGCCCAGAACATCGCTCCACAGAGTGTTCTCGAGTTCGGTCACCGAGATCGCCCACGCCTCCGGGCGATTCGCCGCAGGCACGAAATCGTCAAGCTCGTAAGGCGGGCTTCCTATCGGCGGTTCCCAGTTCGCATCGACCGCGTAGTTGAACACCACGCCGCTCGCGAAATCTATCGTGTAATGCCTTGTGTTCGTGACGCCGTCGGAGAACGGCACGCGATTCGTCGGGTCGAGACCGAGAACATCGTCCGCCGGTTCGATGTCGTCACCGAACACCTTGTAGCCGTTAAGGGTGCTGGTGAAATGAGCTGTGGAGTTCTTGTTTCCAAGAAGCCCGTCTTTGTACCTGAGGATCGGCTGGCCCGGAATGGCGAACTCGACAGGATTCCACCATCGCGTGTAGCCGTCGGCGTTCAACAGGCGAGTGTCGCCCTCGCCCGCCATGATAAGGTCCCCGTCGCTGAAACCGGACTTCGTCCCGCTCGAGATCAATACGCCGCACACATCGAAACCGGTGTACTGGCTGAGCCCCGGGAACGGATGCGTCAGCGACACATCTACATCGCACACCGCACCGTCGAACTTGAGGTTCGATATTTTCAGTCTCACGCCGGCGGGCGGCTCCAGAAGCGGCACCACATTCGCGTGGAAACTCCCCGTTCTGAGGGGCAGGATCTCAAGCGCCCCGGCATCGGGATCCGCCGAGAACTGCCACTGTCCCCAGTTATGATGGGATGATCCCGCGTCGGCTGTCTTCCGGGGAGTGGTCGCAGTGTCGGGAACCAGTCCGGGGGCAACTCCACCGCCCGAGCCCGAACAACCCGCGAAAATCACGGCCACCAGAATAAGGACAAGCGCTTGTAACCGCATCGTTTGGACCTCCAGGCATGGTCATGGAACTCATCCGACCCTCCCGGATAATCAGGATAGCATTTTTCGGCGTTCCCGGTAAACCGTGACTCCCGCGCGCTATATGAGCGGACACATCGCAGGCGTGACGGCTGGACCGGTCCGGTGTAGAATGGACATCCGATGGACAGGCGTCTCAGCACGTATAAGGGATGCCTCGTCCCCGAGGGGGACTTAAAGACGCTTGCTGCGAAGGATTACATTCTCGATGATGACCTGATCGATCTCGTTTTGCGAGACCGTCTACCTCAATTGCGCATTTACCGTCCGGACGAGGTCACTATCGTTCTCGGCAGGGGAAGCAAGCCCGGGATCGAACTAAATCTCGATGTCTGCGAGGCCGATCATGCCAACATCTCCCGGCGAAGAGGAGGCGGATGCGCGGTCGTTCTCGATCCCGGCGACATCATCGTCTCCCTCGCTCTGCCCGCTTCAGGATTCGGCAAAATCAGGGAACATTTCGAGGCCATATCCAACTGGCTGATCGACGGGCTTGAGAGAGCCGGAATCAAGGGAGTCCATCGGGAGGGGACCTCCGATCTCGTCATTGACGACCGCAAGATCGCAGGAGCATCCATGCAGCGAAAACGCGACCTCGTGTTCTATTCGTGCTCGATCCTTGTCTGCCCGCGAGTTGATCTTATGGAGCGATGGCTTGGGCATCCGCCCAGGGAGCCGGAATACCGGCATCATCGCACGCACTCGGATTTCGTGGGATCGCTCGCGTCTCAGAGGGGGGCTGAGGATATCGACGCTTTGGCGGAGAAGATGCGATCCCTTCTGAGAGCGGATGCCCTGCGCGACATCTGACTCACACCGGCGGGCAAAGAGGCCGCCGGATTATTGCCAATTATATTTGTTTATGGTAAGGTAGGAATCGCCCGAAACAATCCCTCAAGGGGAGGCATAACATGTATCGCCAGATTATTTTCGTGTGCGCACTGATTGCGGTCGTGCTTTCAAGCTGCGCTACATCCGACGCTGTCGCCCCGAATATTCCTCCGACATCGCCCGACCGATCCTCACAGTCCCCTGTCACTCTGTGGGGACTTTGGAGAGTTGCGATCGATCCGCTGACATGCGAGCCGGCGATCGTGCCCATCAGGGGCGCCGAGTTCATAGCCAATGTCACCATGTTCCTTCAGCCGCCCGCGGGCAAACTGACAAACCTGATCCTGAAGAACATCGAAGTGGATCTCACAGGCACGCCGGGGTTCATCGGGGTCGAGTGCGATGTGGGCCTCACCCATCCGTTTCCCGGGCTTGACAGGTATACCGGCTTCGACGTTCGAGGGGTTTTCATGCACGATGGCGATCTCGTCAGCTCCGAAGACAGCGCCGTCACCTACGCCGGGGACGGGTCGGCGAGACTGCTCAACGCCGACGGGTACACGCGCTGGATGAACGCGAGTGAGTTCACCACCAAGGGTATTCTTGGCTTCACTCCCGGCGCGCTCGGCTCGAAGGGCTTCGTTCCGGACGCGACGCTGAATCCGTACAAATATTTCTGCGACAGTCTCGAGAAGGACACCGAGATGTCCGCGTTCTTCCACGAACCGGCGAACGTAGATAACAGGGGCTATTTCCGTCCGGGAAGCACGAACTACAGGCACTATTCCCTGCTCTGGCCTGAGGGTCCGATCACATTCCAGTACGCGGCGATCGCAAGCTACGACGAGCCGGATCCGAACCCACCGCAGGACATTCCAGATGATTTTCCGATCACCGCCAACTGCCCGGAAGCGTTTCTGATTTCGGTGGCCGACAACGGGTCCACGGCATTCTATGAGGACCCCGACAGCAAGGGCGGCGATCTTCACCTCGCCCTGGAAGTCTTCGACTGGGGAGCGCTCGCGCACGGGCTTGGCGTCATTGGCGAGATTGGGTCGATCACATTCGAAAGTCCGGGACCACTGATTCCCTCGCCCGTCACTTTCGATCCGTCGGAGCTTGCCGCGCAGGCCGGAACGGCTGTTTCGAGCGTGTATCTGGTCGACATTCCCGGCGTGCAGCCTTCAGCGCTCACCGGTCAGAAGGTGCTTTGCAGAGTTACATCGGCGATCCAAACCACGTACGATTTCGGACTGGGCGGGGATTATCCTGAAGATGCCGTTCTGGCATCGTATGTGGTCTTCGATGCGCCGATCCTTCCCACGGGCGGCGGACTGCCGGTCGCGGTGGCCGCGACATGCGACTGCCTGTGGATCGCCCCCGGGGAATCCATCACTTTCGACGGCACCAAATCGTACTCGCCGAACGGCCCGATTGTCTCGTGGGAATGGGATTTCGACGGCGACGGCATCTATGGAGACCCTCACAGCGGTCCGGATGACCAGCCCGTCGCCACTTTCACCAATCAGGGAACATACACGGTCGATCTGAAGGTCACCGACAATCTCGGCAAGACCGATTCACTTGATTCGTCGGAGAAACTCGAGGTGCACGTCGGATCCTGGACATCTCCCCCGACAGCGGTGAGCGAGATTTGCCCGACCATCGGCTTCACAGGATTTGCGGGCGACTTCGAGGGTTCCGGATCGCTCGGGACGATTGACCTGTATGAATGGGACTTCGAGGGCGACTGCATCTGGGACTACCAGCATCCGACGATCGGCGACACAACGCACGCATACGATGACCCCGGCATTTTCAACGCGATCCTCCGGGTGACCCATCAGGGCTGCGACACTTCGAGCACTGAGGTGAGAATGATCGAGCCTCTTGATGTTATCGAGAACGGCAATTTCTGGGACGGGACGTTTGACCTGTGGGAGCACGGACATTGGACCAAGCCGGGCCCGCCGGTCGAGGAGATCATCCCGAATCCGATTTTCAAGAATGTCGTCCGCTTTTATGTTCCGCCGACATCGGACGGCAACTGCACATGGGTCATGCAGTTCCTCGACTACGATGTGAGCGATCTTGATTCGTTCTATTTCAATTTCTTTTTCTACATTGACTACAACACACTCCCGGGAGACGGGTGGCTGGCTGGAGACCCGGATTTCGTGGTGCGAATCTGCTATGAGGACGAGAACGGCAAGTGGAACGGCACGAACCTGTACGAGGCCTGGTACGGATACGACACATCGTTCGACGGCACCTGGCAGTGGGATTACCCTCAGCCCCCTCCGTGGACCATGCCCGAGTGGGTGACCTACCACGAAATGGAACAGGTCCCCGAAGACACCTGGCTCGAGCGAAAGACCGAGAATCTCATGGAGATCGATCCTAACAAACCAGTGACCATTAAAGAGATCTGGGTCACTTGCCGGGGCTGGTCATGGCAGAGCTACACAATCCTGCCCTGGTTCTCTCTTGAGTAACTGAGTTCCCCTGTTTGCCGCTATTCACGTAGGGGCACGGGATCCCGTGCCCTTTTGTGAAGGCGGGGCACGGAATCATGAGAAAATATTCACAAGGGCGCCCGTGCGTGCTAGAATGGCTTTCCCTTTTAGTCTCAGGGTCCTGGGGCCAGGCATCTTACGGAGATCGACTATGGCTTTGTTGAAAGACAACCAGACGGCAGAAGCATCCGAGATCGTCAGGGAGTTCGGCACTGAGCGCCGACATCTCATGGACATCGTCCGCGAAACCCAGGCTCGACTCGGGAGCGTCCCAAATGAGGCCATGCACGCGATCGCCGACGCCATGGGCATCCATAAGGTGGAAGTGGAAGGGGTCGTGAGCTTCTACCATTTCCTCACCCGGGAGCGCAAGGGCCGCACCACTATCCACCTCAGCAAGGGCGCGGTTCCCAGCATGAACGGGGTTTGCGACATCGCCCGCGCGCTCGAAAATGAGACCGCCTCTTCGTTCGGACAGGCTTCTGAATCCGACCCTATCGGGCTGGAGTGGACAAGCTGCATCGGAATGAACGACCAGGAGCCCGCAGCCCTTATTGACGGCATTGTCTTCACGAAACTCACGCCCTCCGAAGTGAAACGAATCGTCTCACACCTCAAAAAGGGAGGTCCTCCGGCCGACCTTGTGACCTGGCTGGGCGACGGGAGGAATTCGAGCGGCCTGATCCACTCGATGGTCTGCAGCAATGTCCGCAAGGCGGGCGACGTGGTCTTCGGCAAACGAGAGACCGGTTCGGCAGTGCGCAGGCTCGTTAAGATGTCCAGAGAGGATGTCCTCGCGGAGGTGAAGAAGTCGAACCTCCGCGGACGCGGCGGAGCCGGATTTCCCACCGGTTTGAAATGGGACTTCTGCACCAGGAACGAAGCCGCGAGACGCTACATAGCCTGCAACGCAGATGAGGGTGAGCCCGGCACATTCAAGGACCGCGTGATTCTCACCGAATGCCCCGAACTTGTCTTCGAGGGCATGACCGTCGCGGCCTATGTGCTCGGCGCCGAGGAAGGAATCCTCTATCTCAGAGGCGAGTACGAATACCTTAGAAAGTACCTGGAAAATGCGCTCAATGAGCTGAGAACAGCGGGCCTGCTTGGCAACAATATAGCCGGGAAGAAAGGATTCAACTTCGACATCCGGATACAGATGGGCGCGGGGGCGTACATATGCGGGGAAGAGACGGCGCTGATAGAGTCGGCGGAGGGCAAGCGCGGCGAGCCCCGCGACCGTCCGCCGTTCCCGGTCACCAGGGGCTACCTGGACGACCCGACAGCGGTCAACAACGTGGAGACTCTCTGCTGCGCGGCAAGGGTTATCGAGAAAGGCGCGGCGTGGTTCACATCGATGGGAACCGAGAAATCGTCCGGGACGAAGCTGCTCAGTGTGTCCGGCGACTGCAGCAAGCCCGGCGTCTATGAATTCCCCTTCGGAATCACCCTCAATGAGTTCCTGAAGGAGGTTGGCGCGGAGAGCGCCTATGCGATTCAGGTCGGCGGACCCTCCGGCAAATGCGTTCCCGCGAGTGCATTCGGTCGCAGGATCGCGTTCGAAGACCTTGCGACCGGCGGCTCCATGATCGTTATCGGTCCCGGAAGAGACCTCCTCAGGATCGTCGCTTATTTCATGGAGTTCTTCGTCGAGGAATCCTGCGGGCGGTGCACACCGTGCAGGGTCGGCAACACCCTGCTTCTGAGCAGACTCAGGAAAATCAGAGAGGGCCGCGGAGTCGCGCGCGACCTCGATTACCTGAAAGATCTGGGCCGGACGGTCAGCGTGATGAGCCGGTGCGGGCTGGGGCTTACCTCCCCGAACCCGATCCTGTCGACGCTGGAGGGCTTCCCGGAGCTTTACGAAAGACTTCTGACCGATGCGGATTTCGTTCCCGAGCACGACATGGAGAAGGCGGTGGAAGCCGGAAGAATCGCAGCCGGTTTCAAATGAGTCGATGGAGCTGGTCATGAGCAACGAGATTGACATCAGGATAGACGGGGCCGAGTTCAAGGCGGAGCCCGGCCGGACGATCATGGAGGTCGCGGACGATGCCGGCATTTACATCCCGCGCCTCTGCCGGCATCCCGACATTCCGCCGCACGGAAGCTGCCGAGTGTGCACGGTCAAGGTAAACGGGAAGTTCCTGGCCGCGTGCACCACGCCTGTCGAGCCGAAGATGGATGTGGTCACCGACGACGCGGAGATCAAGGACCTTCGCAGTGCGGTGATCGAGATGCTCTTCGTCGAGGGGAATCATTACTGCATGTTCTGCGAGATGAGCGGCAAGTGTGAGCTTCAGGCGGTGGCATACCGTCTCGGCATGCTCGTCCCGCGGTATCCATTCATGTTCCCCAAGAGGGAAATGGACGCGAGTCATCCGGGCGTGCTTCTCGACCGCAACCGCTGCATCCAGTGCGGACGTTGCGTGCAAACCAGCCGGGATCACGACCATAAGCACGTCTTCGAGCTTGTCGAAAGAGGTCTCACCACCCGCCTCGCGGTCGACTCGGACACGAATCTCGCCGCCACCGACCTGTCTGTTGGCGACAGGTCGCTGGGCGTGTGCCCGGTCGGCGCGATCATCGTGAAAGACACTGCGTTCAGAATCCCCATCGGCCAGAGGCTCTACGACAAGGCCCCGATCGGCTCGGATATCGCAGGAAGGGAATGACTGCATCCGCAGGCTGGGCCTGCGAAATGGAATTCGTCCTGGAGGATTTCAGATGACAGGAGAGAACAAACCCAAGGTCGCGACAGTATCGTTCGCAGGATGCTTCGGGTGCCACATGTCGTTTCTCGATATCGACGACAGAATCCTGAAACTGGTGGACCTGGTCGATTTCGACAGGTCTCCGATAGACGACATAAAGGAAGTCGGCGACTGCGCCATCGGACTCATCGAGGGCGGTATCGCCAACTCCGAGAATCTCGAGGTCCTGAGGGAGTTCCGTCGAAAGTGCAAGGTTCTTGTCTCGGTGGGGGACTGCGCGACAATGGGCGGGATTCCGGCGATGCGCAACGATGTGCCGATCAGGGAGTGTCTTGATGAAGCGTTTCTGAACGGACTGTCGGTCGTGGACGGCCTGATACCGAACGATCCGGAAATCCCGAGCCTCCTCGACCGTGTCTATCCGTGTCATGAAGTCGTGAGAATCGATTATCACCTTCCGGGATGCCCGCCGTCCGCTGACGCAATCTGGGAAACCCTCGTTTTCCTCCTTTCGGGAAAAGAGAAACTGGAGCTTCCGTACGAGCTCCTCAAATACGACTAGTAGTCATGCGCGTCTTGTAGTCATGCGCGTCCCGCGCATGGTTCTTCTCTTTCGTGTTGAATTGCCGTTGAAATCCAACCGAGGTATTCGAGTGACAACCGTAACAGATACAAAGACCACGAGAATCGTCATCGAGCCTGTGTCCCGTGTGGAGGGTCACGGCAAGGTGACGATACATCTCGACGGGCAAGGTCATGTGAAGCAGGCTCGATTTCATATTGTGGAGTTTCGCGGATTCGAGCGATTCATCCAGGGCCGACCGTTCTGGGAGCTTCCCGTTATCGTTCAGCGCCTCTGCGGAATCTGCCCCGTGAGCCATCATCTCGCAGCCGCGAAGGCCGCCGACATCCTCGTGGGCGTCGACAAGCTCACCCCGACCGCCGAGAAAATGCGCAGGCTGATGCACCTGGGACAGATATTCCAGTCCCATGCCCTGCATTTTTTCCATCTCGCATCCCCCGACCTGCTGTTCGGTTTCGACGCTCCGGTCGAGAAGAGAAACGTCATCGGCATCATCCGCGAGCATCCCGATATCGCGGTCCAGGCCGTGATGATGCGCAAGTTCGGCCAGGAAATCATCAGGGCTACCGCGGGCAAGAAAATCCACGGTACCGGCGCGATCCCCGGCGGCATCAACAAGAACCTCTCGATCGAGGAACGCGACTTTTTCCTCAAAGACATCGATCAGATGCTCGCATGGTCGCAGGGCGCGATCGGGATTTTCAAGAAGATCTATGCTCAATCGCCTGAGTTGATAAGAACCTTCGCGGCGTTTCCGTCCAATCACCTCAGCCTGGTCCGGGAGGACGGCGCGCTGGATTTGTATCATGGCGTCATGCGCGCCAGGAATTCGAAGGGCGAGATCATCTTCGACAAAGTCGACTACCGGAATTATCTCGACTATGTGCGCGAAGGGGTCCGCGACTGGACCTACATGAAATTCCCGTTCATCAAATCTCTCGGACAGGAGGAGGGATGGTACCGGGTGGGTCCGCTGGCCCGGATCAACAACTGCGATTTCATCCCCACTCCGCTCGCCGAGAAAGAGCGCAGGGAATTCATGAAGGAGGCGTCCCCCGGCACCGTGGTCAACTCGACCCTGCATTATCACTGGGCGAGGCTTATTGAGGTCCTGCACGCCGCCGAGGGAATCAAGGAGCTTCTGAACGACCCCGATCTTCAGGGCGAGAATCTCATCCTGCGCGGCGAGAGACGTCGCGAGGCGGTCGGCCTGATCGAGGCCCCCAGGGGCACGCTCTTCCACCACTACAGGATCAATGAAAACGACCAGGTCGTCATGGCGAACCTGATCGTCTCCACCACCAACAACAACGAGCCAATGAACCGCGCTGTGCGGAAGGTCGCGGCCGACTATCTCGACGGCAGGAAGATCACCGAGGGTCTGCTGAATCATGTCGAGGTGGCGATTCGCGCCTACGATCCGTGCCTTTCCTGCGCTACCCACGCGCTGGGCAAAATGCCCCTGATCGTCGAGCTCGTCGGCCCCAACGGCGAAATCGTCGACACTCTGTCAAGAAGCTGATCCGGGTGCCGGCGGCCTGGGTGCCGGGCACAGGCTGAGCGAGTCCTCGAGCGTGCCTGTGCCCGATGATACAGAAGAGCGGTGCCACCGACTGTTCGGCCGGGCTGTGACGGATAGAAGATCTAGTGTCGCCATCGCCATTAAGGGAAACCGACCGATGGTCAAGATCCCAAAAAACGTCGGCAGAGTCATTGCTTTCCTGCCTCTTGGGCTTTTCGCGATTGCTGCGCTCCTCTTGGTGTTGCCCGTTGTCAAGGAACTTGACCCTTACTCGGGAAAGACGGCATGGGTAAGCGCCCACGGGTTGACCCTCCAAGGTCTAACCGGTGATGAGGCGTTGCACCCAGAATCTCTCATCCAGTTCTCGCGCGCGATGACGATTGTTGGCATTATCGCTTGTCTGGTGCCCGGCCGCATTGCTTTGAGGTTCCGAATCATCGTGCGAATCCTGGCAGCAATCATCGGGGCGACATCCCTGTGGTATTACATCTCGGCGCTGCCGACAAGAGTTGACGCGTACCCGATAAGTCTGTCCCCCTGGCTATGGCCGTGTTTCTTCATCCTCCTCCTTTGTGCCGCGATTCATTTCTTCTCATGGGAGCGCGAAGCCTAACCACGGGCACAGGCACGCTCGAGGACTCACTCAGCCTGTGCCCGGCACCCGTCACCCGGCAAGATGTTGGGATACGAAGAATGACACTTGCGGCCCGTCGATGCTATTGTTATCCGGTCGATGAAAATCCTCATCCTCGGATACGGAAACCCGGGTCGCGGCGACGATGCGCTCGGACCGGTTTTGGCCGATGCTGTCGAGGCGAAGCAGTGGCAAGGGGTCTCGGTGGATACCGATTACCAGCTGAACATCGAGTACGCGCTGGACCTGCCCAAATACGACATCGTGATTTTCGCCGACGCGAGCGTGAGCTGTCAGGAGCCCTTTGAGTTCAGGAAAATCGAGCCGTCCCATGAGTGTGCGTGCACAACGCATTCGGTCTCGCCCGAGTCTCTCCTCGCCCTGACCGTCGACCTGAATGAAAGGCCCCCCGACGCCTACGTTCTCGCCGTCAGGGGCTACGATTTCGAGTTCAAAGAAGGCCTGAGCGACGCAGCGAAGGGTAACCTCAAGGCTGCGATTGACTTCCTCGACCTATTCGTCCGCGAGCATCGAGAGGACCGCACTTGAACCCCCGTCTGAAATCCATCGTCCTGAAAATCCTGCCTCGACCTTTCCTCAAGCGGCTCACCGGCGTCTGGAACTCCTACAACCTGCAGAGATCACGGCAGGCAAGAAAAGCATTCGACAGCGTTGGAGAATCGAACGCGTGGCTCGGATGGGACGATCTCGAGCGGCTCTTTCAGCAATATCCCTTCCCCGAGAAATATCGCTACAATCCCGAGACGGTTTCAAAACGAGGCAGGGAGAGAGCCGGCGAGGTGCTGTCGGTTCTGGGGAGACGTTCGGTGGGGATGAAGTCTCTCGAGCTCGGCGCGCTCGACGCACAGGCAAGCTTCTTTCTTCAGAAGCGCGGATTCCTGGCCACCGCGATCGACATCACCGACTCGCATTTCGCCGACATCGTGCGCGACGCGGGCGTGTCGCTTCGGGTCATGGACGCCAAGAAGCTCGATTTCCCGGACAACTCGTTCGATTTGGTTTTCTCCTACAATGCGTTCGAGCATTTCGATGATCCCGCGGCCGCGCTCAGCGAAGCGGTGCGAGTCCTGAAACCGGGGGGCTTTTTGTATGTGAATTTCGGCCCGCTCTATGGGTCTCCCATGGGTCTGCACGGACACGAATCGATCCCGATTCCCTATTGCCAGTTTCTTTGGACCCGGGATGTTCTCGAACGCTTCTGCCGCGAGAGGAATCTGGGCACGATCGAGTTCGATACGATCAACATGTGGCCCGCAAGCCGTTTCCGCGACCTGTGGAAGCTCCACGGCGATCGGCTCAAAACGGTCAGGTATTTCGAGAGGCTCGACTGCTACGGTCGGGAGCTCATTGTGAATTACCCAGCGTGTTTCAGGGGAAAGGTGAGCGAATTCGACGATCTGATCGTATCCGCAATGGAAGCCCTCTGGCGAAAACTGTAATTCCCGTGCCCTGTTCCTAATCTGCCCTCCGAAAGCCCTGGGGCGGGTGATAGTGCCTCGTGCTGCAACAACACAGCAGTCGGGGAGCAGCTCTATCGCGGCACTTTGCAGATTTCGGAACGGATCTTGCATTGTCACCAGATAAGGACATCTGCGGCCGCTACTGTGTCAATAAGGCCAACATACACCCTCCTCGTATGTCTCATCTTCGCCATCTCGAGTCTGTCTTGTGGCAAATCGGGGCCACATGGCGTCAGTCAGCCGGATGAAAAGCCCGGATGGGTAGTCACATCGGATGATTTGTTTTTCGCACTGCCGGGATGGTCGAGCTGCAACGACGTGGGCGTTGACCGATATGGGGATGTATACCTGACCGGGAGCATCGACCGTATGATCAAGCCGGCACCCGGAAAGGGTGTAGTCGAGCGTGGGTTGGGCAGCAGAAGAAGCGGCGGCGCCTTCCTGCTGAAAGTCGATTCGCAAGGTGAGATCGTGTGGGGGGTTACGTGGGGCGGAGCGGAGACAGACTCCGGTCGGATGCTCGATCTGGACGGAGATGGGAATGTCTACGTGATGAGCCGCGTTCACGGCACGGCCGATCTCGATCCGGGTCCTGGAGTTCTCCTCCGTGAAATGGGGGGGGGCGACGAATGCCTTAGCAAGTTCAACTACCGGGGTGAGCTCATCTGGGCGGTTACGTGGGAAGGCGGCGATAGCTTCGGGGAGCTTGAGATGCATGACATGGATGTGGGTAATTCCGGCAATGTCATCATCGGCGGGGGCGTCCCAGGATTATATTTCGATTTCGATCCAAGTCCGGGCGTCGACAAACGCGAGACCCCCGGCTGGCGGGACGGCTTTGTGATCAAGTTCGACTCGTCTGGTCGTTACCAGTGGACGAACCTCATTCTCGGGGATGGCTACCTGTGTCAGAACGTGTGCTATGCAGTCTGTGTCGATCAATGCGGGGATGTCTATGCGACGGGATCATTGAACACGCCCATGGTGGATGTTGATGTGCCCGAGGGTGCTCCGACATCGTTCCTTAACAAATACGATCCAAACGGCGACCTGCTGTGGAGCAGCTATTCGCATCCCGGTCTCGCGCTGGCTGTCGGTTCCGACAATTCGTTATATGTGGACCAAGGGGTCTGCCTCACCAAGCTTGATCCGGAGGGAAACCAGCTATGGTCTCTGATAATGCCGGCTTTGAATCTCAGGAGAAGCCGCGGTATCGTTCTGGGCCCGTTTGACGACATCATCACTTATGGGACTTTCACCGGTCTGGTGGATTTTGACCCGGGCGGGGGCAAGGAATTCCGAAAGAGCCTTGCATCCAACTACTGGACCGACAGCTTCGTGTGCGAGTTGGATGCCTCAGGCAGTTTTAAATGGGTTGACACGTGGGATACCCAGGGGATATCGGACGTTGCCCTCGATGATCTTGGCAACGCTTATGTGGTGGGAGACTTCAAGAACACCGTAGATTTCGATCCGGGCTCCGGCATCAGGCCGCGTACAGCGACCGGCGCCTCCGATGCGTTTTTGGTGAGACTCAATCAGAATGGGCTTTGGCAGGTAGATGCCGGGAACGCTGAAGCTGTCGAATGACTCCAGCGCGACCGGACTCGCTTTGAGTCAGATCCCGGAGGCTCCTTGTGGTTCGTAGCTTCCTCCACTCGTCCCCATGCTTGTGAAACCGGGCGGGATACGCTATTGACTGCTACCCCGGCTTATGTATACTTCGTCTCGGAACTTTGTGATTTATTGCACAAGCCCCATCCCGCCCTGATTGAGGTCCCACATGAAGGTCGCTGTACTCATCAAATATTGCCCCGACTCCGAGGCCGTCATCGAGGTGGCCGATGGGAAGCTCGTCACCTCGGGCATCAAATTCTCCGTCAGTCCCTACGACGAATACGCCTCGGAGGAGGCCCTCAGAATCGTCGAGGCGAAAGGCTCGGGCGAAGTGGTCCTGTTCAATGTCGGGCCCGAACGAAACATCAAGGGCATCAAGGATGAGCTCGCCCGGGGCGCTCACCGCGCCGTGCACGTCGTGACGGACGGGGAGGAGACCGATTCCGCCCGGGTCGCGGCCATGCTCGCCGCCGCCATCCGGCAGGAAGATCCCGACATAATCCTCTGCGGCTGGAAAGGTATCGACTACGATTGCGGCCTTACCGGCACGATGGTAGCCGAGCTGCTCGGCATCCCGCACGTCGCGATTGTCACGAAGCTCGAGCTCGCCGACGGCAAGGCGGTATGCCGCCGACAGGTCGACGGCGGAGAGGAAATCGTCGAGGTGAAACTCCCGGCGGTCATCGCGGCGCAAAAGGGTCTGAACGAGCCGAGGTACCCCTCCCTGAAGGGCATCATGGCTGCAAAGAAAAAGCCGGTCAGAACAATCAAGCCCGCCGAGCTCGGCATCGAGCTTCCCCCGAAGGGCACTGAATACCTCCACTTCGACAAACCGCCCTCGAAGCAGGCCGGCAAGAAATTCGAGGGCCCCGAGGCCGCGTCGGAAGTGGTGCGACTTCTCCGCGAGGAGGCGAAAGTCATCTGACGCGGGATCGACCTCGAAAGGACACGAAAATGGCAAACGACATACTTGTGATAGCCGAGCATCGCGTGGGAAGGCTCAAGAAGACAACCGTCGAGTCCATCGGGATCGCGAAGAAGCTTGCGGGAAGTCTCGGGGGGGCCGTCCACGTGGCGGTCCTCGGATCAGGCGTCCAGGCAGCGGCTGACGAGCTTGCCGGGTACGGGGTGCCGGTCTCATTTTTCAGCGACCCGAAGCTGGAGAATTACTCGTACGACGCATATGCGCAGGCGCTTGTTTCTGTCATCAAGGGACGCGACTACGCTCTGATAATCATGGGCGCGACTCCGACGGGTCGAGACCTGTCGGCGACTCTCGCCGCAAGGCTGAAAGCCGCCGTCGCGACCGATTGCACGGGTTTGAAAATCGAGGGGGGGAAGGTTATCGCGAGACGTCCCGTTATCGCCGGAAAGGCGATCGCGGACATGGCGGTCAACACCAAACCCGCCATCGTCACGATTCGTCCGAACACGTTTGCACCCGCCGACAAGACCGCGGGCGGTTCCGTGGAGAATGTGCCCTGCATGATCGGCGACCTCCAGGCGGTTGTGAGGGAAGTTGTCCAGAAAGCAGCCGGGAGAGTCGAGCTTACCGAAGCCGACATCGTAGTTTCCGGGGGACGAGGTCTGAGGGAGCCTGCGAACTACAGGCTGATCGAGCAGCTCGCGGAGGCGATCGGCGCCGCCGCCGGGGCGTCGCGCGCGATCGTGGATGCGGGCTGGGTCGAGCATTCGTGCCAGGTAGGCCAGACCGGCAAAACGGTCAGCCCAAAGCTGTACATCGCGATCGGAATCTCCGGCGCGATCCAGCATCTGGCCGGCATGTCGTCGAGCAAGATCATCGTGGCGATCAACAACAACCCCGACGCTCCGATCTTCAAGGTCGCCGACTACGGGATTGTCGCGGACGCGATGAAGACGATTCCCCTGATGATCGAGGAGTTCAGGAAGCTCGGGGGGGCGTGAAGAAGAACCCTGACGCTCCGACTGCAGGCGTCACACGAAGATTCTGATAGCCCACTGAACTGCCCCGCGTCTTTGATGTGGGGTTTTTGTTTGATACCATTGACACCGGATGCATCGAATACTCCCCATCCTGCTCATCGCGGTTCTCGCGACCTCGGCAATAGCATGCGCGAAGCCGCAGACTTCCGCGCCGCCTCCGTCGTCCGGAAACGGCGACGTGAATGGCCAGAATAATCAAGCCGCTTCTTCCACCGCACAGACGGAACCGCTTCCGCCTCCCGGTCCCACCGTCGGCCTCGAGAAAGGCAAGCCCGAGATCGGGAAGGAGTATTTCTACGGGGAGAATCGCGGAAGATGCCTGAAGTGCCATATGCTTGGCGGTCAGGGCGAGCCGACCGGTTACGCGCTCGATGATGTCGGGCTGAGACGTAACCCCGAATGGCTCGCGATTTTCATCGACAATCCCCGCAACGCTCGTCCCGAGGTCGCGCGCATGCCGCCGTTCAGGGGCGATGTCGAGGGCGCGACCATCGCCGATGTAGTCGCGTTCCTCATGACGCTCATGACTCCTGTCGATCATCCC
Organism: uncultured Planctomycetota bacterium; assembly: GCA_964354375.1. Taxonomy (GTDB): domain Bacteria; phylum JAJVIF01; class JAJVIF01; order JAPKYR01; family JAPKYR01; genus CAYGZQ01. The sequence continues at coordinate 76,038 of CAYGZQ010000005.1, forward strand.
GAATCCACCGATGTGAAACCCCCGGACGAACCCGATCGATGGGGAAGCTCCACACCGCCTCAAGCCGGCCCTCATCCCGATTACTGACGATGTGTTGCAGGGCGGGAGCTTCGCCCTCCCGATTCGGCGTTTACGCATAATTTATGCGTTTGGCCTGAACATTTACACCCCCTTTATCCGTTAACGAGTAGATTCAGAGCCGGCAAAGGAGCGATCTATGCCGGCAAACGCCTGGATTGAGCTCTGTCTGTTTCTCTCCGTGCTTGTCATCCTGACCCCGCTTCTCGGCGAGCTTTACGCGCGGGTTCTGCGAGGAGACCCGGTGCCTGTGCTCTCCATTCTCAGGCCGGTCGAAAACGGCATCTATCGACTCGCCCGAGTGAGTGTCGAGAGAGAGATGAACTGGAGAGAATACGCCTCCTGTGTTCTGGGCTTCAGCGTTCTCGGAATCGGTGTCGTCACGATCCTCCAAATGACTCAGCACCGATTGGGCTTGAACCCGCAGGGACTTGGACCCGTGCCTCCGTTGATCGCATTCAACACCGCGATCAGCTTCGTGACCAACACGAACTGGCAGGCATATTCCGGCGAGACGACGTTGAGCTACCTGTCACAGACGCTTGGCCTGACCGTGCAGAATTTCGTCAGCGCCGCGACCGGCATCGCCGTCATGGCCGCTCTTGCCCGGGGGATCGTGGGAAAGCAGACTTCAGGGCTCGGCAATTTCTGGGTAGACCTCGTGCGCTGCACTCTCTACATCCTCCTGCCCCTGTCCTTCGTCGTGGCGGTAGTTCTGGTAAGCCAGGGTGTAGTGCAGAATCTCAACCATTATGTGGATGGAAAGACTCTGGAGGGCGCGACCCAGGTCATGCCGATGGGACCAGCGGCTTCCCAGGTCGCCATAAAACAGCTTGGCACAAATGGCGGCGGATATTTCGGGGCAAACAGCACCCATCCGTTCGAGAACCCGACTCCGCTCAGCGATTTCATCGAGTATCTCTCGATCCTCGTAATCCCCTCTGCGCTCGTATATGCCTTCGGAGTTCTCGTGCGCAGACGTCTGCACGGAGTCGCACTTCTGTCCGCCATGTTCATCATATTGTTCACCGGCATCGGTGCGTCTTTGTGGTCGGAATTTCAATTGAATCCCGCGATGGGGGGGTTGCCCTTCATGGAAGGGAAGGAGGTGCGGTTCGGGGTATTCCCCAGCGCTCTGTGGAGTGTATTGACAACCGCGGCGTCCAACGGCTCGGTGAACGCCATGCACGACAGTCTCTCTCCACTGTCGGGATGCGTTGCGACTTTCAACATGATGATGGGCGAAGTGGTCTTCGGCGGGGTCGGCTCGGGAGTGTACGGCATCGTGCTGTTCGCACTGCTGACCGTGTTCATTGCGGGTCTGATGGTGGGACGAACGCCGGAGTATCTGGGTAAGAAGATCGAAACGAAGGACATCCTGTACGCGGTAATCGGGGTCCTGCTGCCGTGCGCAGTTGCGCTGGTTTTCGCGGCGATCTCGCTGGTCACGCCCGGCGGCTTATCGAGTCTGTCGAACAAGGGGCCTCATGGGCTGAGCGAGGTGCTCTATGCATTCACTTCCGCTGCGAACAACAACGGCAGCGCCTTCGCGGGGCTTGACGCCGCGACACCGCACTACACCATCCTCACTTCCGTTGCCATGCTGCTGGGACGTTTCGGCGTCATCATACCTGTCCTGGCTTTGGCGGACAGCCTCAGTCGAAAGAAATTCACGCCGCGGTCAATCGGCACCTTTCCTACCGAAGGCGGCCTGTTCGTGATTCTCCTGATCGCCGTCATCGTCATCGTGGGCGCCCTGACCTTTCTCCCTGCCCTCACTCTCGGAGGGGTCATGGAGCACTTCCTGATGCTGGACGGGCGCGTGTTCTAGAAAGGAGATGAGTCGCATTGTCAGAACGAAAAAAGATAGCGTCTCTGCTGGAACCCACCATCATCAAGCGTGCGTTAAGGGATTCCTTCGCCAAGCTCGACCCAAGGATACAGGCGAGAAATCCCGTCATGTTCGTGGTCTTTGCGGGTGCAGTCCTGCTAACGCTTGTGGTGATAAACGACATCGTGCAGGGGCAGTACTCAAATCTGAGGTTTGATGCTCAGATAGCCGTATGGCTGTGGTTCACGGTGTTGTTCGCCAATTTCGCGGAAGCGATCGCTGAAGGTCGCGGAAAAGCGCAGGCCGAAACGCTACGCGCGATGCGGAAGGACACGATCGCTCGCAGGCTCAGGAACGGCTCCGAGGAGAGAGTCTCGGCCGGGAAACTCGAAGTAGGCGATCTTGTTGTCTGTGAGTCGGGGGATATTATCCCCGGCGACGGGGATGTGGTCGAGGGAATCGCCAGCGTGGATGAATCGGCCATAACGGGGGAATCCGCGCCGGTGATCCGCGAAAGCGGCGGCGATCGTTGTGCGGTAACCGGCGGCACGAGGGTCATCAGCGATCGAATCGTGGTGAAAATCACGGCGACTGCGGGACGGAGTTTCCTGGATCGCATGATCTCGATGGTCGAGGGCGCGAAACGTCAGCAGACCCCGAATGAGCGTGCCCTCTGGGTCCTTCTCCTGAGTCTCACCGCGATTTTCCTTCTGGCGGTCGGCACTCTGAAAGGGTTCGTAATCTACAGCGAGAGGGCATCGGGCAACCGGGGCTTCGCCGACCTCTCGGTGCTGGTCTCTCTTGTAGTGTGCCTCATTCCTACGACAATCGGGGGACTTCTCTCCGCCATCGGTATCAGCGGGATGGACCGGATGCTTCGAAAGAACGTGCTCGCGATGAGCGGCAAGGCGGTCGAGGCCGCAGGCGACATCGACGTACTGCTCCTCGACAAGACCGGGACCATTACTCTCGGGAATCGAATGGCTACCACATTCATTCCTTCATGGGGCATCAATGTCAACCGGCTTGCCGAGACCGCCCAACTCGCCTCACTCTCGGACGAGACCCCGGAGGGTCGCTCCATCGTGGTCCTGGCAAAAGACAAGTACAGAATGCGTCCGCGCAAACTCCCCAGTCGAACGAGGTTCATACCCTTCTCCGCCAAGAGTCGAATCAGCGGAGTGGACATACCGGCATCGGATGGGACGGCACGCATCATTCGAAAGGGGGCGATTGATTCGATCGAGCGGTACGTTCAGACGGCCGGCGGTTTGTTTCCAATGGAGCTCACAGCCACGGCTCATGAGGTGGCGAGGAGCGGAGCGACGCCGCTTGCGGTGGCGGAAGGTCGCGACGTGTTGGGCATCGTGGTGCTGAAGGACGTTGTCAAGGGAGGAATCCGGGAACGTTTTTCTCAGCTGAGGCGCATGGGCATCAGGACCGTCATGATCACCGGCGACAATCCCCTCACCGCAGCGTCGATCGCGGCCGAGGCCGGTGTCGACGATTTCATCGCGGAGGCCACGCCCGAGACGAAGCTTCAGCGCATTCGCGACGAGCAGGCCGAGGGGCACCTTGTCGCCATGATCGGCGACGGCACGAACGACGCTCCGGCACTGGCACAGTCCGATGTCGGGGTCGCCATGAACACGGGCACCCAGGCGGCGCGCGAGGCCGGAAACATGGTGGACCTCGACAGCAACCCGACGAAACTCCTCGACGTGGTCGAGACCGGCAAGCAGCTTCTCATGACCCGGGGCGCGCTGACGACGTTCAGTATCGCGAACGATGTCTCGAAATACTTCGCCATCCTGCCGGCAATGTTTGCAGGGCTGTATGCCGCCCCAGACGCCCCCGGCCCGCTCGCCGCCCTCAATGTCATGGGGCTGCACTCCCCTCAAAGCGCCGTCCTGAGCGCCGTCATTTTCAACGCTCTCATTATCGTTGCATTGATCCCCCTTGCTTTGAGAGGCGTTCAGTACCGGCCTCTCGGCGCATCAGTCATTCTGGGAAGAAACCTGACCGTCTACGGACTGGGCGGTCTTGTCATTCCGTTCGTCGGCATCAAACTTATCGACCTTCTGCTTGTCGCGCTCAAGTTGATATAATCAGGTGGTAAATATTATGAAGAATCTAAGACCCTGCATTGTCGTTTTCCTGATGTTGACATTTCTGACCGGCGTGGTCTACCCGCTTGCCGTAACCGCCGTGTCGCAACTGTTTTTCAGGGACAAGGCAAACGGGAGCTTGTTGATCATTGGCGAGGACACCCGAGGTTCGCTCCTGATCGGTCAGAAGTTCGAGAATCCGGCGTATTTCCGGTCCCGGCCGTCCATGACGGATTACAGCGCGATGCCGTCCGGCGCGAGCAATCAGGGCCCGACAAGCGAAGCGCTGAGGCAGGCGGTCGAGGATCGGAAAAACGAGCTCACCCGCTCGATCCCCGGACAGATTCCGCCTGATCTGCTGTTGGCCTCGGGCAGCGGTCTCGATCCGCACATCAGTCCCGACGCCGCGTTCGCGCAGATCGATCATGTCGCAAAGGCCCGCAGTCTGTCTCCCGAGCAGAAGACCGGGCTTACGGAGCTGGTAAAACGATGCATTGAAGAACCTCAATGGGGCATTTTCGGCGCCCCGCGAGTGAATGTGCTCAGACTGAATCTGGCTGCAGATGGTTTGTTCGGAACACCCGTATCTGAAGGAGCGCAAGAACAGTGACAGAGTCCGATGCCCCCGAGCGCCCCAATCCCGATCTCCTTCTGAAAGCGATTCAGAGGAAAGAGGAGCGGTGCGACAAGGGAAGACTGATAGTCTTTCTGGGCATGGCGGCAGGTGTGGGCAAGACCTACGCCATGCTGAGCGTGGCGCATGAGCTTGTGGCCAGAGATATCGGGCTCGTGGTCGGATTCGTCGAAACGCACGGTCGCAGCGAAACGGGAGTGCTTCTTGAAGGTCTGGAGGTGATGCCGCGAAGGCTCGTTCCGTACAGAAACATCATGCTCGAGGAGATGGACCTTGACGCAGTCCTGAAGCGGCGGCCCCAGGTGGTGCTCGTGGACGAAGCTGCGCACACGAACGCTCAGGGGAGCCGTCACGCAAAGCGCTGGCACGATATTCTGGAAATCCTGGATTCGGGAATCGACGTCTACACCACGCTCAATGTCCAGCACCTGGAGAGCCTCGCCGACACGGTACACGAGATCACCGGTGCGGCGGTCAAGGAAACCATTCCGGACTCGATCATCGACATTGCGGACGAGGTGATCCTGGTCGATCTCGCGCCCGAGGAACTGCTCGAACGACTCAAGGAAGGAAAGGTTTACAGCGACGAACGTGCGGGACGGGCGATGCAGAATTTCTTCCGGCTGGGAAATCTGTCCGCGCTCCGAGAGTTGTCATTGCGACTGGTAGCGGAGCGGGTCAATCGCGACCTGCGCGACTATCGCCAGGTTCATCACATCACCGAAGCCTGGAAGACGCGTCACAGGCTGATGGTCGCCGTGTACGCAAGCCCGTATTCGGAATCCCTGATCCGCTGGACGCGGCGGATGGCGTCGGGTCTGGACGCCGAATGGTTCGCCGCGTACGTGGAATCCGACCGGACGCTGTCCGACGATGAAAGCCGCCTTCTATCGAGGAACCTGGCGCTCGTTGAGGAGCTTGGCGGAGAGATAGTCACCACGGTTGACGATGATCCCGTCCACGGCCTTCTCAGGCTCGCGCAGGAGAACCAGGTCACACAGTTGATCGTGGGCAAGTCGCGTCGCAGCTTCTTCCACAATCTGCGACAGGGTGGCTCAATCGTGCAGCGATTGCTGAAAGAAAGCGGCAACATAGATATCTACATCGTTTCGGGAGAGCCTTCCGACCGGACGGACACTCCTCCCGGGACCATGTCGGTTTCTCCCAGACGCCTTTATCTCAACGATCTTCTTCTTGCGATCGCCGCGCCGATCCTTATCGGACTGATCGGTTATCTCCTGAACCCCATTATCGCCTACCGAGCCGTCGGCCTGATTTTCCTCCTGGGTGTCGCCGTCCTGGGGCTTTTCCTTGGTCGCGGGACCGTGCTCCTCAGTGCGCTCTTGTCCGGGCTCATATGGAATTTCGTCTTCATTCCTCCGCACTACACCTTCGCGATTTCGTCGCCGGAGGACTACATGATGTTCGGCATGTTTCTCGCGGTGGCTGCGGTGGTGGGGCATCTCACGACGCGACTGCGTCTTAACGAGAAGCATCTCCGGATCAGGGAGCGTCGGGTCACCGCTTTGTATCATCTCACCAGGGAGATCTCATCGGCGATCAGCATGCATGACGTGCTGGACGGTGCGATCGAGAATATCGGAGCGGTTCTCGAAGCGGACGTGGCGATCCTTGTGAAACAGCCGTCGGAACACCTTTCTCCGCATGAGGGGAACACTCTTGTTCTGGACGACAAGGAGATGGCGGTTGCGGAATGGACGGCTCTGCACAGCCGTCCCGCCGGTCTGTTTACGGACACGCTGCCCTCGTCAAAGGGATTCTACCTTCCGCTCGTGGCATCCCGCGGTACCGTCGGCGTGCTGGGACTGAAGCCGCGACGGAAGCGAGCCGATACGCCCGAGCTCACATCCCTCGCCGAAACCTTCGCACGGCAACTGGCAATGGGCATCGAGCGGGAGCAATTGAATGAGCTCGCCAAGCATACGATGCTGATCGAGGAATCCGAAAGACTCTACAGGACCATGCTCAGCTCGGTTTCGCACGAGCTGAAAACCCCGCTTGCTGCTGTCGAGGGCTCCGCAAGCGCTCTTCTCGATCCCGTCGTTGCCCGAGACCAGGAATCCGTGCGCCAGCTCGCCGAGGAGATTCAGGCCGGCTCGCGACGCCTGTCGCGAATCGTCAAGAACCTCCTGGACATGACCCGACTCGAATCGTCTGTCGTCCCCCTGCGCCGGGAACCGGCCGATATCAGGGATCTCATCAGCACTTCCCTCAGGCATCTCGACCGGGACCTGTCGGGACATCACGTCAGCCTGAGCATACCCGACCATCTTCCGCTCGTGAGCATGGACTATCTCCTCATGGAGCAGGCTGTGGCGAACATCCTGCACAACGCCGCTGTACACACGCCGTCCGGCACTCCCATTGATATCGCGGTTTCAACTGACGGGACGACACTGTTCATCGGCATTCGCGATCATGGCCCGGGGCTGCCTGCGGAGAATCCGGATCAGGTTCTCGAGAAGTTCTGGAGGGCGGACCCACATAAGCCCGGCGGTACGGGTCTTGGGCTCGCAATAGCCAAGGGATGGGTGGAGGCCCACGGCGGCAAGCTCCAGGCCCGAAACCATCCGGAAGGCGGCGCCGAATTCACTATTCGCCTGCCCGTGGAGGTCCCCAGTGACAACTGAACCCGGCAAAGCTCTGATCCTGGTGATCGACGACGAGCCGCAGATACGTCGCCTCCTTCGCACCACCCTGATTGCGCACGACTACGACATCATCGAGGCGGCTACCGGAGAAGAGGGCCTGCTGCTGGCGGCATCGCGTTCCCCCGAACTGATCATCCTCGACATGAACCTCCCCGGCATTCAGGGGATGGATGTCCTGAGGAGGCTCAGGGAATGGTACACGCGTCCCATCATGATTCTGTCCGTGCTTAATGACGAGGAAACCATCGTCGAGGCCCTCGACCTCGGCGCCGACGACTATCTCACAAAGCCGTTCGGGGTCCCGGAATTGCTCGCACGTCTTCGCGTCTGCTTTCGACACACCAAACCCGAGGAAGCTGAGCCCATTTATAGATCCGGACTCCTGACTGTGGATCTCTCCCTGCGAACCGTCCATGTCGCCGGCAACCAGGTGCATCTGACCTCGACAGAGTACAACCTGCTCAAGCTCTTCATCCGTCACGCGGGAAAGGTCCTGACGCATCACTACATTCTTCGCGAAGTGTGGGGACTCGGTTCGACCCAGGACGTGCAGTATCTTCGCGTGTATATCGGACATCTTCGGCAGAAGCTCGAACCCGATCCCAACCGTCCTCAGCTCCTGATCACGGAACCCGGGGTAGGCTACCGACTGCAGATACTTGCGCCGGAAGAGTAATGACCGGGGAAATGCTGAGGGACAGACATCCCCCATTCGCGTTCTCCGCATGTTAGAATGGCTGCCGATATCCCACACGGGAGGAAGGTATGAGACTCTCCTTGTCACGAATCATCGGAGTGATTCTGATTTTCTCCTTGACCGTCACTCTTGCAGGCGCGGCGAGTGCAACATCTGACGGTCGGATGGCCATTTTCGACGCGAGGATTTCCCCGGACGGCAATCTTGTCGCGTTCAGCTGGTCGGGGGACATCTGGGTCGCGGATGTTGACAGCGGGGATTGCAGAAGGGTGACCGACCACGTGGCCTACGATCACCATCCCGCATGGTCCCCTGGAAGCGACCGGCTCGCGTTCTCGTCCAATCGCGACGGAAACGACGATGTCTACTCCGTCTCCATCAATGGCGGCGAGCCGACAAGGCATACATGGCACGACGCCAATGATGTAGTTCAGGACGTCGCGCCCGACGGCGAGCACATCCTCTTCTCAAGCTCCCGCGGACTCTTCTCCATCGACCTCTTTGAAGTCGACATCCACGGCGGACTCGAACGTCCGATCACGCACGACACGAGCAGGAATTTCGAGGCCCGCTACTCTCCCGACGGAGAAAGCATCGTTGTCTCGAGAGGAATCTTCGACTGGACCCGCCGCGCATACAACGGGTCGGGCGATACCGACATCTACGTGATGGATCGCTCGGGTCTCAACATGCGCTGGGTGGAAAACGGCTATGACGGGATCGACTACTGGCCCGCGATTATCGGCGACTCGATTTATTTCGTCTCCGACAGGGATCTCGGCAAGGAAAACGTTTTCAGAATTCCGCGAGACGGCGGACCCGCCCAGCGTCTCACCGATTTCCGCGACCGCCCCGTGCTTTTTCTCTCGCTCGCAAACACCGGACGAATCTGCTTCATCCAGGATTTCAAGCTGTGGGTGATGGACTCCGATACATCGCAACCGAGAATGATCGACCTGGACTGCTCCACCGAACCCAAGCACAACCAGGAGGTCCGGCTCGACATCGCGGGGAGTGTCACCGAAACGGCCCTGAGCCCTCTCGGAACCCATCTCGCCCTGATCGCTCGCGGCGAATTATTCATTATCCCGCTCCACGATCCCAACGAACCTGCCCCGCTGGGCGATGAACGCTACTGGCAGGCAGTCCGCATTACTGAAACATCATCGCGCGAGCAGTACGTGGCCTGGCATCCCGACGGCGACCGCGTCGCGCTGTCGAGCGACAGGGACGGCAACTACGAAATCTACGAGATCGACCTGAGAACGCGGGATTGGACGAGGCTCACCACGACCGAGGAAGACGAAATCATGCCGGAATACTCGCCCGACGGAAAAAGCCTTGCGTTCTATCACAGCAACACCGATCTCGTCGTCTTCGACCTCCAGTCGCGGAAAAGCAGGACCCTTGCGAAATCGACGTTTGTGTTTCTGCCCTGGATCGGACCGTACCAGTGGTCGCCCGACGGCCGATGGATCGCGTACACCGCTCCCGATCCGGCATTCGCAGGCGAAGTGTTCATTGCGTCCGCCGCGGCGGATGATCCCGACCCCGTCAATATAACCGTCCACCACGACAACGACATTCTGGGCGGATGGGCGCCCGACGGGAAGAGCATCTACTTCATGAGTCGCCGGAACTACGAGGTCGGGCTGGAGGGTTACGGCTGGTGGTGGGAGGGCGGCACACTCCACTCGATTCCCCTGCAAAACGAGCCACCTCCGGCAAGCGATGTGCTCTTCCCCGCAGAAACCGAAAATGAGGACAAGGCGGAGGGCGACGAATCCGCGCCCCCTGTCGACATCGACTTCAAGCGCATCGACGAGCGCGCCTGGCAGGTCACACACATCCGCGGCGGCGGCGATAAGGTAGCGCTCTCGCCGGACGGCAAGACCTATGTGTTCGAGTCGAACGCGCTCGGCGGACGCGCGCTGTGGTCGGTCTTGTTCGAAGGCGGCGACCCGACCCAGATAGCATCGTTGCCCGACAGTGCGGACGATATCGAGTGGCTGCCGGACGGTCGCGGAGTAATCTACCTCTCCGCCAGCAGTGTCAACTTCTGGGACAAGAACTCAGGAAGCGTGATGCCGGTCCCGACAACGGGGCGGCTCACGGTCGACCTCAACAAGGAGCGTCGGGAGATGGTCTACGAAACCGGTCGCGTGTTCGGAAATCATTTCTACGATCCCCGAATGCACGGCTACGACTGGGACCGGATCGTGTCGGAATACGCCCCGCTTGCGGAGGAAACCGCCACCGGCGAGGAATTCACGCTCCTCATGAAAATGATGTTCGGCGAGATCGACGCAAGCCATACGGGCGCGTATACCGGGGGCTCCAGCGAGGGCATCGGCATGGGAAGCGCCGACCTCGGGCTTGAGTTCGACCCCACTACCACGGGACCCGGCCTGCTCGTCACGTACGTGCTCCCGCGAGGCCCGGCCGACTACGATAAGACCCTTATCGAACCCGGCGAGTGGGTGCTCTCCATCGATGGGATCGACGTTTCTCCCTCCAACAATTTCTGGGCGCTTCTCGACGATGCCGTATCCAGGACCACCGTGTTGAAAGTCGCATCGGATCAGACCGGGACCGATGCCAGGGACGTAGGGCTCCTCCCGATGACAAGAGGGTGGCCGTCTCAGTTCCATGAATCCTGGGGCGAAGCTGAGTACGAGGCGTGGGTCGAGAGGAATCGCGCCAGGGTCGAGGAAATGTCGAACGGGAAAATCGGCTACGTGCACATTCAGGCGATGGGCGGGAGTCGGCTCGAGAGATTCGCGCGCGAGCTTTTCGCCGAGAACATGGACAAGGACGCCCTGATCGTCGACATCAGGTGGAACCCGGGCGGAAATATCCACGAGTATCTTCTCGACATCCTCGGGCGCACTCAATTCGGCTGGTCGCGTCCGCGGGACGCCGACTGGACGCCGCAGCCGTCGCAGATATGGTCCAGGCCCACCGTGTTATTGATCAATGAACGAAGTTCGTCCGACTCCGAAATCTTCCCGCAGGGCTTCCGCACGCTGGGTTTGGGCACCATCATCGGGGAAACCACCCTCGGCGCGGTGATCGGCACCGAGGAATACACGTTGATCGACGGCACGACCGGAATTCGTCTCCCGATGGAGGGCTGGTACGCGATGGACCGCACCAATCTCGAGAACTACGGCGTGCCGCCCGACATAATGGTTGTGAACGACCTCAATCACATCCGCGACGGCGTCGACGACCAGTTGGACTACGCCGTGCAGCATCTTCTGGATCAGCTCGAGTGACCGTGGGTTGCCCGGCAACCCATGTATCCAAGGCCCGAACGTAAGTGAGGGCGCTACAGTATCCAAGGCCCGAACGTAAGTGAGGGCGCTACAGTATCCAAGGCCCGAACGTAAGTGAGGGCGCCGAAAGAATGAGACATCAAAAGAGGCGGCCTCGCTTACGCTCGGGCCTTGGATACGGTATGCGGACTCCTGGGAGGCGGCCTCGCTTACGCTCGGGCCTTGGATACGGAGTATCGTCCCTTGGGAGTCTGCGGCAGAGGGCGGGATTGGGACCGTGATCCCACTAGTATCGATCTTCGAAGTGCAAGAAACGCTCGGGGCGGACAAGTCTCGGCTGGGTCACCAGTTGCCGTCGGGGGGGAACTTGGAGAGCGAAGCGTCAAATAGGCCGAAGCTCGTTTGAATGTCTACTGCAGGCCCAGGATCGAAGTCGACTGAGCCGGAATACTCGCCTGCCACATAGGCATTACCGTCCTTGTCAAGAGCGATTTCTTTGCCCTCCTCATAGATGATCCCCCCCCAGACACACACCCAGTCGAACTCACCTGAGGGATGGAACTTCAAGAGGTAGGGATCGTAGTAGCCTAATGCGGTGTGCTTCTGGATCCCTGGACCTGGATCGAAGTCGACGGTAAGCCAGAAAGGTCCAGTAACAAGGATGTTGTCTTGATTATCTACGGCGACTGAGTTCCCGATGCTGCTTCCTCCCCAAGTCTGCACCCACTGGAAGTCGCCCTCCGGGCTGAATTTAGACAGGAACGCGTCTGCATTGCCCACGGGATAACGTTCAACTACCTCATCTCCCGGGTCGAAGTCCACTTTCGTGTTGAAATCGCCCGTAACCAGGATGTCTCCCGAACTGTCAGTAGCGACACCGTATACATCAGTGTAGCTGCCCATGTACTCATGACTTCCCCACGCCCGGACCCATTGGTACGCGCCCCCCGTTGTGAACTTGCTTAGGAAGAGGTTGCCGTCTTCCGAACGGTTGCGTAGGTCCTCCCCCGGCCCGGGATCAAAATCCGCGCCTCCCTCAAACCTGCCGCCAACATAGAGGCTTTGTCCGGGCCCGCAGGCAATGGACCAAGGCACCGCCGCGTCTCCTCCCCTCCAGGTTCTGCCCCATTGGTAGTTGCCGGAGGAATCGAACTTGCTTAGAAAGAAGTCCGCCCCCCCGGATCCCTTGTGGTTATCCTCGCTGGGACCCGGATCGAAATCTACCTCATAGTACGTTGAAAAAGTCCCGGCAATGTACACATACCCGAGACTATCAGTTGCGACAGGTCCACCGAACGGCCCTTCAATCTCATCGCCCCAGCGAAGCGCCCACTGGAAGTTCCCGTTGCCGTCAAGCTTGCACAGGAAGGGATCGTAAGCAAAGACCGAGGTGAGCTCGTAAACCCCCGGTCCCGGGTCGAAATCATACGGGCCCACGAACGTGCTCGCGACGTACACGTTTCCCTCGAGATCAACTGCCACGTCCACGACATCTGATGGAAGCAGATCCCATGTCGCAACCCAGATGAATACTCCGTGCTGATCGAACTTGCTCAGATACCACCCCCCATCGTCATCGGTCCGCTCTTCCACCTCAGGACCCGGGTCGAAGTCGATCGTGCCGTACAGGAATCCAATTACATAAACATCTCCTTCCTGAGTAGCTGCCATACCGTAAACCCAGTTGTGATTCTCATTTCCCCAGGTCCTTGCCCAGCCGGCCTTGGGGCCGACTTTGACCTCTCCCACCTGCCAGGAATCAATGAACCCCAGGTTGGGATCGGCCTGTGTATCCGCAATCCTCACAAGAAGGGGATACTGCCCTATGTAAGCCCCCAACTCGTTTGAAAGCACGGCCTCAAAAAGATAACTTTCCTCTCCTGTCGCTGTCGAAAACGTCAACGCCGTTTCACCGTCGAACAGCTCCGGCGATTCGATCGTCACCGACGAGATCGTGCCCTTACCCTGATGATCCCACACCTCCACCTGCACCTGCACCGAGCTACCGGCCTCAGGAAGAAGCCCCGAGCCCACATCGACCTTGACCTTGTAGGCCTCATTGCAGTTGGCCTCCGGCGGAAAGTCGGTCAACGGGTCCACCACGTTCTCAACAGGCACCCAGCATGCCTCGACCGCGTAACCGAATTTCAGAGGCCCGGACGGAAGATGAAGCACGGCAGTTCTCGTCTGGACGCTCCCGGCGGTGAATATCCTGCGAGGCTGGTCCTCACAGTACGCCAAATACGGGTTCAGCGTCGCCGAGAAATCGCTCCCCACTTTCCATTTGCCCGGAATGTACTTCAGCGCGGGCGGACCCGGCGAATCCTCGGGGAACTCCTCAGGGTTGAAAAGCGCAGTGTAACCATCCGCGTTCAGAAACCTGAGTTGATCATCCCCCCATGCGACGATCCTTCCGCTCAGCGGAAACGTGTAGTCCGAGTTACCGATTAGAATCCCCCGAACATCAAATGCGGTAAACTGAATCAAACTTGGGAAGGGGTGCTTCAGGGTCACATCCACTGTAAGGTCGCCGTTAGCCAGCAAGTGCGCATTCCCGATGGACAGGCAGTCTGTGCAGACCGTCTGCTCGAGAAGGCGCACGACGTTGAAGTGCAGGGCATTCAAGCGGTCGGGAACGACGTCGAAGACGGTGTGATCCGCCGAGACGTTGACGGTCCATATTCCCCACAGGATTCGCGGCAACGGTCGCTCGCGGGAGACGCCTGCGGGTGCTGGCGACGGCGACACAGGGTCAGGAAGCCTGGAGCCATTGCAGGAAACCAGGACCGCTCCTGCGAGTGCGAACACAATGAGTGGGGGAATCCTCATGCATCCAACCTCCACGCGCACATACACAATTGTAAACCCTGAACCCCCCGTATCCAAGGCCCGAACGTAAGTGAGGGCGCCGAAAAGATGGTGCTGCACAGGATACGCCCTCCCTTACGGTCGGGCCTTGGATACGGTATGCGGACTCCTGGGAGGCGGCCTCGCTTACGCTCGGGCCTTGGATACGGTATGCGGACTCCTGGGAGGCGGCCTCGCTTACGGTCGGGCCTTGGATACACGCTTTCCCTTACGGTCGGGCCTTGGATACGGCCAAAGTCGTGATAGAATAGGCCCCAATTTCCCGAGCCCCTTCCGTCATGGGAGGCCATCATGAGATTCACGATGTCACGAATCCTATTTGTCCTTTTGTGCCTGCCGATTCTGTTCGTCGTCTCGCCTCGCGCCGACGCGCTTGCGGACGGACGCATGGCGATGTTCGACGCAAGCATCAGCCCCGACGGACGGAAGGTGGCGTTCAGCTGGATGGGCGACATCTGGACGGCCGATGTTGACACCGGTCGATGCGCGCGAGTCACCGACCATGTCGCCGAGGACTGGCATCCGGTCTGGTTTCCGGACGGCGGCAGGATCGCATTCGCCTCGAACCGCGACGGAAACGATGATGTCTATTCCGTGCCGGTGAGCGGGGGCACACCGACGCGTCACACGCGGTTCGGCAACTACGATGTCCCGGTCGACGTCTCCCCCGACGGCAAGACCATCCTCTTCAGAAGCTACCGGCGACTTTTCTCATCCGATCTTTACGAGGTCGATGTCGCGGGCGGCGCGGACAGACCGATCACTCGCGACACCGGCATCAATCGCGAATCCTGCTACTCGTCCGACGGCGGCAAAATCGTCGTCTGCCGCGGATCGTCCAACTGGCAGAGACGAAAATACAACGGCTCCGGCGACACGGACATTTACGTCATGGATCGCAACGGTCGGAACATGAGATGGGTCGAGAACGGCTACAACGGAATCGACTACTGGCCCTGCTGGGGACCCGGCGACCAGACCATCTATTTCGTGTCCGATCGCGACGACATGGAAAACGTCTACAGAATCCCGTCCAGCGGCGGACCCGCCGAGAAGCTCACCGATTTCACCGACCGTCCCGTGCTGTTCCTCTCCATCGCCGACACGGGACGTATCGCGTTCATCCAGGATTTTCGGCTGTGGATCATGGACCCCGGTCAGCAACCCCGAAGAATCCATCTCGACTGTTCGAGCGAGCCTAAGCATTCGCAGGATGTGCGCCTCGACATCAGCGGGAATGTCGAAGAGATCGAGCTGAGCCCTCTCGGGACGCATATCGCTCTGATCGCGCGCGGCGAATTGTATGTCGCTCCCGTTTACGACCCTGATGAAACGCCGCCCCTGGGCGACGAGCGATTCCGGGAGTCCGTCCGCGTCACCGACACTCCATCACGCGAGCGCCATGTCGCGTGGCACCCCGACGGCGACCGCGTCGCGCTCATCAGCGATCGCGACGGCAACCAGGAAGTGTACGAGATCGATCTCCGCACGTACGAATGGACCCGCCTGACAAACACTCCCGAGGAGGAATACCTGCCCGTCTACTCGCCCGACGGCGCCCGCATCGCGTGCTACAGGGGCAACGACAAGCTGGTGGTCAGGGACCTCGAAACCGGCTCAGAGAGAGTCGTCCTCCACACTCTCCTCCAGACCTCCCCCTGGCCATCAGGCTATGATTGGTCGCCCGACTCGCGCTGGATCTCCTACACGGGACTCGACTCGGTCTACGATGACGAAGTCTTCGTTGTGGGCACCGACGAAAATTCCGACCCGCAGCCCGTCAACATCACCGTCCACCACGACACCGACTACTTCGCGGGTTGGGCGCTCGACGGGAAAAGCATTTACATGCTCAGCAGCCGGGACATCGCCTACGGCCTTCCCGGCTGGGGATGGTGGCAGAACGGATACGCGCTGTACGTGATCCCGCTCAACAGGACTCCCGCGCCGAGAAGCGATGTCCTCGAATTCCCCGAGGAAAAATCCGCCGGCGAAGAAACCGAAACCTTAGAGAGCTCGGATGAAGACAAGACGGAAGAGAAGGTCGCCGTTGAGATTAGCTTCGATCGGATCGACGAGAGAGCCCGACTCGTGACATCGACCCGGGGCGGTGGATGGCGTGCCGCGCTGTCGCCCGACTCGAAAACCTTCGTCTACGACTCAAACGCGCTCGGGACCACGGCGCTGTGGAGCATCCCGTTCGATGGCGGCAGCGCCGACTCCATCGCCGATGTCCCTGACGGCGTCGATGATCTGGAATGGCTCCCGGACGGCAGCGGAATCTACTACCTCACCGGAGGGCGCGTGAAATTCTGGAAGAAGGACGCGAGCAGCGTTTCGTCGGTACCCGCGTACGGACGGCTCACTGTGAACCTTGCCGACGAGCGCAGCCAGATGATCCACGAGACCGGTCGCGTCCTGGAGAATCATTTCTACGACCCGCTCCTCCACGGCACGAACTGGGATGAGGCGATCGAGTTTTACGAGCCGCTGGTCGAGCAAGCCGCGGTGCCCGAGGAATTCACCGACCTGATGTCGATGTTGTTCGGGGAGCTGGACGCAAGCCACCTGTCGTGCTGGACATCCGGCAGTAACGAGGGAATCGGCGAAACCAACGGCTACCTTGGTCTCGATTTCGATCCGTTCGCCAAGGGTCCGGGACTCAGGGTGACAAAGGTCTACCCGAGAGGCCCGGCGGATTATTCTGAGACCCGCATCGAGCCCGGCGAGTGGGTGCTGGAGATCAACGGCGAGCCTGTCTCCAACTCGGACGATTACTGGAGACTTTTCGACGATTCCATCGCAAGAACCACCGTGCTGAAGGTGGCGTCGGACCAGGAGGGAACCGAGGCTCGCGAGGCCGCTTTGGCCCCCGTACCCTGGTGGGATGAGGACCCGAACAAGCTCTCATACTGGGAAGTCCAGTATTTCGACTGGGTGGACTCCAACCGGGCGATCGTGGAGAAGGCGAGCGACGGACGAGTGGGCTACGTTCACATCAGCGGCATGTCAGGTGAGCAACTCGAGCAGTTCGCTCAGGAGCTCTTCGCCGAGAACTTCGACAAGGAAGCGCTGATCATCGATGTGCGGTTCAACGGCGGCGGGAACACTCACGAGCAGCTTATGGACATCCTCTCCCGCCCGCAGTTCGCCTGGCAGAAGCCGCGGGACGCCGAGATGGTGCAGCAGCCCCCAAGAAGATGGGACCGACCCACCGTCGTCCTAATAAACGAGCGCAGCTTCTCCGACGCGGAGATTTTCCCGGCCGGATTCCGGGCGCTCGGCCTCGGCACGATCATCGGCGAGACAACCTTCGGAGGAGTGATCGGCACATGGAATATCGCCCTGGTTGACGGGGTGACCTACATCCGCGTTCCGCAAAACGGTTGGGTCACAATGGAAGGCCAGAACATGGAGAATCTCGGAATCCAGCCCGACATCAGAGTCCCCGACGATTTGAACCACATCCGCGACGGGATCGATGACCAGCTGAATGCCGCGGTGGAGTTCCTTATTGAGCGCCTTAAGCCTGTGGGATGACCCGCAGGCTGACATCAGTTTTCACAAGGGATCGCCGGCATGCATGATGACAGCCACAGACTCGAACTGATCGATTTCTTCAGGGAAAGAGCATCCGAAGGTGTGTTCGATGTCTACACGGATCAGGACCGGGATCGCATCAATCTCATCCTCGACGACATACATTTCCCGCGGAACGAAGGGGCGAAGGTTCTCGATTGCGGATGCGGCACGGGACGACTGACCGTCCTTCTCGCCGAGCGTCTGGGCGAGGGCGGCAGCGTGGCCGGTCTGGATATCACTCCGGAGATGATCGACCGCGCAAGGCAGATCCGTCGTGCTCCCGAGGGAAGATCCATCGACTTTCGCGTCGGCGACTGCCACAACCTGCCCTTTGACAATGAGGCTTTCGACTGGGTCGTGGTTCTGGAGAGCTTCCCGCACTTCTGCGACCCTCGCGGCGCGGTGAGCGAGTTCTACCGGGTTCTGAAGGATGGCGGACGTGTCGCGATCCTCGATCGGCGTCCCTCAAGCGAGACCAACAGGCATCACAGGGAGATCGGGGGTGTTGTTGCCGACGACAGCATGCCGGACATGATCACGTTCCTTGCCGTGATGAAGGATGCCGGGTTCTGGGTGCAGGTGTATGTCGATGACGACGACGGCTTCAGGCTTCTGGCCGTGAAATGAGCGTCCGTCTCGAATGGAGAAGCTGCCCGGCAACTTTTGCCCTTATTAAATGGATTATATTCTGACTGAATCTGATTAACACCGGGCCAGGCATGTCGGCCCGGTAAGTCGCGTATTTTCCGATGGAGATCATCGCCAGAAATCCTATCATCGCGCGTCTGTTCAGACAGACGGATATTTTCTTTCCCGCCCTGGCCGTCATCTCGGTCGTGATGATGGTCATTCCGTTCCCGCCGCCGGTCCTCGACTTCTTCATCGCCGTCTCGCTTTCGTCGGCCTTCATCACGATTCTGCTGGCCGCTGCGATCAACGACCCGCTTGAGTTCTCGGTGTTTCCGACCTGGATACTCATGATGACGGTGTTCCGGATCGCGCTCAACGTGTCTACCACGCGATCGATCCTCTCGATAGCCGATGCCGGTCAAATTATTGCCACATTCGGAACGTGGGTCACGCACGGAAATTTCGTAGTCGGCGCAGTGATATTCGTCATCCTGGTTGCCGTTAACTACATAGTCATCGCCAACGGCACCCAGCGCATCGGCGAGGTCGCCGCTCGTTTCACGTTGGACGCGATGCCGGGCAAGCAGATGTCCATCGACGCCGATCTTACGAACGGACTCATCACCGAAGACCAGGCCAGGGAGCGCAGAAGGAAGCTCGAACAGGAGGCGGACTACTACGGTGCGATGGATGGCGCGTCGCGATTCATCAGGGGCGACGCCATCGTCGGGATAATCATCGCCCTCGTGAACATCGGGGCCGGGTTCATCATAGGAATGGCCCAGAAGGGGATGAGCGCAGGCGAAGCGGTCCGCGTTTACACCACCCTGACCATCGGCGAGGGCCTGGCGGCTCAGCTGCCGGCGCTGCTCATGAGTGTCGCCACCGGCGTCATGGTCACCAACGCGGCAAGCGACAAAAACGTCAGCGTCAATATTCTCCTGCAGATAGGAAACCAGCCCAGATCCATCAAGCTTGCGGCAGGCGCGATCCTGCTCCTTGCGCTGGTGCCTGGAATGCCCAAGCTCCTCCTGATCCCAATGGCCGCCGGCTTATGGCTCATCGGAAACACGATCACGAAGTCAAGAGAGCGCGTCAAGGCCGGCGAGGAGGCCAAAAAAGTCAGGATGGAGGCGCAGCCGTCCAAGGAGACCCCCGAGGAAGTCCTGAGAACGATGGGTGTCGACCCCATGCAGATCGAGATCGGATTCTCGCTGGTGCCGCTGGTCGACACGAAAGCGGAGGGCGACCTCCTGGACCGCATTACCGTCATTCGAAAACAGATAGCCAACGAGCTCGGCATCGTCGTCCCTCCGATACGAATACGCGATAACATCCAGCTCCGTCCGAGCGAGTACGTGGTCAAGATCCGCGGGAACAGGGTCGCCGGCAATGAGCTGATGACCGACCGCCTCCTGGCCATCAATCCCGGCACCGCCGAGGAGGAGCTCCTGGGGATCGAGACGAGGGAGCCTGCCTACGGCTACCCGGCATACTGGATCACTGAGGAACACCGCCCGCGCGCCGAGACACTCGGCTACACGATAGTCGATCCCGTCAGCGTGCTCGCAACCCATCTCACCGAGATCATACGGTCGCATGCCGACGAATTCCTCGACAGGCAGAATCTCCAGGCGCTTATAGACCGTCTGAAGGAGGACTATCCGGTCGTTGTGGCGGAGCTTCTGCCCGATACTCTCGGGCTGGGCGAGATCCTTCGAATCTGCAGAAACCTCCTCGCCGAGCGCGTCTCAATACGTGATCTTGCCGCCATCCTTGAGACCGTCGCCGACCATATCGGCCTAAGCAAGGACCCCGACCTCCTTACCGAGTATGTCCGCGCCGCGCTCTCGAGGCAGATAACCTCTCGCATCAGGTCGCTTGAGGGCGAAGTGAAGGTCATAACACTGGCGCCGACGCTTGAAAGTCTGATAGAATCCAGCCTGCGACAGACCGCCGCCGGGCAATACCCGGTCATGGCGCCCGATGTCTACCAGAAATTCATGGAGACATTGGTGAAGCTGGCGGGGCAGGTGCGGGACCACGGGCTGAGGCCGGTGCTGCTTGTCGGGCCGAAGGTGCGGTTGCCCCTGGCGCGTCTGCTCGGCGAAGCGATACGCGACCTGGCGGTGGTCAGCTATGCCGAGATCGTGCCCGACGTCCGCATCGAGAGCGTCGGAATCCTGGAGTTGAATGCCGATGGTTATGCGGATCAAAAGATATGAGGCTGAGGAGAAGGATCTTCCTCGTATCATCCGGCAGGTCAAGCGAGACCTCGGCGAGAACGCGGTGGTCAAGACACGCCGCTACAAAAAAGGCGGCCTTCTGGGGATAGGCGGGAGAGCCATGATCGAGGTCTACGCCGGGATCGAGCGCGACCTCTCGACCGACTCCAAGGACTCCGCAGGCAACGCTTCCGCCTCGAAGAGCGAGATTCTCGATCGCCTTCTGCCCAGGGCTGCCAACGGTCACGGCCCTCAGCCCTCTCGTCAGCCCGGAAACTCCCACTATGGTCCGCAGCCGGTAATATACCAGCCGCCCGGATCGGGACCCATCCTCGGCCACGCTCCCGTAGCCACCGCAACCGAATCGACCACCAGGCTCGAAAACCAAATACACCGGCTCGCCCAGGAAATCGCCGACGTCCGGCGCTCCATCGAGAAGGGAGTCGGCAGGAAAGCCGATACCGATCTCGAGACAAAAAGGCTCCCGAGATGGCTTGAGCACCTGAAAGAGAAACTCGTCGCGAACGAGGTCAACGAAACGATCGCCGACCAGATGCTCGAGGAGACCCTCAAGGTCGCGGAACCCGACGCATTGGCCGATTTTGAGGCCACTCTTACCGCATTCCAGCGCACCGTCTCGTCCACGGTCGAAGCGCGCGGGAGCCTGAAGGGCAGGCAGTCTCCAAGGATTCTCGCCCTCGCAGGACCCACGGGCGTGGGCAAGACGACGACGCTCGCGAAGCTCGCCGCCACCGCCAATCTCCTCGACAAGGAGCGCGTCGGCCTGATCTCCGCCGACACCTACAGGATCGCGGCCATCGACCAGCTTAAGACGTTCGCGGGAATCCTGGACATCCCCCTGAAGGTCGTTTTCAGCCCCGCCGAGCTTCGCGAGGCTATCAACGATTTCAGCACGATGGACCGCATTTTCATCGACACCGCCGGGAGAAGTCCCACCAGCGACGATCGGATCGAGGAGCTGAGAGAGCTTGTCGCGGCGCACGATGATGTCGAGTGCCACCTGGTTGTCTCCGCCACGACGCGGCCCAGAGACATGCAGGTCGTCGCCGACCGCTTCCGTCCCGCAAACTACACCCGTTTCATCTTCACGAAGATCGACGAGTCGTGCTCGCTCGGTCCGGCTCTCAGCCTGATGTATTCCGAGGGCCTGCCCCCAAGCTACCTGACCAACGGACAGAGCGTTCCCGACGACATCATACTCGGCGAGGAGTCCGATCTCCTGAGCCTCGTGATCAGGCGAAGCATGACGTAGCATGCGCCTCCGGCGCTTGGTTCCTTCGGTCGGATGTGATCGATTGATATGTCAATAACCTACGATCCCGAGAAATGGACCGATCCCCTGAGAGCCAGGGACTTCGAGCCCGTTCGAAAGAGATCGAGCTCCCCGGTCCTGGTCTCACTCAGGGAGCTTCGCTATTTCAAGGAGCGACAGGACCCGGGCCCGGTGCCGGTATCGGTGTTCCTCGAGGAGAAGCCATCGGACGAAGCCGTCCCGGAGAAAGGTCTCCCGCAGACCGTGGAGACAAACGAGCGCATCTGAAAGCCGACCATGCAGGATCAAGCCGAAAAGCTTCGCAGTCTGGTCAGGAGCATCGCCCCGAAAATCCCGCCCCACAACGCGCGACGGATATCGTTTTTGAGCGGCAAGGGCGGAGTGGGCAAGACCTCTCTCGCCGTCAACATCGCCCTCGCTCTGTCCCGGATGGGTCACAAGACCATCCTCGTCGACTGCGACCTCGGCCTCGCGAACGCCGATGTCCTGCTCGGGGTCCAGCCCCGACTTACCCTCGACAAGCTCCTCACGTCGGACGGCGAGGTCCGACGAGCCCTTGTGAACCTGCCCTCCGGACTGTGGCTCCTGCCCGGCGCGGGCCAGATAGTCCCGAGAGATGCCGTGGACACCGGGCGCCTTGAGCATGTGCTGGAGTCTCTCGACGACTCCGCCGAATTCATCCTCATGGACGGCGGCGCGGGAATCGATGAAGGCGTGCAGCATGTCGCCGGACTCTCGGACGAAATCGCCATCGTCGTTTCTCCCGAGAGCGCGTCCACGCTTAACGCCTACCGCTTGATCAAGGTTCTTGTCGACAGAAACCCCCGACTAAGGGTCCGGCTCATCATCAACAGGGTCCTCAACGATTTCGCGGCGCGTCGCGCCGCCGGCAGGCTGACAAACGCGGTCAGGAAATTCCTCGACACCGATCCCGAGTTCGTCGGATGGGTCCCGACCGATCCCATCGTGGAGCAATCCGCGATTGAAAGAAGACCCTTCGTCGAGCGTTACCCCGCCAGCCTCCCGTCGCGCGCCGTGGTGACCCTGGCTCTGCGGCTGCTCCAGTTGCCTCCGGAACCTCCCAGGGCCGCCTGAGAATCGCGAGCCACGGCAACAATTCCTCGACCCGTCCGTCATATCCGATGTAGACTATTAGAGGAGGACACCATGGTGCACAGACCGTTTGCCTTAATGCGCGTCGCGATCTTTGCGGCCATTCTCATCTCGCTCATTGTACTCAACCTCTCCGGATGCAAGCGGTCGCGGACCCCGAACGAAAAGCTCACGGTCGAGAGAATCGCCCCGTACTGCACGTGGCTCGAAGACTACAAGCGCAGCACTTTCTGCTACCCCGACAGTTGGGCCGACCTCCTCAGGTGGAAAGGCGTCGGAATGCCCGAGAATCCCTACACCGGGCAGCCCATGGTCGCGCTCGACTCGTCCAAATTCGACCGGAAAACCTCCCCAGGCAATATCTACTATATCAGGGTCGTACAGGAAGATTGCGTGATCAACTGCCAGGTGATTATCTTCGGGGATAAGGGCGAGATCACTCGCTATTCGCACGCGGGCCCGCTCTCGGCGAAGTGAATCGACGCTCGCGGGGAGGGCGAGGCTCCCGCCGAGCCGTCTCCTTTTTTTTCGCTTAATTTTTCGGTAGCACTTGATATATCATACTATCCCAACTATAATAGGTACTGAAGGACTGTAGGAGATTGGGTGAGGCGACTTGCCCGCCGCTGATCGAGCTGGTGCGGGCCCAATGCGAGACGGACAGACGTGGTCCCGCGGACCACCCTGATTGAATCGATCTAACAGGGATCTTCGAGGAGGCCTGTGGTCGGCGGACAGGGGACTTACCCCGGGACGGGCCGTGCAAACTGCGCGGCCCGTCGGTAATTTCCCAACCAGCTAAATCCTTGTGGCGCCCATATGTCCGCTCCTGCGGACAGATGGGTGCCTGATCTTACAGGACGAGACACCCGTCCGTACGCTCCTCGCTACGCTCGGACCGCACGTACGGGCGCCACACAAGAACTGCGTTGTTTGTGGCGCCCATATCTCCGCTCCGGCGGACAGATGGGTGCCTGATCTTACAGGACGAGACACCCGTCCGTACGCTCCTCGCTACGCTCGGACCGCACGTACGGGCGCCACACAAGAACTGCGTTGTTTGTGGCGCCCATATCTCCGCTCCGGCGGACAGATGGGTGCCTGATCTTACAGGACGAGACACCCGTCCGTACGCTCCTCACTACGCTCGGACCCTACGTACGGGCGCCACACAAGAACTGCGTTGTTTGTGGCGCCCATATGTCCGCTCCTGCGGACAGATGGGTGCCTGATCTTACAGGACGAGACACCCGTCCGTACGCTCCTCACTACGCTCGGACCCTACGTACGGGCGCCACACAAGAACTGCGTTGTTTGTGGCGCCCATATGTCCGCTCCTGCGGACAGATGGGTGCCTGATCTTACAGGACGAGACACCCGTCCGTACGCTCCTCGCTACGCTCGGACCGCACGTACGGGCGCCACGGAAACACGCATCTGCGACGATTTGACCATTCCCACTGCGTAAATGTACGATTCATCGACGTGACCCATCTCGCTTCACCTTACAGGCTCGTCTTCTTCGACAACGACGGCACCCTTAACTCGCGCCGCTCCTTCGTCGAGTACTTCAACCAGCACTTCGGAACCTGGGACTCCCGCGCTCGCAGCCTTCTCGAACACCATCTCCGAGACAGAACCCCCTACGACGAGTTCGTCCGCGAATGCGTCGGACTCTGGACCGGAGTTCCGAAAGAGAGATTCCTCGAGCGGCTCAGAACGATCGAAATCCGTCCCGGTGCGCCCGAGCTTCTGAGAGCGCTGAAATCCGCGCGCGTCAAAACGGCGGTCCTCTCGAGCGGCCTCACTCTCTGGCGCGACATGTGGCTCGAGAGGGAGAATATCGCCTTCGATCACTATCACGCGAACGAGCTCATCTTCGACTCCGACGACCTCTGCACCGGCGAGATCGAGATGCACGTCACCGACAACATCCCCGGCATGGACAAGGGCTCATGGGTGGAGCGGATTTCCGCTCTGGAGGGCGTGTCCATCGAGCAGCGCGTGTTTGTCGGCGACGGATGGGGGGATGTGTCGGGCTTCAGGAGATGCGCGTTCGGGGTAGCGGTCGACCCCAACCTCGAGGAGGTCCGGCTGGGCGCTCGATATGTCCTGGGCCCCGACGAATTCAGCAAACTGCACGAGATTCTTCTTCCCTCGCGAGCACGATATCCAAGGCCCGAACGTAAGTGAGGGCGTTCTGTAGCTCTCTCCTGTGGCTCGACGGGCGCTCTCACTAACGGGGCTGATGAAAAAGTACAAGACAAGCACAATCCGCACATGGGGCAGGCTTTCCAGCCTGCCATTCATGCGGCATCAGGCAGGGGCACGGCATGCCGTGCCCCTGCAAATCGGACTTTTCAACGGCCCCTCATGTTCGGGCCTTGGATACGGAACCCGGGCCACCGGGCAATTTAGTGGAAATTTTCAACTTTTTTTCCCGGAATTTAGTTGACAGTTTCAACTAAATCGTTCTAGAATTCCCTCCGCTTTCCCGGCTCTCTGGGAACATGTAAATGGGACTAACCCTCCCCCGGCCCTCCGGGGAAAGGAGAAAAATATGGAGCATCTTCCGGCGGCCATCGACCGCCTTAAGAAACTGGGCTGTGACTACGGCGATGCGCGCTGGGTCGATTCGAGACGCGAGGCCGTGATCCTGAGAAACGGCAAGGTGGAAGCGGTCACGCGCACGGTCGACAGCGGCGTCGGCGTGCGTGTTATCGCCGACGGCGCCTGGGGATTCGCAGGCGTCGCCTCGATCGAGGAAGCCGACATCGTCGCCGCGGCGGAGAAAGCGTTCCAGATCGCCAAGGCGAGCGCTACAACCAAGCGCAAGGATGTCAAGCTGGGCGACGTCGAAATCTACCAGGACTCATACGAAACGCCGGTCGAGAAGGACCCGTTCAGCGTCCCGCTCGACAGGAAAATCCAGCTTCTGACGAAAGTCGCCGACATTCTGCACAAGCATCCCAAGGTCGTCGCCAGCTTCGCCAGTCACGGCGGGCTGCACATCAACAAGCGTTTCGTCTCCACCGAGGGCGCCGACATCCGGCAGCATATCGTGGAGACCGGCGCCGGCTACGAGGTGACCGCCAAGGACGGAAACGAGGTCCAGCGACGCAGCTTCCCGGCGGGTCTCGGCGGAGACTGGGCCGGCAGAGGCTGGGAATGTATCGAGGAGATGAAACTGGTCGAGAACGCAGAGCGGACCCGCGACCAGGCTGTCGAGCTCCTCACAGCGGAGGCCCTCCCGGTCGGCAAGAGAGACATCATCATCGGGGCAAGCCAGCTCGCGCTGCAGGTGCACGAGTCCTGCGGACACCCGATCGAGCTCGACAGGGTGCTTGGTACCGAGATCAGCCTCGCAGGAGGGTCTTTCCTGCAGCCTGAGCTGATCGGGAAGCTCAAGTACGGATCGGACAAAGTGACCATCTACGCCGACAGCATCTCGCCAGGCGGACTCGGGACGTTCGGGTACGATGACGAGGGCGTGAAGTCAGTGAGAACGAAGATCATCGACAAGGGTCTTTTCGTGGGCTACCTCTCCAGCCGCGAATGCCAGGCGCTGATGGGCCATCGAGCCAACGGGGCGATGCGCGCGGACGGCTGGCAGAACATGCCCCTCATCAGGATGATCAACATCAACCTGGCGCCCGGCGACCGGGAGTTTGAAGAGCTGCTCGCCGATTCCGACGGCGCTCTTTTCCTCGACACGAACAAGTCCTGGTCCATCGACGACAGGCGCGTCAATTTCAAGTTCGGCTGCGAGATCGCGTGGGAGATAAAGGGCGGCAAGCTCACAAAGCCATACAAGAATCCGGCATACACCGGCATCACTCCGGATTTCTGGAATTCCTGCGACGCGATCTGCAACGAGAAATACTGGCACATCTGGGGAATTCCGAACTGCGGCAAGGGCGAGCCCATGCAGACGGCCCATGTGGCGCATGGAGCCGCTCCGGCTCGATTCAGGCAGGTCTCCGTGGGAGGTGCGTCATGACCAAGCTCATCGGCAAAGAACGTTTCTACGAGATGTCGGACGACATCATGAAAAAGTGCGAGGGCGCGGCGTGCGAGATCATCTTCAGCCGCAACGCGCGAGGCCTGACCCGTCTGGCCAACTCGGCCATTCACCAGAACGTGCATATCGACGAGACGGCCGTCAACATCCGAGTCTCGCGCGGCGACAACATCGGGACCGCATCGACTAACCTGGTCACTCCGACCGGGCTTTTCGACTGCATGGTGAACGCGCTCGAGATAATGAAAGCGTCCGAGCCCCTTAAGGGCTTTCCCGGTCCCGCCCCGAAGGCGGAATACAAGCGTACCAGCACCTACGTCGAATCGACCGCGGACTGGGGACCCTCCGAGCGGGCGAAGGTGGCGCTGGACGCCATCGCGCGCGCCAGGAAGGACGGCCTGGTTCTCGCGGGAGCCGTGGAAACAACCCTCGCCGAGATCGCGATCGCCAACTCGAACGGCGTCCGCGCTCATCAGCCTCTCACTTCCTTCTCCTGCAATTTCGTCGCTATGGACGGCGAAGGCGACGATCCGCCGAGCGGATTCGCCTCCCTGACCGGTCGCGACGCCGAGAAGGCCGACTTCGCGGGCACGTACGATCGTGCCTGCAGGAAGGCAGTCCTGGCGCGCAATCCCATCGAGATCGAGCCTGCACCCTATGACGTCGTCCTCGAGCCCAAGGCGCTCTCCGAGCTCATCGAGTGGTTCAACTACACAGCCCTGAGCGCACGGGAAGTTCAGGACGGGATGAGCCCGTTCGCCGGGCGTTTCGGCCAGAAAATCACGGGCGAGAATGTCACCCTGATCGACGACGCGTACGGGTCCTCCATCGCAGGCGTCCCGTTCGATTTTGAGGGCGTCCCGAGACAGGCCCTCACGCTTATCGATCATGGCGTCGCTAACGCGGTCGCCTACAGCCGTTTCTCCGCCGCGAAGGAGGGAAAGGAATCCACCGGGCACGGCTTCGGTCCCGGCAGCATGCCGTCCGATGCCATGCCCCTCAACCTCAGGTTGCTTCCCGGCGACAAGACGGTCGATGAGATGGTGCGCATGCTCGACCGAGGGATCCTTGTGACCCGCTTTCATTACGTGAACGGTCTTCTGGACCCCCCGAACGCGGTCATGACAGGCATGACCCGCGACGGAGCATGGCTTGTCGAGGGCGGCAAGATCAAGCACGCAATCAAGAACCTGAGATTCACCGACAGCATGCTTGAGGCATGGAAGCGCATCGACGCGATCGAGAATAAGTGCCATCCCTGCTCGGCATGGTGGGCCGGGATAGGGAGTTACGAAATCCCCGCCGTCCTGATCCGGAAGTTCACATTCACCGGCAAGACGGGCAAGGGCGCTTAATCCGTTCACTGCCAATCTATTCATACCAGAGGCGGACCGCTATGCGGTCCGCTTCCTGTAGTCATGCCCATCCTGGGCATGGTTCTCTATTTTGTCAGACCTATTAAGAACCATGCGCCGGAGGCGCATTACTACACTGGAGGCGCATGTCTACTACTCGCTCAGGCTACCTACGTCGGGATCGGTCCATGCCTCGGGTGCGAGCGGCGCAAGCCCGTGCGCGACCCTTGCCTTGTCGCATCGATCGTTCGGCTCGCCGTCGAACCACGACGGGACGAGATTCCGGCACGCAGACGGCCTTCGCTCATAGATGCTGCAGCAGACGCTCTTCCCTATCTCTCCCTTCAGCGCGAGGCACCTCGGGTCAGCACTATCCGTGCCCTTCATCACCCGGTAGAAGTCTGTAAGGTCCTCCGTAAACTCGACCGGCACTCCCCCGGGCAGGATGTCATCCGCCTCTCGCCAGTAGAACGAGACTCGGTAGTGAGCGCAGCATGCGCCGCACTCAAGGCACGGGTTTCGCCGCTCGTTGTGGTCTCGATTGAACATGGGCTGTATGTCGGCGCGATGGTTTAGCACTGCTCACGAGTCGTCGATCAGGTCCGCGATCCTACCTGAGCCAGCTTTTCAGCATGGTCCGAACGCTCGACCCGAATTCCTCCCTGATTGCCCCGGGGTCCATGTCGTCGTATTGCAGGTAGATGAGACCCAGAGTGCTGAAGACACTGTAGAGTATCAGGGCTGCCTCGTCTACCGAAATCCCCTTGTCGAGACGCCCCATCTTCTGCAGCTTCTCCAGTAACGCGCTCACCTGACCGATCAGGCGATAGTCCAGTGTCGGGAATTCTCTGCCCATCGACTCGGTGTCGGCTATTGCAGCGGCCGCAAGCTCTCTCATCAACTTGCGATCGTATTTCCCGTACAACGCAGCGTAGACCCCGAACAGATCCATGATCGCCTTCTCCGGATCGCCGCGAGCGCTTGCGACAACCTTCTCTCCCGACCTGAACAGGCCATCCGTGTCCTCGCCCAGCATGGCGAAAAGAAGACCGCGCTTCGATCCGAAGTAGTTGTATACCGTGCCCACTCCGACCTGGGCGTCCTCGGCGATCTCCTCCACGGAAGTCTTCACATACCCCTTTTCGGTGAAGAGCTGTCGAGCGGTTCCGAAAATGCGCTCTTTAGTCTGGGCCTTTTTTTTTTCGCGAACTGGGGCCATGAATATCACTCAATTTTGAATCTGCTCAAAATTATAGTGGCCTCATTTTTGTTTGTCAATCAGTTTTCAGCCCGACCCAATCCCCGACATGACAAGCTCCTCGAATCTCTCCGCCACCGGCTGCCACAGATCAGATTCTCTCGGCGTGTATTCACCCAATGGAAAAGAGGTCCGGACAACGTCTCTGCCGCGATCGATACTGTTGATCAGCCCGTTTCTGAGCGCCTGCACGAGGAGGTTCCCCAGTGCAGTGGCCTCGGCGGGACCTGCAATCAACTTCACCCCGCACGCGTCCGCCGTCATCTGGCAAAGAAGCCTGTTCCTGGAGCCCCCTCCGACAACATGAATGCGTTCGATTGCCCGACCCGTGATCTCCTCGAGTTGCCGTATTTTCCTTCTGTACGCACACGCGAAGCTCTCGAACACGCATCGCGAAAGGGGACCGATCCCCTTCGGAACCGTCTGTCCCGTCGCCCGACAGAACTCCCTTATTGCTACGCGCATGTCGTCCGGTGCTATGAATGACTGATGATCGGGATTCACAATGGACTTGAACCTGGGCGCCTTCCCGGCTTCCCTCAGGATTGTCTCGAAATCGACTTCCTTCCCTTCGGTCGCCCACATTCTCCTTAGCTCCTCGATCAGCCATAGCCCGGTCACGTTCGACAGAAACCTGATCGTTCCCCCGACTCCTCCTTCATTGGTGAAATTCGCTTCTCTCGCGGCGCTCGACACAATCGGGTCCCTGAGCTCCGTCCCCACAAGAGACCAGGTTCCGGAGGAGATGTATGCCGCATTTCCCGCAGCCGCCTCCTCCATCGGAATCGCAGCGACCGCGCTCGCGGTATCGTGACCGGCCACACAGATTAACTTCGCCCGACATCCCGTTTCCGCAACGATGCGATCAGTCAGACTCACCATCTCAACCCCGGGATGTACCGGCTTTCCGAGCTTATCGCCCGGAAAGCCGATCTTTTCGAGGATTTCAGCCGACCATTCCCGCGTGCGAACGTCCAGAAGCTCCGTGGTGCTGGCAATTGTGTATTCCGACAATCGCTCGCCGGTGAGCAGGAAACCCATGAGATCGGGGATCATAAGGAGTCGATCCGCTTTCTCCACAAGCCATGGGCGTTTCACAAGGTCATCCGCGACCTGGTAGATCGTGTTGAACGGCAGGAACTGGATGCCCGTAAGCTTGTACAGTTCCTCCCTTGAGATCTTCTCGTGCACGCGCGGAACGGATTTCTCCGTGCGCGAATCCCGGTAGGCAAACGGTATCCCAAGAAGCTCGCCGGATCGTCCGATGTAGCCGTAGTCGACCCCCCAGGTGTCGATCCCGAGACTCCCCACATCCCCTGCGTCCTTCAGACATTCCTTCACTTCCTCGAACAGCCGCAAAATGTCCCAGTACTTGCGACCTTGAATGTCGACTGTCCCGTTGGGAAACCTCCTCAGCTCCGAAACGAGGAGCTTTTCGTCCCTGAACTCCCCCAGAACCGCCCTGCCGCCGGACGCGCCGATGTCAATCGCGAGCAGTTTCATCGACCGACGTCCTCGATGCCCCAGAAAGCGCGGGATTCCCTTATCTGTTGATCGGTCAGCCCGACAGGTTCCTGCCCGGCGGCAAGAACGAGCATATATATGCGCGCCGCTTTCTCGATGATCTCAACCTGGTCCAGGGCGGTGTCCAGGTCCGCCGCGAGCGACACAATCCCGTGCATGGGCCATATCGCGACATTGCGTGAGTTGAGCGCATCACAAGTGGCGATCCCGAGCTCCAATGAGCCGGGTATGCGGTAGCCCATCTCTCCGACTCCGCCGGGGACCAGAATGCCGACTTCCGGATGCATCTTCCTCAGCGCATCATTGAGCGCACCCGGCTTCTGCAAGCCCGCAAGATGACTCATAGCGATGAGATTCGGTGGATGAGTGTGCAGAACCGCTCTCATGTCCGGACGATTCTTCAGGCAATTCGAGTG